>CAJUOI010000007.1:27529-67898 GCA_910588615.1 uncultured Christensenellaceae bacterium | reverse complement strand
CCCAGCATATTCTTGCGGAAATAATACTCCTTTCCGTTGTAGTTAATTCCGCTGAAAAAATATTTTCCCGAATAATATTAATTTGTCTTCTAATCAAAACGTAATTTAAATTCATTAAAACATTTTTTACAAATCCAATTGGTTTGATTAGTTTCACTATTATAACAACTATGGGAGATTAAAAATGATTACTTACGACAACCCCTATACCGCTACCGCCCATATCAACAGCTTGGACGGCGCAACAGACGAAATAACTATTTTGGGCGAAGATAAAAAAGGCAACAACGACAAGAGCCGGGAGTCCTTACGGATTCTCAGCTTTTTTTGTGTTATGCTAAAGATATGATGAAACAATTAATTCTTAAAATTCAGGGTCGATAAATCCAAGGAAATAAAGCCCCCGTTAGGCACGCTCTTTTCAATTAACATTACCATATATATGGGTAAATACAAAATTTTATCGGAAAATTCCACGTTCCCATTGCACAACACTATAGCTTCGGGCACGTCGTATTCTTCATTCGAAAGTAAGTTGCACAGTGCGGAATGCTTTTTAAAATCTTTCCCGGATTTTACTTCCAAAGGTAATACGTTACCCTTATACTCGATTAAAAAGTCCACTTCGCCCTGTTTTTTACTGTTGAAATAATAGAGTTCGGAAAACCCGTGAGCCGTCAGCTCCTGCGCAACCACATTCTCGAAGATAGCGCCGTAATTGATGTCTTTCTCCTTTGCGAACAACTTCATCTGAATATCGGTATCCATTAACATATAAGAAAGTACTCCTACATCTGCATGAAATACTTTTACCAGTCTGTTATTGCACGCCAGCTCAAGCGGAGTTTTCGGCTCGGAAACGTTATAAACGGGAAGCGCCACTCCCGCCTTTTTTAACCACATAAAATCGTCCTGAATATCTTTTATTTCATATCCTTTTCCGATTTCACCCAAAGAAAACCTTTTGTTTTTACTGTTTAATTCCTGCGGAATCAACCTATAAATGGTTTCTAAATGCACTCGCTGTCCGACCGGCGCGTATTGAATAACGTCTTTTCGATAGTACGTATCGATTTTTTCCTGAACGGCGTTAACTTTCTTTAAATCGTTGGTTAGCACGAACGTCTGCACTGCTTCGGGCATTCCGCCGATAAGCAGATATTTATAAAAAGCGTCCATCAGGCGTTCATGAACGAAAGAATCAACGGGCGTCCTGTCCTCATAACATTTTTGCAGATGATTGAATACCGTTTGATTGAGATTGACCGCCCATAAAAATTCCTCAAAATCCAATGGGAACATTCTGAACTCTTGCATGTATCCCGTAGGCCACGACGCAATATTGTTCAGCTCCACGCCAAGCATTGAACCGGAAAAAATAAACCGATATCTTCCGTCCTCAACCAAAAACTTCGACATTGTAATCAAATCGCATTTTTTTGCATATTGAATCTCATCGAAAAAAATAAGCGTTTCGCCCGAAACTAATTCCTCATCCGAAAAAGCGGATATGCGGAAAAGCAATTCGTTTGCATTATTGGCTTGCTCCAAAACGGGAATCCATTCTTTCTTATCGTACAAATTAATTTCGATAAAGTGCTTAAAATGCTCTTTCCCGAATTCCCTTATCAAGTAAGATTTTCCTACCTGACGTGCGCCGGTTATCAGCAGCGCATCCTTACCTTCCAACCAATCAAGCAATTTTTTTTCGGCTTTACGCTTTAACATAATTCACCTCAAAGATTTTACAGCTTGATTATAGCACAAAATTAAACTTTTTCCAACCGCTTATATAAGATTTTTCAAACTTTTTCTATCTTAAATGTTTATTATTTAGAAATATCTCATAAAATCCGACGTTTTGTTATGAATTTTACAAAATAATTCGCATTAATTTCTTAAGCTCTTTCAACCACAACCCCGCAAGCGTTTTATGCCCCTCTTTTGTAGGATGACAGTAATCCAAAGTTTCATACTGCAGGTTGTAAGAAGCTAAATCCGCAACCAAACAGCCCTCGTTTTCAGCCGCAAGCGTTATCGCATTATTAAACTCTTGCACATAATACGGCCATTTATTTCGTTGCTTTTTCTCATCTCTATCTTCTCGATATCCTAAAAGCAACGTTCCGCAAACTATTTTCGCTTGTGGATAGTTTGCCTTTATTTGCCTGAGCATAATACGGTAAGCGCCGTAGAAAGTCTTTTCCTCGGGCATACTGTCACTATCAATAAGCACACCATAGCCTCTGTCGTTCGTTCCCATATAAATAAGTATGATATCGGGCGAACTATCCGACGAAAGTTTTGCACACCGTTCTTTTGAACAAGCCGACGACGGAGAATCCTGTGAAACCAAACTTCCCGAAAATGAATTGTTTACGCACAGTTCGCCGCCCAAGCTATCAATAACCTGTTTCCACCAAATGTCGTCCACGCTTTCAATTCCGTTTTCACATGCTTTGTCGTCCATAAAATAAACGGGATATCCGAAATCGGTATAACCGAAATATGTGGAAATAGAATCTCCGAGTATAGAAACTTTTATTTTTTTCTCTTGCTTGCTTACCATATTTAAAATCTCAATCGCTCTTTCAACATGGTCCTTTTCTATTCCCAAACGGAAATTGGGCTCGGTTTTGACAAAGTATTCCGAAAGTTCGCCCCAACCGTAACGGTAATCGTCGATTATTACGAACGCCTCTATCTCTTCGTCGGTTTCTTGCAGCCATTTTAAAACTTCGCCCTTTCGCACGGCGGTTAAACCGAGATCGGGCGTTTTGTCGAAAATGAGTAATTATATAATCTACTTTATTGCCGTAACGCTTTAAATTGGCTATCCCCTCGTCAAGTTCCTCGTAGGTCGGAAGCTCCTGTGCCCGCCAGCTTTCGCCCTCTATGCGCCAATCCCTGTCTATGCTTGCCGCTCCTCCGAACGTGAAAATCGTTTTACCTTCTATTTCAAATACCTGCCCGCGCATAAGGTGAATAATGTCAGGCTTTATATTATGTACCTTTCCGCCCTTCCACATTTCCACGGGATAAGCGTTTAATAGATCGAAATTCTCGTGGTTACCGTCAACGAACAGTACCGTTACGGGCAGGTCGGAAAACGGCTTTAAATCTCTTTCAAGCGTATCTTTAGCCAATACGCCGCCAAAGTCACCCGCAATTATAATATAGTCGTTTTTAGTTAGCTCGGGATGATATATGTATATAAAGTAGATCTGTTCTATGCGTATCGCCTGTTATATAAATCATTTTGTTACTCCGTGATTACTCCGTTTAGGGATAGAATAAGCGACGAGCAAATTATCGCTTTCATTAACAACCTTAAAGACCCTTTCTACGACAGGATTAGAAATTTCGCCTTCGCCATGTACTTCTTTGGACTGCGCCCTTGCGAGATTGACGACGAGGCGCATTTTGAAAGCGGATTTTTGATTTGCCGTAACCGCAAAAGAAAAAACGGTAAAAAGGCGTACAAAAAAATACCTGTCCCCCGTCAGGCAGAAAAATTTTTCGATTTTAATTTGCCGCTTAATTCGCCTTTATCTTACGACAGAACACTCGATATGATGAAAAAGGCTCTTGGCGACGGCGTTGTTCCCTATCAGCTTCGGCACACTTTCGCTTCTATTTGTGACGAAAAGGTAAAACGTGAAGTCGTAGAACTCTGGATGGGCGATAGCCCGCAACGGCTTGTAGGAAAGCATTACGTCCACTATTCGGATGAGTTTATGCGGAGCAAAATGGATCTTGTAAATTTCCCGACCTTATAACGCAAAATTACACCCCAAACTGTCCCAAAAACGCAAAAAAGACCCCCATATATTGTGTCAATCAGTCAAAATCAACACAATATATGGGGTTTTGGAGGCGCCACCCGGATTTGAACCGGGGAATCAGGGTTTTGCAGACCCACGCCTTACCACTTGGCTATGGCGCCAAAAAAAACAGTGCGGAAGTTTGATTGGAGCGGGAAACGAGACTCGAACCCGCGACATTCACCTTGGCAAGGTGACGCTCTACCACTGAGCTATTCCCGCATAATAAACAATTCCGCACTGTATTGGTGGAAGCTATAGGGATCGAACCTATGACCCTCTGCTTGTAAGGCAGATGCTCTCCCAGCTGAGCTAAGCTTCCGAACTTGCTTGAATAATATACCATATTCAAACGAAGAAATCAAGCGTTTTTATAACGATACGGGGATTTTTTTAAAAATTTTTTCTTTCTTGTTTATCATATGCCGATGCTCGTTTTTTTGCAACGTTTCCGTTTTTCAACTTCTCGTACTTCGGGCGGTTTATGCTTTACAAAAAAACACGCCCAGGATCGGGGCGCGTTTCGTTTTTAATATACACTAACTTGTTTTTTGTCCTTCCCTTTGCGCTCAAACTTAACGACGCCGTCTTTCAAAGCGAAGAGCGTATCGTCTCCGCCGATTCCGACGTTGTTGCCGGGGTGGATCTTCGTGCCGCGCTGGCGGACGATGATGCTACCCGCAAGAACCTGTTGCCCGTCCTGACGCTTTACACCGAGGCGTTTCGCTTCGCTGTCGCGTCCGTTGTGCGACGAGCCCGTTCCCTTTTTATGAGCGAATAATCCGAGAAAAATCATTTTCTTATCTCCTTATTCATAGTTTCGGGCTTTACGCCCCGTGCGGCTCAAAGAGAAATCTTCTCGATTTTTACCGCAGTGAAAGGCTGGCGGTGGCCCTGCTTCTTGCGCTCGTTCTTCTTCGCCTTGTACTTAAAGACGATGATCTTCTTGAACTTGTCCTGCGCTTCCACTTTTGCGACCACTTTGGCGTTTTCGACTTCTTTGCCGACCTTCAAGCCGTTTTCGTCTGCAACGAGAACCACGTTGAAATTGACTTCCGCCCCTACTTCCGCAGCGAGCTTTTCCACTTTCAGAACGTCGCCTTCGGCAACTTTATACTGCTTTCCGCCGTTTTCGATGATTGCGTACATTTCGCTTTTTACCTCCTTTCGGTCTCGCAAGTAGCTTAGGCGATTCCCTCTTTGCGGAAATTCTTGGCTGCCCGTCCTTAGCGGCTACGAATCAATTTACCATACGCACGAAAAAAAGTCAAGCGGTTTTGCACCCGAAACGGTATAAAAATTACGTTCTTTTCGCAAACTTATAACAGAGGTGAGTTATGGAAATTAAAAAAAGTGAAGAAGTTCTTGCAGAGGTGCACCGCAACTGCCAGCTGGCGCTGCAATCCATTTCGGACATTCTGCCCGAAGCGGAGGACGCGGATGTCCGCGAGGAACTGCTGAAGCAGCACGAAGAATACGAGAAAATCGGCGGCAAAGCCGCGATTATCGCAAAGAACAAGAATATCGATTTAAAAAACCCGAGCCCCATTAAAAAGGCAATGATGTGGAGCAGCATCAAAATGAACACGATGAAGGACAATTCCCGCGCGCACATTGCCGAAATGATGACGCAGGGAACGGTAATGGGCATTACCGCGTTAAAGACGACCCTGAGCGAAATGAGCGAGGACTACGCGGATAAGGACATTAAGGAGCTTGCGGAAGAGCTGCTTCATTCGGAAGAGCAATTCGAAAAGAGCTGGAAAACTTTGATCGCGTAAGCGTCCCTTTACGCAAATCAATTTTATAAGATTCTTTGCTTCCCTCCGTTCCGCTCAGAATGACAAGGGGAACGCTACGCCCTTCCGAAGAACGAACGGACTTTCGTTCAAACGAACGACTCCATGAACGCAACGACAAAACTATCCCGCGCCGTCATTATGACGGCGCGAGACCTATTATTACGGAAGGAAAGATAAATAATCGGAAATTGCCGTATGCGACGCTTTCCATTTTAATTTTTAATATAATAAAAATATTATCGTTATTTTTAATGTTTTATAGGCTTTGAGTATCGCGTCGAAATCAATACGGAGTTGACGGATCGCCTCGTTGCGTTTTTTCAGTATAATATCTGCGCGTCGTCGGGCAGCGACAGCACCTTTGCGTTGTCGCCGCGAACGGTAAATTTTTCTTCGTGCCAGGTGGAATGCGGCACAAAATATACGCGCTTATTCTTCCAGCGCCCCTTGATTTCGGGCGTAAAGTACCGTTCGCCGAGTATTTTTTCGAGCAGTTGCCGATTCAGCTCCACCACCGCCGCCCGATACCCGTTGGAGAACGTATCCATGATTGCGCTTCTCACGCGCATTGCCATGAATTTATCCGAAAGCACGTACCCCTCCCGCGTACAGTGCGGACAAGGCTTTAACAGAAAGGACAGCAAATCGTTGCGCGTGCGCTTGCGCGTAAACAGCGTAACGCACAGCTCGTTCATGGGATATACGCGTGTTTTTGCCTTATCGTCCTGTAACGCGCGGGCAAGCTCTTCTTCCACCGCCGTGCAGTGCGCCTCCTCCGCCATATCAATAAAATCGACGGCGATGATCCCCCCCACGTTTCTCAGCCTTACGAGGCGGGCGATTTCCCGCGCAGCAAGCATGTTCGTGCGGAATACCGTCGATTCGAGGTCGCTGTCCCCCACGAAGCTGCCCGTATTGACGTCGATGACCGTCATTGCCTCGGTTACGTCCACAACGAGGTATGCGCCGTTTTCCAAGTCAACGCGAGAATCCGCCAAGCCGTATACCTGGTCGAGCAACCCGAAATTGGAAAACATATTGTTTTCCCCTTCGTACAGCGCAACCTTTTTTTCGTCCATATCGGGGCGCACCTTAACCAGCCGCAGAACGCGCTCGTACAGCTCCTTATCGCCGACGTAGATACGGCTGACTTCGGCGCCCAGTGAATCGCGCATGATTTTAACGGGCAGGTCGTATTCCTGATACACCGCCGTACCGACGGGCGCGTTTTCCGCCCCCTCGAGCGTCATGCGCCAAACGCGCTTCAAATATTCCGATTCGGTCTTTAACGCCTTTTTCGAAGCGTTCTGCGCCGCCGTGCGCACGATAAATCCCTCGCCCGTCTTGCGCAATTTATCCGCTTCCTTCAATAAATCCGCGCGCGACTTCCCGTCCGTGATCTTGCGCGAAATTCCCAGAAAGTCCGTGTGCGGCATATATATGAGATTTTTGCCCACGAACGACAAATCCCGCGTAATCTTCGCGCCCTTGCTGCCCCGCGCCGCCTTAGTAACCTGAACGAGAATTTCGTCCCCCTCTTTCAGCTCCGTATGTACGCTGTCGCCCCCGCCGCCGTCGTACGCATTAAAGCACGCCGCGCGTTCGTTGAGGGGCAGATAGCAGTTCTTTTCCATTCCGCAAGCAATGAAAGCCGCCTGCATTCCGCCGACGACGTTCTGAACTCTGCCTTTGTAAATATTGCCGATTTCGTCGCCGAACGTTTCGCTTTCGACCGACACGTCCGTAAGAACGCCGTCCTCTGCGCACATAACGATTTGCTCGCCGCAAAAGCGATCGAAAAACCATTCTTTCTTCATTCGTTGGGTCCTTTATCCCGCAATTCGTTCATTCCGTTACTTTTCAACCAACATTGATTGTATCATATCCGAACGTATTTTTCAAGCCCCTTTTGCAAATTCCGGTAAACAATTTCGAAGCGTCGTCCGCAAGTCTCCCTTTTCAAGCAGAGAGATATAGTCCGCCTCGCTCAGCTCGCCCAAAAACTCCTCGTTCTCGTACAGAACGAACACGACGTACCTGTCCTCGCGCAGATAGCGAAACACGTCCTGTAGGGTGCAGTCCGCCGACACGGCGATGCGCTTTTCCTCGACGCCGCGCAGAAAACTCTTACGGCGGCAAAAGCTTAAACGGTTGTATTCTCCGCCGCCGAACGCACCTGCCGCCAGCATTGCTCCGAATGCAAGCGCGGAAAAGTTCGGCACGAGGAAACACGTATAAACGAAATAGCCAAGTATCCCCGCAGAAATTGCCAGCGTGATCGCAACGAGCACGGCGCGCGCCTTTTTCTTGCCCAGAGGGCGCAGCGCGATTCCCAGAATACGCCCGCCGTCGAGCGGGTGCGCCGGCAGAAGGTTTACGAGAAACAACGAGAACGACACGTTCGCCGCCGCCTCCGTAAAGGGATAAACTTCGGGAAAGAGCCACCATAACGCAACGAACAGCAGTCCCGTTGCAAGATTGGCAAGCGGTCCCGCCAGACAGACGATCAACTCTTGTCGGGGCGAAATACCCGAAATATCCCCCGATATCACCGCGCCGTAGGGCATGAGTACGATTTTATCGAGGGAAAATCCGAAACGCCTTGCCGCAAACGCGTGCGCACATTCGTGTTCGATTGCCGCAATACACGCGCTTACAAACCAGAGAAGACTGCCCGTAAACGCGGATACGATTCCCGCCAGAAAGAACAGCGGATGAACGGACAGCCGTTTCTTCTTAACTCCAGGACAGTCCGTTTTCACCGACACTGTAACAATTCAGAAGCTGGTCGCCCGAATACATCATTACGGTTACCGCGCCTTCGCCGTCCGAATAGCCGAGGGGAATATTTCCGTATACAGAATCGCCCGCCGCAAGATAGACGGTGTCCAGCCCGCCGATGACGGTGGAAAAGCTGTCGGAATGACGCACGGAAACGGTATAACCCTCTTCCGCCGAACCGTTTACCGCAGCAACGGTGCCGTTTGCGGGAGAATACACGCTACACTTCGCCGTGAAGGAGAGCACGCCCGTTTCGGAAACGGTGAGCTCTGCTTCCGTCGTTTCGTTAACGACGGAGGAAAGCTTGAAATCGGAATACGTGCGCTTATCCGCCGTTTCGGCACTGCCCTGGAACAACCCTCTGACGAAGGTATTGATGGCGCTGTTGGTCATAAAGATATTCGTAAAGAATATTACCGCGCAAAGCGCGCACACCGCGACGAGCTCGCCGATCAGTATTTTGCGCCCGATTCCGGCGCGCTTGCGCTTTGCGGGCTTGGCTTCCCGCTCGATGGGCTTGCTTTCCGCAAAGGCGGGGTCGTCTGCCTCTTGCGCGGGCTCCTCTTCCGCCGTATCGGACTGCATCCGATCGTTCACCTGCTCCACGAGCTGTTCCCCAAGGTCCTCCGCACCGCGGCGGCGCTTCTTGTGCTCCCTGCGGTTGATCGTTACCGTTTCCACCGGAATTTCCAGCATCTCGGCATAATCGAGTTCTTCGTTCATATCGACACCTCTTATAACGTATTTTTGCAGGACTTGCCTGCCAAGCTATCATAGTGTATGCCGATATTTTTTCGTTTAGAAGAAAAATCCGCCGTCGAATGAACGCGACGGCGGAAAAAATTATAACGTATTTGTCGAAATCCGATAATTTGCAATCGTTAGTCATTTTTAATACGCGCCGTTGTCGAAGCCGTATTTATAAAAACGAATTCAAAAGATGCCGGAATTGCTTTCGGAAATTTTTCGGGACAGATTATATATTGTTCTTAACTTTTATTCCCGAACGCATTTTATAAGCACGTCGGCAGCGAAGGCGGCTTCCTCCTCCGTCGTCTCTCTGCCGAAGGAAAAACGCAAACCTCGGCGGGCTTCCTCTTCCGTGCGCCCCATGGCGAGCATTACGTGCGAAGGAAGCGGGCTATGCGCCGAACACGCCGCTCCGCCCGAACACGCCACGCCGTATAAGTCCAACTTGTTTAACAGCGCGCCATTGCCCTCTTTCAGCGTGATATGCGAAATATTCGCAACACGGTTCAAACCGTCTACGCGCACCCCGTCTTGCAGGGCGGACAAAATCCGTTCTTCGAAAAAATCACGTACCTTTTTTATTTTACGTTGGTTTTCTTCCCGCTCCGCCTGCGCCTTTTCAAGCGCGTACGAAAAGCCCACGACGCCCGCAACGTTCGTGGTACCGCCGCGCAGTCCGCGTTCCTGCTCGCCGCCCAACACCATGGGGCGCAGCTTCACCCCCGACTTTACGACGAGCGCGCCCACCCCCTTCGGTCCGTAAATCTTATGCGCAGACAGGGAAAACGCATCGCACGACTTTGCAATCCGCTTCATATCCAGCGCGCCGCCCGCCTGTACGCAGTCGGAAAAGAGCAATGCTCCCCGCTCCCTGCAAAGAGCGGAAATTTCTTCGAGCGGCTGGATGCTGCCCGTCTCGTTATTGACCGCCATGACGCAAACAAGCCCCGTATCGGGCGCAAGCGCGTCCGCCACGTTCTGTGCGGACACGAGTCCGTCCCGTCCGACGGCGCAGACGGTATGCTTTCGCGCCGCCCTCACGGTGTCGAGCACGGCGCGGTGTTCGACGGGAGAGGTTAAAACGCTCCCCTCCCCCAAAACGCGCACCGCCCAATTGTCCGCCTCGGTGCCGCCCGCCGTAAAATACACTTCCTTCGCCCGAACGCCGAGCGCGCCCGCAACGCGTTCGCGCGCTTCGCTTACGGCGTAAGCAGTTTCCCTGCCGAACGAGTGCAGGGAATCGGAATTGCCGAAATTCGCTTTGAGATAGGGAAGCATTTTGTCGAGGATTTCTCCGTCGAGCGGCGCGGTCGCCGCATAGTCGAGATAGACTTTCATGGTTTTATTATACCGCGGCGAACGGTGAAAGTCAATCGTTTCGAAAAGCGCACGCACCGAGCAGCAAAGGCGCATACGACGCTTACGGCGAAAATTGCGAGCAACCAAATTTATTTATACCGCCTTCCCCCTTTGGATACAGTCATGATCCCCCCCGCGCGCGCAATAATCTATTTTGTCAAAAATATTCCGAATCGAGCAAGCTTTCGGGCGCTTCGTATTATTACCGCACGCCCGCACGCCATAAAAAAATCGGCGGATAACGCCGATTTTAACGTAATTCAATTTGCCGCCGCCCGTTTTTTCAGACGCTTGGCTCTGCGCGGCTTGGACGCACGCACCCTCTTGCGCCCGACCGCCCCGAACAGGCGGTAAAGCTCGCCGACGGGAATAATCGCAAACGACAGTGCGAACACGATTGCCCACTGCACGGGCGAAAGAGCGGTCAAATCGAACGCCGCGCGCAAGGGAGGTACGACTACCAGCAGCACGTTTACGGCAATGCCCGCGAGCACCGTCAACAACAAAGTCTTGTTCGTGAAATATTCTTTGATCGACGGCTTGACGCCGTCCTTGCGCACGTTGAACGCGTGGAAGAGTTCCAGAAGCGACAGCGCCACGAACGCCGCCGTAGAGGCCGCGCCGTTGCCCCACGCATTCACCCCGACGGCAAACAATCCGATTACGATCGCCGCCTGCACCGCACCGAAAAACAGCATGGAGAGCATGGATTTCTTGGAGAAAATCTCCTTCTGCGAAACGGGCGGACGCAACATCACGCCGTCCGTGCGCTCCACGCCAAGAGCGAGCACGGGCAGGGAGTCGGTGATCAAATTGACAAACAGCAGCTGCGTGGAGGTGAGAAACTCGTACTTCCACAAAAACAGCGACACGATAAGCACTGCGAGCACTTCGGCAAGATTGGTGGCGAGAAAAAATCCGATCGTCTTTTTTACGTTATAAAAGACGTTGCGCCCTTCCTCCACCGCGTGCACCATGGTGGAAAAATCGTCGTCGGAAATCACCACGTCCGCGGCGTTTTTGGTAACGTCCGTGCCCGAGCCCATGGCAACGCCGATATCGGCTGCCTGAATGGAGGGCGCGTCGTTTACCCCGTCGCCCGTCATGGCAACGATTTCGCCCCGCTTTTGCAGTGCGGAAACGATTTCGCTCTTATGCTTGGGAGACACGCGTGCATACACGGTAAAGTCCTTTGCACGGCGCACGAACTCTTCCTCGCCCATCTCATCGAGTTCATCGCCCGTTACTACCTCGCTGCGTTTTTCGGCGATTCCGAGACGGGAGGCGATCGCAAACGCCGTATCCGCGCCGTCGCCCGTGATCATCACCGTGCGGATTCCCGCGCGGCGGCAGGCGGCCACCGCTTCCTTCGCGCCCGCTTTGGGCGGATCGAGCATGGCGGCAAGTCCCAAAAAAGTTAAATTTTCCTCTCTGACGCTCCCCGTATACGATCCCTCGGCAAATGCCAGAACGCGCATCGCCCGTCCCGACGATTCCGCCGCACGCGCTTCGATTGCCCGTCTGTCCGCCTGCGTCATCGCGCGGTCGCCCGTCTCCGTTGCGATTTTGTCGCACTTTTTCAACAGAACGTCCAACGCGCCTTTTACGTACAGCCGCGCACCCATGCCCGCGTTTGCCGCAACGCTCATCATCTTGCGCTCGGAAGTAAACGCGAGTCCGCCGACGGCTTCGGCACGGAGGGAAAAATTGCACCTGTCCGCATACTCGACGAGCGCGACCTCGGTGGGATCGCCCACGTAGCCCTTGGCGCCCGACTTTACCGTGTGGCAGACGCGCATACAGCTCAACAACCGCGTCTGGCGGACGCTTCGTTCGTAGCGTTCCGTCTGCCGCGAAAAGTCCGTAGCGATCTCTTCGACGGTCATCCTGTTTTCCGTCAGCGTGCCCGTCTTATCCGAGCAGATACAGGTGCACCCGCCCAGCGTTTCCACAGCGGAAAGCTTTCGCATGACCGCGCGCGACTTTGCCATGCGCTGTACGCCCATGGCAAGAATGATCGTAACGACGGCGCCCATGCCCTCGGGGATCGCCGCCACGGCAACCGCGACGGCGTTCATGACGTTCTGCAAAAAACTTACCCTATGCGCCAATAAGCCGCCCACGAAGAGAATGAGCGCGACGCTTAAAACGGTGATGGAAATGATTTTGCCGAGATTGGCGATCGTCTTGTCGAGCGGGGAGGGAACGGGCTTGTTTTTTCCGAGCATCCCCGCAATTTTCCCCATTTCGGTATCCGAGCCCGTCGCAGTAACCACGCACCGCGCCGAACCCTTCACGCAAAAGGTGGAAAAATAGGCGGTATTGGCGCGGTCGGCGAGCGCACGTTTTTTAACGATACAGTCCGACTTTTTTACGGGACGGCTCTCCCCCGTCAGCGCGGCTTCGTCCGTGCGGAAATTCTCGCACGTGAGAATGCGGCAATCGGCGGGAATGCGGTCGCCCTCCTCGATTTCGACGACGTCGCCCACGACGAGCTCTTCCGCATCGATGACGGACAATGCGCCCCCGCGCACTACTTTGGCGCGGCAGACGGACATCTGTTTGAGCTTTTCGATCGCCGCGTCCGCGCGGTACTGCTGTAAAAAACCGACGAAAGCGTTTAAAAGAATGATAAAAAGCAAAATCGCCGTGTCGGCAAGCTCGCTCTTATCCCCCGTAACGAAGGCGAGCACGCCCGATAAAAAGGCGGCGAACACGAGAATGATCGTCATCAAATCTTTGAACTGCGCGAAGAACAAGCCTATCTTGCTCTTTTTTTTGCCCGCCTTCAAAGCGTTTCTGCCGTTTGTTTGCAAGCGGCGCGCAGCCTCGTCCTGCGTGAGCCCGCGAAAAGAGCTTCCCACGTCCTTTAAAACTTCGTCAACCTGCTTTTCATACTGTTCCATAAGGATAAAGTATGAAAAAAAAGCGGGGAATATTCCCCCGCCGTTGTTCGGTATGAACGGGCACACGCCTCCGTTACGCTCTGTACGACAAAGGATCGTTGCGCCGTTTCGGAATGACGCAATCCTCTACAAATCTCCAACGCACTTTAAGGCGTATTCCACGAGGTTGCGCCGCACGTCGGTAGCGTGCGCGAACTGTCGGCTGTCGTATTCCGTGCCGCTCAAATCGTCGCCACAGTACAGGATCTGCCCGAATTTCGCCTTGCAATAGCGCGCCGCCGCGATCATTGCCGAGCACTCCATTTCCACCGTCAGACAGCCCTGCTTTCTGCGCAACGCGATTTTTTCTTCCGTTTCGCGGTAGAAACCGTCCGTCGTCCAGGTCTTGCCCGTTCCGTGCGGCAAACCGAGCTTTTGCAGGCTGTTGCAAATGCTTTTAACGACCTCCGCATCCGCCTCGATCTCGTAGGAAGGCGGCGCGTAATGGAAGCTCGCCCCTTCGTCGCGCACGGCGGCGTTCGGAATGATGAGCGCGCCCAGCGGCTTGGGCGTAAGCGTACCCGCCGCGCCGCAGGCGATAAATTTCTTTACCCCGCCCGCCGCGAGCTCGTGGATTTGCGATGCCGCCCCCGCCGCGCCAAGCAAGCCCACCGTCAGCGCGATTTGCTCCCCCTCGAAATCCAACCCGTAAACGGGAAGAGAACACGTGCAACATTGCGGCTCGGCAAGGAGCGTCGCATTGTACTTTTCCGCAATCGCCTCCATGCTCGAACGCGAAAACGACATAACGCACCGCTCGGGCAAATTCCTCGGCGTCGTCTCGAAATGCTCGGGCGTAAATTTCACTTCGCTGTCCATATCGAATTCCAACAGCGGGATCGTCTTTTGTTCCATACGCGCTCCTTACAAAATATCGTTTTCGTAAACGGGGAATCTTGCGCAGAGGGAAGCGACCTTTTCGGAAACCGCTTCCACCGCGCTTTCCCTTTTGCGAATGATTTCGGTAACGAGGTCGGCGATTTCAACCGCCTCCCCCTCCTTCATGCCGCGGGAAGTAACGGCGGGCGTTCCGATGCGAAGTCCGCTCGTAATAAACGGCGAGGTCGTTTCGAAGGGCACGGTGTTCTTGTTCGCCGTGATATGCGCCGCGTCCAAAAGCGCTTCGAGCTCCTTGCCCGTCAAAGCCTCTTTTCTCAAATCTACGAGCATCAGGTGGTTATCCGTTCCGCCCGACACGAGTCGCACGCCCTTTTCCGTAAATCGCTTTGCCATTGCCGCCGCATTTTTTACGATTTGCGCCTGATACGCCTTGAATTCCGGCGTTAACGCCTCCTTAAACGCCACCGCTTTGGCGGCAATCACGTGCATCAAGGGTCCGCCCTGCGTCCCCGGAAATACCGCCTTATCGATTGCTTTGGCGTACTGTTCTTTACACATGATCGCGCCGCCCCGCGGTCCGCGCAACGTCTTGTGCGTGGTGGTGGTTACGAAATCCGCATAAGGCACGGGCGAGGGGTGCAAGCCCGCCGCCACCAACCCCGCGATATGGGCAATATCCACGAACATGTACGCGCCCACCCTGTCGCAGATTTCGCGGATACGTTTGAAGTCGATGAATCTCGGATACGCGCTTGCGCCGGATACGATCATCTTCGGCTTGCATTCGAGCGCAATCTTTTCCATTTCGTCGTAGTCGATCGTCTCCGTTTCCGCCGACACGCCGTAGGGGACGATATTAAAATAAGTCCCCGAAAAGTTTACGGGCGAACCGTGCGTCAAGTGTCCGCCGTGCGAAAGATTCATGCCCATGACCGTATCGCCCGTTTTTAAAACGGAAAAATATACGGCGAAATTTGCCTGCGCCCCGCTGTGCGGCTGTACGTTGCAGTGTTCGCAGCCGAACAACTCTTTCAGTCTGTCGCGCGCCAAATTTTCGGCGATATCCACGAATTCGCATCCGCCGTAATATCGTTTTCCGGGGTACCCTTCGGCATACTTGTTGGTAAGGTGGCTTCCCATTGCCGCCATCACCGCGGGGGAGACGATATTCTCGCTTGCAATCAGTTCGAGGTTGCCGCGCTGACGCGCAAGTTCTTTTTTCATTGCCTCGTACAGCTCGGGGTCTGCGCTTTGGATACAGGATAAATCGATCATGAAACGGTTCCGCCTTTTTTATTGATATTACCATTATATCATTTCGACGCCGAAAAAGCAACGCTTCGCAATTGCAAACGCGCGGCAAATCTTATTTCGCAGTCCGCTTTATAACGAACGCGCTGCCCGATTCGGGCGGCGCGCGGTTTTCATTCCCTCTATCAATATTCGAGTGTTATTCTCCGTAATACCCGCTTTTGATTGCCATGGCAACCAAGCTCTTGAACTCCTTCTTGTACGCGTCCGCTTCAAGGTACGCAGGAAAATCCGCAAGGCGGGCTTCCACCGCTTTCAGAGTTGCGTTTCCCTTATACTGCGAGCCGCGCAAAACCAGTCCGAATTCGGCGACGCAGGAAATAAACGCCGCGTCCTCGCTGTTCGTCAGCCAGTTGAAAACGCCGCAATTCACTTCCCGTTCCTCCTGCGTGTCGGGCGTCTTATATCGCACGGAAACGTCGGCAATGCGCGCGCCCGCTTCCGCGCCCTCTTTCAGCGTGATTTCGTACACCGCGGTAACGCAGAGATTGCTGCCGATTTCGCCCGCGTCCGTCTTGGAGTCTTCATACTCTTCCTGCGTAAGGCGCTTCATGTCGTAACCGATCAGGCGGTACTTTTCCACCGCGTCCCCATTGAACTCCACCTTTGCCTTCGCGTCCTTGGCAACAACGGTGAGCATTCCCTGCAGCTCGTCGCAGAGCACCTTTTCCGCTTCGGCGGGGGTGTCGATATAGGCGTAGTTTCCGTTGCCGTTCAAGGCGAGCGTCTGCATGAAATCGTCGCGCAGGTTGCCCATGCCCACGCCGAGCACCGAAAGATAAACGCCTCCGTTCGCCTTTTCCTGAATAAACTCCTTCAAGTCCCTTTCGTTGGTGATCCCCACGTTAAAATCGCCGTCCGAAATGAGCACGATACGGTTATTGCCGTTTTGCGTGAAGTTCTTGGCTGCGTTGCGGTAGGCAAGTTCCAACCCGCCCGAAGCATTGGTCGAGCCGTACGCGCGCAGTCCGTTCACCGCGTTCATGATCTTCGTCTTGCCCGACTTGGTCGCCATTGTCGGCGCAAGCGCCGTATTAACGCCGCTCGCGTACGTAACCACCGAAACGGAATCGTTTTCGCCGAGCCCGTCTACCAATTTGGAAATACCGTACTTGGCAAGCGAAAGACAGGTCTGTCCCTCCAAGCCGTCTATCCTCGAAGACATCGACCCCGACACGTCGATTAAAAAGACGTAGTTGTTTTTCTCCGCTTCGACGACGACCTCCTCCGTACGCATCCCTACCGTAAGCAGCCGATTGTCCGCTTGCCACGGGCAATTGGAAAGATACGCCGTCGCCTTAAAGCCTTCCCCCGAAACGGGCGCAGGATAACCGTAGGAAAAATAATTGATCAGCTCTTCCACACGCACAGACTTGCTTGCAATCTTGCTGCCGCTGTTCAGTTGTGCGCGCACGAGCGAGTAATTCGCCGTGTTTCTGTCAAGCGAAAAATACGAGCTTTCCTCCGCCGCCACGTTCGTAAATCCCTGTTCGTAGATATTTTCGTAGACGTAGTTTTCGTTTTGATCGTTTTCGCCGTTGCCCGCGTTGTCGGGCGCAGCGGGGTCGTTTGCGCCGCCCTCTACGCCGCTGTGGTCGAACGAAATACCGCCGAACCATTGCCCGCCGACATTGGGCATCCCCTTCATCGAGCACCCGCCGAAGAGCGCTGCACCCGCAATGGATGCGGCTAAAACGCAAGCAGCCGCCGTCAATTTTCTTTTCATGTTACCTTCCCTCCCAAGCTTTTTCTGTTAATACAACGCACGGGGCTCGGCGTTTGTCCCGCAAAAGCGAAAAATTTTTATAAAAATTTATCCAGATAGCTTAAAAGATAGTCGAGCGCCTGCGGCTGGTCGGAAAGCATCGCGATATAATAATGAGGGTCCCGCCTGTCGCCCTTGCCGTAAATGCGCGATAGGCTGCTGCCCGTTTCCTCCTCGATCGCCGTATCGTAAAAGAAGCCGTACGCTTTTCTCTTGAAGTCGGAATATTCGTCGAAGTCCTTGACGCGGTACTTTCCCGAGGAAACGTCGATATACGCGGTGGCGTTAAAACGCACCTGCGGACTGTAAAAGGAAATATCCGCCCGCACGAGTACCGTTTTACCCCCGTGCGTTACAAGAGAGTAACTACACGACGCGTTATCTGCCTGCTCGAAACCCGCAAACGGTTTGATTGCGGAAGAGTATTCCTCCCTGACCGCTTCGGCGCTTACCGTCTGTTGCGTCGTATCCGCCAACGTAAACGTGCGCGACCGCCTTACGGAATACGGAATGAGAATGCAGCACAACAGGAACACCGCCGCCGAAGCGCAGGCGGAAACGATCGCCGCAACCCACTTGCGCGGTTTTCGTTTCGGCGCGGATAAAGCACGCTTTGCGTAGCTCAAATCGCAGCGCGGCGCTTCCAACCCGTCGAAATATTCGCGGAACTCTCTCTCGAGCTCCCTGTCCTTTTGCTTCTCTTCCATAGTCGTTACACTTCTTGCATACATTACAACGTTTTTACCCGTCGTTTTGTCCCAGAAATTCTTTTAATTTTTTTTCGGCGCTTTCGATCGCCCGCTGAACGCCCGATTTGCTCATGCCCGTCTCCCTTGCGATTTCCCGCACGGTAAACTCAAGATAGTACCGATAGTATATCACGCGCTTCTCCTCCTGCTGCAGGCGGGAAATCGCCTCTTCGAGCACGAGCGAACGCGCCTGCTTTTCTTCGGAATATCCCTCGTCGCTTAGGTGGAAGAACGAGTCGATGTCCTCCGTCGCCCGTATTTTGCGCTTTCTGAGGAAGTCGAACGCGCAATTCCGCACGATACGCATGACCCAGGCGTAACCGTTGGTGTCCTCCCGATAGGCGTGAATTCCCTTGGCGATTTTCAAAAAACTTTCCTGCAAGACGTCCTCCGCGTCCTCGCGGTTTTTTACGATTCCGAGCGCAAGGGCAAACATACGCCTGCCGACGGTAATCAGAATGCCGTCGAGCGCTTGCGTGTTCCCCGCTTTTAATACGCACAGGATTTCGTTCAATTGTCCGTGATCGAACGCCAAGGACGATACCTCTTTCGTGATTTGGATTATTATAGCACAGAAAACAAAAAATGTAAAGAAGGCGAAACGAAAAGCTACCTTATGGGACCCTTTGCTTCGCTCTGAATGACGCCGGATAGAAAAAACCCGCCGACGCGGCGGGCTGTTCCTTGCGGATTAAATATTTTTTTCCAAAAATTCTTTTAAAACGTCCTCGGGGCAATAGCCGATATTCTGCGTCTTCAACGCGCCGTTCCGGAACACGGCAACGTAGGGAATACTCATCACGGAATACTTTTCGGCAATCTCGCCGTTCTCGTCGATATTCACCTTGACGAATTCCGCGCGTTCCTTGAACTGCGCCGCCACCTTGTCCAACACGGGCGCGAGCATACGGCAGGGACCGCACCACGCCGCCCAAAAATCGCACACCACCGTCTTCCCCGAAGCCACGAGCGCTTCGAACTCTGTTGCGTCTGTTTCTTTTACGTTCATACTCATAAATCTATCCTCCCCGATAAATATTGACAAAGCTCCTCTAATTTAACCGATTCCGCCGAGGAGTTTTTCATGTCCTTGACTTGCGCCGTGCCCTCCGCCAGCTCCCGCTCGCCGAGCACGACGACGAAACGCGCCTCCGACTTGTCCGCATATTTGAACTGTGCCTTGACCGAACGGTTCATCAAATCCGTTTCGCAGGGTATGCCCGCGCCGCGAAGCTTTTGAGCCAACGTAAACGCCGTTTTGCGCGACGTTTCGTCCATACCCAAGAGATAACACTTCCCGCGTCTCTTCCCCCCGAACGCGGCGTTTTCAGCCGTCATTACCATGATCAGCCGCTCGATGCCCGCCGCGAATCCGACCGCGGGAACGGGCTTTTCGCCCATCTGTTCGAGCAGGGTGTCGTATCTGCCCCCGCCGAGCACCGTGCCCTGCGCGCCCGCCGCATCCGAGGTAAACTCGAACACGGTGCGGCTGTAATAGTCCAGTCCGCGCACGATAGAGGGGTCTACCGTGTATTGCACGCCCGCCGCCGTAAGCAGCGACTTCACGCTTTCGAAATGCGCGCGGCAGTCGTCGCACAGATAGTCGAGCATCTTCGGCGCACACGCCGTATATTTTTTGCAATTCTCTTCCTTGCAATCGAGAATGCGCATGGGGTTCTTTTCAAACCGCGTCCTGCAATCGCCGCACATTTCGTCGAGGTGCGGGCGGAAATATTCCTTCAACGCCTCGTGGTACTTCTTTCTGCACTCTTTGCACCCGATCGAATTTATAAGGAGCGACACCTTCTTTAACCCCAACCGCTTTAAAAACCCGTCGGCATAGGAAATGATTTCCGCGTCTGCGAACGGTTCCGCCGCGCCGTAGAGCTCCGCGCCGAACTGGTGAAACTCCCGAAGCCGCCCCGCCTGCGGACGCTCGTAGCGAAAAGCGGAAATAAGATAGTACGCCTTGAACGGCATCGCGCCTCCCATGAGCCCGTTTTCGAGAAAAGCGCGCGCCACGCCCGCCGTCCCCTCCGGACGGAGGGTAATAGAGCGGTTGCCCTTATCGAGAAAGGTGTACATCTCTTTGTTAACGATGTCGCTCGTTTCGCCCACACCGCGCGAAAACAGCTCGGTATATTCGAATACGGGCGTGCGGATTTCCCCGAACGCATATTCCTCCGCCATTTGCCTTGCCGCGGCCTCTATCTGCTGCCAAAGCCCCGCCTCGGCGGGCAGAACGTCCTTGGTGCCTTTGGGTCTTACGATCATGATTTCGCTTCCTTCATCTTTTTTAACGCGCCGAGCGCGCCTGCGTGCCGTTGCATCGCCGCCTTCGTCAGCCACGCCTCCGCCTTCTTCTTATCCTGTTTGACGCCGTTACCGTTGAGATAGCTCATGCCGAGGCAGAATTGCGCGACGGCGTATCCGCTTTCGGCGGCTTTGAGATACCATTCCGCCGCCTTCTCTTCGTTCTTTTCCACGCCGCGCCCCGCCAATAGGCAGCCCGCCGCGGAACACTGCGCCATGACGTCGCCGTCCCCTGCGGCTTTCTCGTAGCACGCGTACGCCATTGCGGGATCGGGCGCGACGCCCAGTCCCTTTTCGTAGCAGAACCCGAGGTTGCACATTGCCCCCGCGTGTCCCTGCTCCGCCGCTTTCTGATACCAGACGATCGCCTCGCCGTGGTTGCGCTCGATGCCCACGCCTTTGCCGTAGCAGATACCGAGGTTGTACTGCGCTTTGTCGTAGCCCTGCGCCGCCGCCTTATAAAACCATTCGAACGCCTTCTTTTCGTCCTTCTCGACGCCGCGACCGTAACGGTAGCACAGCGCGAGATTGCATTGTCCGCGGTCGTTGCCGAGCTCGGCGGACTTTTGGTACCATTCGAACGCCTTGTTTACATCCTTTTCCACGCCCTGCCCGAAGAAATAGCACAGCCCCATGCCGTTCATGCCTTTGGCATTGCCCTGATCGACGGATTTTTGGTACCATTCGATTGCCTTGGCATAGTCCTGTTCGACGCCCTTGCCCGTATGGTAACACATGCCCAAACCGTGCTGTGCGTCGGCGTTGCCCTGCTCTGCGCCCTTTTCGTACCATTTATACGCCGCGTCGTAATCTCTGTCCGTGCCGATCCCCTTAAAGTAACAACGTCCGAGCGCGCTCTGCGCCGAGGCGTAACCCTGCTCCGCCGCCTTTAAATACCAAGCTACGGCGATCTGCGGGCTGGGAATGGCGCCCTGCCCGTATTCGCAGCAGTATCCGAGCATATACTGCGCCGCGGCAAGACCCTGCTCCGCCGCACGCTGGTACCAGAATACGGCTTTTACATAGTCCTTCGCCTCGCCGTGCCCGCTGTAATAGCAGTTGCCGAGATTGTACTGTGCGCTTGCATTGCTCTTTTCCACCGCCTTTAAGTAATACTGTACGGCTTTCTGATAGTCCTTTTTTACGCCCTGCCCGTAATAGTACAGGTTTCCGAGCACACTTTCCGCAGCCGCATAGCCCTGCGCCGCCGCCCTTTCGTAAAGCTCGATCGCCTTTTTTACGTCCTCTTTGACGCCTCTGCCGTTCTTGTAGCAGGAAGCAAGGCAATACTGCCCCTTGGCGTATCCGTTTGCCGCCGCCTTTTCGTAACAGACGATTGCGTTTTCCTCGCTCTGCTCCACACCCTTGCCGATTTCGAAGCAACTGCCAAGCGCGCAGACCGCACGCATATCCTTATCGTCTTTCGCGGCTTTTTGATACGCCTCGAACGCCTTCTTTTCGTCCTTCGCGGCGCCGCGCCCGTTTTCATAGCAACTGCCCAGCATATACTGCGCCGCCACAAGTCCCTGCTTTGCCGCTTTCTCGTACAGCGCGAATGCCTTTTTAAAGTCCCTGAGCGTGCCGTAGCCGCCGTAGTAACAGTTCCCGAGGTTATATTGCGCGCTTGCATTGTCCTGTTCTGCGGCTTTTTTGTACCATTCCACCGCCGTCTTTAAATTCTTTTCCACCCCGCGCCCGTAATAATAAGCGTTACCGAGCGCGCTCTCTGCGGCGGCGTAGCCCTGTTCGGCTGCTTTCTGATACCATGCGATCGCTTGCAGCAAATCTGCGGCAACGCCCTTCCCGTTCTTGTAGCAAGATGCAAGAGAGTACTGCGCCTTCGGATCGCCGCCGATTGCGCTCACACTGAGAGCTTGAAATTCCTGCGGAGTAATGCCCGCAACTTCCGCCTCGTCGATTTCTCTTTCTTTCATCCCTGTCTCCTTGTCTTATGGGTGTGGATTTCTATAAATATCCGAAAAATTACAGAACGTATTTCTTTAAATCTCTGTCCTTCGTCATCTTCGTCAGGTGTTCCTCGACGTACTTGCGGTTGACCTCCACGGGCACGACGGGATAGTCGGCTCCGCCCGCGTTGAACGAGATGTCCTCAAGCAGATATTCCATTACCGTGTGCAGTCTGCGCGCGCCGATGTCCTCGCTCGTCAGATTGATTTCTTCGGAAATCTCCGCAATCGCCTCGATGGCGTCGGGGGTAAACTTCAAATCGATATGGTCTACCGCCAAAAGCACCGCGTACTGTTGCGTTAAGGAATGTTCTGTGTTCGTTAAAATATTGACGAAGTCCTCCTTCGTCAGGCTCTTCAATTCCACGGAAACGGGGAAACGCCCCTGAAGCTCGGGAATCAGATCCTCCACGCGCGCCACGTGAAACGCACCCGCCGCAATAAAGAGCATATAGTCCGTTTTTACCGCGCCGTACTTGGTCATCACCGTGCTGCCCTCAACGATGGGCAAGATGTCGCGCTGCACGCCTTCGCGCGATACGTCCGCGCCCGAGGCGTTGCCCTTGCCCGCAATCTTATCGATTTCGTCGATAAAGATGATGCCGTCGTTCTCCGCACGGCGCAGCGCCTCTTCCTTTACCGCATCGTCGTCGATGAGCTTCTCCGCCTCTTCGGCAACGAAAATCTTCATCGCCTCCTTTACGGTAAGCTTGCGTTTCTTCTTTTTCTGCGGCAGCATTTCACCGAAAATGGAGCCGAGATTGATTGCCGCGCCCCCCGGAATGAGTTCCATGTTCTTGGGTTCGTCCGCAACGTCCGCTTCGATCACGGTATTGTCGAACGTGCCCTTCCGCAAGGATTGCAGCAGGTTCTCCTCGAAAATCTCGCGCGGGGTTTCGCCGCGGTCGGCTTTCTTCGCCTCGGCAAGAATTTTCACCATTTTCTTTTCGGCGATCTTCGTTGCCTTTGCCGAAACCTCCGCCGTCTTTTCGTCCTTGACAAGACGGAATGCGCACTCCACCAGATCGCGCACCATGCCCTCGACGTCCTTACCCACGTACCCCACTTCGGTGTACTTGGTGGCTTCGACCTTGACGAAGGGCGCTTTGACAAGCTTTGCAAGCCGTCGGGCGATTTCCGTTTTGCCCACGCCCGTCGGTCCCTTCATGATAATGTTCTTGGGCGTGATTTCGTCGCGCAGCTCCTTGGAAAGCTGGCTGCGGCGGTAACGGTTGCGCAGGGCGATCGCCACCGCCTTTTTTGCATCGTCCTGCCCGATGATATGTTTGTTCAGTTCGTTTACGATTTGTTTGGGTGATAAATTCATTTCCCGCCTCTTTATTTTTTAATTCGCTGATTTTACGTCAAAACGAAGTCAGTGTAACAGGTTGCAAGCAAGACGCGGATCGCGAGGGACCCCGAGGGAGCGTACACTGACGTACGACCGAGGGTTGCCGCAGCGCGACAATGTATTGCGCCGCAAGCCGTTACACGCACTCGCAGATAATGCGGTCGTTGGTATACACGCAGATTTCGCTTGCGATCTTTAACGATTTTCTTGCGATTTCCTCTGCGGAATAATCCGTGTTCTGCGCAAGGGCGCGCGCCGCCGCTAAAGCGTAATTGCCACCGCTGCCGATGGCGCAGATCCCCTCGTCCGGCTCGATGACCTCGCCCGTACCGGACAAAATCAACAGCGTATCCTTATCCGCCGTGATCATCATGGCGTCGAGCTTTCTGCCGATCTTATCCGAACGCCACAAATCGGCAAGCTCTACCGCCGAGCGCATGAGATTGCCCGCAAACTTGTTCAACATCCCCTCGAATCTCTCCGAAAGAGAAAACGCATCCGTAACCGAGCCCGCAAAGCCGAGTATGACCTTGCCCCCGTAGATACGGCGCACCTTGATCGCCGTATTTTTAAACACCACGCTCTCGCCCATCGTTACCTGCCCGTCGCCTGCGATTGCCGTAACGCCGCCGCGCTTGACCGCGCAGATTGTCGTTCCGCGAAATTCCATTTGAATCCTCCTGAATTTGCTTGTTTGTTATTCCCCGTCAAAATTCTTCGCACCGCTCCGAATGCCCGTTCAGAGTGCGCCGACGAACCGCCCGATCTCTTCTAAAGCGCGTTCGCCCAACAGTCGTTTTCTTTCTTTTTTGTCTCTGATTT
Source organism: uncultured Christensenellaceae bacterium (assembly GCA_910588615.1). Classification (GTDB taxonomy): domain Bacteria; phylum Bacillota; class Clostridia; order Christensenellales; family Borkfalkiaceae; genus Gallimonas. Next base: position 43,319 of record CAJUOI010000007.1, on the reverse strand, counting down.
CTCCGAACCCCGCGCGCAGAATACCGTAATTCGCGTTCATGGGTTGGAAATTTGCGTTTTTCGTTGCAACGTATTGCGACAACGCGCCGCAAATACAGGTATCCGCCAACGCGACGGGAGCCGCGCCCCGCAGCTTGCGTTCGGCGTGGACCGCCGCAAGCAATCCGCTCATCGCGCTCTCCACATACCCCTCCACCCCCGTCATCTGCCCCGCAAAAAAGAGCAGAGGGCTCGACTTTACCGAAAAATCCGCGTTGAGTATTTCGGGCGATTCGAGAAAGGTGTTGCGGTGCATGACGCCGTAACGCTCGAATTCCGCATTTTTCAGCGCGGGGATCATCGAAAACACCCGCTTCTGTTCGGGAAATTTCAAATTCGTCTGGCACCCGACCAGATTGTACGACGTGCCCGCCTCGTTTTCCTTGCGCAACTGTAACACCGCATAGGGGCGGGTGCCGTCCTCGTTTACCAAGCCCACGGGCTTGAACGTACCGAAACGCAAAGTGTCTTTCCCGCGCGACGCCATGATTTCCACAGGCATACAGCCCTCGAACACGTCGCCCTTTTCGAACGAATGCAGAACGGTGCGCTCCGCCCCGATCAGCGCTTCGACGAACGCTTCGTACTCCGGCTTCGTCATCGGGCAGTTGAGATAGTCCCCCGTGCCCTTGCCGTATCGGTCGCCGATAAACACTTTATCTCCGTCGATCCCGTCCGCCGCCACAACGGGCGCGGACGCGTCGTAAAAATGCAATCCTTTGCCGAATCTTTTCGCAATCGCTTCGGAGAGCGCGTCGCTCGTTAAGGGACCCGTCGCGATAATTCCCTCCTCGGGCAAATCGCTCTGTTCCCGTTCGGTTACGTGAATGAGCGTGCAACTTTTTATCTTCTCGGTTACGAAGGACGAAAATTTTTCTCTGTCCACCGCAAGCGCGCCGCCTGCGGGTACGCGGGAAACTTCCGCCGCCTGCATGGCGAGCGAACCCAGCTTTCTGAGTTCCGCCTTCAACAATCCCGAAGCCGTGCCCGAAGCGTCGTCGCTCTTTAAGGAGTTGGAGCAGACGAGTTCGCAAAAGTTTGCGCTCGAATGCGCGGGCGTCATTTTCCGCGGTTTCATTTCGACGAGCTCGACTCCGACGCCGTGCGTCGCCAGATAATATGCCGCCTCGCAACCCGCGAGCCCCGCGCCCACGACGGTGAACTTCACTTTTCGCCGCCCTTCTTTTTGGATTTTTCTTCCTTCTTCGGCTTCGCGTCGCCGCCGCGCGTCGGGCAGTCGCGGTTGGAACAGCGTTCCTTACCGCTCGCAAGCCTCACGACCGCCTCGCCGCACGCGGGGCACTTCGCGCCCGTGGGAATATCCCAGCTCATGAATTTGCACTCGGGATAGCCGCTGCACCCGTAATATATTTTGCCGTGCTTGCTCTGCAACCGCTTGGCGGGCTTGCCGCACAGGGGACAGGTCCCCTCGAAAATCTCCTCCTGCTTTACGCCGAAAGGAAGGGTCGATTTGCAATCGGGATAATTGGGACAGGAAAGGAATTTGCCGAACCGCCCGCTCTTTACCACCATCATCGACCCGCACTTGGGACAGGCGATGTCGGAAATTTCCGTTTCCTCCTCGCTGACGATGTTCGAGCATTTGGGATAGTTGGAGCAAGCGAGATATTTGCCGTACTTGCCCGTTTTTCTCACCATGGGCGAGCCGCACTTTTCGCAGAGGATTTCGGTTACCTCGTCGCCGTCGGTGTTGGCGAAGCGCAGCTTTTGCAGGAAGGGCGGATAAAAGTCGGCGATGATCGTACGCCAATCCTTGCCGCCGTCCTCGATTTCGTCGAGCTTCTTTTCCATGTCCGCCGTAAATCCTACGTCCATGACGTCGGTAAAGTATTTGACGAGCATATCCGTAATACGGTACGCGACGTCCGTCGGCTTCATGAATTTCCCCTCTTTCTCCACGTACTTGCGCTTGTTCAGAACGGAGATGATCGAAGCGTAGGTCGAAGGTCGTCCGATGCCCTTGTCCTCCATCGCCTTTACGAGGGAGGCGTCGGTATACCGCACGGGAGGCTTGGTGAATTTCTGCTCGGAATCGAGCTTGATTTCGTCCAGCCCGTCCCCTTCGTTTAAGGGGGGCAGAATTTTGCCCGTCTCCTCGTCTTCCTCTTTTTTTACGTCCTTATAGACGACGGTATATCCCGCAAAACGCAGCGCCCTGCCGCTTGCCTTCAAGCCGTAGTCGCCGTTTGCGATCTCTATCTGCATGGAATCGTACTGCGCTTCGCTCATCTGCGAGGCGATAAAACGCTCGTAAATGAGCTTGTAAACGTTGTAATGCTTTTTGTCGAGCAGCTTCTTTACGCTGTCGGGCGTGCGCGACAAATCAATGGGACGGATCGCCTCGTGCGCGTCCTGCGCGCCCTTTTTCGAAGCATAAAAATTGGGCTTTTCGGGACAGTACTCTTCGCCGTACTGCGCCTTGATGAAATCGCGCGCCGCGGCTTGCGCGTCGGGGGATACCCGCGTGGAGTCGGTACGGATATAGGTAACGAACGCCACGTGTCCCTCGCCCTCGAGGTCGATACCCTCGTACAGATGCTGCGCCATGAGCATGGTTTCGGGCGCGGTCAGCCCCAGCTTGTTGGAAGCGTCCTGTTGCAGGGTACTCGTGGTAAACGGCGCGGGCGCGTGCGATTTGGTGATCGACTTCTTTACGCCCGAAACGCAGTACTTTCCCGCTTTGAGCGCGTCGACTGCCGCTTCCGCCTGTTCCCTGCCCGTAACCTTTAACTTTTTGCCGAGATATTTTTCGAGGGCGGCGCGGAAGGGCGAATATTTCTTTTCCTCGTCCTGCAGCTCCGCCGTGATCGTCCAATACTCCTCGGGCACGAACGCCTGAATCTCCCGCTCGCGCTCGACGACGAGCCGTAGAGCGACCGACTGAACGCGTCCCGCCGACAGCCCCGACTGGATCTTGCTGTTGAGTAGAGGCGAGAGTTTATAACCCACCAACCGATCGAGCACGCGCCTTGCCTGCTGCGCATCCACGAGATTATAGTCCACCTTACGCGGCTTTTGCAGCGCGCGCTCCACCGCCTTTTGCGAAATTTCGTTGAATTCGATGCGGTTTTCCGACTCTTCATCCAGCCCCAGCACCGTCTGCAAATGCCAGGAAATCGCCTCTCCCTCGCGGTCGGGGTCGGTTGCGAGATAGATTTTGCTCGCCTTTTTGGCTTCCGCGGTCAACGTTTTTACCGTTTCTTCCTTGTCGGGAGGAATGACGTAACGCGGTTCGTAGTTTTTATCTATCGAAACGCCGAGGCTCTTTTCGGGCAGATCGCGGATGTGCCCGCGCGACGCTTCAACGCGGTATTTCCCCTTTAAATACTTTGCAATCGTCTTTGCCTTCGACGGGGACTCTACGATAATAAGTTCCATAAAACTCCTTCGTCCGCGCTTACAGCGCGGTATATCTGTTTCCGCCCGCCTTCACGGCGAGCCCCTTCATTTCGAGCGAACTCATGACTGCGGCGGCTTCAAAAATCTGTATCCCCGCGCGTTCGGCAATCTGCGATACGTGCAACTCGCCCGCATCGCGCAACGCCGCAATACATCTGTTCTCCTCGTCGGAAAGCAAAACCTCGCTTTCCTCTTTTTTCTCGTACCCGTAAACGCAAAGAATATCCTGCGCGTCCGTTACAAGCAGCGCGCCCTTTTTGATAAGCTCGTTGCACCCGACGCCCTGCCGCGAACCGACGTTGTACGGAAACGCGAACACTTCCCTCGAAAATTCGCTTGCAAAGCGTGCGGTGATCGCCGTGCCGCTCCGCTCTCCCGCAGAAACGACGAGCGCGCCGGCGCCCATGCCCGCAAGAATACGGTTTCGCTCGTGAAAGGAGTACTGTCTGACCCGCTCTTCCGGCGGATATTCGCTTAACAGCAAGCCCGCTTCCGCAACCCGCTTCTTTAAAGAGGCGTGCGCGGCGGGATAACACCCGTCGAGCCCGTGTGGCAAAACGCAAATCAAATTTCCGCTCGGCAGCGCGCCGTCGATCGCCGCGCGATCGCCGCCCTCGGCAAACCCCGTTACGATAACGAACTGCCGCGCAAGCTCGCCCGCGATCCTCTTCGCCTGTTCCGCCGCCCATGGCGGCGTAACGCGCGAGCCGACGATGCAGAACGCCTGTTCCTTCAACAGCTCCCGTCTGCCCCTGCCGTAAAGCACGGGCGGAGCGTCGGGTATGCTCTTTAACCTTGCGGGATAGTCTGCCGAACGGAGCGTTACGGCAAAATACCCTTTATCGTCCAGCTCCCGCAAAAAGTCGCCGAGCTGCGCTTCGCGTTTTGCGCGGTTACTATTATATAACCGCTTCGGCGCCTCTTTTATCACGCACGGAAGGATTTTTTCCGCTTCCTCAAACAAAGAAACGGGATTTTTTACAGCGCTCAACAGCTTGATGCGGTCGCGTCCGTCCAACTCCGAGCACGCCGCAAGCCATATTAAAGCCCTCTCTTCCGCCGTGTAACTCATAATCAACCTAATTTATCGAAGATGCGGTAGGACACCGCCTCAAACACGTGTTTGGGTAAAATCCCTTCGCTGCCGTCAAGATCGGCAATGGTACGCGCCACTTTAACGATACGCGCACGGGCGCGTGCAGACAGGTGCATCTTTTCGAACGCCGCCCGCAAAATATCGTCGCCCTCTCTGTCGAGCTTGCAGTAAACGGTGATTTCGCGCTCGCCCATTTCGGCGTTGGTAACGATTTCCGCGTTTGCAAACCTTGCTCGCTGGATGTCGCGCGCTTCGTTGACGCGCGCCTTGACCGCCTCCGAGCTCTCCTCCCTGTCCGAAGAGGTCAGCTCGTCGTAACTCATATTATCCACTTCCACCTGCAAGTCGATTCTGTCGAGCAACGGACCCGAAACCTTTTTCCGATAATTGCGGATTTCGGAAGGCGTGCAGGTACAGGTTAAATTCGCCGACCCGTAGTTGCCGCAGGGGCAAGGGTTCATGCTCGCGCACAGCATAAAGCGCGAAGGATAGGTAAACGTCCCGCCCGCGCGGGAAACGGTGATTTTTCCGTCCTCGAGGGGTTGGCGCAACGCTTCGAGCGTCGAGCGCTTGTATTCGGGAAGCTCGTCGAGGAACAGCACCCCGCCGTGCGCCAGCGAAATTTCGCCGGGATGCACCACGCGGTTGCCGCCGCCGCACATGGAAACGGTGGTCGCCGTATGGTGCGGCGTACGGAAGGGACGGACGGTAACGATCCCATCCTCGCCCAGCGTTCCCGCAACCGAATGTATTTTTGTTATTTCGAGCGCTTCTTCGAAAGAGAGGTCGGGCATAATGGTGGGCAGACAGCGCGCGATCATCGTCTTTCCCGTTCCGGGGGGACCGACCATTAAGAGGTTGTGCCCGCCGGCAACGGCGATTTCGACGGCGCGGCGCGCCATAGGCTGACCCTTGACGAACTTCAAGTCCGCTCCGCTCTCTCCCCTTGCGCCCGCCACGAACTCCGTCGTCTCCAAGGGATTCAGGCGGTGCAAGCCCGTCAAATGCTTTACGACCTCCGAAAGGCTGACGGCGGGATAGATTTCCGCTCCGCCCAGAAAACTCGCTTCCCGCGCGTTGTCTGCGGGAACGACGAATTTGCGGAATCCGTGCCCCTTCGCGGAAATGAGAATGGGCAGCAATCCGTTGACGGGGCGCAAATCCCCGTTCAAAGCGAGCTCGCCCAGAAACACGGTATCCGATACGTCCGCGCCGACGAGCTGTTCGCTCGCCTTCAGCAGAGAGACCGCTATCGCAAGGTCGAACGACGCACCCTGCTTCTTTAAATCCGCAGGAGCGAAGTTCACGGTGATTTTATTCATCGGAAACAGCATTCCGCTGTTTTTCAGCGCGGAGCGCACGCGCTCCTTGCTTTCCTTGACGGCGGTATCGGGCAGCCCCACCATTTCGTAGGAGGGAACGCCTTTGTTGACGTCCGTTTCCACCTCGACGGGGATCCCGTCCAGCCCGTTCAATGCGTAACAGATAATTTTCGCTATCATATTCCCCTCGTTCGCAAAATTGCGACGTCCTCTTTGGTATATATATCCGAGCGCAGGTTACAAAATTTTGGCAAGCAGCGCTTCGGGCAAGGGTATCGAAAAAGTAAATACGGCGTACAGTCCGAAGAGTGCGATCAACAATCCCAGCGAAACGATCGACGCGATCTTTACCGCCTTCTGCGCCTTACCGCTCTCTGCGGCAAGCGTTTCCGCACCGCCGCCGACAAGCACGAAAGCAAACACGTACGCACCGAGCACGAATACCGTTCCGCCCGCCGCAAACGCCGCGCCGACCACACAGAGCACGAGCGCAACAAGCGGCACGAGAACGCGCACCAATTCATCCGTTCCGAGTTTGTTTTTGATTCCCGTAACAATGCGGTAAATCGCAAAAGCGACGCCGCAGAGTCCCGCAAGGAGCGCCATGGGATTGATAGAGGCAATCGTTACGGCGTGTACGCTTCCCGTACCCGCAAAGATTTTCAGGAAGAAGTTGTAATTCGCGCCCGCGCTGCCTGTAAATCCGTTGGAAAACGCCTTCCAAGCGACGTTAAACAGATTCATCGACGTGCTCGACGGCGTCGAATAGAGCTTGATAAACGCGTAGGACACGGGGATCGCCAGAAGCAGCGACAGCACAAACGCGCCTACGAGCAGCGAACAACCGAACACGCCCGCCGCCGCGCTCGTTTTATAGCGGTAGTCGCCGAGCGCCTTTCTCAGATTCTGACGCGCGGGAGTCTCCGCTTTGTTTTCGGATTTCTCCGCTTTCTCCTCGCCCGCAACGGCAAGCTCTTCCGCTTCGGCGGCTTCGATCGCTTTGTCGAGCAGCGCGCGTCCCTTTCTGTGCTCCTTCACCGCGCCCGCGATAAACAGCGCTACCACGCCCGCAAGCGGCACGGCGAACACGCCGTTACAAAGAATGGCGAGCGCACCCAAGATCCCCGCGCCCGCAAGCGGCAGCGCATATACCGCAGACGCTTTCTTCATACCGTTTTCGTAGTAACGGTAGACGACGGCGAGCGAGGACAACAGGAAGAACAAGCCGAGAATGACGGGTGCGCCGAGGTGCGCGAGGCTCAGACTCAGCCCCGCCAGCGCGTACAGTACGGAGAAGATCAACGCGGCTTTTTCGTTTTTGAACAGCCGCCTTACGAAGAAGTATCCGACGACGAGGATCCCGAAGGAAGCCAACATCGGGAAAAAGCGCAAACCAAAGGGGCTCGTGCCGAAAATCAGCGTGCCCAGCGTTGCAAGACAGAGCGAAAGAGAGTTATGCGCCGTGTCGCCGTCGTATACGTCGCCCGCGACGTATAACCCGCCCCGCCTGATTTCCGAAACGGTCATCAGCGTTCTTATCTCGTCCTCACCGAAACGGAAAAAGGAAGTCTGCGCAAAGGTAGGCATCCGCTGACTGTCCACGACGGCGCGTGCCTGCTTCAACGCGTCCTCGGAGGGAAGCACGGACGACGCGTCCACTTCCGCGGGGAGCACCACGTATTTGCCCGTACCCGCGTCGTCCTTGTCATACACTTCGGCAACGAATACGATTTCGTTGATAAGCACGTTGCCGTTTCTTGCAGTCAGCTTGACGTAAGGATAGCTCGAAGGTCTCCCCTTCCAGCTGTCCGTCAGGGTGAAGGGCGCAACCCAGTTGAACGCCCCGTCCGTAGTTACGGCTTCTTCCTTATCGTCCTTCTTCTCGTCGGGAACGGCTTTGCGGGAAACGTTCTTGATTTTCGCGTCGAGGTTACCCGTATACGAGCCCGTCGTCGAATACCCGCGGGCAATGCGCAGCTCTGCGTTCTCCGCCGTGGTGTAAACCGAACCGAGATTTACGTAAACATTGCTCAGACGCACGTTCATATCCGTCTCGTTGCCGTCCTCGTTCTTGGTCTTGGGCGCAGTCAGGTGAAAGACGATGCAGGGTTCCTTCGCGTCCGCCGTTTTTTTGGATTGCAGCTCGTAAGACCTGCCGAACGAGCGCACGCTGCCCAGCGTTCCGAATCCGACGAGCAGAAAAAGCAGCGCAATCAAAAAAAACGCAAACGAAAACCCCGTTGCCTTTCTCCATTTTTGAGTAAAATTCTTCATAAACTTTTTTCCTTCATTATAAAGTCTTTTTTCTATATATAGCGTCTTCTTTCTATTCTAACCGAAATAAATCGATTTGTAAATACTTTTTCGCTTTTTTCGGAAATTTTTTCCCGCAAGTTAAAGATTTCTTGTCGAAACTCCGCAAGGAGTCGTAATTCCGCGCCTCTCCGCCGCCTATCGGCGGAGCCGCTCTCCAAAGGTCAGCCAAGGCGCATTCGCCATTCTGCCGTTTGAAACGCAATTAAAAAAGCGCGGACTGTTTTGCAGTCCGCGCTTTTTTAGTAAGCTTACTTCTTTTCTTTGATTTTCGCCGCTTTTCCCGTGAGCCCTCTCAGATAATAGAGCTTGGCTCTGCGTACCTTACCCTGACGAACCACGGTTACGTACGCAACTTTCGGGGAATGAAGGGGGAAGCAACGTTCTACCCCGACGCCGAACGAAAGGCGTCTCACGGTAAACGTTTCGCGGATTCCGCCGTTCTTCTTCGCAATGACGACGCCTTCGAAGTTCTGGATTCTTTCTTTGCCGCCTTCGATGATGCGGTATCCGACCTTAACGGTGTCGCCTACGTTGAATACGGGAACGGTTTCCTTCATATTCTCGGCTTCGATTTGCTCGATAAGTCCCATCTGACTTTACCTCCTGTACAAGGCGTTCATACCCGCACGGCGGCAGAGGAACACCCGAAGTCTTTTGTTATTATAACGGATAGCAGGTAAAAAATCAACCTATTTTACTCTTGATTTTGAAAATTTTCTTCGATTTTCTGCGAATCGTCCCCCTCTTCGGCTTTTTTCTTTACCTGACGGATGCCCTGCACCACCGCGTAAGCATCGCGGCGGACGAGTTCGCGCGCAAGCAGCTCCCCCGACGGCGAATATGTCAGGCGGTAGCATTCGCTGCGCACCCCGTGCTTTTCCGCCCGCAGGAGCGCGTCCTCCTCCCCCTCGACGATTTTCTCGGGCGGGGGCGCAATACGGCTTAAAACCACGCTTTCCGTGCGATATTTTACGCCCGTATCCAGCCCGTATACGCACGCTTTCACGGCGTTGCCCGACACGGTAACGGAAAGATATACGCTCGTTGCGAATGGGTTTTCGAATTTTAAATCGCTGTACTCGGACACCATGGCGTCAAGCGAGGGCTTAACGTACGACACCGAAAGAGAGTGGGCGCGGCTCTCCGCAACATTCAAGCCGGACAGAAGCGCGGCGTTGAACAGCGTAGTGCTCACCTGACAGACCCCGCCCCCGACGCCCTGCACGAATTCGCCGTCGAAGATAACCGCCGCCTCGCGGAAGCCGTTCTCCTTCGTGCGCTTGCCCACGACGCCGTTAAAGGAAAACGTGCCGTGCGGGGGAATGACCGTGCCCGTAATGCGCTGCGAGGCAAGGCGCAGATTGTGCACGCGGTCGATTTTCGACGCGTCGAAATACGTGGTGTACGCGGCGAGAAGCTGCGTCTGCCTGCGCAGCGTTTCTTCCGTGATTTCGGGCGCCTCTTCGCGGAATACAAGCCGTGTGTGCGTCCTTCCCTCTTTCAGCGCGCGAAGCGCAAGCGCCAGCGACTTTTCGTAATCGCACGAGCGTCCCGCCCGCTCTTTCAAATAGCGGAAGCCGTTTGCGGAAAACACCGCATCCGCGTTTTGGGGCGTTACCGCGTTTTCGGCGCAGAGCCGTTCGATTTCCGCCTCCGCCCCCGCCCACTGCCGCGTAATGCGCGCTTGCAGCGCTTCGTTCCTCTTCGCCCGCTTCAACAGCACGGGTAAATCGTCGGTAAAGGAAAGCTGCGGGTAGCGGAAAGTTACCTCTCCTTTCGGCGTCTGCACCATGAGAGGCGGAAGCGTCTTTGCGATTTCTTCGCGAACGAGGGTTTCCGCCGTTACGCAGTCCAGCCCGCCAACCGAAACGCCGTTTACCGTAACGCCGCTTTTTACCCGCCGCCCCCGACCCGCAGCGGGCAGTCCCGTAAACCCGACGAAAAACGCACAGCATAAAAAGAAGCTCCCCGTTGCGAGGAGCGTAATTGCTTTCCGAAAATTTTTCATTCGCTCCTTTGAAAACGGAGCGTCCGAACGGCGGGCGATCACAAGCCCATTGCAACCAAGAGCCGATCGTCCGCGAAAAACACGGGCTTGCCCACCGCGTGAACGCCGTCTTCGTAGTGAAAATCCGAGCCGCCCGTAACGAACAATCCGTACTTTTTCGCCACCGCGAGAAAATACTCCGTTTCGCTCTCAGTATGCGCGGAGTAGTTGCATTCTATACCGTCGAGCCCGCAGGCGATCATGCGCGCGATCAACGCGTTCTTAAACGCTTCGCCGCCGTAAATACGCGCGGGGTGCGCGAGCGACGCAACGCCGCCGGACGCATGAATGACTTCGATTGCCTCCTCGGGCGTGGGACGGCACAGATTGACGTAGGCGGGCTTGCCGTAGGAAAAGTATTCGGCAAACACCTCGTTGACGTCGCGGTTCAGTCGCGCCGCCACCGCCCGCACCACGTGCATGGTATGCAGCGACGCGCTTTTATCGAACTTCGCCGCCTCCACGTCCGCCACCGTCAGCGACAGCGAACAGAGTTCGTTGATTCTCTTCAAAGCCTCCTCGGTGCGCACCTGCGCCCCCTCGGCACACCTTTTCCGAAATGCGCGGTACGCCTCCCCCGCCTCGCATCCGTAGCCGAGCGTATGCACCTTGGTCGCGCCCTCGTAGGCGGAAATTTCCCACCCCCGCACAAATTGCAGTCCGTGTTTTTGCGCCGCCGCGCGCTTGATCGAAATATCGTCCATCGTGTCGTGGTCGGTAAATGCGATCAGCTCCACGCCGTTCGCCTTTGCCCGCGCCGCCACCTCGTCGGGCGTAAAGCATCCGTCCGAATAAACGGTATGCAAATGCAGATCCGCTCTCATCGAATTATCTTCCCTCCATGGATCTTGATTTTCGTACACTCCCTGCCGAACAGCACGCGTTCGGCGTGCGTGCAAGTAAGAACACATTGCAATCCGCGCGTGCGTTCCACCAGCTTCTTGCGCCGCATCAAATCAAGCTCGCTCAAAACGTCGTCGAGAATGAGCACGGGCGCCTCACCCGTCAGCGATTTGAAAATTTCCACTTCGCCCAGCTTCAACGCGAGCGCCGCCGTGCGCGTCTGTCCCTGCGAGGCGTATCCCCTCGCGTCGACGCCGTCGATCGCGATCTTCACGTCGTCGCGGTGCGGTCCCACCGTCGTGTAGCCGAGGCGCAAGTCGCGCTCGTACGAGCTTTCGAGCGAGGAAAGAAGACGCTTTGCGATCTCCTCCTCGCTGCCCGCATCGTTATAATCCGCCCCGAGCGCAAGCGTTTCCGTCCCGTCCGTCAGGAGAGAATGGATCTCGCTCGCCACGGGCGAGAGCGCGCGCAAAAATTCCCGCCGCGCCTTGACGATGCGCGCGGCGTAGGAGGCGAGCTGCTCGTCCCACACGGGCAGCGTTTCGAACACCGTATCGACGTTGCGCGTCTTTAACAGATTGTTGCGCTGTTCTAAAATCTTGCCGTAGCGCACGAGCGCGGTGCAGTACGTGCGCGACGTTTGCGAAATGGACAAATCGAGAAAACGCCGCCGCTCCTCCGGCCCGTCCTGCACGAGCCGAAGTTCCCCGGGGGAGAAGAACACGCTGTTCATATTGCCCAAAAAATCGACGAATTTCGCCGTCTTGTTCCCGTTCACAAAGAAAGCGTGCCCGTTCTCGGAAATTTCCGCTCCGAGCGTTACGAGCCCGAAGCGCGTCTGTGTTTCGGCGGTAACGCGCGCGCGTTCCGCTCCGAATTTTACGAGCTGTTTTTCGTGGCGGATCCGAAGGGGCGTGCCCGTGCAGAGATAAAATACCGCCTCCGCGCAATTGGTTTTTCCCTGCGCGTTTCTGCCCGACAGCACGTTCAGCCCATCGCCGAATTCGAAAGTTTCGTTTTCGTAATTTCTGAAATTTTCAAGCGTTAATTTTTTTATTCTCATTTTTGCCCGCGAATCCGTCAAAAACACTTTCTTTTTTTTGCGTTTTATACTATAATCGTAATATATATTATAGCAAAAAAATCCGCTAAATGAAAGCGTTTGAGAGGTTAAAATGGAGGAATTGGCTCAGTTTGAAATCCTGTGGAACAAAATCCGCGAGGAAGCGAAAAAAATCGTCAACCCGATTTCGTACACTACGTTCGTGGAAAACCTTACCCCCACGGACACCGTCAACCGCAAAATCGTTTTAAAGGCGGAAACGGAGCTCACCGCAAAGGTCATCACGGGCACGCTTGCCGAGCTGCTGCGCAAAGCCGTGATCGCCGCGAACGTGGGACTGAACGACTTTATCATCGTCGTGGACGGAAGCGCCACCTACACGCTCGACGAAATGCCCGACGCATACGAGGAAACCACCGTTCTTTTGGACAAGCGCTATACCTTCGATTCCTTTGTCGTGGGCACCTCGAACGAATTCGTTTACGCCGCCGCAAAGTCGGTGGCGGAAGCCCCCGGAAAGGATTTCAACCCCCTCTACATTTACGGCGGAACGGGACTCGGGAAAACGCACCTGATGCAGGCGATCGCCAACGAAATCGCAAGAAAAAAGCCGATGCTCAAGGTCATTTATACGACGAGCGAAAACTTTTTAAACGAATACATCGACATGCTGTCCAAAAAAAACAGACAGGACTACGAAACGCGTTTCCGCAACCGCTACCGCAACGTGGACGTCTTGATCATCGACGATATCCAATTCTGGGCGGGCAAGCGCGGCGTGCAGGAAGCGTTCTTCCACGCCTTTAACGATTTGTATGCGAAAAACGCGCAAATCGTCATTTCCTCCGACTGCGACGCAAAAGATCTGACGACGCTCGAGGAACGGCTGCGCACCCGCTTCGAACAGGGACTGATCGCCAACATTCTGCCCCCCGACCTCGAAACGAAAATCGCCATTTTAAAGCGCAAGGCGCTCGAAAAAAAATACGTTCTGCCCGACGAGGTGCTCGCCTTTCTCGCAAAGAATACGGACAACAACGTGCGCACGCTCGAAGGCAGACTGAATAAAGTCATTTTCGCAAGCAAGCTGCACGAGGAACCCATTACCCTGCAACTTGCCGCAAATGCCTTGCAGGAGGCGATCGGATCGGACAGCGGCGCGCAGGAAACGAGAACGCCCGAAGCCATTATCCGCGCCACCTGCAGCTACTTCTCCATCACCGAAGCCGACCTGCTCGGCAAAAACAAGCGGCAGGAATTGGTGCGGGCAAGGCAGATTTGCACCTATCTTATGTGCGAAATGCTCTCCCTCCCCCTCGTGAACGTGGGCAAGCTCATGGGCGGAAAAGACCACACGACGGTCATCTATTCGCGCGACAAAATCGCCGATCTTCTGCGCGTGAACGACGCCGTTCTCAAAGAGGTCAACGACATTAAGAGCGCGGTTTTAAAACAGTAACCATGACTGAATTTTCGGAAGGGCGCTGCGACGCCGTCGTCATCGGCGCGGGGCACGCGGGCTGCGAAGCCGCGCTTGCACTCGCCCGCACGGGACAGAAAACGGTGATGCTCACCCTCAATCTCGACAGTATCGGCTTTATGCCCTGCAACCCCTCCGTCGGCGGAACGGCGAAGGGGCATTTAGTGCGCGAAATCGATGCGCTCGGCGGTGAAATGGGTCTGAACGCCGACAAGTGCACGCTGCAAATGCGTATGCTCAACCGCGGCAAAGGCGCGGCGGTGCAGTCGCTGCGGGCGCAAACGGATAAGAACAAGTACCATACCGAAATGAAGCGCACGCTTGAACACACGGAAAATTTACGTATCGTTCAAGGCGAAGCGCAGGAGATCCTCACGGAAAACGGACGGATTACGGGCGTAAAAACAACGTACGGGGGGGTATTCTCCTGCCGCGCCGTCGTCGTGGCGACGGGGGTGTATCTCAACGCCCGCACGATTACGGGCGAACTCGTAAAGGAGAGCGGACCCAACGGCTTCGAACGCGCCGCGTTCCTGACACGGAATTTGATCGACCTCGGATTTCAGGTACGCCGCTTTAAAACGGGCACACCCGCACGGCTCGACGGAAGGACGGTGGATTTTTCCCGCCTATCGGTGCAGGACGGCGAACGGGTGTACCCCTTCTCTTTTTTAAACGACGCCGTGCCCGAAACGCAGACGCCCTGCCATCTTACCTACACCAACGAAAACACGCATAAAATCATCCTGAACCATCTCGACCGCGCGCCCATGTACAACGGAGAAATTTCTTCCTTGGGACCGCGCTACTGTCCTTCGATCGAAACGAAGGTTGTGCGCTTTAAAGACAAGGAGCGGCACCAGCTCTTTCTCGAACCGGAGGGCGCGGATACGACGGAGATTTACGTACAGGGGCTTTCGACTTCCCTCCCCCACGATCTGCAAAAAGAGATGTACCGCACGGTGGCGGGATTGGAGCATTGCGAAATCGTACGCTACGCCTACGCCATCGAATACGACTGCATCGACACGCTCGATCTGACGCCTGCGCTCGAATACAAGCGAGTGAAAGGGCTGTTTACGGCGGGGCAGATCAACGGCACGAGCGGCTACGAAGAAGCGGCGGCGCAGGGGCTGATCGCGGGTCTGAACGCTTCGCTCGAATTGCGCGGGAAAGAACCGCTGATTTTAGGACGGGACGAGGCGTACATCGGCGTACTGATCGACGATTTGGTAACCAAGGGAACGGACGAGCCGTACCGCATGATGACTTCGCGCGCCGAATACAGGCTGTATCTCAGACAGGACAACGCCGATCTGCGGCTGTGCGAAATCGGCTACCGCGCGGGACTGGTTACCGAGGAGCGCTATCAAAGATTTTTGGAAAAGAAGGCGCTGCGCGAACGGACGAAGGAGTTGCTGAACGGACGCGCCGAACGCACGAAGGCGCAAGCGCTCGTCGAAGCGCACGGCGATCCTCCCCTATCGGGCGGCGTAACGTACGCGGATCTGCTGCGGCGCGGCATTCCCCTTGCGGAAATCGAGACGACGTTCGGTATTTTACAGGGCGTTCCGCAGGACGTAAAGGACGGTTGCGAAACGGATATTCGCTACGAAGGATATTTGAAGGCGTGCAAAAAGGAAATCGAAAAGACGAGAAAGACGGCGGAAAAACGCCTGCCCGAAGATATCGACTATTCGAAGATCGAGGGATTACGCTTGGAAGCGCGCGAAAAGTTGCAGCGTGTGCGCCCCTTGAATTTTGCCCAAGCCGAACGGATTTCGGGGGTCAACCCCGCCGACATCGCCGTGCTGATGATTTATATGAGCTTAAAAAAATAACCGCCGCTTTTTATTGTGGGTTTCATAGAGATAAAAGCAAGGGCAATATCCCTGCTTTCCGTCATTGCGCGGAGCGAAGCGACAAAGCAATCCAGAAGTAATGGCTTAACTGTCTGGATTGCTTCGGCAATAAATGCCTCGCAATGACGAACAACTTAGCGGTGGTTTTTTATTATTTCGGACGCGGGGGACTATCGTCGTCTTTCAATACCGTCAAAACCTCGCGCAGGTATTCCTCCAATTTTTCGAGATTGTTTTTCACTTTTTCTTTTCGCTCTCGGATTTTGAGCTCTGCGGACTCCCAATACTCGCAATTTTCGCGC
>CAJUOI010000007.1:0-27429 GCA_910588615.1 uncultured Christensenellaceae bacterium | reverse complement strand
CCCCTCAAGGGAAGGGCAAGAGAGACGGGGACGGTTTTTACTTCTCCTTCCTTTTCGGAGAACCGCCGAAGCATAACAGTAAAATTACGAACAGTGCGGGAAAGACGAGCGCAAAGGCGATCCCCGTGCCGATATTATCATTGAACCGTCCCGCGAGCAGTCCCACGAGCGTGGGTCCCGCGGTACAGCCCAAATCGCCGCCCAAAGCAAGCAGTGCGAACATGGGCGTTCCGCCCGCCAGATCCTTGGACGCAAGACTGAATATCCCCGGCCACATGATGCCTACGGCAAACCCCGCAAGCGCACACCCGACGAGAGCGACCCCGGGCACGGGCACGAACGCCGCAACGAGGTAACAACCGATACACAGTATCCCCGACAAAATCAAAAACAGCCGCAGCCGCTTTCCGTAACGCGAATACAGCACGCGCGAAAGCCCCATAAACACGGCGAACAGACAGGGACCCGCCATATCGCCGAGCGCCTTGCCCAGCCCCAGCCCGCTCTCCGCAAAGGCGGACGCCCACTGACTGATGTAAAGCTCCGCCGCCCCCGCGAGCGTCATTAAAACGAAAAACAGCCAAAACCGCGGCTTTTTCAACAGCTTTCTTACGGGAAGCGTCTCCCCTTCGTCGTCGAGCTTTGCAATGGGCACGAAGAGAAAATACACTGCGTTGGCAAGGGGCAGGCACGCCCAGACGAGCGCGAGGATCCACCAATTCACGTTTCCGAACAGCAGCAAAAACCCCGTGGAAACGAGCACGACCGCCGCCGATCCCCAGCAGTAAAACGAGTGCAGCAGGCTCATCTGCCCCGTTTTGTTTTCCGAAGGGCAAGCTTCCACCGTGGGACTTACAAGCACTTCGATCAGTCCGCTCCCCAAAGCGCACAGTACCGTACAAATCAACAACCCCGCAAGCGCGCTCGGTAGCGCCCGAGGCAAAAAGGACAGCCCCGCCAGACCCAGCGCGGCCACGAAATGCGCCCCGACGAGGCAGACGCGGTAACCGATCTTATCGGCAAGCTTGGAGAACGCGCAGTCCACGAGAAGCTGCACGGCAAAGTTTACGGTAACGAGCAGGGTTACCTGCGTCAGCGAAATTTCGAATTGCCGCTGAAATATCAGAAACAGCAGCGGCGAAAAGTTGTTTACGATCCCCTGCGTTACGTACCCGAAATAGCACGCCGCGCGGGTATGATTATAGCTCTTTAACATTCGAATTTCTTTTCCGATATTTTATCGGCGGAATCTGATCTTTTGTTTGGATCGAAGAACGCCCGTAACGACTCCGTCGAGCAAGCACGCAACTGATGCAACCCCCGTAACGGCCAAGACGCCCGCCGCGCCGCGGATCCGCGTGAACACCGCGCCGAATCCGCTATGCGGAAGCCCCGTCCAAAACAGCAGCAAAACCGCGAGTCCGAGCAAAATTTCCGCGCCCCATACGATGAAAAACCGTTTTGAAAACGTACTCCCCTTCGCGCTTAAAAAAAGATTCGCGCCGACGGCGTAGGTTACCGCAAAGAAGGCGTAAAAGCAAGCGCAGATAATGGAAACAAAGTCCGCGGACGACACCTTTTCCGCACGCTCGGGCGCTTGCGGGTTGACGTAAATTTCCGTGTTTTTTCCTATTGTACCCGACGGAACGTAACGGTATCCCTCTCTGTCGGAAAACTCGTAACTCTTCCCTTCGCACGAGTACGAAATTTTGAGGTAATAATACATTCCTCGCCCGGAGGAGTGGTGCGCCGTATAACCCGTTATCGTGCCCGTAACGCGCACGAAGTTCGACTCGTAATCGCGCATTCTCACCGTATGCCAGCTGAAAAAACCGACGAATGCAAGAAACAGCGCAAGGGTAATACAGAAAATCACCGTCGCGGATCTCCGCTCCTCGCAGCGGGCACGATATTTTGCTTCTTCCCTCGCCCTTGCCGCTTTTTTCTGATACAACCGCTCCTTTTCCGTTTGAATATGTTTTTTCTTTTTGCTCATTGTTTATACGTATCCCTCGCTTGTATTATAATATAAAACTTATAAAAAAACAATTGACATTGCACGCAAAAAAGAATATAATTTTATCACAATTGAATTATCCGTCGTGGGTGCCGTAACAGGCTGAGATGATACCATTTGAATCGGACAAGGTAATACTTGAACGAAAGTACAGGATTTTCTTGTAAGGAACGCCCGCGTTTTTCGCGGGCTTTTTTACGCTTTGGAGACGGGTATTCAAAAAAATCTTACGGAGGTTTTTTATGTTACTCTCTTCCTTGCTCGTTTCTTACAACGGGTACTTTAAGGACGACGAAGGAATCAAACACTACGACTATCCCGACGTGTGGACTTCCTTTGCCAAGAACTCGCTTGCAAGCGTGTTTCTCTACGTTGCGATCGCGCTTGCCGTCATTCTGATCGCCGTGGGCGCGTTCGTATCTTGGAAACGCCGCGACAAATTCGGCGGCTACCTGAAAACCGCGATCGCCCTTGCCGTCGGCTTTGCGGGCACGGTCATCGTTTCCATGCTCGCCCTCGAATTTCTGGACATGAAGGAAAGCGGAGCCGTGTTCGACATGGTGCTCTATCCCGCAATTATCCTCGGCTCGGTCGCCGTGCTCGGCGTTGCCGCCTCGTACGTTTGCTCTCTCTTCGGAAAAAAGGCGTTTAAAATCGGCTCGATCGTTTCCCTTTCCGTCTTCGGCGCGGCGGCAGTCGCCATGCTCGTCTGCCTCGGGATATACTTTTCCTCGGGCGACGCGGAGGAAATCAACGGGGTTTCCATCACGTCCTCGGAAAACGCCCTGCTGTACGTAACTTCCGTTCTCCTGATCGGCGTGCTGCTCTTTATCTCCTTTTTCTTCGGCAGAAAGGACAAAAAGGGCTTCGACAGCAAGTCCATTTCCTATGCGGCGATCTGCATTGCCATGAGCTTCGCGCTCTCCTATCTGAAAATATTCGAAATGCCGCAGGGCGGCTCGGTTACGATTGCCTCTCTCCTGCCCCTTATGATTTACTCGTATATGTTCGGCGTAAAGAAAGGCATTTTCGCGGGCTTTATTTACGGCATTTTGCAGGCGGTGCAGGATCCTTGGATCGTTCACCCCGCGCAGTTCCTTCTGGACTACCCCGTTGCGTTCGCCTGCATCGGCGTAAGCGGAATTTTCTCCAAGACCAAAAAACTCGAACGCTTCCCGCAAATCCAAATCGGGCTCGGCGCGATCCTTGCCAGCGTGTTGCGCTACGCCTGCCACATTCTTTCGGGCGTATTCGCTTTTTCGGAATACGCCTATTCGCCCGCGGGCTTGCCCATGAACCCGTGGATTTACAGTCTCGGCTACAATGCCTTCGTCTTTGCCGATATCGCCATCGTGATTGCGGCGGCAATTCTCGTGTTCAGCTCGCGCGCGTTTATCCGCGCGGCACGAAAGTTCAACGCTTCCGCCCCCGTGAAAGCGGAAGAGACGCCCGCAAGCGTTCCCGCCAAAGAACCCGTGCAAGAGAATGCGGAAAACGAGGATACGACCGATAAAAAATCGGAATAATCCTTCGCTTTCAACACGCCGTCCCTGCTCGGGACGGCGTTTTATATTTTATGAAAATTTCCGTAAGCCTTTGGGCAGGTGGTTTTTCAGCGTACCGTTTACCGCCTTGCCCAGCCCGAGCGGGTACTCGCCCAAGCCGACGACACACCACCCGTTGCCGCAGCCGCACGCAAGCGTTTCCCCGCGCAGGTACCTGTCCGCCTCCTCACGCGAAAGCGGAACGAAGCGCGCGCAATCATCACGCTTTAAACTCATGGCAAGAGCGTGCGCGGGTTTGAAAATTTTTCCGTCAAACTCGCCGAGCTCCACCCCCAACCGCAACGCACGCACCCCGATCGCGGGCATACCCGCGGGCAAGAGATACATTCGCCCGTCGTCGAGCGTCGTGATTTCGCCCTGCGGCGGCGCTTGAAAAAATTCCTTCGCAAAGGCGGAAAATGCTTTGTTCGCCGCAAGATTGCGCCGCACGGGATAGCTTTTCGCGTTTCTCCTCTCACCCTCGTTTTTTTGCAGCAGCGCACAGTAATGCCCCTCGCCCTGAAACCTGTGCGGATAGATCTTTTCTTGCTTTTCAAGTTCGAATTCGGGATGACGCGTTAAAAACGAACGAATCTGCCATTCGTCCTCCTCCTCGGAAAACGTGCAGGTGGAATATAACAGACGTCCGCCGACCGCTACCGTTTCGGCTGCGCAGTCCAAAATCTCTTTTTGCCGCGCGGCGCAAAGCGCAACGTTATTTTCGCTCCAATGCGTTACGGCTTCGGGCTCTTTTTTAAACATTCCCTCTCCCGAACAGGGCGCGTCCGCAAGCACCAAATCGAAATAAGACGGGAATTTTTCGGCAAGCTGTTTGGGCGCCGCGTTGGTTACCGCACAGTTCTTTATCCCCATGCGCTCGACGTTCTGAGATAGGATCTTTGCTCGCGAAGCGTCGATTTCGTTGGAAATCAAGATCCCCTCTCCTTCCGTCTGCATGGCAATCTGAACCGTTTTCCCCCCGGGGGCGGCGCAT
The DNA here is from genome assembly GCA_910588615.1 of uncultured Christensenellaceae bacterium. Lineage (GTDB taxonomy): Bacteria > Bacillota > Clostridia > Christensenellales > Borkfalkiaceae > Gallimonas. Next base: position 22,874 of record CAJUOI010000007.1, on the reverse strand, counting down.
AAATCAAGTATGCGTTCCTTCCTGCACGGTGCGGTCAACTCGCCAACGCACATGGCGGATGGCTCCTGCAAATAATATAAGCCCGCAAAGTGTTCGGCATAAGCGCCTGCCTTTTCCTCGCCGATATAGAACCCCGTAATATCTTCTCCGTTCGGGAACAACAGTTGCTCGCCGAGAGGAAACGGCGAATTTTGAAGAAAGCGCGCAATGCTCACTTTCAACGTATTGACGCGCAGGGCTTTATATACGGGATTTTCGTAAGATCGCAAAAAGGCGGGGAATTCCTTTCCCAGCCTTTCTTTCATTCTCCGTAAAAATTCTTCGGGTAAATTCATCATCGCACGTTTTTTTGCGGCGTCTGCCGCCTTTTATTGCATTCCGTCGAGCGAAGCAACGATTTCCGTGAACGGCATAAACACCGCACCGCTGTCCACCGCGTGATCGTAGCGTACCCCGCCCGTCTCATGCGCAACGTAAACGTCGCATTCCTGCGGGTGGGAGGTATACTTTCCGCCCGAAGCATAAATCGCGCCCAACAGCTTCACCGAACAGGGAACGTCGTTTTCGATTTCTTTGGCGAAGCAGAACACCTTGCCGTCGTACGCACCGCCCTGCGCTTTACGCTTGCGGTTATTATGCTTGTTCACGAAGCGGTAAAATTCTTCCCGCGCCTTGGCGCGTTTCGCCCGTATCCGTTCACGCTCCCTGTAATAATTTTGCAAGCCTGCGGAATCGGGCACGCGAATCTTGTAGTTGTTCAGCTTGCCCGCACGGATCTTATACCGCTCGACAAGCCCCTTCACGTCCGTATTTTCGCGCTTGCACAGTGCTTCGCACACACGCATGGTGGCGTACGCGTCGTCCGCGGCACGATGAGGAACGAAATCCACGTTCAGCTTTTCCGCCATACCGCCCAACCCGATTTGGTGCGCATAATCTCCTACGACGTTCATATAAAAGAACTGCGTGTCGAGATATTCGAAGCGGAAGGACGGAAGCCTGTAACGCCGCGTTTCGAGATTCAAGTAGTTTACGTCGTTCAAGGTCGCGTGTCCCAGCACGATCGCATCCTTATCTTCGAGCAACGCCTTGATTTTCGGATACTCCTTGGGAAAGAGCGGACGGGAGGTAAACTCCGAATATTCGTAGGGCAACACGATGCCCTGCCCCCCCTTTCTGTCCGTTAAATGAAACTTGCCCTTGGGGTTGACGAGAATATCCTCTTTGGCGAGTACGTTATAATTTTCATCGGTTACGACGTAGCCGAACGCGCAAATTTTCGCAACGCATTTATACACGCACGCACATTCGATATCGAAAAATACGTACTTCATGCTTTGCTTACGTTGATAACCGACTTCCCGCCCATGTAAGGACGAAGCACTTCGGGAATTTCCACGCTTCCGTCGGCGCAAAGGTGATTTTCGATAAAGGCGATCAGCATTCTCGGAGGCGCAACGACGGTGTTGTTGAGCGTGTGCGCGAACGCGCTGCCGTTCTTGCCCTTGTATCGGATGCCGAGCCGCCGCGCCTGCGCGTCCGTCAGGTTCGAGCACGAGCCCACTTCGAAGTACTTTTTCTGGCGCGGACTCCACGCTTCCACGTCCACGCTGCGGTATTTGAGATCCGCCAGATCTCCGGAACAGCACTCAAGCGTACGCACGGGGATCTGCATGGATACGAAGAGCTCCACGGTGTAGTTCCACATTTTCTCGTACCACGCCGCGCTGTCCTCCGGCTTGCAGATGACGATCATCTCCTGCTTCTCGAATTGGTGAATGCGGTAAATACCGCGCTCCTCGATGCCGTGCGCCCCCTTCTCCTTACGGAAGCAGGGCGAATAGCTGGTAAGCGTTAAGGGAAGCTTGCTTTCGTCCACCGTCTGCCCCATGAATCTGCCGATCATCGAGTGTTCGCTCGTGCCGATCAAATACAGATCCTCCCCTTCGATTTTGTACATCATACCGTCCATTTCTTCAAAGCTCATCACACCCGTAACCACGGAGGAACGGATCATATAGGGCGGAATGCAATAGGTAAAGCCCTTGCCTATCATAAAGTCGCGGGCGTAGGTCAAAATGGCGGAATGCAGCCGCGCAATATCGCCCGTGAGATAGTAGAAGCCCTGTCCGCTGGTGCGCCGCGCGCTGTCCACGTCGATGCCGTCGAGTTTTTCGAGAATATCGAGATGATAGGGAATTTCGAAATCGGGAACCTTCGGTTCGAGGAAACGCTGTCCTTCCACGTTTTCGGAATCATCCTTGCCGACGGGCGTTTCGGGCGAAATGATATTGGGAATGCGCATCATCACTTCTTTGAGCTTCGCGCCGATTTCCTCTTCCGCCTGTTCGATTTCTCCAAGACGCTTGGCGTCGGCGTTTACCTGCGCCTTCGCTTCCTCCGCCTCTTTTATTTTTTTATCGCGCATCAAGAGTCCGATCTGCTTGGAAAGCGCGTTTCTGCTTGCGCGCAGACCGTCGCCCTCCGTTTGCAGCGCGCGTTTTTTTGCGTCGAGCGCGATTGCTTCGTCTACGAGCGGGAGCTTCGCGTCCTGAAATTTTTTTCTGATATTTTCGCGCACCGCATCGGGATTCGCGCGAAGAAAAGCAATATCTATCATAAGTTCCTCCGTTTCGGTTTCCATTTATTATACACCTTTTTTTCACCGATTGCAAGAAAAACGAACGGGGCAAAAAAAGAAAGGCAACCGTTTGACCGCCCGTCCCGTACTACGTCTGCGCGGAGTTATTGCAAGAACTGTATGATTTAAAGACGTTGACCGAACCCTTTCCGCAAGGGGGGGCTTTTTATGAAATATAACCGCCCTTTCGTCAAACCTTTGACAAACGCGAATTTATCCGTTATAATAGTACTTAAGAACGCTTCCCCTGCGGACATGGTGGGGGTATCGTAAAGGAGAAACCGTATGAAACCGGAAAACGACGGCAAGAAACCGAACGAACCGCGCTCCGTTCCCGCGGCAAAAAAATCCGATCCGAAGCAACCGGACGCAAAGCAAACCGTGTCCATTAAAACGGTTACTTCGAAAAGCCCAACGCCAAAAAAGAGAACGCCGAAGCCCGCCTCTTCCAAACCGGCGGCGGTAAACCCGCAGACTCCCGCAACGGAGAAAGCGTCTGATCCCGCGCCCGAGGGTAAGGCGGAAAAAGCGCCCGAGGCAAAGCCCGTTGCAGAGAACCCCGCCGCGGAAAAACAGGCGGCAAAAAAGCCCGCGCCTGCGCCCAAGGCGGAGACCGCGCCCAAGCGCGAAAAACCCGAAACCGACGACGCAACGGAGGAGGTCAAGGAAGAAGCCGCGGCAGCCTCGGCGGCAAAGGAAATTTCCGACGACGAGAAGGATGCGGAGGACGACAAGGACAAAAAGGAAAACCGCGCGGCGTCGAACCGTTTTTCCAACCGCGTGTTCGACCGCGGCACGACGCAGGACGCCGCGAAAAAAGAGCGCAAAAAGCTGATGAAGCGCTTCCGCAAAGCAAAGAGCATTCCGAGCGGTGCGGAAGTCGAACGCTTCGAAGCCGAACCCGACAAGGGCTTGACGGAAGAACAGGTCGACAAGCGGTTTAACCAATTTTTGTTCAACGACGTCAATAAAAAGTACAGCAAGTCTTACAAGTCCATTTTCTTCGGCAATCTCTGCACGGTTTTCAACCTGCTCTGCGTGCTCGTAGCGGTGGCGCTTGCGCTTGCAGGCGCGCCCGTTACGCAGTTTCTGTTCGTGGGAATATTCGGGGTCAACCTCATTATCGGAATCGTGCAGGAAATTCTTGCCAAGAAGCAGATCGACAAGCTGTCTGTGCTGATCTCCTCCACCGTAAACGTAATGCGGGGCGGCGAAAAAAAGGAGATCCCCATCCGCGATATCGTGCTCGACGACGTCGTGCTGTTGGAAACGGGACAACAGATTCCCGCCGACTGTATTCTCATCGACGGTAACGCGGAAGTCAACGAATCGCTTTTGACGGGTGAATCCATTCCGATCAAAAAAGCTCCCGGAGATATTCTGTACGCAGGAAGCTACGTTTCGAGCGGCGCTTGCCGCGTGCGTGCCGACAAGGTGGGAAAAGCGACCTATCTGAACAACCTCACCTCCAAGGCGAAAAAGTACAAACGCCCGAAGTCGGAAATTCTCAACTCCATCCGCCTGTTTATCCGCGTCATCGGCATCCTGATCCCGCTGATTGCGGCGGCAATGTTCTGGACGAACTGGAACCAGACGGGCAAAGACCTCTCCCTTTCCATCCAGTACACGGGTTCGATCGTCATCGGTATGATCCCTTCGGGCTTACTGCTTCTCACTTCGCTCGCTATGGCGATCGGCGTCAGACGGCTTGCGAAAAAGCAGACGCTCGTGCAGGACTTATATTCCCTCGAAATGCTCGCGCGCGTCAACGTGCTTTGCCTCGACAAGACGGGCACGATCACCGACGGCAGAATGACGGTAAACGACTGTATGCTTCTTACGAGCTTCACCGACTATTCGCTCGACGAAATCATGGGGAGTATGCTTCTTTCGCTTGACGACAACAATCAGACCTCGATCGCCCTCTTTAACCGCTTCGGTCATTCGACCGTGCTGCAACCGACGGCGACGCTCCCCTTTTCGAGCAAGCGCAAGCTCTCCGCCGTTACCTTCGGCGAAGCGGGAACGTACGTTATGGGCGCGCCCGAATTCGTTCTGCGCCCCATGCCGCCGAAGATCGAAAAAATCGTAAAGCAGTACGCGCAATCGGGGCTGCGCGTTCTGGTGATCGCGCACTCCCCCGCGCCCATCAACGGCGACCGCGTGCCCGCGCTTCTGCGCCCCGCCGCCCTCATTACGCTTGCCGACAACATCCGTTCGGACGCAATCGAAACGATCAAATGGTTCCGCGAAAACGAAGTGGACATCAAAATCATTTCGGGCGACAACCCCGTAACCGTTTCGGAGGTTGCGCGCAGAGTAGGCGTAAAGAACGCAAACCAGTACATTTCACTCGACGGGCTCACCGACATCGAAGTGGAAAACATTGCGGGACAGTACACGGTGTTCGGGCGCGTTACCCCCGAACAAAAGGCGATTCTCGTGCGCGCCATCAAAAAGCAGGGAAATACCGTTGCCATGACGGGCGACGGCGTAAACGATATTCTCGCTTTAAAGGAAGCCGACTGCGCCATTTCGGTGGCGTCTGGCAGCGAAGCCGCGCGTAACGTTTCGCACATCGTCTTAATGGACAACAACTTCCTCAACCTTCCCTCCGTCGTTTACGAGGGCAGACGGGTTATCAACAACATCAAAAACAGCGCGTCCCTCTATATTATGAAAACGCTGTTTACGGCGATTCTCGCAATCATCTGTTTTGCGATCGGCAGGCAGTATTTCTTTACGACGGACAATATGCTGCTCTTCGAAATGTTCGTGGCGGCGTTCCCCTCGTTCATCATCTCGCTGCAACCGAACACCAACCGTGTAAAAGGAAAATTTATCCTATACGTGCTGTCGCGATCTATTCCATCCGCCCTCACGCTGATATTCTGCGTTATGGCGGTATATCTCGGGATCCGCTTCGCCCCCGGACAGGTGCTCGGCACGCTCGACTTCGCCTACAACGACACCCAACTCATCAACCCGTTGATGATGCTTGCCGTAACGTTCGGCGGACTCGTTACGCTCTTCCGTATCATGCAGCCGTTCAACCTGCTCCGTGCCGTTACCTATCTGATTGCGCTCGGCGCGTGTATTCTGGTTTTGTGCATTCCCGTACTCGGAACGTTCGTGTACCGCGGTTGGGCGGAGGTCAAAATGGAATTCGTGCAGATACTCTACGTTATTTGCGTTATCCTGACCGCGTTCCCCATTTCGAGCACGCTGATCAGCGCCTGCGACATGATGAACAGTAAAGACTGAACCTTATGGATTGAAGCGAAGCGAAGAATCGTATATTTTGCGCACAGTACAAAAAGATTTTTCACTTCGTTTGAAATGACACAAGTGAATGACGTTCAAACCAAAACAAAAAAAACGACGCACCAATTAAAAATCCCCTGCTTATTTGCAAGCAGGGGGTTATTTATTCCAATTCAAGATTTTCCGGATAAAAGCACGGGCTGTTCAAAAATTCCGACGCGCTGACCCCGAACGTTTCGGCTATCCGAAACACGACCGAAAGCGTCGGGCTTTTCGTATGACCGCTGTATAAATTGCGCAGCGTGGACACGGGCAGAAGCGATTCACGGGATAATCTGTAAATCGTCCAGCCTCGTTCGGCAAGGTATTCTTCCGTCCTTTTTGTAACCGCCTCGCTCATCGTCATACTCCTATTATAACAACTTAAACAAGAAAAAATAATGTTCAATTGAGTTCTAAACGCAAGATTTAGTTGTGTTTTAAAAGGTTTTATGTTACAATAATTTTAAATAAATCCGCAATTCTATTATTCGTACAAAAATTCAACGAATCGTTTAGAAAACTTTCTTGAAATCAGCCGCAAAATCGGATATAATTTTTTTATAAACTACGGAGGGAATTTATGAATTACGGTGAAAAGATAGCGGCGCTCAGAAAGAAAAACGATATGACGCAGGCGCAGCTCGGCGACGCTCTGAACGTAACATATCAGGCGGTATCCAAATGGGAGCGCGACGAAACGCACCCCGACTTCGAAACGATGTCGAAAATCGCCAAACTGTTCCGCGTTCCGCTGAGCTATTTCGAAGAGGACAACGAGCCAAGCTCCGATTCCGAAAACGCACGCGCACAACAACCCGCGGAAGCCGCCGCTCCCGCGCGGGAGCTCATCGGCGTCTGCACGGTTTGCGGTAAAGCAATGTACGAGGGCGATAACGCAGACGACGACTCAAAACTGATATGCGACGCCTGCGCGCAAAAGCAAAAACAGGCGATCCTTGCAGCACAAAAAGCGGAACAGGAAAGGAATGCGCGCGAAGAAGAGGAAAAACGGAAAAAACTTGCAGCGGAAAATTACAGCCGCAAGCGAAAGCGCAACCGCGGATTGATTTGGAGCGCAGTCATCACGGGCGCATTGCTGATTGCCTGCGTCGTTCCCCTATGTATTACCCAAACAGATGTGCTTTTTTCCGTCGGTGGAACGGTTTGCCTTGCCCTCTTTACATATACGTTTGTATCGCAGTTATTCTGGGGCGGCGCGGTAAGAACTGTTTGCCTTGCAGGCGGATGGATTGCCGATATGCCGGGGGTAATTTTCACGCTCGACTTAGACGGAATCATCTTTTTGATTGTCGCTAAAATTTTGTTTGCGTTTTTAAAACTGTTGTTTTTTGTATTTACCGCGCTCGTCTGCGCAATCGGAGCTATGCTGATTTCACCGTTCACGTTTATTCCCGCACTGGTCAGAACGGGCAAAACAATCAAACAATAAAATAAGGAGAAAACCATGAAAAAGATTTTTGCCGCACTGCTGTTAGCCATGCTGTTGGCTCTGCCTCTCGTCGCCTGCAACAAGACGCCGAACACCCCGCCCGACAACGGACAGGAAGAAATTACCGAAACGGAAATTACGGGAATCACGTTTTCCGACGCAAACTTCGATTTCGACGGGCAAGAGCACGCCGTAACCGTTACGGGCATCATTCCCGATGGCGTAAGCGTAAGTTACGCCAACAACAAGGGAACCGACGCAGGCACGTATAACGCAACCGCCACCCTCTCCGGCACGGGCTACAAGACGCTTACGCTCAACGCAAAGCTTACGATAAATCCGCTTACGATCACGGGCGTAACCTTTCGCGACAAGCGCGCCGTATATACGGGAAAAGAACATACCGTTACGGTAGAAGGTTCTTTGCCCGAAGGCGTGAGCGTAAGCTATACGAACAACACTGCAACCAAAGCGGGTACATATAACGCAACGGCTGTATTGTCCGGAAAAAACTATGCAACCCTCACGTTGCACGCCACGCTTGAAATTTATACAATTCAGGAAATTGCAATTGCCGCAAAGGACGTTCTTACCGCAGTCCTTTCCCGCCCCGACCCGTGGGAGTTTATTCCCGAAGGCTTGCAGGAAAAATCTATGGCGTACGCCGCGCTTCCGCAATACGATTTTACGAATTTCACGCAGACGAGCTCAATCAAGCCGCGCGCAATCGGCAAACAGCTGAATGTACTGTACGACTTCCTTAACCACACCGAAACGGCGCTCGCCGCCTTCGACAAAGTTTACGCCGCAGGCGAAAAGATCGCGTCGGTTTATCAGACTTTTTTAAACACGAATCCCGCAAACTATCGGCAATTCGAAGGCGAAGCGGCGGGCTTCAAGGTAAAAATCGTTTTAACCGATACGGTGTACTCCCTCCTTGCGGGCAATTCCGCCGTATCCGTGGAGCTTACTTCCAATATCGAAACGGGCGAACGCTACGGCAGAATCCAGGTAACGGACGGATTCTCGCTGAAATATGAATCAAACGTTAACCATATGAAACTTGCTTTAAAGGGCACGGTTGCAGGCGCGGGATTTGTCAGCCAAGTCGAATTTCTCCGCGATAACGAAGGCACGGTAACAGGCTATCTGAACGAATTTATCGGCGCGGAAAGCGCGGCGGTAAAGACTTGCGCCATTCTGTATGCGGACGAAGAGCGCACGGTGATCATGTCGAACAAGCGCGAACCGGACGATTTGCCCATTGTCGGCTACGAAGAAATTTACGACTCGCAAACGGGCGAAATGATCGGCGGAGAGGTACAGGAAACGCTGAAAGTCGGCACGTTCGACACCCTTTGGTTCCCGATGAACAAGGTTACTGGAATCACCTCGGTAAAAGCGGTTAAAAAGAGCAACGCCGAAGGCGAGGACAAGAACACCGTCAACCTCGATTACGTTTACGTAAACGGCAGCGAAAACGTATTGGAAACAAAGAAAATCATGCTCACGCAGACGCGCGAATACGATATCGAAATGAAGGACGTCTGGTACATCGTACGGGAAACCGACGATAACGGGAAAATCGTTTACCGCAAAGTGAAAAGCTCCGTACCCATGCTGTTTATCCAAACGAAATATTTCAACAATTTTTCGAATGATATCGTAAAAACCAATCAGGGCAAAACAACGTTTTCCGCCGCCCCCACTGCCGACACAACGGTGTACAACGAATTGACGACGCGGTTTCCGACGGTTTACGAAACATACAAAACCATAAAAGAAACGGTTACTTTTCAAGCCGTGGTAACGTATATCGGCACCGCTGACCCGTTCTTCGACAAGTCAACGCAAGCATAAAAAAGACCGTCCCGTGAAACACGGGACGGTCTTTTTATACTTTTTTCAACCGCCCAAGGCGATCATTCTGTCGATACTGCGCTTTGCCGCAAGACGAATCTTTTCGTCGAGCACGAGCTCGCTCCGCTCGCCGAGGCAAGCGGCGTATACGTCGAACAGCGTCGTCAGGCGCATATTGTGGCATTCGAAATCCTTGGAAAGCGGATAAAACCGTTTTTCGGGACACTCGTACTGCAAATGCTCCACGATGGAATTATCCGTTCCGATGATAAACTCTTTTTCAACGCTGTTTTTTGCGTAGTCCATAATACCGCTGGTCGAACCGACGTAGTCCGCCGCCGCCGAAACGCAGGGTCTGCATTCAGGGTGCGCAAGCAACAGCGCGTTCGGGTGCACCCTTCTCGCCTCCTCTACGTCCCGCTCGCCTGCGCGAAGATGCGTGGGGCATCCGCCGTGCGCAAAATAAAACTTCTTCTCGGGAAGAGATTTTTCCACGAATTGCCCGAGGTTAATATCGGGCACGAACAGGATCTCTTTTTCGGGAATTTGCGAAAGTATCTTTACCGCCGAAGAGGACGTAACGCACACGTCCGCCATCGTCTTTAACGCCGCCGTCGTATTGATGTACGCCGCGACTGCAGCGTGCGGATACCGCGCCTTTAACGCGGCAAGCTCCTCCGTTTCCAGCTGCTCCGCCATGGGACAGCCCGCGTTTTCGTTGGCAAGAAATACGTGCTTTTCGGGCGACAAAATATTTATCGTTTCCGCCATAAAGCGCACGCCGCACATTAAAACGTTCTTTTGCGCGGAGTTCGCCACGCGGCAGGCAAGCGCGTAGCTGTCGCCCGTAAAGTCGGCAACCTCTACGACTTCTCTGCGCTGATAGGAATGGGCGAGAATCAAAATGTCGTTTTGTTTTTTCAGACGCAGAATCTCGTTCTGCATATCGCGTATGGTCATATCAACCTCTTTCTTAATTATAACCCGACGGCGGTTTTTTGTCAACGGATTCCCCGCGAAAAGAATGCGGACGAAAAAATTTTAGCGCCCCGGATCGGGGCGCCGCCATTACGCTTGCGTATCGGGCTTGGGTATGGTGATCATAAATCCCGACCCGTCGCCGACGACCTGAGGAAGTTTGCCGTCCCACTTCGACAGATATTCGATATACTTCATGTATTCCGCGATGTCCTGTCCCGTGTGCGTTTCGTCGAACACGATGGTATACAGCGTCTGCGCTTCGCTCTCCTCCGTCGCCTCCACCCTGTCCTCTTTTACGACGTAGCCGAGCATACGCGCGATTTCCACGCTCTTCAGCATGATTGCGCGCGCGTCCGCTTGCGCCAGCGCCACCGAGGAATCGGCTTCCGCCTGTGCCTTGGCAACGATTGCCCGCGCTTCCTGTTCGGCAACGTACAGCGCGGTTTCCGCCTGTTCCTTCTTCTTTTCGTTCTCGTACTGCGCCTGCAATTTTTCCTGCTGCGCCATCATCTTCGCCTCTACCGCGTCCTCGAACGCCGCGGAGAACGTGATGTCGGTAAGCACCGCGCTGTTGAACGTAACGTAGTATTTATCGCCGATGGCAACGGAAATTTCCCTTTCCACCGTGGGCGAAATGGTGTTGCGCTCCTCAATCAGCTTTTCTGCCTGATACTGCGAAAGCGTCGCCTTAGTCCGCTCGATCGCCACGCTCTGGATCCGGTTGGTCAGCGCTTCGAGTCCGCCGTAGTTGAGCGCGATCTCCTCTACGTTGTCCTGACGGATCTGGAACTGCACGACCATGGAAATATCCATGCTCTGCGCGTCGGAGGTATACGCATCCATATTGATTTCCACCTGCTGCACCTTCGCGTCGTAAGTTTCGTACTTGCGCACGAGCCAGAAGTCGAAATACGTTCCGGGCTCCTCCACGCCGCTGATGACGCCCATCTGCTTAACGACCGCCACCGTGCCCGCGTCCACCGTATGGAAAGACCCGGGAATGAGCGCGACGAGCAGTACGCCCGCAGCAATCAGACTTGCGGGAACGGCAACGTGAACGCGCTTTTTCCCCGTGCGTCTGCGCGCGACCGTATAGTTGTACACCACGATAACGACGCCCGCCGCGATCATAGCGAGAAACAAAAACGCCGTAAGTAAAGAATAAATCATAAAATCTCTCCTTGTATCCTCCCGAAAACGAAAGAAAAGACCCGCCGCCGTGCCGTAACGCACGAACTGCGAGTCTCATTGTTTCGAACGATCCGAGCGTGTTTGCGCCGTACTGACGGTTGCCGTTCCGCCCGAACGCTTTTCTGCGCCCGAACGACAATTACTCCCTCGTCTCCGATAGGAAAATATATTTACAGCTATATATACCGCGTTTTCGGCAATTTTAAACACGGACTTATGAAAAATCACCTGCGGATCCGTTTTACGATTGCGTTGACAGACCTCTGACAAAGGAAAATGAGAAAATCATACGCCGCGAACACGACGATTCCGCCGAAAAAGAGTACGTAATAAAAATATTTCATGACGAAGGGATACCAGCTCGTCTGATCGAGCGCGAAAAACTTAACGAACACGACCTGCCACGAGAGCCACAGCGCAAGGCAAAACCAGATCGCTTTGCCCAAAAACACGATCGCGTGCAGCCACTTGCGCTTAACGTACTTTTTTTGCAGAAAGTTTACGAGCGGATGCAATCCCAAAAACGTAAGGAACGGTATCAGCTTGTACACGGAAAATCCGCAAAATAAAAAGGCAAGGATCGCGCCGCCCAAAAAAGCCAGCGCGTCCCCCCAGATAAATTCCTTGCTCAGCGGCACCATGAGCGCGAACACCGCCAAGAGAAGTCCCGCCGCATACATGACGTCGACGTACGCGCCCAAAGTCAAGGCGAGCGCCGCCACGGCGCACGCGATTGCCGACAGCGCGATTTCAAACGATTTCGACGGGCGCTTCATATTATCTGCAACTGCAACACAGATTGCAAAGACAGTTGATGCACAAATAGGTATAGCACATACTTGCGCAGCTCGAGCACCAGTTTCCGCCCATCTGCGCATCGCCCGAAGCGGGATCTGCGTGCACGTTGGGCGCGCCGCCCGTTTCCTTTTTATAATCGGACTGCGCCTTTAATTTTTCGTACGCATCTCTATATTTTGTGTTTTCGCCGTCCATCTGAATGGCGATCTCCAGCTGCTTTTTACTTTCGTTGATCCAATTCTTTTTATAGAAAACCACCGATTGCAGATAGTGCCATTCCGCCGAACGCTCGTTAAAGTTATCGAGAATGGATTGCGCGCGCGCATAGTCGCCGCTCTTGATGGCGTTCGAAACCTCTTCGAAAGCGCCGGGGCCGCTCGTCGATTTCGCCTGTTCCGCGCGCTCCTCCATAATCTCTTGGTAGGCGGCGTCCAGTTTTCCGAGCATACGCGCGGCTTGGTTGCCCGCCTCGCCGTCCTGCCACTTCTCTTCGTTATATTTTGCTTTCAGGCTCTCGTACGCCGCCTTGATTTCATCGTCGGTGGCGGTTTCCTCAACGCCTAAAATCGTATAATTTTCCTGATTCATAATTCTTCCTTTTTTTGGATTTCGTTTCGCTTCTTTTTTTATGCCAAAGCTTTATACTTTATCCTTCGTCTTTTTGCGCTTTTCCCCTTTCATCACGCGCGCCGTTTCGGCGGGAAGACCGCGCAGGATAATGTTATCCGTCAAATCCCTGTCGAAGCGGAAGGGAATTCCGGCAAGGTTCACGCGCAGGGAATAGAAGAGCGAATCGAACAAAAAGGAGATTTCCTCTCCGTACTTTTGCATAAGTTCCTGCCGTGTCCCGCCGCCGTAGCTCAGAACGAAGGGATTGTACCGCTTTTTTTTACCGTCCTTCTCGTAATCGTCAAGAGCGTCGATTAAGTATACCCACTTCCCCAAGCCGTAAAACAGCCCCTTGGTAAATTCGCTTGCCTTATCCTTTAAAAACCAATCGCCGATCTCCTGCATCATCAGCGCGGACGGGTCTGCCGCCGCATCGGGGGAAGCCGTGTTGGCACGCTCCGTTTCCGCCTGCTTCTTGATATAGCCGCCGACGATCGCGTCGAGCTCGGGATACCTCTTTTTCGCCCGCCTGTAACCGCGCCTGAACCAAGCCCTGCGGCTTCTGCCCTTTCCGCTGTCCAGAACGTCGTCGGTGAGCTTGTAGTAAACGAGAATGGTATTCAGCGCGCCGAGCGCCCTCGTCATGTCGTCCGCCGCCGCGATCGGTCGCTTACGGATGCAATGCTCGAAGCAGTGCGACCTTTCAATGACGATATCCTGCCCCGCGATATTGTGCAGAAGCGCGGATAAAAACGTAACGTCGTAGGAAAGCCCCATGCGCGCGGCCTGCCCGCAGGACGCGCCGATCCCCTTGCACAGCCCGCAATACAGCGACTTGTACAGCATCACGTCCTTTACGAACAAATTGGGTAAATCGTAGCGTACGTAACCGAACACCTTATTCTCCCTGATAAAACCCGACTTTGCGATACACCTTGCCAAGCGTCCTGCGAGCGGTTTTAAACGCCCTCTCCGCCCCCGACGCAAGCACGCCGTTCAGATACGCCTTGTCCGCAAGCAGACGCTTCTGCTCCGCCTGAACGGGCGCAAGCGCGTCCGCAACGGCTTCGCCGACCGCCAGCTTAAAATCGCCGTAGCCTTTGCCCGCGAACTCGCGTTCGACCTCTTCGACGCTCTTTTTCGTGAATATCGAGTAGATGGAGATGAGGTTGGAAACGCCCTTCTTCTCCGCCGCAAAGCGCACCTCGCTTTCGCTGTCCGTTACGGCGCGCTTAAACTTACGGATGATCGTGTCCTTGTCGTCGGCAAGATATATGCTCGCGTTGACGTTCTCGTCCGACTTGCTCATTTTTTTGTCCGGCTCTTGCAAGGACATGATCTTCGCGCCCGTCTTGCCGAGCAACGCCTCGGGTACGCGGAAAGTTTCGCCGTAGCGATTGTTAAAGCGGATCGCAACGTCCCGCGCGATCTCCACGTGTTGCTTCTGATCGAGCCCCACGGGAACGAGATCGGTTTGATACAACAGAATATCCGCCGCCATCAGCACGGGATAATCCATCAGCCCCATATTGATATTGTCGGCGTGTTTTTGCGATTTGTCCTTGAACTGCGTCATGCGTTGCATCTCGCCCACGTAGGTAACCGTATTCAACACCCAGGCAAGCTCGGCGTGCTGCGGCACCTGAGACTGCACGTAAAGCGTGCATTTTTCGGGATCGATGCCGCAAGCCAAGTAGAGCGCGGCAACCTCGAGCGTGCGCCTCCTCAGCTCCGCAGGCTCCTGCCGCACGGTAATAGAGTGCATATTCGCAATCGCAAAATAACAATCGTATTCGCTTTGCAGGCGCACCCAGTTGGAAATCGCACCCACGTAATTGCCGATGGTCAGATTTCCGCTCGGCTGCACCGCCGAATACATTACCTTGTTTTCCATATTCTTCCCTTTATTCGAAATTTAAACTATTATACCACGGTTTTCACGAAAAAGCAACGTAAAGCGGACGGATTCGTCCGGTATTCGAGAATTTTCACCGCAAATGCACAATCGTTTCTCCGTTTTTTCGGCAAATCTTTGCATTCGGCCGAATTTCGAAATCCCCACATTGACAGTTCGCGTTTTTCCCTCCGTTACGATTGTCGGTAAAAAAACGCCGCGTCCCTTCGTTTGCGAATTGAACGCGGCGATAATCGTTCGGCAAGCCGTTCGGAAACGAACGGCCCCTATTTCATTTACCAATCCTGCCGTTTCAGGCTCTTATCCTTTACGTCGTCGTAAAATTCGAAGTAACGCGCCTTCCATTCTGCCGGGGAGAGCGGATGTTCCTCTCCCTCGGCGTAGGCAAGGTATTCCCGCAGCTCGTCGGGCGTAAAGTCCCCCTCGTTGATTTCCGAATCGTACCGCGAAAACAGCCTCATCAAATCGGACTGCGCCATACTTTTGTTCCTCCGTCCGCGCGTTTTTTCGGCGCGTTTCTTTGAAAAAGTTATCCACATATCCACATTTCGGCTGTGGATAACCATGATCTTATACAAGTTTTGTCGAAAAAATTACTTTTCTACGTACACGACGCCCGCGGCGTTCGGTCCGATGTGCGAGCCTACCGAACAGCATATACGGAAAATACGGTCGTTTTCGCGCCCGACCTCTTTCATCACCGCGCGCGCAGGCGTGTCTACGTCCGTTTGTAAAAAATAGACGGGATAGTTTTCGTCGATATCGGCGGTTTTCAAAGCATCGGAAAGCATTTTCAGCGCCTTCTTCTGCCCGTGCGCCCTACCCGCCTGCACCACCGTACCCTCCTTGGGAATGGTGATATACGGCTTGATCCCCAAAAGTCCGCCCACGATCGCCACGCTCTTTTTGATCCGCCCGCCCTTATACAGGAATTCGAGCGTATCGAGACAGGCGTACAGGCGGATGCGCGGACGCAGTCCGTCGAGAATATTTACCACCTCTTCCACGCCCCTTTCACGGTTTTTTACCGCGGTCTCCACGAGAATGCGCAGCATCGCCGTGCAGCAGAGCGAATCGTATACGCGGACGTTCCCGAATTCCTGCGCCGCAAGCCTTGCGGCGTTTACCGTACCGGAAAGCGCGGACGAAATGAGGATCACGAGCGTTTCCTCCCCCTCGCAACGCAGGTACTCCTCCTTAAACTCTTCGGCGGAAGGCAACGAAGTGTGCGGAAATTCCGACTTCAACTTCTCGTAAAATTCATCCTTGGGCATATCCTGCCCCTCGAGGTACGCCTGACCGCCGAAAATAACGGTAAGCGGTACGATCTGTATATTTAACGCCTTTGCTTCCTGCGGGTCGAATTCCGCGGAAGAATCGGTAATGATTCTCATGTTTCGTCTCCTATGGCGTCCTGCGTACTGTCGCAAGCGCTGATAAATTTCTCGAACAACTCGTCGACGGACTTCAATTCCTCCTCGTCGAGCGCTGCTTTTAAGCGATTGAAAATGTATTTTCCGTACCCCATGTCCTCGTGGTAGTACTTCTTGAACTTTTCCGTAACCGTCAGACGGAACGCGCTCTTTTTTTCCGTGCCCAATTTTTCAAGGTAGCCCTTTTCCATCAGCGACTTAATGCGGTACGTCGCGTTCGGCTGGGATATTTTCAGTGTGCGCGCAAATTCTGAAATGGTGGGCGTGCCCAACAGATACACCGTTTCCACCGTAAAATAATCGGATGCGGAGAGCGAGCCCTCACGGCTGCCCAATACCGAAAAAATATGGCGGTACAGCTCGATGCGAAATTTTTTATAAACGATATCGAAATTTTCTTCTATCATACGTCCATTATAGCCGTTATTACTATAATAGTCAACGGTTTTTACAAAAATTACTTAAAATTTTTTAAGTTTTTAAAATAAACACCTTCCCCTCCCGTTCATAGGGGAAGGTGTCCGCAATGCAGACGGATAAGGCAAAGATTATATCGTATCATCCTCATCCGTTGCCGACGCGCTACTCCGCGATAAAGTTTTTTAGCGGCGTTTTACCGATACGGTAAGTAAAAAACGCAATTGCCGCCTCGTACAGCACAAGAAAAGTTGCAAACGTTACAAAGAACGCTTTGACGTCGAAGGTATACGCAGGCATCCCCGCAACGCCGCGGAACACCACGGCGGTCATCAGCTTTAACAGCCCGTATTGATAAACGGTCCCCACGGCAAAGCCCAAATACGCGAACAAACGGAAGCCGCCGAACACCGCAGCCCCGCACTCGGACAGCGAATAGCCGTACGCCCGCATAAGCGCAACCGTTTTGGCGTTGGCACGCGTGAGCGAGGTCATAGCGAGCGCAAACGCGGTTACCGACAGCACTACGCCGATGAGCAGCATTACCGCGCCCATCGTAACCGAAGAAAGCTCCTTCATCGACCGGCTCATTTGCAGCATCGTGCCGTAGCAAAAGCCCGCGATGGCGACGAAAAAGGTAAGTAACTTGCTCCTTGCGGGCGTTTTCAGCATACAGTCCCGCAAAAAGGAGCGCTCTGCGCGCCCGTCTTTGCCGTGCTTTTCCCTCTCCGCCTTGCCGCGAATCAGAGACAGTGCGGGACGCCTGAGCTTGACGAGCGCGCAGAGCGCCGCAAGCGCCGCAAACAGCGCGGTCGGCAGCAGGACGAGGCAGACGGTAAGCGTAGTGTGATAGCGCAGCGTCAGCGGAATGAGTCCGTCGCTCATCAGGCGGTAGACGATCGGCGAAAACGCGTACCCCGCGCCGTGCCCTGCTGCCGAGCCGACGAACACGCTCAGCCCGAACGCGAGAAAGCCTGCGGCAAGCCGCCCGTCGGAATAACCGAGAGCCTTCAACACGCCCAGCCGCTGCGCGCGGCTGTCGATATACACGCCCACGTAAAACACGGTGAGCGCCGCGGCAATCAGGGCGAGACACCCGCCCGTTACCGCACAGGTAATTTTGGCGCTGACGAGCTGCGCATCGTACAGAGCCCGCGCCTCCTCCGACAGCGTGCCCGCATCCACCGCAAGCGCATCGAGCCGGTAATTCAAAAAGAAGGTCAACACGAACGTCGCGCACGCGCAAACCACCGCAACACCGATAAATTTAAACCCGTCCTTTACTCCTACGATCATAGGCATCCTCACCAACCGATTTCATACGCCGATTTCTTCCTACCGTTTTGGTTAACGGCGATAATTTTTCCGCTGTTCATCCGAATTACCCTGTCCGCCGTTTCGGAAAGATTTTCGTTGTGCGTTACCATCACCGCCGTAAAGCCGCGTTCACGCTGCAACTTCAACAGGTAGTCGATCACGCTCCGCCCCGTTTCCTCGTCCAACGCGCCCGTCGGCTCGTCGAGAAAGAGGATTTTCGGATTCTTCGCAACCGCCCGCGCAATGCTCACGCGTTGCTGCTCGCCGCCCGACAGCTCCGAAGGATATTTCTTGCGTTTCTCCCCTAACCCCACCGCGGCAAGGATTTCGCCGTAGCTTCCGTTCTTCGCCAAATCCGCGCCCAGCTTCACGTTTTTTTCCGCCGTCAGGTGCGGCAGAAGAAAGTATTGCTGAAACACGAACCCCACCGCCCTACGGCGGAACTTGGTGCGTTCTCCTTCGCTCATGGCGGAGATCTCCTCGCCGTCGGCAACGACTCTGCCGCTGTCCGGCGTTTCCAGCCCCGAAAGCACGGACAGCAGCGTAGACTTGCCCGATCCGCTCGCGCCGAGCACCACGGCAAGCTCGCCCTTCTTCACTTCCAGCGAAACGCCCTTCAACACCTGCGTCTGCGTCCTTCCGTTGGCGTAAGACTTGGTAACGTTTTCGGCGAAGATCATTGCTCTCCCCCCTGCGTCCGTGCAAACAGTGCAAGAAACACATCCGTCAGCATCGTTTCGATTTCCTCCCCCGTAAATCTGCACGCGCCCGTTGCACAGAGCGTTGCGATTCCGTGCGAATATATCCAGAGATGACGGTACAGCCATTCGGCGCGCTCGCGGACGACGCCGTACGCATCCACGACGGAATGCACGATACTTTCGAAGTTTTCGTCGATACGGGGCAGGATCTCGCGCAGCGATTCATCGTGCTCCGTCATGAACAGCAGACGGAAAAACTGCGGCTCTTCCACCGCAAAACGGATATACGCCGCACCCGTCCCGCGGAACGCAAGCGCCTCCCGCAAGCCCTTTTGAATGTATTCGCGGTTATAGATATCGCGTACCGCGCGCACGGTATCGGACAGCACTTCGTCCATATTGCGGTATAACGTAAAAATCGGACGCGCGGAACTGTTCAGCCGCACGCCTAACTCGCGCGCGGTGATCGCTTCAATCCCCTTATCCCGCAGAATTTCAATCGCGGCGGAAACAATTTCTTCCTTAGTGAATTTTGCTTTCGGCGGCATGTTCTCTCCTTTTTATAAAACAATTGTTTTAAAACGCTTGTTTTATTATAGCACGCAAGCCGTCTGCCGTCAAGCGATTTGCGCGTTTTAATCATTCGAAGCGCGACGAAGGATCTTGTCCCTCTTGTACAAAGGGGGGCAAGGGGGGCGGACGAGAAAAAACCGCGCCCGAACCGGGCGCGGCAAAGCGTTCTTAATATTCCGTTACATGGCGGGGCCCGTCGCAGACGGCGTGTAAATGCGGGCGGCAAGCTCCTGATTGAGCGCGTACAGCCCTTTGGCGTCGTGTCCGAACAGCTCCATCTTTTTCAGCAAGTCCTCGGCGTTCTTTTCCTCCTCGCCCTGCTCCTTGATAAACCAGTCGAGAAATTGCATCGTTTTGAAATCCTTGATCGCAAACGCCTCTGCGTAAATATTGTTGATCAGCGAGGTTACGTACTGCTCGTGCTCGTAGCCGGCTTTCAGCGGCGCGGTAGTATCCGAAAACTTCTTGTCCGGCTTTGCGATCGCATCGAACGTAACGCGGATACCGTTGTCGATCAGGTATCTGCGCATCATCATGGCGTGATCGCGCTCCTCTTGCGCCTGTACCTCGTACCAATGCGCGAAGCCGTCCAGCCCCTCGTCCGCATAATAGTTGGCGAAATCGAGATATAAATATCCCGAATAAAGTTCTTTGTTTACCTGCTCGTTCACAAGCTCGGCGATCTTTTTGTTTAACATAGTTTCTCCTTCATTTTCTTATATATAACCCTTTCTTAGCGAAAAGCAACGTCTTTGATAAAAATTTTTAAAAAAGTTCGCTCTTCAACGCGATTGCGTCGGCGTCGGAGATTTTGCGGATGACTCTGCACGGATTGCCCGCCGCCAAGCTGTTTTCGGGAATATCTCGCGTTACCACGCTGCCTGCACCGATAACGCACCCTTCGCCGATTTTCACGCCGCCGCATACCGTAACGTTAGATGCGAGCCAGCAGTTATCCCCGATGACGATGGGCTTTGCGTACTCGTCGTCGTACACGGTACCGTCCGCCTTTACCTTCGGGTTTCTGTCCTGCCAGCGGAAAGGATGCACGGGAGTCATCAGCGAAACGTTCGGCCCCATAAATACGTTATCCCCCACCGTTACGGGACAGCAGTCCAGCACGGTCAAATTGAAATTGGCGTAAAAATTCCTGCCTGTTTTAAAATACAGACCGTAGTCGAAATTGAGAGGTCCCTGCAAATACGCCCCCTCGCCGCGGTTGGGCAGAAGCTCGTCCAAAATCAGCTTACGCTTCTCCTCTTCCGTTTCGTCCGTTTCGTTGTATTGCCTGCTCAGCGAATGCGCGCGCGCACGCCGCGCAGTAAGCGACTTGTCGCTCGGGTCGTAAATTTTACCCGCAAGCATCTTTTCCGTTTCCGTCATAAAACTCCTTCCGACTTCCGTTCCGACGGGATTTGAAATTTTCTCGGTGTCCGCTCGAACTTTCCGTCAGGCAAACCGCGCAGGCGCATACTTCCCGTAAGGATTCCCGATAACGACACTGTTCTTACTTTTAATTGGGCGTGGTTGAAAGTACGATGGGGTTTCCCTCGAAGGGGGAAAACCGCATCTTGATATACAGCGTACCGGCTTCCGCACCTGCGGGATAAAGATACCCCTCTTTAAAATCGTTAGGGAGCATACGGGAATTGCTTACCCATACCGTCGTATCGCAATCCGGAATTTCGATTTCCGTCTGTTTGCCGTTTTTCAGCGTAGTAACGAGCAAGCATGGCACCCCGTTGAGGAGCAGGTCGTACGTCGGTTCGCCTGCGGAAAGCGTACGATATACGAATACGCGGCACGCACAACCGACGAAGGATTTTTTTCTAACCAAAGTCAATTTTCTCATAGCCCTTTTATTATACCACCAACGAATGCGGCTTTTAACGCTTTTTTAAAAAATTTTACCATTCGTTTGGAAAAGACGGATTTTCTTTTAACCACCAATCCTCGTAATACTTTACGTATTGCGAGCAATTTTCGCTGACGTCGTCCGTTAGGTCAAGTCCGCTCTGCCGCCAAAAGCGATTCACAAACGTTTCGCAATCCTCTACGGAAACCGTTTTCAGAAACTTCGCCCCCAATTGCAAAATGTCGGCGGGACGGCGTTCGCACTTTTGCACCGTTTCTTCCAGACGGCGGTTGCACGGAAAAAGCACGCGGTTTTCCGCCAAAATCAAACGGTACACGCTGTATACGATTTCCTGCGCCAGATGCGCGCGCATATAGGCGTTGTCCTCTTTGACGCAATGCAAAAAGTATCCGCGGTTGAGCTGTAAATCCGCGTTAAAACATTTGATTTTATCCGCCCGTTCCGCTTCGGGATAAGCGGCGATCTTATCGACCAGAGGTTGGATTTCTTCGTCCGTCGTGTAAATAACTTGCGCCTTGACGAACGCATTCCGCGTGGGCTCACTTGCGGACTGCGCGGCACGCTCTAAAATGCGCTTCGTCTTATACTTGATGTCGAAATACCCGCCCTCGTAGGTACAGTACCCCGTAACGACTTCGGCAAGGCGGTTCGCCGCTTCCAGCGCCCGATACCTTTCCTCTGTAACGACGATTATTGCATCCACGTCCGAATCGAGGCGCTCGTTGCCCTTTACGATCGACCCGTCTAAGACGATCGCAATCACCCCTTCCTCATTGCGGAAATACGTTTTTAATTTTTCGATACTCTCTTCGTGATGACGGTACATAAAACGCTCCCCAAATTAGACGAGCCCGATAATTGCAAGCAACTTTTTTCATTTGTATTATAACAGAATTATACGATAAAAGCAACCGTCCGTTTTATTTTCTGATACGGCTCTTATTCCAGTGTCTTTTTCCGCAAAAAGGACATTTTAAATACCTGCGCGTCAGCGTGTGCGGAGCAAGCACGTAGGCGGACAGCGTCGGTACAAACCCTTCGCCGCACTCCTTGCATTCGTAAATTTCCACGCTCACCGCAACCACGACGATAACCGCAACCACGGCAAAGCACATGACGAGCGAAATTCCCAACATAACGAATTTCAACCACACTTGTGCGATAAATAAAGCCGATAAAAGGTTTATCGCAAGGCAGGCAAGAACCGTCAAAACACAGGATACCGTTGTAATGACGACTTTCTTTTTCGGCGTCGTTCTGTCGATTACGAGGGACGCAATGTTTTCCTCCGCTTTTTCCACGTACCGCCCTTCGTCAAGTCGTTCTCCCGACAGAAGCTCGTTGATTCCGATACCGAAATATTTACACAGCGGCAGCAGCAAACTCATTTCCGGAAATCCCCTGCCCGTTTCCCATTTTGAGACGGCTTTTTCCGAAACGTTTAATTGCTCGGCAACTTCCTTCTGCGTTAAGCCCCTCTCTTTTCTTAAACTTTTAATAAACTGCCCGCTTTTAATTACGTCCATAGCAAATCTCCTTTCGTACATTATAGCATAGTTTTTCCAAAAAACAACCTACGCTCCGTAGAGTTTGCCCGTCCTCGCCGTAGATGCCCTGCTCGTCATTCTCAAGCGTAGCGAAGAAACTTGCCTTTTCGTTCCTCTTTGAAACGTCGCCTTAATATGAAAATACTCCCTTACAAGCTCAAAAGAAAAAAACGGGCACCCGTTGGATGCTCGTTCTTTCGTTTGAAAGGCGGCAATTACCTACTCTTCCGCGGTCGAGCCGCAGTACCATCGGCGTAAG
>CAJUOI010000006.1 GCA_910588615.1 uncultured Christensenellaceae bacterium | reverse complement strand
ATCGCATGTTTCCTGTATTTCGTTTTCTTCAATCAATTTTATGTTCACTCTTTATCCTCCGCTAAATTACTGTTTATTGCTCTGTTATTATACAACAATCAAATTAGAATGTAAAGTAAAAACGCACTTGCCTTGCTTGCAAGGTATAGTGCGCTATACTTATATTCTGTTCCTGTGGTAAAATTCCCTATGGGAACTACGGTTATCTTTCCTTGTTTTTTATATCCTTATGAACTACACCGTAAAGGGAGTTTTATTCTTATTCTTCGTCGTTGGTAGGGGGAGTCGTCGAATCCTCGTCGCGGGAATTTCCGAGATAGGTTCCGAAGAATCCGCTGAAACCTCCGCGCTTGTAGCTACTGCCCGAACCGCCGTCGCGGCGAAGGCTCGTTCCCGAGCTCTGCGGCGTATCGTCCTTGGGCAAATCTCTCTTGGGATAGGGCTTCTTCGAACCGTAACGGTCGTTTCTGTCTCCGAATTTCCCGTTTCTTCCGCCGTTACCGCCGCGGTTATTGTAGCGGTTATTTCTGTTTCCGCGGTCGTTCCTGTCGTAGGGACGCATATTTTTGGGCGTGATCACCACGTAACGCGCGGGTTCTTTCCCTTCGCTGTGCGTGGTAACTTCGCCGTTCTCCATCAGTGCGGAATGCACGATTCTGCGGTCGTAGGGGTTCATCGGCTCCAAACGGACGCGTCTGCCCGTACGGACGGCTTTTGCCGCCAGCTTTTCAGCGACGTTCTTCAACGTATCTTCGCGTTTTTCGCGGTAGTTTTCGTAGTCTACGACTACGCGTTTATACACTTTTCTGCCCGTGTTGGCTACCGCGCCAGCCAAAACCTGCATCGCGTCGATAATTTCGCCCCGTCTGCCGATAATTCCTTTGGAATTCTCTGCGTTCAGGTCGATGATCACCTTTTCTTCCTCTTCGCGGAGCACGGGGGATACGTCCTCTTTCATCACCGCAAACAACCCTTCGAGGAATTTGACGGCGCGCGCGCCGTCGCTCAGCTTTTCCTTAACGGTAAGTTTTACTTCGGCAGGAGTGGATTTTCCGATACGCCGTACCTTTCCTTCCTCCAAAATCTCCACGTCCACGTCCTCGCGTGCAACGCCCAGCGCCTGCAAACCCGTTTCGATTGCCTCTTCCACCGTCTTTGCGGTGAATACCTGTGAATTTTCCATACAAAACCTTTCCTTAGGTTATTTTTTGTTTCTTTTGTTTTTTTCTTTCTTTTCTTTTTTTAAATCTTGCTTTTTCTCTTTTTCGGTTTTCTGCCATTCGTATTTACGGGAGTATTGCTCGATAACTGCCGCCTGCTCCTTCTTTTTGAACACTCTGCCGATAATCAAATTGGAAAGGAGGGTAACGATCAGTGAGACTATGCTGCTCATGGTCATATATATGGAGAACGCCGCACTGTACATGAACGCGAACACCGCATAAATGAGAGGCATCATGATCATCATGATCTTCTGTGTTTTTGCGCCCTGACCGTCCACCGTCTGATACTTATTGCTCTCCTTGGAGCTGCGCATAGTGATAAACTGCGAGAGTACCATGAAGCCGATCGAGAGGATGATCAGAATGAAATAGCCGTTCGGCGCTTTCTTTGCCGCCGTCAGTTCGGAGGTGATATTGTCGTATTGTGTGGCGGTCAGAACGGAAGAGAGCTCTTTCTTTTCTCCCGTCTGAAGGGTAACTTTCTTATTTAACTCCTTCGAAAGCGTTTTGTAGCTTTGGATGGGGTGGCTGTACGAGACGTCGGGATACCACACGTTCTTAACCCACAGGAAGCCCGACTGTCCCTTACCGTACCAATTGCGCACGGATTCCGCACCGATTTTGGCTACGGCGGCACGGTAATTCGCCTGTTTCATTTCCTCGCTCAGCGAATCAAAATTTTCGACGTTTTTGATTTCTTCCGTAATTTTTTCGTTCTGTTTCAGCGCTTCTTCCTCGAGATAGTACTGCTTCTCGATATACTGCGACTCCAAAGAGTAGCGGTACCACATGAATTTGTCCCCGCTCATCGCGGCAGGACGTACTTCGAGATACTTTACGTCTTTTGCCTCTTCGCCGCCTACTTTCACCATCGTCATTTTATACAAAACGCCGTCTTTCGTAAAGCTTTCGTCCATCACCCAAGGTATTTTTTCTGCGCTCTCATCCGCTTCTTTCAGCGTTAAGTAGCCTTCGGTAAGGAGATAATCCTCCCCCCGCGGGGAGTATTCGAGAATGGCGGCGTTGTAAACGCTCGACATATTTTCGTACATGGAAAGGTTGGAATACTGCGAATAGGTTCGAAAGCCCTGAAACGCCACGATAAGGATAACGAGCGAAAGTATCATGGGCAGACAGGCGCCGAACATCGAATACCCGTTTTTCTTGTACAATTCCATCATCTTCTGGTTGTACATATTCTTATCGTTCGCGTACTGTTTCTGCAACTTTTCGAGCTCGGGCTGCATCTGCTTCATGACGAGGTTCTGCTTCCTCATCTTTACGCGCTGGTAAATATCGAAGGGGAGGGTGATCGCTTTCAGCACGAGCGTAAAGACGATGATCCCGAAGCCGATCGAGCCGACTCCTTCGATGATCGCCTGTGCAAACTTGCCGAGCCAATCCAGCCCGATTCTATACCCTTCCGCGGGTAATTCAAATAAAAATGCCATCATTTTCCTTTTATAATAGCCACTTCTTGCGAAGCGGACGTTCGGGAGCGGGGTCTATTCCTCCCTTCGAAAGAGGATTGCAGCGCAAAATCCGCCATATCCCAAGCAAAATTCCGACGATCGCCCCGAAATTATTGATGCACCGCTTGGTATATTCCGAGCAGGTGGGGTTGTACAGACAGGTATGATGCGAAAGCTTTTGCTGGTAAAAGCATATCATGCGGATGCAGATTGCTCGTCCGAAACGAAATTTACTTCTGATTTTTCGCAAATACCGAAAATTATCGACGATCAGCTCCCTCAGTCCGATCAAGAATTTTTTCTTTTTCGAATAGATAACGCAAATCCTTCGAGAAGGACGATACCGAGTAGCTGTCCCTGACCTTCGGGATGAGCAGCAGGGTTGCGGGAGGAGATATATCTTTCCCGTACAGGGCGAAAGCCTCGCGCAAGAGCCGCTTGATTTTGTTTCTTTGCACGCTTTTCCCATATTTTTTTCCCACGCAAACTGCGTAACTCGTCTTTTTCGAAATCCGATAAATAAGCGTTACCGTGGAGGAAAATACTCTCTTTCCTCCACGATACACCGCCGTAATTTCTTTACTCTTTTTTAAGCGGAAACAGCGTTTCACGGCTCGTTATGCGGAAACGTGTTTTCTGCCCTTGTTTCTTCTTCTTTTAATCACGTTTCTCCCGCCCGTCGTCTTCATGCGCTTGCGAAAACCGTGCACTTTGCTTCTCTGTCTCTTTTTGGGTTGATAGGTTCTTTTCATTTTTATTTCTCCGTTTCGATTTGTTTTCCTTGATTATAAAGTTTTTATTCCCTTCCGTCAAGCGATTACGAGGCGTTTCTCACGGGTAAAATGAGATACAGGCTGTCTTTCTTTTCGTAATTTTGCAGAATAAAGGGGGAAATTGCCCCGTTGAAGGAAATCGTTACTTTTTCCTCTTCCAACGCGCGCAACGCATCCAACAGATATTTCGCGTTCATCGAGATGGTCAAATCCACGCCTTCCACGCTTGCGGCAATTGCCTCCGCCACGTTGCCGTAATCGGAAACGGACGAAATTTTAACCTTTTCCGATCCGATTTCGAGGGTAACGAGATTATTTTTATCGCCGCGTATGAGAATTGCAGCGCGCTCGGCGCTGGCAACGAGTTCCTCGCGCGTAACGGTAACCACCGTGGTGAATTGCGTGGGAACGACATTCTGGCGTTTGATGAAATCGCCCTGATACAGGCGGGATACGACGGTCGTCGTGTCGCTCTTGACGAGCAACGTCCCTCCGTCGGCGTATACCGTAACCTCTTCGTCCTCGCCCGGAAGCATCCGCGCGATTTCGTTGAGCGTACGCGCGGGACAGATGATGTTCTTTTCCCCGCTCTTGGAAATCACCGCCGTTTCGGAAAGGGCAAGGCGGAAACCGTCGAGCGCGGTCATTTCGAGCTTGTCCTTAAATTCCATCAGACACCCCTTCAACACGGGGCGGCTGTCGTCCTGCGCACAGCAGAACGCCGTTTTCGCGACGATTTTTTTGAAGTCGCCCTGTTTCAGGACGAAGCTGTCCTCGCCGACGGTCAGATTGATTTCCGGAAATTCTTCCGCGGAAATCGCCTGCATATACGAGCCCGAATCGCGGTACTTGATTTCAACGCCCCGTTCGCCCGTGGTAACGCATACCTCTTCGCCGGACAGCTTGCCGATAAAATCGGTAAAAAGCTTTCCCGGAACACAAACGGCGCCCTCTTCGAGCACTTCCGCTTTGATCGTCTTTTCAATGGAAAGTTCTCCGTCGGTGGCAAGAAGCGATACGGTATCGCCCTTGGCGCCGATCTTGATACATTCCATTACGGGAGCCGTCGTTCTGACGGCACACGCTTTGCTTACTTTGAGCACCGCTTCCGCCAGCGAAAGACCGTTCGAAGTAAATTTCATGAGGAGCCTCCTTTTAAGGGGTGATTAATATAGAAATATATATAATAATAGTAATAATAGGGGCTGTTGATATGTGGACAAGTGAAAAAACACCCCGATACAGCTTTTATTATAACGAAAAACAAGGAAAAATTCAACCGATTTCGGGTAATTTCGCAAATTTTTCCTTGTGAATAACTTGTGGACAAGCAAGTGGATAAAAACGGGATGTCCACAGCGCGGTGGATAGAAGATACAAAATAATAAAAACGAACGCATATAAACGCGTCCGTTTTTAAAATCAGTTTTCTTCAGAAGAGATTTCTTTGCGTTCGGTTGCCTTTTCTTCTTTTACGGGGGAGACTGCTTTGGGCAGGGACAGCCCGACCATGTTATAGAGTTCTTCGAGCGGGGGAAGGCTTTTTAACAGCCCCGAAAGGAAGTTTGCCGTTCCCGTCTTGCCGTCGGCGTTCGTGCCGCCGTCCCATACGGTTACCTTGTCTATCTTCACGCCCGATATTGCCTTTACCTGTTCGGCAACGATGCTCTCTATCTTGTCGGCGATCAACAGACGCACTGCCTCGTCGCTCGTACCCGCGCTCTTTACGAGTTCGCGCATACCGAGCGCCTGCTTCGTCAGTTTTTCGCGCAAGCCGCGCGCCTCCGCGTCCATCTTCGCATAAATAGCGTCGGCTTCGCCGCGCGCCCGTCTTCTCGTCTGTTCGGCGAGCGCTTCCGCTTCGATTTCCAGCTTGCGCTTCTCGATGTCGGCGGCAACGATGACGTCTGCTTCCTTGGTAGCCTTTTCGCGTTCCGCACGCGAAAGTTCCGCTTGCTTTTCCGCTACGTAGCTCTCTTCGAGTGCTTTTGCCGCCTGTACCTTTTCGGCGGTAACGGCGAGCTTGTTGGCTTCCGCTTCTTTTTCGCGGAGCATTGCCTGCGAGCGGGCGATTTCCGCTTTCGCTTTGTTTTCGCCTTCGATTGCGGCGGATTCCGCTTCCGCTACGCGGACACGTTCTTCCATTTTGGCGTTTGCTTCACCGATGGAACCCTTCTTATCCTCCTCCGCAACGGAGACTTTCGCGTCGTTGATAGCCTTCGCGGCGGCTTCCCGTCCGAGCGCGGTGATGTAGCCCGATTCGTCGGAAATATCCGTTACGTTTACGTTGATGAGTCTGAGTCCGACTTTTTTCAGTTCTCCCTCCACGTTGCGGGAAATGGCTTCGAGGAATTTATCTCTGTCCGCGTTGATTTCCTCGATGTTCATGGTTGCGATAACGAGACGGAGCTGTCCGAAGATGATGTCCCGCGCCAAATCGGAAATCTGATTAAGGCGGAGCATTCTCAGCCGTTCGGCGCATTCTGCATGACGCCAGGATCGGTGGAGATCCCCACGGTAAAGATGGAGGGCACGTCGATACGGATGTTCTGTTTGGAGAGCGCGCTTTTCAGGTCGACGGAAATCGCAAGCGGAGTCAAATCCATATAGGTGTATTTCTGGATAAAGGGAAGAACGAACGCCGCGCCGCCGTGGATACATTTGGCGCTGCGGTACGTGCCGTCGGCATTGGGACGGATCTTACCGTAAATAATCATGATTTTGTCGGGCGGGCACGTCTTGTAACGCACGGCGACCGTGAGAATGATCATGAACACGATGAGAACTGCAACGACGATGGCTGCAATGATTGCGGGATGCAACATAATTTTTTCTCCTTGTTATTTTTTTATTACGAAACGGAATCTTCCGTTTTGCTCTCTTCTGCCCGTTCCGCGCCGATTTTCGCAACGACTACGAAATCTTCTTCATAGGACAGAATTCTGACGGGGGTATCGACGGAAAGTTTGTCTTCGTCGTCCGTAACCGCGTCGAGCTCGGTAAATTTTCCCTGTGCGGTCAGCGTGATTTTTCCTCTTCCCGAACGCGCTGCGGGTACGGTAACGTAAACGGTTGCCGTCATGCCCGTCAGTTTTTCCTTGACGAGGTTTCCCGAGCACTGCAATTTCGAAATTCCGCGCATGGCAAAGCCTACGCCGACGAGAGCGGCGCTGCCGGTTGCGATTGCCACGAGAACGGGAGTCCAGACGTTGTTTATCGAGGAAGCCGTGGCAAAGCCGCACCAGCCGCCGAGCGCGAAGAATGCGGTGATCGCCTTGACGGAAAAGAAGGACAGCCCCCCGTCCGAATCGACGTCGCCGTCGAAGGTGTCCGAAACGTCGGCGTCCATTCCCGCAAAGGAACAGAGCATAACGATGATCTGGATCACGAGCGCGGCGCTGCCCGCAATTGCGATCCAGAAAAAGACGTGTTCGGTAACGCTAAGGCTTTTCAGCCACATAATACGCCTCCGTAAATAAAATGTTTGTTAATTATATATACCACGGATCGAAATCCGTCAACCGTTTTTTACACGATTTCGCCCGACGGCGGAAGAAAACGGATCTGTTTTCGCTTACTCTCGGCGTAGGACACGGTATAATACGTTCCGCCGGTAGATTTGGTGCAATAGGCAAGCACGACGTCGCATAAATCCACCATATAACGGTCGCGGGCAAGAAAACACCCCTTGCGGTAGGCGTCGAAGAGTACGGTTTCCCTGTCGCAGCGGGCGAGCAGATCGAAATACTTTTGTCTGTTCTTTTCGGAAAAGGTGCGTTCCTGTCCTTCGAAGGGGACGCAAGCCTCCACGTAAAAGCGGTAACGGTCTTTGAGCTCGATCAAAAGTTCGAGCGCAAGCAAATCGAAGCCCTCCGCCATGCCGCACATAAAGGTGTCGCAGCCTGCGATCAGCAAGGATTCGAGCGTATCGTACAATAATTTGTTGTCGAAATTTGCGGGCAACTCTCTGTGTCCCGTCAAAGCGCAGGTAAAACGTTTCATGGGAATGGTTACAGCGGTTTTTTGCGTTCTTTGCCGTTGCCTCTGGGGTAGAGGGCGGGGGTAGAGGAGGTCTTATCCGCAACGAAGAGCGCGCGCTTTCCCGCGGTTTCCAGTTGGCAGGAAAAGATTTTCGTTCTGCCGCAGCCCAGAATTTTCAGGGCGCGCTTCGCTTCCTCCGCTTCTTCGGCAACGTCGCCCTTGTAGGCGATAAACGAGCCGCCTTTCTTTATGAAGGGAACGCAGTATTCCGCAAGCGTATTCAGCCGCGCGACGGCGCGGGCGCAGCAGTGATCGAATTTTTCGCGGTAGCGCGCGTCGCGGGCAAGCTCCTCCGCGCGGGCGTTGACGATTTCTACGTTTTCAAGCGCAAGCTCCTTTGCGGCGACGCGCAGAAATTCACACTTTTTCCCCGTGCTTTCCACAAGGGTGAATTTTAAGTCGGGCCGCACGATTTTTAAGGGCAGGGAAGGAAAGCCTGCGCCCGAGCCGATTTCTGCGACGGAGGCGTTCTTTTTAAACAGGCTTTCGCCCGCAACGCTGTCGAGAAAATGCTTTGTGAATATTTCGCTCTCCTCGGTAATGGAAGTGAGGTTAAAGCGTGCGTTATATTCTTTCAGCAGTTCGTAAAAACGGAAAAAAACGTCCCGCTTTTCTCCGTAGATCATATTTTTATACGTTTCGAGTTTTTCGCTTATCATGATCGCATCTATTATATCACGAACGAATAAAAATGGCAAGACATATAAATAAAGTCTGCGGACGGTTTTTCGGCAGGAAAGCTTGACTTGAAGAGAAAAAAGGTCATACCGTAAAAAGAGGCGGCGCGGAAAGTAACGGCATATTTTGCTTTGGAAAATCGACGGCGTGAAAAAACGCCTCCCTGCAATTCGAAGGGAAGCGTGTTGCGATCAGGCGTTGTTTACGGTAACGTATTCCCCCGTGTCGGCGTCCTGAA
This sequence comes from uncultured Christensenellaceae bacterium, assembly GCA_910588615.1. GTDB lineage: Bacteria > Bacillota > Clostridia > Christensenellales > Borkfalkiaceae > Gallimonas. The sequence goes on along the minus strand of CAJUOI010000006.1, from coordinate 60,306 downwards.
AGACGATATAAAATCCGAGTTCGTCCGAAAAGGGGGAGGAAGGGACGAAGGTACAGCGATCTTTGATTTCTTTGGGCGGATCGCCGTCCTTTTCCGTGGCGACGCACAGATAGCGCGGCGTGCCGTTCTCGTAGATGATCCCGAGCAGCGCCCCGTTCGCCTTGACCCATTCCGACTGCGGAAACACGCTCAGCAGCCGCGTGTCCCCGGGGCGGGTGCGGAACGCCTTTTCCAAATCCTTTCTTATTTCCTTATAATATGTAAGAGATCCCTTCGTGCGAGCGAAAGGGTGTAAAGTTTCGTCATCTTCATCAGAATCGTCTCCGCCCGACTCCTCTCGTTTCTCGTCTTGATTTTTGCTCGCAGCAGATGCATTTCTATCGTCTTGCGATAGGAAGTAGTCGGCGTCGGCAATCGCTTCGTCGTCGTAGGCATTGGCGCGTTCGCGAAAGCAAGCCCGTTCGGCGGGCGGTTCCTCCTCGGGGACGGCGGGATCGGGGATAAAGGGCGCCTGCGGAACGTTCGGTCCCGTAGGCGGAAGCTCTACTGGCGGCACGGGCATCGGCGCCTGTTTTTTCTTTTTTTCGTCCCTCTTGCAAAGAGCGTTGAGCAGGGGTAAAAAATCGGAAGAGGCAAGCCCGCAATTTCCGAACGCCACGGGCGAAGCTTCCTGCCGAAGATAGCATAAGAGAACGTTGAATCCGTCGCCGAGCGGGGGTGCGTCGTTGATTTTCAGCACGTCTCCGCCGTCCAGATCGAAGCAGTAGGTCTTGCCGCCCACGCCTAAAACGAGCACGTACCTGCCCTCGCGGATGGGGGCAAGCCCCGCAAGCCGCACGGTTACGGTAAGCTCTTTGCCCAGCCTTTCGCAGTATACCGCGCCCGAAAGCGCGCTGCCGTCTGCCGTAAACCCCCGTTTTACCTGTCTTAAAACGCACACCCGTTTTTCGTAAGCCATGGTTCACCTCGCACGAAAGGATTTTTTTCATCATAACCCGATCGGGGAGGAAAAGAATTGGGTGATTTCGTCGAAAAAAGAGACGTAGAGACGAAAAAATAAGGCACATCGAACGATGCGCCCGTATTCCGGAACGGAACCGAAAAATTTTAAACCTCAATCGACGTTTTAAAAAATATTTTCTGCGATACCGTTTACATTGACATAATTTTGTGGTATAATAAACTCGGACGAAAAGGGGGATTTTCCCTTTTTTCCGAAATCAGGAAATCGAAAAATCATCGGAGGTTATAAAATGAAGGCTCTTACCGACAATAAGAAGGTTCTTGACTTCGTCGAAGAAAGTGCGAAGCTTGCGCAGCCGGACGAAATCGTATGGATCGACGGCAGCGAAGCACAGCTCGAGGCTCTGCGCAAACAGGCGTGCGAATCGGGCGAAATGATCAAACTCAATCAGGAAAAGCTCCCCGGATGTTACTATCATCGCACGGCGGAAAACGACGTTGCCCGCGTGGAGGCGCGCACGTTCATTTGTTGCAAAAACAAGGACGATGCAGGTCCCATCAACTATTGGATGGATCCGCAGGAGGCTTATGCGCTCTGCCGCGAAATTGCACGCGGAAAAATGAAGGGACGCACGATGTACGTCATTCCCTATTCCATGGGCGTCGTCGGTTCGCCCTTCTCTAAAATCGGTATCGAAGTTACCGACAGCATTTACGTTGTATTGAACATGGCGATCATGACGCGCGTCGGGCTTGACGTTTACAAAGAACTCGGCAACGACGGCGATTTCGTCAAGGGTTTCCACTGCAAGTGCGACGTCGATCCCGAAAAGAGATATATCATGCACTTCCCCGAAGACGATACGATCATTTCCGTAAACTCCGCGTACGGCGGCAACGTCCTTCTCGGCAAAAAGTGCTTTGCGCTCCGCATTGCGTCCAACCTCGGAAAGAGGGAGGGCTGGATGGCGGAACACATGCTCATTCTCGGCGTTACCTATCCCGACGGAAGTAAAAAATATCTGGCGGCGGCGTTCCCGTCCGCTTGCGGCAAAACCAATCTTGCCATGCTCATTCCCCCCGAACACTACCGCAAGCTCGGTTACAAGGTAGAATGCGTCGGCGACGATATCGCCTGGATCCGCGTGGGCGAGGACGGCAGACTTTGGGCGGTCAATCCCGAAAACGGATTCTTCGGCGTTGCTCCCGGCACCAACGAGAAATCCAACCCCAACGCGCTCGCCGCAACCAAGAAGGGCACGATCTTCACGAACGTTGCGATCAATCCCGAAGACAATACCGTCTGGTGGGAGGGTCTGACTAAGCCCGCGCCCGAAAAGCTCATCGACTGGCTCGGAAACGACTGGACGCGCGACAGCGGCGTAAAAGCGGCGCATCCCAATTCGAGATTTACGGCTCCCGCCGTCAACTGCCCTTGCCTTTCGCCCGAATTCAATTCCAAAACGGGTGTTCCCCTCGATGCGATCGTATTCGGTGGCAGAAGGGCGACCACCACGCCGCTCGTATATCAGTCGCGCGATTGGGATCACGGCGTGTTCGTCGGATCGATCATGAGTTCGGAAACGACGGCTGCGGCAACGGGCGCGGTCGGCGTGCTGCGCCACGATCCTATGGCAATGAAGCCTTTCTGCGGCTATCATATGGCGGACTACTTCGAGCACTGGATCGAAATGGGCAAAAAAGCAAAGAACCCGCCCAAAATATTCAACGTCAACTGGTTCCGTCAGGACGAGAACGGCGAGTTCCTCTGGCCGGGGTTCGGCGACAATATGCGCGTGCTCGACTGGATTTTAAAGCGCTGCGCAGGCAAAGCGGACGCGCAGGAAACGGCGATCGGCTACGTACCTTATGCAAAGGATATCGACCTCGAAGGTCTGGATATGTCCACGGAGGATTTGGAGAAAATTCTCTATATCGACAAGGAACGCTGGGCGAAGGAAGCGGACGAGATCGAGGGCTATTACGAACAGTTCGGCGACAGATTGCCCAAAGAACTGCGCGACAGTCTGGAAACGCTCCGCAAAAATTGCAAAAAGTAAGTTGTTATTTGTAAACGAAAGCTCTCGGACACATCCGAGAGCTTTTATTTTTATGTGGAAAAGTCGGGGGATACGCCGTTTTTGATCGGTTGATTGCGGAAAATAATCCGCGTTGACGTTTCATCCCTTGCAGCAACGGTTTCCCACGCCCTGCGACATACGGATTCTTTGCGCAAGCGCGTTTGGGACAAATGATTTTCCGACCACGCTTCGTTCGGAAAGACGGAGGGGAAGGTGCGAAATTACGTAAAACGAATAAAAAAAACTACGTTTTGTGAGAATACGATCGGTTATCCACAATTTAATGTGGATAACTCTGTGGATAACCCGCAACCCGTCTACCAAAGCAAGAATGCGCGGCTTTCAGCCGCGCATTCCGCGTAACGGGAAAAATCAATTTCATTAGGGGGGGAAATTTTCATGATTCCCGAAACACGTTCTACCGTACGGTAGAATAATTATATTATAATCGCATATTATACGATTGTCAAGCAAAATATCGCATAATATGCGATATTTTTTGTAAATAAACGGCAAGAGGGGGAGCGCTTATGGAATTAACGGACATTCAGTTGCGGTTGCGGGAATGTATCCGGCGGAGCGGGATCACGCAGAAAGAATTGGCGAAAAAAATCGGGGTGTCGGCGCAGACGGTTTCCAAATATATGAAAGCGGACGTTTTTCCCGCGCTTGACACGTTTGCCAAATTGTGTTCGGCGCTCGACGTTTCCGCAAACTACGTTTTGGGATTGGGAGAGTATTAAAAGCCGTCCGCGCGGAGCGGACGGCTAATAAAAAATCCCTCGCATTGCAAGGGATTTTGATTACATGACAACGATATTTTGTTTTACGAAGGACTGCTTCAATTCCTCGGGGAAATCGTCGTCGGTAATAAGCACGTCGATATCTTCCATGCGGGCGAAGGTGTAGGGCATGATTTTGCCGATCTTCGAACTGTCGAGCATCATGTACGTCGCTTTCGCCTTTTTGCGCGTCTGTTTTAACAGATCCGCCTCGATTTGCGATCCGCAGGAGAATCCGTTTTCCGGCGTGAATGCCGAAGCGGACATAATGGCGAGCTCGAAATTCGTATTGTCAAAATACGCCTTCGCCGCGGGGGACGCCGTGGAAAGGTTGTCCTTCAACACCTGTCCGCCGAACATGGTTACGTCGATATTTTTTTTCTTTGCAAGCTCCACGGCAACGGCAAGCCCGTTGGTGAATACGTGGATGTTGCAGTCGGGCAGCTCCTTGGCGAGATACATGGCGGTCGTGCCTCCGTCAAGGAAGAGCGAGCAGTTTTCGTCGATCAGGCTTGCCGCCTTCTGCGCGATTTCGATTTTCGCGTCGGTGTTGCTCGCAGTCTTTTTGGCGTATGCCTCGCCCGACACCTTCTGCACTTCCTTCACCGACATGGCGCCGCCGCGTACGCGAATGATTTTTTCCTGCTGTTCCAAAATCAACAGGTCGCGCCGCAAGGTCATCTGCGATACGTCGGGAAAAAATTCCGAAAGCTGATCCAAAGAAAGCTTTCCGCGTTTGTCTAAAAGTTCTGCAATTTGGTCGATTCGTCTGCGCTTCATTTCGTTATCCGGTTTCCCCTTTATTTTTTCGTGCGCCGCCGCATTATGTTACGGCAATTAACGCGATACGTTACTTATTTTATCATGTTTTATCCGCGTTTGCAAGTCTTTTGATAAAATTTTTTCACGCTTTTAGTGAAAATTCCGCAAATAATGTGATTTAAGAACGGTTTTGCGTGCAGGCGGATCCGTCGGACGGGCGATTGCGCGCGTCATTTTTTCCTGCGGGGCGGCGGGAATCGCTTGCATTTTGTCTTACGGGTATGGTATAATAAAAGCTATGGAAAACGGATACGTGAGAGCGCTCGACGAATACTTTGCGGCGCAATATTCCGATTACGTCAAATTGAGCGCGCTCGATGGCTATGTGATGCCCGAGGTCGTGTTCGTGGGGGCGGACGGCAATATCGACAGGCGCGATTCCCAAATCATGCGCCTTTGCCACCAGAAGAACTGCGGCGAGCTGTTAAAAAAGTTCAAAGCGGGGCTTGCGGACGTGGATTTTACCTTTCACTTCGCGTTCCGTTCTTTCCGCGACAAAACGCGCGACCCCTTCCGCAAATATACCTTTGCGAAGCTGCTGCCCGCCTGTCTGGAACGGGCGGGAGAAACGGCGGAAAGCGCGGGGGAAAAGCTGGATATTCAACCGAAAATCTGGCGGAGCATCGTAAAGGGAAAAGTTTATCCCGAAAAGAATACCGTGATCGCGCTGGCGTTGACGTGCGGACTGACACAAAACGATACGAAAAATTTGTTTGCGGTGTGCGGGTTTTCCTTTTCGGACGAAAGCGTGCGCGACGTCGTGTGCGAATATCTGATAAAACAGAGGATTTTCAATCCCGAAATGCGCGACGCGTGCCTTGCGGAATATAAAATAACGAATTTGCCGATCAAGCAGTAGAGGCGTTCCGATCCGGCTGGCGTTCTTATCCCCGCGCGCATACTATATAATATGTTTTTTTCAAGGCTTCGCAAGGATATCGCCGCGGCAAAAGCAAACGACCCCGCCGCGCGGAACAAATTCGAAATTCTGTTAACGTACGCGGGCGTGCACGCGCTCAGTTATCACAGGCTTGCCAACCGTCTGTATAAAATGCACTTAAAACTTCCGGCGCGCATGGTGTCGCAGTTTGCGCGGCGCAGAACGGGAATCGAAATCCATCCCGCCGCCGAGATCGCGGCGGGCGTCTTTATCGACCACGGCATGGGCGTCGTCATCGGCGAAACCGCCGTTGTTAAGGAAGGCGTCGTCATCTATCAGGGCGTTACGCTGGGCGGCACGGGCAAGGAGCGCGGAAAGCGCCATCCGACGGTGGAAAAGAACGCCGTTATTTCCTGCGGGGCTAAGGTGCTGGGCGGCTTCACCGTGGGCGAAGGCGCAAAAATCGGCGCGGGCGCGGTGGTGTTGAAGGCGGTGCCGCCCTACGCCACGGTCGTGGGCGTGCCTGCAAAAATCGTAAAAATCGACGGCAGAAAAATCGAACGCCGTTAATCGAGGGACAGTATGAAAATTTACAATTCGCTGACGAGGCGCAAGGAAGAGTTCGTGCCGCTTGAAGCGGGCAAGGTAAAGATGTACGCCTGCGGCATTACCGTATCGGGCGAAGCGCATATCGGACACGCCTATCAGGCAATCGTGTACGACGTGTTCCGCAAATATCTCGAAAAGCTCGGGTTTGCGGTAACGTACGCGCGAAACTATACGGACGTGGACGATAAAATCATCGCCCGCTCACGCGAAACGGGCATTCCCGCCGACGAATACGCCGCCGCCATGATAGAGAACATCAACGCCGTTATGCGCCGTGCGGAAATCGACGAGCCCACGCTCTGGTTGAAAGCGACGGAAAACATCGGTAATATTATCGCCTTTATTCGGGAGCTCGTAGACAAGGGACACGCCTATGCGGCGGATAACGGCGACGTGTATTTCGATTTGGACACCTTCCCCGCATACGGCAAGCTTTCCGGCAGAAGCGTAGAGGACGCGCTCGACGGCGTGCGCGTGGAAAACGACGGGGCGAAGCGCAACCCCTACGACTTTGCGCTTTGGAAGGCGGCAAAGGCGGGGGAAATCTTCTGGGAATCTCCTTGGGGCAGGGGGCGCCCCGGCTGGCATATCGAGTGCTCGGCAATGAACCGCGTGGCGTTCGGCGACCAAATCGATATTCACGGCGGCGGGCGCGACCTCGTCTTTCCGCACCACGAAAACGAGATCGTGCAGAGCGAGGCTCTTTCGGGCAAGCAGTTTGCAAAGTATTGGACGCACAACGGGCTGATCAAGGTGAACGGACAGAAAATGAGCAAGTCGCTCGGAAACAGCCTGCTGCTCTCCGATCTGCTGGACAAATACTCTCCCGACGCGTTGAAATTTGCGCTGCTTTCCAACAATTACCGCATGGATATCAATATTACGGACGCGCTCTTTCCCGAGGCGGAGGCGCATATCGCGCGCTTTTACCGCGTGATCGGGGAGGCGGAAGCGCGGTTTCCGAACGAGACGGGATGCGAAGAAGAGATCGACGGAAGGTTTAACGCGGCGATGAACGACGATTTCAATACCGCGCTTGCGCTGTCCGACCTGTTCGGTTATTTCAAGGAGGTGTCGCGCTTGATTGCGGAAGGAGATCCCAAAGCGCGGAGGATGACCAATCAAATCAAAAAGACGTACGCATTGTTGGGCGTTTTGAAAAAGACGCCCGAGGCATATTTTGCGGCGTACGGCAAGAAAGAGGAGATCCCGCAGGAAGCGCTTGCGGCGGCAGAGGAGCGTAAAACCGCGCGCGCCCGAAAGGATTGGGCGAAATCCGACGAACTGCGCGATAAGCTGAAAGCAATGGGGTATGCCGTGAAGGATACCAAAGACGGATACGAACTGACGCGGCTCGCTCCATAAGCGTTGCCGTACGGCGGCAAGCGGCGTTTTTTTCGGGTCGCTTACGGGGGGTATAACTCCCCCCTGCGGAAAGCCGCGCTTTCCTTGTCTTGCTCGCTTTCGAAACGAGCCGACGATAAACAAAAAAAGATTAGAAGGAAACGAATATGATCACTTCAAAAGAGTTAAGAAACAAATGGATCTCATTTTACGAGAGCAAGGGGCATAAGAATATCGGGGCAGTGTCCCTGATCGGCGACGGCTCGACGGGCGTTATGTTCAACGTGGCGGGGATGCAGCCGTTAATGCCCTACCTGTTGGGCAAGCCGCACCCCGCGGGCAAGCGTCTTTGCAACGTGCAGGGATGCGTGCGCACGGTGGATATCGACTCGGTGGGAGACGGCTCGCACTTTACCTTTTTCGAGATGATGGGCAACTGGTCGCTCGGCGATTACTTTAAAAAGGAAAAGACGGCGTGGTCGTTTGAAATCTTAACGAAGGCGTTGGGGTTTGAAAAGGACAGGCTGTGCTGCACGGTGTTCGAGGGAAACGGCAGCGCCCCGCGCGACGAGGAAACGGCAACCCTCTTACAGTCGCTCGGCATTCAAAAAGACCATATCTTTTTCCTGCCCAAGGAGGACAACTGGTGGGAGCTCGAGGGGACGGTCGGCACGCCTTGCGGACCGGACAACGAGTGGTTTTATCCCATTAAAAACAAGGACAACCCCGTCTTTCCCGACGACTACGTGGAAATCGGCAACGACGTGTATATGCAGTACAAAAAGACGGAAACCGGCTACGAGCCTCTTGAAAACAAGAACGTGGATACGGGCTTCGGCTTCGACAGAATGCTGCTGTTTTTAAACGGGCTTACCGACGGCTATCAGACCGACCTGTTCCTGCCCGTCATTGAAAAGCTCGAAAGCCTTGCGGGCAAGAGCTACGCCGCGGGCGGAGAGGCGCAAAAGGCGATGCGCATCGTTGCCGACCATACGCGCACGGCAGTCATGCTCATCGGCGACGAGCAGGGCATTCTTCCCTCCAACGTGGGGGCGGGCTACATTCTGCGCCGTCTCATGCGCCGCGCCATCCGTTATTGCCGTTCGCTCGGCGTATCGTCGGACGCCATGCTTGCGGCGGCGGAAATCTTTATCGACGACGTCTACGGCGAGGCGTATCCTATATTAAAGGAAAAGAGGGGCTACGTGCTCGATGAAATGAAGAAGGAGGCAACCCGTTTCGAGGCGACGCTTGCGCAGGGAATAAAGGAGTTTGACAAGTGCATTCAGGGCATCGCGCGCAAGAACGAGTTCATGAGGAAGAACAACCCCGCCTACAAGGACGAGAAGGTGATCGGCGGCAAGCAGGCGTTCCGCCTGTACGATACGTACGGCTTCCCGCTCGAGCTTACCGAGGAGCTTGCCGCAGAGCACGGACTGAGCGTGGACACGGCGGGCTTCGACGCAGCCTTTAAGGAGCATCAGGAAAAGAGCCGCGTGCTGAATAAGGGCGAGGCGAAGGGGGGCTTGGAGAGCCATTCGGAAAAGGCGACCGCCTACCATACCGCAACGCACCTTCTGAACGCGGCGTTAAAGCAGGTGCTCTCCCCCGATTGCAACCAGAAGGGCAGCAACATCACCGACGAGCGTATGCGCTTCGATTTCAACTTCCCCCGCCCCATGACGGAAGAGGAAATCGGGGCAGTGGAAAACCTCGTCAACGAGAAGATCCGAGAGAATATTCCCGTCGTATATAAAGAAATGAGCATCGGAGAGGCGCGCAAAGAGAATTTCGTCGGCGTGTTCGACTCCAAGTACGGCGATACGGTAAAGACGTACTCTATCGGGGAGTTTTCCAAGGAGATGTGCGGGGGACCGCACGTTGCAAGCACGGGCGTATTGGGCAAATTCCGTATCGTAAAGGAGCAGTCGAGCTCGGCGGGCGTGCGCAGGATCAAAGCGGTTTTGGAGTAAAGTTAACGAAAACCGTCCGCAAAAGGGGAAATCCCGAACAAAAAAATTTCGATTTTTCCGAAAAAATCTTAAAATCTCAACTCAAAACAGCTTGACGGAACTTTTTATAAGTCCTATAATGAAAAAGCGCGATGCGGAAAAGCCCTTTTCCCACTGGGGCGGAAGCGGAGCGGAAAAGCAAGGAGTTACGGATTATGAAAACCTATATGGCTAACGCTCAGACGGTTGAAAGAAAATGGTACGTCGTCGATGCGGCGGGGATTCCGCTGGGAAGACTTGCTTCCAAGGTGGCGATGATTTTACGCGGCAAAAATAAGCCGACTTACACGCCGAACGTGGATACGGGCGATTTCGTTATCATTCTCAACAGCGATAAGGTCGTTCTGACGGGCAAAAAATACGAAGACAAATTTTACCGTTATCATACGGGCTATATCGGCGGACTCAAAGAAATTTCCTACGGTAAGCTGATGGCCGAACGCAGCGATCTGGCGGTTTACGAGGCGGTCAAGGGAATGCTTCCCAAGAACTCCCTCGGCAGACAGATGATCAAGAAACTGCGCGTATTCAAAGGCGCGGAGCACAACCATGCGGCGCAGAAGCCCGAAGTGCTGAAATTATTTTAAGGAGAATCGGTCATGGCGAAAACGAATTTGAAAAAGAAAATTCAATTTTGGGGCACGGGCAGAAGGAAGAAGGCGATCGCACGTGTGCGTTTGATTCCCGCAGGCAGCGGCGCAATCGAAATCAACGACCGCACTCTCGAAGATTATTTCCCCATGGGCACGCTTCAATACATTGTAAAACAGCCGCTGAACGAAGTTAAGGCGGACGGGAAGTACGATATTATCGTCAACGTCATCGGCGGCGGATACACGGGTCAGGCGGGCGCGATCCGCTTGGGTATTGCAAGAGCGCTTTTGCAGGCGGAACCCGATTGCCGTGCCGCATTGAAAAAAGCGGGCTTCCTCACGAGAGACCCTCGCGTCAAGGAACGCAAGAAGTACGGCTTGAAGAAGGCACGCCGCGCACCGCAGTTCTCGAAGAGATAACGAAACGAAACCGACTGTACGCAGTCGGTTTTTTCATAGGGGAGAAGAGAAAGGAAAGAAAGAAGTTCAGACCGAGAGGAGAAATTATGATTTGCGAAAAAATTGACCTATACGAATATTTCCGCATTCCGCGCGAGGGGCGCACGGGCGGCTATTTAACGGCGTACGCGCCGGAGCCGCTCACCGAAGTCAAGCCGAAAATCCGCCCCGCGATGCTCGTCGTTCCGGGCGGCGGATACGGATTTATCTCCGAGCGCGAAGGGGAGCCCGTCGCCGTCTGCTTTATCTGCGCCGGGTTTGCGGCGTTCACGCTCGTTTATACGATTCTTGCGGCGTATCCCGTGCCTTTTATCGAGGCGGGCATGGCGATGGCTTATATCCGCTTGAATGCGGACAAATACGGCGTTGACAAAACGAAGGTTGCGGCGATCGGCTTTTCCGCAGGCGGACATCTGACGGGGCTTCTGGCTACGATGTTCGGCGATAAGAGCCTGAAAGAGACGCTGGGGAAGAACGCTGCGCTTGTGCGTCCCGATGCGGTGATTTTAAGCTACCCCGTGATCACTACGGGACAAAAGACGCACGGCGGCAGTGCGGAGACTGTTTCGGGCGGAAACGCCGAGCTCCGCGAAATGCTCTCGGTTGAAAAGCGCGTTACGAAAAATTCTCCGCCCGCCTTTATCTGGCACACGTTCGAGGACGACTGCGTGCCCGTGGAGAACGCACTGCTTGCCGCAAAGGCGTACCGCGAGAACGGCGTGCCCTTCGAGCTGCATATCTTCGAAAAGGGCTGGCACGGTGCGTCCGTGCTCAACCGCGAAGTGAACGACGGTGAAATTCCCGAAGAGGTGCGGCGTAACGAAGTCTGGGTCGCGCTCGCGTTGAGCTGGCTGAAAACCCGCGGGTTTTCGGTAAGAGAAAAAGAAACGGTATAAAAAACGCCCGCGCCGACTGCTGTCGGCGCGGGCAACGTTTCAGAGGTCGTTGCGGGTTATTTATTCTTGTCGATTCTCTTGGAAATGCCCTCGTGTCTGGCGATCAGCGATTCGAATGCGCTCAATTTTGGGTCGGGGCGTTCGCCCGAAAGGGAGGGGGAGGCGTCCGCTTCCGTCTGCGGTGCGGAATTTTCGCCCGTATTTGCGGGGGCGCCGACGTCCGTTTGCTCGCCGCTTTGCGGCGCAGAAAGGGCGGACAGCGTGTCGAGAAGTTCAAAGATGCCGAATTTTTCCATTCTTTTCTCCCGATTCGAAAAAAATTACAAAGAAAAGTACCGACTTTCGCGGGTTTTTGATTGCAAAAAGCCTTGATTTAGTATATAATAAGAATCGTATCGTTAGAACCATATTTATGTCAATCGGGGGATTTCCGATTGAAAAGGAAGCGTTTCATGCATAAATCGTTCCGAAAAATTCTCATTCTTTCGACGGCAGCCGTTATGGCGTGCGGCGCGCTTGCGTTTGCCGGCTGCGATAAGAACTTCAAACCGCTTACCGGCGACTATACGTCCGATTCGGCGGCGGTGTCCAACGGCGGATTCGTCGTGGAATACGGCAAATACGTTTACTTCGTCAACGGTATGGAAGCCTATACGGCGGACAATGCCTACGGCACGCCCGTGAAAGGCGCGCTGATGCGCGTGGAAAAGAGCGCCCTGAAAGCCGATCCCGAAGGGGCGAAAGCCGAAATCGTGATCCCCTCCCTCATGGTGTCCGCGGACTATACGGCGGGGCTGTTTATCTACAACGACCGTGTATATTTCGCAACGCCGAACAACGTAAAAAATATGTCGGGCGAAATCGAAAACGATTACCTCGACTTCAAGAGCGCGAAGCTCGACGGCAGCGATATCCAGAGCTATTTCCGCGTTGACGACAACGCGACGGTGTTCCGTTACGTGGAAGTGGACGACACCGTTTACCTCGTCTATCACGACGACAACGCGCTGTATTCCTACAATACGGAGAAAAAGACGGAAACTGCGCTCGCAAAGAGCATTTCGGCGTACGTTCTGAACAACGCGGATAAAACCGACGGGTATATCTATTATACGATGAGCGTGAAGGACGAGCTCGACGGCGAGAGCGCCGTAACCATGCCTTACAATCAGATTTACCGCGTGCGCGCCGACGCGACGGTCGCGCCCTACGAATACACGTGGGACGAAGAGTATTTAAAGGATCACGACGGCGAAGCCCCCTATACCAATCTCGGCGAAATCGTGCTTGACGGGATCGGAACTCCCGGCGCCGCAAACGTAACGCAGTTTACGCAAGATTTGGAGAAATTGACGGAGGAGCAACGGGGCGAGCTCCCCCCCGTCGGCTACACGTATACCCTTCTAAGCTATACGAACGGAGGAATTTATTTCACGCGCGACGATCTGACAAAACCGGGCAGTACGGCAAGCACGGGCGCATCGCTTTACTTTCTTGAGGCGGACAAGATCAACGCCGAGTGGAACTCGATTGCGGGAAACAAGGGGAATTTCGACCTTATCGCAACCCCTTCGAACACCGCGAATACAACGGCGGCAACCTTATTCTATAAAAACGATGCGGGGGAGCACAGCTACGTTTACGTAAAGGACGAAAATATTATTCGCGCATACGTCGATTCCGATACGGGCGCCGTCGAAGAGCAGGAAATCTGCTACGACGCCAGCGGGGCGACTCTCGTTTCGGTCGATACGACGACGGACGCGAAATACGACTACGTCTGGTTCACGCGTTCGAGCGGCAGCGGCTACTCGGTGGAGCGCGCCGTGCTCAACGGTGATGCGGAGGACTACGGCATTCTCGGCTTCGAGGGCAAGGACGAAAACTACAAGGCGGTCAAAGTGCTTGATTTACAGCACACGGGCAGCTGGTATCCTTTTGAGGTCGTCGGCGATATGCTCTTCATTTCCGATGCGGAGCCCGTCGGGTCCAGCTCTTACGGCTACGTTGCGTACGTTTCGCTTGCGGATAAAGACGGCAAGTTTATGACGAATTCGCAAATCGAAGACGTGAACGACGCGTATAACGCGATTATCAGCACCGATAAAAAGGTCGGCTATATTGCGAAAATCAGAGACGAAGGCAAGACCTCGCTCGCCAATGCGCTGACCTACTATTTCAAGACGGGCGAACGCAAGGCGTTCGACGATAATATCAAAAAGGCAATCGATGCCGGCAAGACGCAAAACCATCTCTATACGGAGGATGAGCAGGCGGCGTTCGATGCGTTCGTCAACAAGACGGGCGAAACGGCGGACATGTTCGCAAGCGGGCGTACGCGCAGCAGCTTCATCTCCTTGATCGGCAAGGTGAACGAGGCGGACGGGGAGGCGATGGCTGACTATTGGAGCGATACCTACCTTGAGCACTACGTCGCGCCGACGGTGGAAGACGAGGACTTGGAGGCTTGGGAATGGGCGCTGGTCGGCGTATCCATCGGCATTGTAGTAATTGCCGTAGGCGTGGGCGTGTACTTGGTTCTGCGCCGCAAGAAGAAGTCCGGCGGCAAGACGGAGCGCGACGACGGCTTCCGCGTGGACGTTACGGACGACAAAGACTTGGACGTATACGCGCAGGCAGAGACTGCCGGCAAACAGGAAACGGTTGCGGAAACGGAAGAATCTGCGGAAGGCGCGGAAGCGGCTGCCGAAGAGTCCGCCGAAGAAGCGGAGGCGTCCGAGGGCGCGCAAGAGGGCGCCGAAACGCAGGACGAATCGCAGGAATAACCGAATAATCGATCCCCCGACGGAAAGATTCCGTCGGGGGATTTTAACGCTTTGCGGCGAGCGGCATAAAAATTTCCGAAAATTTATCCGAATTTTTCAAAAAACGTACTAAAAACAGTTTACAAAAAAAATAATAACTAATATAATTTATTAGCTTTACCGTTGGGAAGGACTTCCGACGGCTTCAGGGAGGAATTACGAATGGTGCGTTATATAAAGTGTCCGCGGTGCGAACTCAATTATATCGACGCGGAGCAACAGGATTACTGCGACGTGTGTATTAAAGAAATGCAGGGCATTAAAACGGATTCGGACGAAATCGAAGAGGAAGAGGCGGATATGCCCACCGAGCTCTGTCCCGTATGCGGCGAGAACATGATGCGCCCCGGCGATAAGATGTGCGAGGAGTGCCGCAGAAAGGCGGAAATAGAAGAGGAGGAGCCCGACCCCGAAGAGGACGACGAATGGCGCAATTATCTCGACGACGATTCGGATGCGGATCTCGATTCGGAAATCGGAGAAATCGACGAATCTCTCGAAGGCGAGTTCGCCGAGGAAGAGGAAGAAGAGGAAATATACAACGAGGAAGAGGAAGAAGATCTCGAATACGTTACGGGCGACGAAATCTATTCGCTTGCGGGCGACGATGACGACGATGACGATAGTGATGACGACGACTTTTAATCGGAACGGTAAGGCGGCGGACGAAAGTCCGCCGTTTTTTGAACGAAAGGGCGTGATTCTTCGTCTTTTCACCTTTCCGAATAACAGGGGCAGACAAGGATTGCTCGGTAATTGCCCGTATTGCACCCGATAGGTGCGATACGGGCGTTCTGCACCTGTCCGGTGCTATAATTTTATAAAAATTTGAAGGAAATTTTAATGATAACGCTTGAACAAATTCAAGAGCGATCGGCGGAATCAATTCGGCAAAGCGGAATGACGCAGAGCGAAGTCGCGCGGCAATTAGGGATAAAACGTCAGCTAATAACTTGTTGTACGAAAGGCATAAAGATGCCCGCGCTTGATACGTTTGCCAATCATTGCAAAGTAATAGACGCCGACCCTGCGTATATCTTGGGGTTAAGAGGATAAAGCGCGTGAACGTTTTTTTGAAATTGAAAGACGCTTTGCGCCGTTACGACGATTCGCACAACTTTACCTGCGACGTCTGCGGGCGGGAGGTGTTCGGCGGCGAGCGCGTATGCGGGCAATGCAACAAAACGTTGCCGCATAACGACGGTGCGATTTGTCCGCTGTGCGGCAGAAGGGTGGCGGAGGCGGGCGTGTGTCTCGAATGCAAACAGAAGCCGCTCGTAAGCGACAGGGCGCGTTCGGCGTTCGTCCACGAAGGGGAAGCCGCGCGGCTCGTTTACAGGTTCAAAAACGGCGCGCAATATCTTTACCGTACCTTTGCCGATTATCTGACCCCGATCGCCGAACGGGAATTTGGGGAAGCGGAGCTCGTAACTTACGTGCCCATGACGAAGCGCGCCCGTAAGAAGCGCGGTTACAATCAGTCCTTTCTCGTTGCCGAAGAGATTGCGCGGCGCACGGGGCTTACGCTGTTTACGGGTTTGGAAAAGGTAAGGGATACGAAAGCGCAAAAGACGTTGATGCGCGCCGAACGGGAAACGAATTTAGAGGGATGCTTCCGCGTAACGGACAAAAAAGCCGTTGTCGGCAAGCGGGTGCTGATCGTAGACGACACGCTGACGACGGGCGCCACGACCTCCGCGCTGGCATCGCGCCTGAAACGCGCGAAGGCGAAAGAAATATTCGTGATTACGATGACGAGCGTGCAGTACAAAAACCCGTTCGGGGAATTGCCCGAGAAGAAAAAACGAAAGAAAAAAGTTAAATTTTAAAGCCGTCCGAAAGGGCGGTTTTTTTATTTTGGAATAATCGGAAAGCTTGTTCCATACATTAAACTATCCGACGGAAAAAACGGATTTCGTTTTCGATGAATTCTTTGTCGATTCGACAAAATATCCTGTATTTTTCTGTCGGAAAAACGCTATATTATAGGTGTTGCGATGCGGTTTATCACGTTTCGGTTAAAGCGTGCGGTGCTTGCGGTTGCACTTGTTCTTTTTCTGGCTGCGGGGGCGCTTACGGCGTACGCGGCGGGCGCGGATGAGGTGTATTGGAGCGGTGCGCGCAAGCTGCCCATCTATTCGGTGGGACGCGAAGACAACAAAATTGCCATTTCTTTCGATTGCGCTTGGGGCGTGGAGCACACGGACGCAATTTTAAAAAATCTTGCCGACGGCAAGGTGCGGGCCACCTTCTTTACGGTGCAGTTCTGGGCGGAAAAATATCCCGAATACTTAAAAAAGATCAACGAGGCGGGGCACGAGGTGGGTACGCACAGCGCAACGCACTCGTATATGTCCAAACTCAACGAAATGGAAATCCGTTCGGAACTGAAAAGCTCGTCCGAGGCAATCGAGACCGTGATCGGAAAGAAGCCCGAATTGTTTCGCCCGCCCTATGGAGACTACGACGATTTGTTGGTGGAAACCTCGCTTGCGGAAGGATTGTTTCCCATTCAATGGGACGTCGATTCCCTTGACTGGAAGGATCTTTCGGCTGCCGATCTGGCGTCCCGCGTGGTGTCCCGTGTTCGCAGCGGTTCGATTATTCTCTGCCACAACAACGGCTTGCATACGGCGGAAGCGCTGCCCATTATCATCAGCACGCTGCGCGCCAAGGGGTATGAATTCGTGCCGATCGGCGAGCTTATCTACCGCGAAAACTACACGATCGACAGTACGGGGCGACAAAACCCCAACGGCACGGCTTGAAATTTCCGGCAGCAAACGGTGGACGGAAAAAATCCGCGAAATAAAAACGGTAGAAAAACCTTGGAGGTATTTATGGATTACGTTACGGAGAAAAATAACAGAGTTTACTTTATGGGTGAAATCGTGTCGGAAGCGACGTTTTCGCACGAAGTGTACGGCGAAGGGTTTTACGAGTTTTACGTGAGAGTGATGCGGCTTTCGGGGCAAGCGGATATTCTTCCCGTAACGATTTCCGAACGGCTGATTAAAGGCAACGATTTAAAAATCGGCAGTCAGTTGTGCGCGCTCGGTCAGTTCAGAAGCTACAACAAGCTGGAAAACGGCAAATCCCGATTGATGCTGACGGTGTTCGTGCGCGAGGTGCTTGCGGAAGCGCAGGGCAAAAATCCAAACAGTATCGTGCTTTCGGGGTATATCTGCAAACCGCCCGTCTACCGCACGACGCCTTTCAACCGAGAAATTGCGGATATTCTGCTTGCGGTCAACCGTGCTTACAACAAGTCTGATTACATTCCCTGTATTGCGTGGGGCAGAAACGCGCGCTTCGTACAAAATTTGAAGGTGGGCGACAGGGTGGCGCTGTCGGGCAGGATCCAGAGCCGCGAATATCAGAAACGACTTTCGGAAACGGAAGCGGTTACAATGACGGCATATGAGGTTTCGGTCAGCAAGCTTGCCGCCTTTGATGAGGGGGAAGCCTTTGATTTCGAAGGCGAGTTCGATCTCTACGCTATGCCGAATAATTAAAAATAAAAACATCCGTCCCCTTTTACCGTAATTCTCATAGGGAATTTAATAAGACGCAAATAAAAAGATTTAGGCATAGCGTTAAGCTGTGCCTTTTCTGTACTTTTTTTCGTGGACGAACCATTGAAATTTTTCCGCGGATCGTAAATTTTGCACGAAAAGGGTTGCATTTTGTTTTTTTCATTGTTATAATATTTTCGTATGTTAACGGACTCTTTCGAAAAACTAAACGGCATACGGTTTGTGGAGTGGCTGCGCGCGTATCTGCGCTCGCCCTGGCACCCCACGGTGATCGCCGCGCTCATGATTGCGTCCGAGCTGTTTTCTCTGGAACTGCCCGTCTTTTACGTCTATCTTGCGTTCGGTATTTTGATCGTGCTTTTCGAAAGGGACACGCTGCCGCTGGTTCCCGTGATTGCCTGCTGTTACATGACGATTTCAGCAAAGAATAATCCCGGAAAATTTACGGATACGATTTTTTCAAGTCCGTCCTTCCGTATTCAGCTGCTTCTGATCATCGTCGTTGCCGTCGCGCTGTTGATCGTGCGCATGGTTTCCTTTCTTGTGCGTAACCCCAAGCGCAAGTATCTGCCCGAAATGACCTTCGGGTTTGCCGCGTTATCTGCCGCCTACCTCTTAGGCGGAGCGTTCAGCGGATTTTACGGCGGTAGAACGGTTCTGTTCGGGCTTGCACAGATCGGTTCGCTGACATTCGCTTATTTTTATTTTATCTATACGATCGATTGGGCAACGGTGCCGAAAAACTATCTCATGTCGATTTTTCTTACGATCGGGGTGGGGGTCGCCGTGCAGACGATCGGAATGTACGCGTTGCCGGGCGTGATCGGTGAAAACGGCGTCAACCGTAGCGCCATGTACACGGGTTGGGGCATTTACAACAACGTAGGCAGCGTTATGACCATGTGCGTGCCTGCCCCCTTTTATTTTGCCGCGAGGCGAAAGGAGGGGTGGACGTTCTCCATGCTCGGCGTTGCGTTCTATCTTGCCGTGCTGCTTTCGCAGAGCCGCACCGCTATGCTGTTCGGCAGTATCGTGTTTGCGGCGTGCGTCGTCATTGTTCTCGTAAAAACCAAGAGTATCGAACGTTGGAAGCACGTTGTCGTGTATGCGTCGTTTCTCGTGGTCGGCGTCGTATGCGCCGTCGTCTTTCGCCAGAAGTTACAGTCGCTGTTCCGCTCGATCATCGATATCGGAACGAATCCGTTCGGCAGACCGATGATCTGGAAGGCGTGTTTGAAGAAATTTGTACAGTTCCCGATATTCGGCGTAGGGTTTTACGAAACGCCGGGCGGGCTTCTGTACAACGGCGGCATTGCCGATCTGGCGCCCTGTCCGCCGGACGTGTTTATTCCGCCCCGCGCGCACAACACCTATTGTCAGCTGTTGGCTTCGGGCGGCTTGTTTGCTATCACGGCGTACGGTGTGCACCGCGCCGAAACGATCACCACGCTTTTTCTTCGTCCTACAACGGAAAAGGTCTTTGCCTCACTCTGTATTTGTGCGCTCGTGCTGACGAGCCTGCTCGACTGCCACTTTTTCAACTTCGGACCTGCGATCCTGTATTCTGTTTTGCTCGCGTTGTCCGAGGGGGAAAACAGGCGCGACGGCGTGCGCGGTTCTCTGTTATTCCGCCGTCGGTTTCGCACCTGACCGATAAAATAACTTCCGCCCTTTTCCGTAATTCCCACAGGGAATTTAATAAAACGCAAATAAAAAGATTTAGGCATAGCGTTAAGCTGTGCCTTTTCTGTACTTTTTTTCGTGGACGAACTAGGCTACTCGTAGCCTAGTGAGATATAGATATGTTTTATATATTCCGCAAAATTCAATTGGTTGCGTTCTTTCATTTTACGTGATATAATAATTGTACGATAAACAATAATTTAACGGAGAAAAAAACAATGGATAAAACACAAATTTTGCAATTTATATCGGAACAAAAAACGGCTTTTATTGCCTCTGTCAACGAGCAAGGTTTTCCCGTAATAAGGGCAATGCTTGCCCCTCGCAAAATAGACGGTAACGAAATCTATTTCAGTACAAATACTTCGTCTAATAAAATCAAACAATATTTAGCAAACAATAAAGCGTGCGTCTATTTTTACAAACGCGGAAGATTCAAGTATCAGGGCGTATCGATTACGGGCGAAATGCAGGTTTGTACCGATCAAGCAACCAAAGACGCAATTTGGCGTTTCGGCGACAAGCTGTTTTACAAACAAGGCGTAACCGACCCCGATTATTGCGTATTGAAATTTTTAGGCAAAAAAGCCGAGTATTATTGCGATTTTAAGATTGAAACGATAGAACTGTAAATTTCAATTTATCTTTCTAAAAGGTTTGTAGTAAAAAGCTCTCGAACATATCGTTCGAGAGCTTTTGTCCTTGCTTGAAAGTATAACTCTTAACAATTTAGTTTTTTAATTCCCTATGGGAAGCGCGCTTTCGGGCGGCTTTTTTATGTTTCGTGTGATTCAAAAGAGCGGCGTGCGGCAAAGAATTTTGCCCGATAATCGGAAATCCCTTCGGAACAAGTCCGAAGGGATTTCCATATGATAAGGGGGAAAAATTATGAACTGATTTAATTTGTACTTCTATTATAATACGCATCCCATAAAAACACAAACGTTTTATCCGAAATATTTTAAAAATCTTTTATTTAAATTTTTGTTACATTTATTGTTCCAACTTATCATATTTAACCTAAATAAATGTTATTTGTGTTAAAGTTCACATAAATCGACAAAATAAGCACCCTAAAATGACAGTTATGAAATTTACAAACAAAGCAATTAACACGGGTTTTGCAAGTTTTTTGTATTTGATGCCTGCAAAGTAGACTGCGGAAATATAGAAGACCGTTTCGCTCGAACCGTAGGCAACGCAGGCACAGCGGGCGATATAACTGTCCGCGCCGTAAGTCGCCATGATTTCGGACAGAAGCGCTGTCGAACCGCTGCCCGAAAAGGGCTTCATTAAAACGAGCTTGGCGATTTCGGGCGGAATGCCGAGGAAGCGGAAGGCGGGGGCGAGCGCGTTCGTTAAGATACGGGAAAGTCCGCTCTGTTCGAACAGTTCCGAAAGCATTAAGATCGCGGCAAGATAGGGAAAAATCGAAACGACGAGGGGGATCGCCTCTTTGACGCCCGCCGTAAAAGAGTCGTACAGTTTTACTTTTTTTACGAGGGCGTATACAAATACCGCAAGAAACAGAACGGGCAGAATAAGGGCTGGATATTTCACGCATTCCTCCGCCGTCTTATTTTTTGCCGTGCGTTCCTGCGCCGTGCGGTCAGCCGCACGAGAAGTGCGCCGAGCAGTGTAGAAATCAAAGTTGCCGCCAGCGTGGGCAGAATAATATCGTAGGGGGCTGCGGAGCCGAGCGACGCCCGAAGTGCGATAACGGTTACGGGTAGCAGCTGTAAACTTGTGGCGTTTAACACAAACAGCATATCGGCGGCGTAGTCGTTTTTCGCCTCGCAGAACTTTTGCGTGGCGCGGATGCCCAAGGGAGTGGGCGCCCCGGGGAGTCCGAGGAAGTTTGCCGTCAGATTGGACGTTGCGGCAAACAGCGCTTCCTTGTCGTCCGAGCGAAAAATACGTTTTGAGAGGGGAAACAGCCGTTTCGTGAGCTTTTCCGCAAGCCCGCTCGACTCGAGCACTTTAAAAAAGCCAAGCCAGACGCAGTAAACGGCAAGCAGGGCGACGGAAAGCGTTACGGCTTTTTCGCCGCCTTTGAGAAGGGCAGGCAGAAACGCGTCGGGGGCGAGCACAAGGCAAAGCGACGCGGAGGCAAGAAAGACGAGGGCAAAGATTGCGTTCATATTCTTTTTTATGAAGCCCGTCCGGGGAATATACTTAAATTTCGTTGACAGACGCGTATCTTCTGTGATAGAATGGGGGCATGAAAAAATTTGTCATGCAAAATTGTAATCCCCTGGCGGCTGTATTAAATCGAATACGGTAATTTTTGCGTACGGAAATTCGAAACTGCGTTTAAAACGGCTTTCCTGCGGGGAAACCGTTTTTTTATTGTCGAATGATAAACGAGGAGGATATTATGAAACATTTGGGAAGCAAGGTGTTGACGACGGAGAGGTTGGTGCTACGTCCGTTTCGGAGGGATGACGCGGAGGCAATGTTTGAAAATTGGGCGAGCGATCCCGAGGTAACCAAGTTCCTTTCCTGGACGCCGCACCGCAGCGTGGAGGACACGCGCGCTCTTTTGACGCTTTGGGAAGAGGAGAACCAAAAAGAGGATTGCTATCACTGGGCAATCACGCTCGGCGGTGAATTGATCGGCGATATTTCGCTCGTCGACGTGTGCGACGAGCGCGCCATCACGGGTTATTGCCTGTGCCGCAGGTTCTGGGGCAAGGGGATTATGACGGAAGCGTACCGCGAAGTATTACGGTTTTGCTTTGAAGAGGTGGGCTTTCATCGTATCGAGGCGTGCCATGCGGCGGAAAATCCCGCGTCGGGAAAGGTGATGGAAAAATGCGGGCTTCGTTACGAGGGAACGAAGCGCAAGTCGTTCCGACTGCTTTCCACGGGGGAGTGGACGGATATTGTCGTCCGCGCCATTCTTGAAGAAGATTATTTCGCGCGAAAATAAAAATCAATTTACTTTCGGCGGCAAATAAGGTATAATAAAGAAAATAGTTTCAATCGAATCTTTCGCAATCAAAAAGGAAGAAAAGCGAGTGCGTATCGTTCTCTATCGTGCCGAGAGAGGGCAAGGCGAGATTCATTTCTGCCGTTAAGCCTTCTCACGACCGTCGCACTCACGGCTTTTTCTTTTTGCGTCGTACGGATTCCGGGTCGAAACGGTGCTGCTTGTTCAGCAAAAGGAAAAGTGTGAAATGAAATATTATATTACAACGCCTATTTATTATCCCAGCGGAAACTGGCATATCGGGCACTGCTACACCACGGTCATCTGCGACGCGCTGGCGCGCTTTCACCGTATGCAGGGCGAGGACGTATACTTTTTAACGGGCACCGACGAGCACGGACAGAAGGTGGAAAAGGAAGCGGCGAAAAAGAACGTTACGCCCAAGGGTTTCGTGGATCCGCTCGTCGCCGAGCTCAAAGACGTATGGAGGCTGCTCGATATTTCCTACGACCGCTTTATCCGCACTACGGACGAGGACCACGTGAAGTGTGTACAGCGCATCTATCAAAAGCTGTACGACAGCGGAGATATTTATAAGAGCGAATACGCGGGGTATTATTGCACCCCTTGCGAGAGCATGTGGACGGTGGCGCAGCTGAAGGACGGCAAGTGCCCCGACTGCGGCAGAGAGGTAACGCTGCAAAAGGAGGAGAGTTATTTCTTCCGTCTTTCCAAGTATGCGCCCCGCATTTTAAAGCTGTACGGGGACAATCCCGAATTTTTACAGCCCAAGTCCCGCGTCAACGAAATGGTGAACAACTTCATCAAACCGGGGCTGCAGGATTTATGCGTTTCGCGAACCACGGTAAAGTGGGGCGTGCAGCTTCCCTTCGATAAAAAACACTACGCGTACGTATGGATCGACGCGCTTTCCAACTATATCTCTGCGCTCGGGTATCTCTCGGAGGACGATACGCTGTTCCGAAAGTATTGGGCAGCGGATCTGCACCTCGTAGGCAAAGAGATCGTGCGCTTCCACGCCATCATCTGGCCCGCCATTCTCATGGCGTTGGGGCTGCCCTTGCCCAGACAGGTGTACGGGCACGGATGGCTGCTGATCGGCGGCGACAAGCTGAGCAAGAGTAAGCAGGATGCGGTAAAGAAGGATCTGACCGACCCGTACGAGCTTGTCAAGCGTTACGGCGCGGACGCGGTACGTTACTTTCTGCTGCGTGAAATTCCCTTTGGCAGCGACGGCGAATATACCAACGAACGCTTTTTGATGCGCGTCAACGCCGATCTTGCCAACGACTTCGGCAATCTCGTTTCGCGCA
This sequence comes from uncultured Christensenellaceae bacterium, assembly GCA_910588615.1. GTDB lineage: Bacteria > Bacillota > Clostridia > Christensenellales > Borkfalkiaceae > Gallimonas. The sequence goes on along the minus strand of CAJUOI010000006.1, from coordinate 36,555 downwards.
CCACGGCGATGATTTCGCAGTATTTCGGCGGCGTGCTGCCCGAACAGGATGCGGACGAAGGGGTGGATAAGGAGCTTATTTCGCTTGCGGACGGAACGTTTGCAAAGGTAAAGGACGCGATGGCGCGGCTGAACGCGCCCGACGCGCTGGGGGCGGTGTTCGCGCTGGTGGCTCGGGCGAATAAATATATCGACGAGACGGCACCGTGGAGCCTTGCCAAGGACGAGAGCAAGCGCAGGCGGCTGGGCGGCGTGCTGTACCGTCTTGCAGAGTGCGTACGCATGACGGCGGTGCTGTTAAAGCCCTTCCTGACGCGTGCGCCCGAAATCGTTTTAAAGGGGCTCTCCTGCGACGAAAGCGCGGGATTCGATACGCTGACATTCGGGCGGTTGAAGGCGGGAACGGGGATCGAAAAGATCGCACCGCTTTTCCCGAGGATCGACGTTAAAAAGGAGCTTGCCGAGGTGGAAAAGCTCGTAAACGCCAAAAAAGAAGCAAAGAAGGAAGAGGAAACGAATATGCCGACGGAAATTACGATCGACGACTTTGCGAAAGTGGAAATCAAGGTGGGCGAAGTCATTGCCTGCGAGCGGGTGGAAAAGTCGGACAAACTGCTGCACGAAACGGTAAAAATCGGAGACGAGGTGCGTTCCGTCGTTTCGGGCATCGCCAAGTACTACACGCCCGAGGAAATGGTGGGAAAAAAGGTGCTCGTCGTAACTAACTTAAAACCCGTAAAGCTGCGGGGCGTGCTGTCGGAGGGCATGATTCTCTGCGCCGAGGATAAGGACGGAAATCTTGCGCTCGTTTCGCCCGAAAAGCCGATTGCAAGCGGCGGCAGCGTGAGATGAGTTATCTGGATATACACGCGCACTTTGCAGACGAGGGGTACGATTTTCCCGCCGAGTGGGAGAAAATTCGGGCGGCGGGGGTGCGCGCCGTCGTGCTGGCGGGCGACAGCGTTCCGCATAGCAAAGTGCACCGCGACTTTTGTTCGGGGCGGGCGGGTGCGTATTTCACAGTCGGCGTGCATCCTTCCGAAACGGCGGGATTCGGCAAGCATACGCTTGACGCGGTCGCGGCGCTTGCACGGGATGAAAAGTGCGTTGCGATCGGTGAAATCGGATTGGATTACCACTACCCCGATACGGACAAAGCTGCGCAGAAGCAGGCTTTTACCGCACAGCTGGAGCTTGCGAACGCGCTGGGATTGCCCGTGCAGATCCACTCCCGCGACGCCGCAGAGGATACGCTGACGATTTTACGGCAGCATCCGTCTTTCGTACAAAACGGTTTTCTGCTGCATTGCTATTCGTACGGAAAGGAGTTGCTGAACGATTTTCTTGCGCTCGGCGCATACTTTTCGTTTGGCGGGGTGGTCTGCTTTAAAAACGCAAGGCGGGCGGTCGAAAGCGTTGCGCTCTGTCCGCAGGACAGGATTTTGTCCGAAACGGACAGTCCGTACCTTTCTCCCTTCCGCGGACAAAAAAATACGCCGGCGAATATCCCCGTCATCGTAAAGAGGCTGGCGGATATCCGCGGCGAGCGGGAAGATGATTTGATCGCGGCGATCGAACGCAACGCGCATACGCTGTTCCGGAAACTATGAAAGATACCTATACGTATGTCATCGGGGAAAACCTATATATCAATCTTACCAACCGTTGCAGCAACCGCTGCCGTTTTTGCGTGCGCGATTTGAGCGCGGAATACGAGGGGTATCGGCTTTGGCTGAAAAACGGCGAGCCGACGGTCGGGCAGATCGCGGACGAAATAGGCGACGCGGCGAGGTACCGCGAAGTGGTGTTCTGCGGCTACGGAGAACCGACGTACCGCCTGAATGAGTTGAAGGAGATTGCCGAATACGTGCATGAAAAGGGCGGCAGAACGCGCCTCAATACCAACGGGCACGGCAGCGTGATCAACGGCAGGAATATCGCGCCCGAGCTCGTCGGCAAGTTGGACGGGGTGAATATTTCTCTGAATGCTCCCGAGGCGACGGCGTATACCGCGCTGTGCCGCCCGCAAATCAAAAACGCATTCGAAGCCGTTGCGGACTTCGGAAAAGCCGCAAAGGCAGCGGGTTTAAACGCTTGGTTTTCGGTGGTGGACTGTATCGGAGCGGAGGCGGTGGCGGCGTGCCGCAAAATTGCGGACGGGGTCGGAATCCCGCTTCGCGTCAGGGAACTGATCGAATAAAAAAGTCGGAGGTTCGCAAACGGTATGGGAACCGTTCGCGAACCTCTTGTTCTTTAGCGGCAAAGTTTCCTTTGCAACGGCAGTATGGGCGCTTTGCGGGAAAGTATGCAAGAAGCTTCGTTATTCTGTTGCGGCGGAATCATGTCTGAAAACGAGCGTTAAGGAGCTAATATGAACGAAATATTGTACAAACACGGGTTTTCTTTTAAAAAGAAATTCGGGCAAAATTTTATCAGCGATAAAAATTTGCTTTCGGCGATCGTTGCAGACGCGGAGGTAGACAAAAATTCGACCGTGCTCGAAATCGGCGCGGGCGCGGGTGCGCTCACTCGAGCGCTGGCGGAGAGGGCGAAGCGGGTCGTTTCCTACGAAATCGACAGGTCGCTGCAACCCGTGCTCGAGGAAACGCTGGCGGGGCTGGACAATGCGGAGATCGTGTTCCGCGATTTCGAACGCGAGGATCTGACCGAGCTCGAACGCGGGCTGGGCGATTATATCGTCGTTGCCAACCTGCCCTATTATATTACCACGCCGCTTGTAATGAAGTTCGTAAACGAAGGAGCGCGGTGCAGGTCGGTTACCGTGATGGTGCAGGAGGAGGTGGCGCGGCGGTTCGCGGCGCGCGAGGGGACGGAGGATTACGGTGCGGTTACTGCGGCGATTGCGCGGCGGGGGAGCGCGGAAATCAAGCGCTGCGTTTCCGCCGCGATGTTTACGCCCCGTCCCAACGTCGATTCCGCCGTGGTCAGGGTGGATTTTACGAAGGGCGGATTTGCGGTGAAGAGCGAAAAGGCGTATCGCGCAGCCGTGCGCTGCGCGTTCGCAAGCAGGCGCAAGACGCTGGAAAACAATCTCGTCAACACCTTTCGCATAACGCGGGAGGAGGCAAGGGAAATAATGTCGGCGGCGGGTATCGTGCCGAATGCCCGCGGCGAGACGCTCGCGCCCGAAACGCTCGGCGCGCTTTCCGACGCGCTGCATGAAAAATTTCCTTCGTTCTTTTAAAAAATGTTTTTTCGCGCGGTCGCGCAATTCCGTCATTTTTGCATTCAGCTCAAAACGTAATTTTATTTCGTTTTGATATAATCATTCTAAGATAAACAGTAATTGATACAAGGAAGATATAAAATGCAACCTAACGAAATACTCAAATACTGCCTTGATAATTTGCCGGATACGGTTTTGGTAAGCAGTTGGGGCGAAAGCGGAATTTTCTATAATCCGAATAACACGCTTAAACGTGGAATTTATATTTTGACTGTCAAAGAAAAAGACGGCGATAACGATAAAGGTTCGGATTTGAATAGAGAGAATATTTATCGTTTAAATATAGGTGTTCGTAAAAATACTTTTATAAATATGTTCGGTACTGTTCCTGCGCGTCCGTCAAAAGGCGGGATTGTAGATATGCCGTATGACTTCACGCAAACGGATAAAATACTACCGCACCCCGTTTACGCTTGGATGAGTTGGGTGTGTGCGCTCAATCCGTCCGATACTACCTTTGAAAGATTAAAGCCGTTAATTCAAGAAGCTTATGAGTACGCAAAGGAAAAATATTCTAAAAGAAAGTAAGATAAATTTCAATTTAACGGAGAATATAAATGGTAATACGCAATCTCGAATTAGATGATTTTGACGACGTAAATAATCTTTTTATGCAGTTGCACAACTCGGAAATGGAACAGCGCCCTGATTTATTCAGAAAAATAGAAAAACCGAATACGCCAAAGGCGTGGGACTTTGAAGCGTCGCTATCCGACAACAATAAGATAATGCTTGGAGCCGAAGTTAACGATAAAATTGTCGGTTTTGCAATTGTACAAATCAGACAATCTACGTATAAAGTACAAGCTCCACGCACTTATGCGTATTTTGAAAATATTGTTGTGGATACAAATTATCGTCGCAGAGGCATTGGAACTGCCGTTTACCAAGAAGGTGCTAAACGTGCCAAAGAACAAGGAGCAACGTCTGCGGAATTGAAAGTGTGGAACTTTAATGCAGGGGCATTAAAATTTTATCAGTCGTTGGGTATGTCTGTACAAAGTTTAACTATGGAGCAAGCATTATAAATTTCCATTTATCGTTCTAAACGTTAAAAAAATATAGCCCGCTGTACTTCGCTTGCGAAGATAGCGGGCTATTTGTTTGTCAACGAAAAATCCCTGTAACAAACACCATTTCTGTTGCCGTTATATTATGTTGCTTTTATTTCTCGTCGGAGGGGTCTTCGTCATCCTTTGTAACTTGCGAAGTCTTTCTCGCACGCGCCGCGCCGCGGGAGCGAACCTTTACCGACTTCTTGCGTTTCGCCAGAACCCGTCTTACCACGATCGCGACGATGGCGAAGATGAGCACGACGCCGAGCAACGAAGAGGATACGATGAGCAGAATGTCGCCCGTCGAAAGCGGCTCCTTGCTGTCTTCGTCGTCCGAATCGTCGTCGTTGTTGTTTCCGAGATCGTCCTGCTCCACGGTAACCTCCGTTGCCGCATAGTCGAGGAAGAGCGCGCTGACGGGCGCGCCCGTCAAATCGCCGCCGTCGGAGTATTTGAGCGCAATCAGCTGTTCTTCGTGCGAGCTTTGCTTGTACGAGCCGTAGGGATTGCCCAATTCGTCCTCGTCGAGCGTTGCGTCGTAACGCGTGTAGGAAGCGCTGTCGTAGAAGGTGAACGTGTAATAAAGGGCGACGTCTTCGCCGAGATTTTCGTCGGGAGCGACGTTATTTTTCTCTTTCAGATTGGTTACGGCTTCGGACAGGACCGCGTCGTAGTTGGAGGTCGATTCGGAAACGTAGCGGTCGAAGAACGCGTACGAGTTGGCGGGGAGCCCCGTTTCATCGTTGTAACGCGATCCCGCAAACACCTCAAGGCGGTAGGTCTTGGCTTCGTTGCCTGTGTGCACGTAGAACGCAACGTCTATCCAGCGGCCCTCGTTGCCCGCGCCGTCGATTTCGATCACCGAGGTGAACGCGCCCTGCGTAAAGTCTTTATTAGTGTAATTGTAGCGGGCGATGTTCGCGGGCAGGTTTTCCACGACCTGCGAATGTTCGTTTTTGTCCTCGTCGTAGTAGGCGTAATATTTGCCCTCGTGTCCGTAGAACGCCGTGGTGCCCTCCTTCGTTACGAGGTTGCCGTTCTCTTCCGTATAGTTATGCAGGTTGGCGTAGTATTTCCCGTCGTTTTCCTTCGCGTTGGTGTACAGTCCGTTGTCCGCGAGATAGTAGAGGATCTCGGAATCCTTCTCGGAAGGATCTTTCGAGCAGATATTGCCGTCGTCGTCATACCAGTAGGTAACTTTGGGCGCGTCCGCCGAAAGAGTTCTGTCGTAACCTTTGGTAACGTCGGAAGCGTCCGTCAGATAGATATACGCTTTGGCGTTCTGCGACAACTTAACGCGCATGGAGATCTTCTGATAGGAATTTGCCGAAACGGTAGCCGTCTTGGCAAAGTATCCGTAGGCGGGAGCCGCATCGCCGACGTTTGCGATAACGAGGGGCTGACGCGCCGCCGCGCCCGCAACTTTCGTGTCGCCGAACACGGAGTTCCACCATTCCTTGGCGGAATCTTCGGTTACGGTAGCGGGGGCAGGCGCGCCGAGACGATCGATCCAAGCGGCGTTGTTTTCGTTTTCGAGGTAATCCTTCGCGTACTGCGAATTCAAAAGACCCGTATAAACGTTTTCGGGAACGTAGTTGTCAACGCCGTCGGAAACGATGTTTTTGCTGCCCGCGACGATACCCGTGAAGTTTGCGGGAAGAGCGAGCCCCGATTTAATATCGGAAGCGGCGGAAACGGTGTCGAACTCCGTGGTGTCGGCAACTCTGCCCGTGAGGGAAACGCTTACCGCTCTGTCGCCCGTCGAGGCGTAGGAAAGCTCGGTTTTCGTCAGCTTCTTTGCGTCGAAGTTGGCGAACGCCGCATAGCCCTGACCGTAGTCGTAGCGGTCGGTGCCCACGATGGTCGTCGGTCCGTAAGTGAGCTCGAGGTGGAAGGTCTTGTCCGTGTCCGTATCGTTGCTCACGAAGAAGAAGCACTGCGTCCAGCCGTGGTTGATGTCCGTGCGCTCGTCGTCGATATCCACGCCCGCAAGCGTCGTCGTGTCGAAGGGGCTGATCGCCGTCTTGTTTTCGCCGTCTACGAGGGTTGCGCCTGCGCCGGTGCGACCCGTCATGATCTTGCTCGTTTTCACCCAGAAGGAGAGGAGTAGCCGCTCTCCCGCTGCAAGCTGAATGTCCGCAAGGCGTGCGGTGTACGCCGCGCCGTTGGACGAAAGCAGGAATACGAGCTTGGAATCTCCGTAAGCGTAGTTCCCGAAGTCGGATTTGAGGATCTCGGCAAGGTATTTGTTTCCGTCTGCACGACCCTTTAATTCCGCAAGCGTCGTCTGTGTTGCGATATTCGCGCCCGCCGTTCTGTCGTCGGAAAGACCGGCGTCGATATTCGAGGAATTGTACGTCTTGCTGCCCGAGGTTTCCTTGGTAAGGTAAACGTCGTCCGTTTCGTTGAAATTCTTAAAGAACAAATCTTCGCTGCCGTCGAGCGGGGCGAACATATCGAGCTTAAACGTTCTCTGCGTAGGGTTCTCGGTAGCGTCGAACTTTTTGTCGTTCGCGGCGTTGTCGTAGTCGCATTCCACGTCGGATTGTGCGTTGGCATAATCTTCGTTCGAAATGATTTCGCATTTCAGGTCGTCGAAGAAGGCGTAGCCGTTTACCGCCTCGTAGCGGTTGTCCGAAGAGCCCATACCCAGTCCGAGCACGATGCGGAAGCTGCTGGTGGCGTAGGTGTTGGCACGCAGATACACGGTATACTGCTCCCAACCGTTGTCGGTATTGTCGGGATTCGTTTGGGCGGTATTGATGTTCTTGATCTGCATCTGGTCCATCGTCGTGCCGCCCACCGTGTGGGTAACGCCGATGTAGGCGCCTGCGCGCCGTTCCACAGGCTCCTTCTTGTCCTCGCCCGTAGCGGCGTAGTAATGCTCGAGCCGCGCCGTCTTTACCCAGACGCTGACCTTTGCCGCGGTGCCCGCCTGCAGGGTAACCGTCGTGGAGGAGGAATAGCTCTGCGCCGTGCCGAGAACGTTGTCGGAGGTGCGGCGGTTGTGGATCATAAGAATGCCCGTCTCTTTGTCCTCGCGCTGCTTCGCGTCGTCGTGGAGCAGTATCTTTCCGTCGAGCTCCTCGCGCAGGTATTGCACGTCCTCGTAGTCGACGGAGTAGTTGTATTCGTTAAACAGCTTTTTTTCGTTGGAGGAAGAGGACAAATCGTCGATTTCGTCGTCGAACTCGTCGAGGAATTTCAGACGGTCGTAAACGGTTACCCGCTCGTCCTTCCAATTCGCGTACGCGTCGCTGACGGAGGTAAAGTGATATCCCTCCTTGGTGAAGTAATCCCAATAGTCGTCGCCGACGTTGATGAGTCCCGAGCGCGTGTCCGAGGAAGGGGAGCCGGAAGTAAACGACCAGCTGGTGGGCGTGTTTAAAATCGCGCGCAGGTCGTCCTTCTCCTTCGTGGATTCCGAGTAAAATTCGAAATCCCCGTTTTTAATGAGCTGCGTATCCGTCTTGGCGGCGGGGGCGTCTTCGTCCTCGTCATCCTTGGAGGTGTCCGTGCACGCCGTAAAAATTCCCAGCGAGAGGGCTGCCGCCATTCCTACGCCTAACGTGGTCGCAAGCAGTTTTTTCCATTTTCCGTCTTTCATATTTGCTATCCTTTTTTGGGGTTCAGGCTAAAAAAAGCGTGCGGAGCCTGTCCCGATTTTTTCCGCGATATTCTCTATTTTAATATAAAACGCGAAGTTAGGCAAGCAATTTCAAGCAAAATCGCGCCGATTGGGAAAAATTTTTATCCAATAGACACAAACTTATCGTACCGAAAGGAAAAATAACGCGCAATCGAAGCGAAAAATGAAAGAGGAGAGAAAATAGTGAAACCGAAAACGTACGCATATCTCACGGGCGGGGCGCTGACGGGCGCGGCGAACGGGCTGTTCGGCGGCGGAGGCGGCATGATCGCCGTTCCGTTTTTGGAGCGGGCGGCGCATTTCCCCGCAAGGCGGGCGCACGCCACGGCAATCGCCGTCATTTTGCCGGCAAGCATTATCAGCGGCGTCGTATATCTCGCGTTCGGGCTTGTGCCGTGGGGCGTGCTTCTTCCGTGCGCCGTCGGCGTTGCGGCGGGCGGATTCTTGGGCGCAAAGCTGCTTGCGCGCATTCCCGCGAAAATCGTAACGGCAATTTTTGCGGCGTTTATGCTTGCCGCGGGACTGAGGATGATTTTTTAATGTCCTTTTTAATTTTCCTCCTCTGCGGTTTTCTGGGCGGATTGCTCGGCGGCATGGGTATGGGCGGCGGCACGGTGCTGATTCCGTTGCTCACTGTGGCGTGCGGGGTGTCGCAGAGCGCGGCGCAGGGGGTCAACCTCATATCCTTTCTGCCCATGTCGCTCATCGCACTCGGCGTGCACGCCGAAAACGGCTTATTGCAAAAGGAGGGGCTGCTGCCATTGATCCTCCCCGCGATCGCTTTTTCGCTGCTCTTTGCGGTGCTGGCGGCGTTTCTGCCCGAGGAAGCGCTGTCGAAAGGGTTCGGACTGTTTTTGACCGTGCTCTCCTTTTTTCAGTTTGCTTCGGCGTTCCGCAAAAAAGAGAATGCCGGCTATGCAAAATGCACGAAAAACATTCCAAAAATTTAAAAAAAACTCAAAAAATTTCTATCTTTTTTCCAAAAGGGTATAGACAAAACGGTTTCCTTATGTTAAAATAGAACAAAATGTTAAAATTGGGGGAGGATTTGAAAATCCTCCGCCTGTCCGCCCGTTCAGACAGGGCGTATTCGGATTCGTAATTGCTGCATAAGGACGTGATAAATATGGAAAAAATCGGAATCATCGACTTGGGTTCCAACTCCGCAAGGCTTGTGATCGTCAAGCTTTTCGACGACCATTTTATGGTGGAGGATGAAATGAAGGAGAGTGTTCGTCTCGGTCAGGACATGGACAGGGACGGGTTTTTAAAGCCGCAACGCATTGCGGAAACGATCCGCACGCTGAAAATGTTCAAGAGACTGTGCGACGCGAGCGAAGTGGGGCGCATTATCGCCGTTGCCACGGCGGCGGTGCGGCGTGCGAAAAACCAACGTTCCTTTCTCGATGAAATTCAGGCGACCTGCGGGATCAAGGTGGACGTGCTCTCCGAAGAGGAGGAGTCCACGCTCGTCTACCGCGGCGTCATCAACTCCATGGATATCCCCAAAGGGATCATTCTCGAAATCGGCGGCGGGAGCACGAAAATCGTATATTATAACCGCCGCACCATTCTCAATTATGCCACGCTTGCATTCGGCGCGGTTACCTTAACCGATTTGTTTAAGTACGACGGCACGCCCCGTCTGCAAACGGAGCGCATCGAGGAATTTTTTACCGAGCAGTTCAAGAAAATAGAGTGGCTGCAGGAGGTCGATCCGGACACGCAGATGATCGGCGTGGGCGGTTCCTTCCGTAACCTCTATAAAATCAACCGCATCATCAGAAAATATCCGATGAATACCGTGCACAACTACCAGTTTGCCACGGAGGATTTCAACAGCGTTTACGAAACGGTGCGCGAGCTCGACGTGGAAAAGCGTATGCGTATCCGCGGACTTTCGCCCGCGCGCGCCGACATCATGCCTGCCGCGCTTGCGATCATTCGTGCGTTTACCAAGTATCTGAATATCGAGTCTTTCACCGTGGGCGGATCGGGACTGCGCGAAGGCATTATGTTCAATCAGGCGGTGCCCATGACGGTGGAGCGTCCGCTCTCCGACGTGCTGACCTATTCGCTGAACACCCTTGTCAAATATTACGGGTGCGACCAGAAGCATGTCGAGCACGTGGTGCACCTCTCCATCCAGCTGTTCAAGCAGCTGCGCGTACTGCATAAGTTCCCCCGTCTTTACCTGAAAATTTTAAAGATCGCGGCAAGCCTGCATGACTGCGGCAAGCATATCCGCCATTACGAGTGCGCGCAGCACAGCCGCTATATGATTCTAAATTCCGCCATTTACGGCGCAACGCACCGCGAAATCGTCTTGGCGGCGTTTGTCGCGGGCTGCTACAAGAAGGAAGATATTCCCGCGGCGGAGTGGGCGAAGTACCGCGATATCGTTAGCGAAGAGGATCTTGACGTCGTGCGTAAGCTCGGCGTGTTGCTTCGCATTGCCGAATGTCTCGACAGAAGCGGGCTCGGTATGGTTACAGGCTTGAACTGCGACGTTCTGGGCGACAGCGTTATCATGAAAACGGAGGTCGCGGGCGACGCTACGCTGGAAATCAGACAGGCTATGCAGACGAACAGCGAGTTCAAGCGCGCGTTCCGCAAAAACCTCGAAATTCTTTAATGAAAGTTTTGCTTGCAAGCGCGTCGCCGCGGCGCAGACAGTTGCTTGCCCAAATCACGGAGTTTGAAGTCGAGCCCTCCTCTTTCGAGGAGCGGGCGGTCGGACTTTCCGCACGGGAAACGGCGCTTGCGTTTGCCCGGGGGAAGGCGCTCGACGTATTTTTAAAGCATCCCGACTGCCTCGTTCTGGGCGCGGACACGGTCGTATGTCTGAACGGGGAAATTTTCGGAAAACCCAAGGATGCGGAGGACGCAAAACGGATGCTGCGTCTTTTAAGCGGGAAAACGCATTCCGTATTTACGGGCGTATGCCTGATGCGCGAGGGTGCGGCGGCGGAAGGCGCGGACGAAACGAAGGTCTCCTTTTTGCAGCTGAACGACGAAGCGATCGAAGCCTACGTCGCAAGCGGGCTGCCGTTCGGCAAAGCGGGCGCATACGGGATACAGGACGGCGGACTCGTAGAAAAAATCGAGGGGAGTTATTCCAACGTGGTGGGGCTTCCCGTGGAGCTTACGAAAGAATTGTTTCGGAAGGTATCGGAAGAGCTATGATTAAACTTGCAATTGATTTCGGAACGGCGGTTACGAAAATATATCGGGTGGGAAGCGGCATCGTGCTTTCGGAGGCGACGTGCGTTACCGTACAGAAGGACACGGGCGAAATCCGCGCGTTCGGAGACGAAGCAAAGCGGCTGTTGGGCAAAACGCCCGAGCTGACCGACGTATCCTTCCCCGTCTGGGAGGGGGAAATCGTTAACGAAACGCGCGCTGCGGCGCTGCTCGAATATTTTTTGGCAAAGGTAGCCAAGCGCAGCGTGGAAGCGCTCTTCTGCGTGCCTACGGGCTGCGACGCCGCCTCGCGCGAAAAGTACTGCCGCGTGGCAAAGTCGGCGGGCGTGTCCCGCGTGCATTTCGCCGAAGCGCCCTTTCTCTCCGTGCTCGGGCAGGACGTGCCTCTCTCCGATTCCAACCCCGTGTTTTCCATCGACGTCGGCGCGGGCAAGACGAGCGTCGCCGCCTTTTCGCTGGACGGAACGATCGCGGGAATTACGATGAACGTCGGCGGCAACAATATCGACATCCACATTATCGACCACGTCGCCGAAACGTTTAATTTAAAAATCGGCTCGCTTACGAGCGAGAAGCTGAAAAATACCGTGGGAAGCCTTGCGGACAACGACGCCCGCAGCACCATCGTCAACGGGCGGGACGTTACCACCGGCCGTCCCCGTTCGGTGTCCGTTTCTTCGGCGGATATACTCTTCCCCGTGCGGGTGTACGTGGATAAGATTATCGAATACGCCGATCTGGTGCTGAAAAAGCTCCCTGCGGAAGTGTCTGCGGCAATGTGCAAAAACGGCATCTATCTTTCGGGCGGCGTTACGAATTTAGCGGGTTTTGCCGACTACGTGGGCGAAAAACTGCAAATGGAAACGCATACGGCGCTTGACGCGCAGATGGCGATCGTCTTAGGCGGCGGCAGGGCAATCGGAAATCCCGCGCTGCTTGCCAAAATCAAAACCGAATAAGCTGCGAATAAAGAATGTGCCCCGTTCTGTAACGGACGGGGTTTTTGATAGAAGAACGGGGAAAAAACAAATCATTCAAGGTTGGTATATTAATCATGCAAAGAATTTTACCGGCATATCCTCTCTTCGTGAAAGATCCGAATTTTTCGCTATGGGCAAATGCGGAACAACTGAATGAAGGGAATCTCACGAGTTGGTGGGGCGAGACCAAAAAACTGTACGGCTTTTTAAAGACGGAAGGAAAAACGTACTGTTTTATGGGGAACGCCGCCGACTTTTTTAGTTGCGGCGTGCAAAAAGCGGAACAAACTTCGCTTTCCGTAACCGCGTTCTCCACCGATTACGCTTTTCGGGCGGGCAATGCCGAGTTGAAGCTGCGCTTCGTATCGCCCCTGCTCCCGAACGATTTAACGGTGCTTTCCCGCCCCGTTTGCTATATGGAGTATGAAATTTCGGGCGCGGACGACGCGGAAATTTCGCTCTTTATCAACCGCAGCGTTGCATATAACGCGGTCAACGAGGATAAACGCGTACGCGGCGGAAAGGTCGGTTTAAAGGGCTTTGAAACGGCGTTTTTCGGGCTGGCGCGCCAACTGCCGCTCTCCAATAACGACGACGCGATCGGCGCCGATTGGGGGTACTGGTACCTTTCGGGCGAGCGGGCACAGCTATCCGACGAGAAAGAGGTGGCGGCGTATCTTGCGGGTGGATTCACGGAATTTGCGGGCGCGGGCGAAGAGAAATACCTTGCCTCGCTGAATACGCAAAAGAAGGGCGCGGTGATGCTCGGCTTCGACGAAACGGTTGCGATCGACTATTTCGGCACCTATTTGAAGGGCTACTATTTCGACGGCAAAACGATTTTCGACGCGCTTTCCGAAACTCACGCGCAGAGGGAAGAAATCAACAAAAAGCTGCAGGCGTACGACAAGGAACTCGTCGTTCGGGCGGAGAAATACGGCAAGGAGTACGTGAACGTGCTGTATGCCTCTCTCCGCCAGAGCGTTGCGGCGCACAAGCTCGCAAAGGACGGGGACGGTAAACTCCTTTTCTTATCGAAGGAGAACTGCTCCAACGGCTGTATCGCCACGGTGGACGTAAGCTATCCGTCCATGCCCCTCTACCTTTTGTACAATCCCGAGCTCGTCAAGGGCATGATGCGCCCCGTTCTCAAATTTGCGGATATGCCGATCTGGACGTACGACTTCGCCCCGCACGACGCGGGCACCTATCCTGCCTGCTGCGGACAGGTGTACGGGTTAAAGAAAGGGAATGTCAATCTGAATAAAGAAGGCTTCCGCCAGACGCATTTTCCTTTCTACGCGCTGCCCGAAAGTTTCGAAGCATACGATTTCAACGATCAGATGCCCGTGGAGGAGTGCGCGAATATGCTCGTCATGTTCCTTGCTTGCTACCGCCGCGACGGCGACCTGTCCTTTTTCCGCGAGCATCTTGCGCTTGCCAAGAAGTGGGTGGAGTACCTTGTAAAGTTCGGTTTAAAGCCCGACAACCAGCTTTGCACCGACGACTTCGCAGGACACCTGAAAAACAATTTGAACCTTGCGATCAAGGCGACGGTGGGCATTGCCGCGTACGCGGAGCTGTTGACGGCTTGCGGGATCGACGGGCAGAAATTCCGCAAGACGGCAGAGCTGTTTGCGGGAGAAATCACCGCATTCGGCAAGCGGTTCGTACATACGCCCATCACGTGGGATTCGGATGCGGACACCTTCTCGTTAAAGTACAATCTGGCGTTCGATAAAATTTTCAAGTTGGGGTTGTTTCCCCGAAATTTGCTCGAAAGCGAGGTCGATTGTTATCTCGAACGGCAGAACGCCTTCGGCACGCCGCTCGACAACCGCGAAACGTATACCAAGAGCGATTGGCTTGTCTGGGCGGCAAGTCTGACGGACGATAGCGAAAAGCGTAAAAAAATCATATCCGCGCTCGATTATTTCCTGAAAAATTCGCCTGACCGCGTGCCGTTCGGCGATTGGTTCGATACGGTCAGCGGAAAATATTTACACTTCCGCGCGCGCTCGGTGCAGGGCGGATGCTTTATTCTGTTATTATGATTTTTAAGGGAGCGATATTATGAAACAATTTATTTTCGGAAATGTACGCGTACAGGTACTGTGTAACGACCTCGTGCGCATCGAGCGCGGGAATCACGGAAGATTCTCCGATGCAAACACCTTTTTCATCCCGAATAAGATTTCCTTCCGCGACAGGGAGGTGAGCGCCGAGGCGCGGGGAAATACCGTCGCGATCGGCGAATATACCCTTGCCGTGCCGGAGGGCGCGGAGAGCTTAACGGGTGTAACGCTTGCCAAAAAAGGTAAAACGGTATACGAATACGCACCGTTAAAGAACAGCGGGGAGCTGCCCGCGCTCGACGTAACGCCCGACGCGTTCGCCCTCGCCGATACGCCCCGTATCGTCCTGCCCGAGGGGGGATATTCCTACCGCGGAAATGTTCCCGACAGCGGGTACTTTATCGAAGAGAACGCCGAGGACGTGTATCTGTTTCTGTGCGGGGGCGATTTCAAAAAGCTGCGCCGCCTTTACGTAGAGCTTACGGGCAGGAGCGAGCTCGTGCGCCTTTCTACGCTCGGCAGCTGGAATTCCAAATATTTCGTCTATGACGAAAACAGCGCGATGCAGCTGATTCTCGATTACGAAAAGCGGGGCGTGCCGCTCGACAACATGGTGATCGACACCGACTGGCGCGCGGCGAGCGACAGGGGCATCGGCTACGACGTGGATTTGAAGCTGTTTCCCGATATGGCGAGATTTTTGCGTTTCGCGCACGGGCACGGTGTGGAGATCACCTTTAACGATCACCCCGAACCCGTGGAGGGAGCCAAGAATCTGCTTGCGCCCGAAGAGGTGAAGTACCGCGAGGAGAAGCTGACATCCATTTTGGACATGGGGCTGGATATTTGGTGGTACGACAGAAACTGGCATACCAAGCTGAAAAGCCCGACGGAGAATATCAATCCCGAAACGTTCGGGCTGTATCTGTTCGAGGATATAACCCGTCATCATTGGCAAAAACAGGCGGGAAGCCGCGAGGTTTACCGCCGTCCCGTGATTATGGGCAATGTGGACAACGTGCTGAACGGCGCGTACAAGAGTATCGAATCGAGCGCGAGCCACCGCTTCTCCATTCAGTGGACGGGAGATATCGGCAGTGAAAACTACGCCATTGCGCAGGAGGTGGAAAGCCTTATCCGCGGCGGAAACAGCGGCATCGCGTATATCAACGCCGACTGCGGCGGGCACACGGGCAACCCCGACAAGAAAACGTTTATCCGCTGGATGCAATTCGGCGTGTTCTCTCCCGTGTTCCGCCCGCATTGCACGAATACGGTTAAGCGTTCGCGCGAGCCGTGGACGTACGACGAGGAAACGTTTGAAATCGTTAAGCAATACAATCTTATGCGTTACCGCTTGCTTCCCGTGATTTACAAGAACGCTTACGAAAATTATCTCACGGGCGAGCCGATTTTCAAGTCGCTCGGTTACGAATACCCGAACGACGAACGCGCGCTGAAATGCACGGACGAATACATGCTCGGGAATAATATTCTCGTTGCGCCCGTTGCGGGAACGATGCCCGAAATTTTGGAGAAGGAGCGCTTCGTCGCGCCCGTCGAGGCGACCTATTTTGACGGCAGAGCGTGGAAGGGTGCGCCGCTTGCAACGGCGAAATACGATAGGCTGAATCTGTTTTGCGACAACGTCGCCCCCGAGAAAGGAGTGCCCGTGTACGACTTTTCCGCGCGCTTTACCGCTAAAATCAAGCTGGACGAAAGCGCGGAGCTCATTCTGTGCACGGACGACGGCGCAACGGCTTGGGTGGACGGAAAAAAGGTGTTGCAGGACGAAGCCACGCACGGAACCGTTAATCATTTGCTCGGCACGTACTCCGCAGGCGAGCACGAGTTGCGAGTGGATTACTTTCAGGCAGGCGGCGAGGCGGAATGCACGCTCCGCTACGCAAAGGCGCAAACGGAAAAGGGCGAAGAGAAGGAAGTGTATCTGCCCGAAGGCAAATGGCTGGACGTGTTCGACGGCAAGGTATACGAGGGGGGCAGAGCGATTCAACGCACGTACGCCCTGCGCGAAATGCCGCTGTTCGTGCGCTCGGGCGCGCTGCTTCCCATTGCGCGCGAGGCGAAGAACACCAAGGAACAGCAGTGGAACGAGCTCGTGTACGACTTTTACCCTTGCAAGGAGGCGACGGACTGCGGATATCTGTACGAGGACGACACCGAAACGACGGCGTACAAGAAGGGCGAATTTCGCAAGAGCGCGTTCGGGGCGGAGTACTGCAAGGAATGCAACGCGTATATCGTGAAGCTCGACGCTTCGCAAGGGAAGTTTGCGGGAGAAAAGTGCTTTGCTTCGCGCAAGATCGCGCTGAAATATCATCTTTCCTGCGGCGAAAACATAACCAGGGTTACAGTAAACGGCAAAGAAGCCGGCTTTGAAATTTTGAAGCGAAACCCAGACGCTTACCCGTTCTCGACGGGCGCGTCGCCCGACTGCGATTGCGTGCTGGTAAAATGCGACTGCGATTGCAGCGGGACTTACGAAATTAAATTTTATCTTTGACCGTTTGAAACAACGAAAAAACCGCCTTCGGGCGGTTTTGTTTTTTCGTTCGGTTGTATCGCATAAAACGGCGGGTTGGAGCTGTTTTTTAAAACGCCGTTTTTTCGGTAAGGAAGGCGATAATGCCGTTCGCGTCGAGGCGGATCTGCGACATGGTGTCGCGGTCGCGCACCGTGAACGTACCGTTTTCCACCGTGTCGAAGTCTGCGGTAATGCAGAAGGGGGTGCCGATTTCGTCCTGACGGCGGTAACGTTTTCCGATCGAACCCGCTTCGTCGTAGGTAACCGAAAAGTATTTTTTCAGCGTTGCAAGCAACTCTTTCGCCTGCGGGGAGAGGTTCTTTTGCAGGGGAAGCACCGCAGCCTTGTACGCGGCGATCGCGGGGTGGAAGCGCAGCACGTTTCTTACATCGCCGCCCTCGAGCGGCTCCTCGTCGTACGCCTCCGAAAGCACGGCGAGCATCAGTCTGTCCGCGCCGATGGAATACTCGATAACGTAGGGGATAAACCGTTCGCCGTTCACGGGATCGATATAAGTCATCGTCTTGCCCGAATATTCCTGATGGCGGGACAAGTCGTAATCGGTGCGGTTGTGAATGCCGTTCAGCTCCTGCCAGCCCATGGGATAGAGGTACTGAATATCGCACGCCGCCTTGGCGTAGTGCGCAAGCTTGTCGTGGTCGTGAAAACGCAAATGTTCTTTCTTGAAGCCCAAATCCACAAGGAAGGTGAACGCTTTTTCCTTAAACTGCGCGTAAAATTCCGCGTCCGTGCCATCCTTGCAGAACCATTGGTGTTCCATTTGCTCGAACTCGATGGTGCGGAAAATAAAGTTGCCGGGGGTGATTTCGTTGCGGAACGCCTTGCCGATCTGCGCAATGCCGAAGGGCACCTTGGCGCGCGTCGTGCGCTGTACGTTTAAAAAGTTGACGAATTCGCCCTGTGCCGTTTCGGGACGCAAATATATTTTATTCTGGCTCTCGTCGGTAACGCCGCGCGAGGTTTCGAACATCAGGTTGAAAGTGCGGATCGGCGTCCAGTCGAACCCGCCGCAGTTGGGGCAGTGCACCTTGTGCTCCCGAATATACGCTTCCATATCCTCGTTGGACATCACGTCGGGGTTGACTGCGCCCTTAGAGTGCGCCTCGATGAGGTTGTCGGCGCGGTGGCGTGTTTTGCACTGCTTGCAGTCCATTTTGGGGTCGGAGAAGGACGTGGTGTGTCCGCTCGCCTCCCACACGCGCGAGTTCATCAGGATCGCCGCGTCCACGCCGAAGGAGTTGTCGCTTTCCTGCACGAAGCGCTTCCACCAGGCGCGTTTGATATTGTTTTTAATTTCCACGCCCACGGGGCCGTAGTCCCACGTATTGCCCATGCCGCCGTAAATTTCGCTGCCTGGGAAGATAATGCCCCGCGCCTTGCAAAGCGCGACGAGCTTTTCCATTGTTACCGCTCTTTTTTCCATTTTCTGACTCCCATAAGTATTACCGATATTTTATTCTTTTTTATCGG
Organism: uncultured Christensenellaceae bacterium; assembly: GCA_910588615.1. Lineage (GTDB taxonomy): Bacteria > Bacillota > Clostridia > Christensenellales > Borkfalkiaceae > Gallimonas. Next base: position 18,310 of record CAJUOI010000006.1, on the reverse strand, counting down.
GTTCGTCAAGCGTTCAGTCGGTTACGCCCGATAAATAATCCGTGGTTACGCCGAAATATTTTCAAAGGATCGTTGCGGAAAGGAGACGACATCGAAAAAAAACCTTGTAAACGGTATCTTTTTTAAAAAAAGCGTGCTATAATAAAGAGGAATTTTACGGCGGGCGCAATCCGCGGAGGACGAAAAATGGCAGAAGCGCAGAATTTTATCGAGCAAATCGTAGAGACCGATCTGGCGGAAGGAAGGGCGGAAAAAATCAAGACCCGCTTCCCGCCCGAACCCAACGGCTATCTTCATATCGGGCACGCCAAGAGTATGTTCGTCAATTTCGGTACGGCGAAAAAGTACGGCGGCACGTGCAATCTGTTCTTCGACGACACCAACCCCACCAAGGAAAAGACGGAGTTCGTAGACGCGATCCGCAGCGATATTCATTGGCTCGGCTATTCGTGGGACAAAGAGGTGTACGCTTCCGACTTTTTCGAAATCATTTACGATTACGCGGAAAAGCTGATTGCCGAAGGCAAGGCATTCGTATGCGACCTGTCGGCGGAGGAAATCAAGGCGACGCGCGGTACTCTGACAGAGGCGGGGAAAGAAAGTCCGTACCGCAACCGCACGCCGGAAGAAAATCTGAAATTATTCCGTGAAATGCGGGCGGGAAAGTATGCGGACGGCGAAAAGTGTCTGCGCGCGAAAATCGATATGGGCTCGCCCAACCTCAATTTGCGCGATCCCGTTATTTACCGCATTCTGCACGCCGTGCACCATCGCACGGGCAACAACTGGTGCATCTATCCCATGTACGACTACGCGCACCCTATCTGCGACGCGTTGCAGGGCGTTACGCATTCGCTGTGCACGCTTGAATTCGAGGACCACCGCCCGTTATACGATTGGGTCGGAATCAATCTGGGCTTTGCGCCCAAGCCCCGCCAAATCGAATTTGCGCGGCTGAACGTTACCAACCTCGTGATGAGCAAACGTTACCTCAAAAAGCTGGTGGAGGACGGCGCCGTGCACGGGTGGGACGACCCGCGTATGCCCACGTTGGCGGGCTTGCGCAACCGCGGAATCCCTGCGGAGGCGATTCGGGACTTCTGTTCGCGGATCGGCGTGGTAAAGGCGAATTCCGAATGTGAAATTTCCTACCTCGAAGCGGTAGTGCGCGAATATCTCAACGCGAACGCGCCCCGCGCCATGGCGGTCGTCGAGCCTCTGAAGCTGACGGTTACCAACTACGAGGGCGAAGAGGAGGTCGACTTCGAAATCAACCAGATGAAGGAGGGCGCGGGTACCCGCAAAATCAAGTTCGGCAAGACGCTGTATATCGAAAAGGGCGACTTTTCGCTCGACCCTCCGCCCAAGTACCACCGCCTGAAAATCGGCGGCTGCGCCCGTTTGAAAAACGCGTACATCGTGCGCTGCGACGAGGCGGTAACCGACGAGCACGGCGAAGTTACCGAAATCAAGTGCACGTATTTCCCCGAATCGAAGAGCGGCAACGACACGAGCGGCATCAAGGCGAAGGGCGTGCTGCATTGGGTAAACGCACAAACGTGCGTGGATGCCGAGTTAAGAAAGTACGATCACCTGCTAAAGGACGCGGCTTACGCAGGTCAGGACTTTGCCGAGCGCATGAATTTCGACAGCGAGCATATTTTCTCCGCCAAGGCGGAGCCGTATCTTGCCGAAGCGGAGGAGGGAACGGCATTTCAGCTGATGCGTACGGGCTACTACAAGACGTGCAAGGAAAACGGTAAGCTCGTGCTTTCCGAAATCGTATCTTTAAAGGACAACTTTAACAAATAATATGAAAATTCCGACTGCAAATTTCACAGCGAGCATCTGCGCAACGAGCACTCTTTTTATCGTTGCGATCGTTCTCGCGTGCGTCGTTGCGGTCGGAGCGTTTATCTACGGCGTCATCCGTCGGCTGTCCCGTATGAGTTGGGCGGGCTTGCAAATTCCCGTTATCTTCGGCTTGACAATGCTGTTGAGGTTTGTACCCGCAGCAATGGGGTCCTCGTTGCGTTTCTCGATCACGGTGGGCGGATTTTTTGCAATTACCGTATGCGTGCTCGGGCTGGGCGCGCTGATCCGCAGGGCGATCCGAAAACGCGAGGACGCCCGTACCGACAAGCCCAAAGCGGCGGCGCTCGCGTTCGACAGACTGTTCGGCGGCATCGTCGCGCTCTTCGACTGGCTGCTGCTTGCCGTTATTTTATCGGGCGTGGTGCTTTCCGTCGTCTGGGCGGCGGGCGCGGAAAAGGTGCTGCCCGTCGTGTACGAAAGCGCGCTGTGGACGAAGTTCTTAAAAATTTTCGCCTACGATCTATTCTACGTTTCCTTCCTCGTGCTCGTTATCAAGGGCGGGTACCGTCTGGGCATGATCAAGGGGATATGGGTTACGCTGGCATTCGCGCTTACGGCAGTGGCGGCGTTCGGGGCGGTGTATCTCACCATTCGTTGGTCCTTCCTTTCGGGAATCGCCGTCAAAATCGGCGCCGCCATTAAATTAAACAGGATCATCGCCGATTTGATCGGTTATCTCATAACTTCGGCAATTTGTTTCCTTGTGTTCTTTATCGTCATTATTCTCCTCACCGTCGTCGGAAACCTGATTGTAAAGGGACTGACCCGCAGTCCCGTGTTCAACGCGATCGACGGGTGCGTGTCGTCGGTGCTGTTCTTTGCGGTTACGGTTGTGGTCTCCATGGGCGTCGGAGTAGGGATTTCCTATCTCGAAACGGGCGCGAGCGCGCTGGGCGAGTACGGGGAGACGTTTGCAAAAATCGGCGTGCAGATCAGGGAAATTCTTACGTCGTCCTTTTTCCGCGGCGTGATCTACGAGTGCAATCCGCTATTGTTGCTGTTGGCTTAAACGGAGGGGGACGGAGCCAAAAGACGCCTTGGCGTTTCCCCCGTCTTGGGGAAAGCCGTCCGCATTGCTTTGCGGATCGGGGGGGGGTACGATCATGACCCCCGCTACCGACTGCGGCGGAGCCGTTTTTTTACTATGGTGGGCAGCCGAGTGCTCGGTCTGTCGTTTTTCTTTTTACAAAAGCAAATAACGCACGGTTAAAATTCCCCCCGAACGCGCATAATAGAGGCGGGGGAAATATGCTCGACAAACGTACGGAACGGCTGTTAAATAAACTTAACCTGCTTTGCCGCAGCGGAAGCTTCTGCATCGTCGACGAGGAGGATTTGTGCGACGAGCGTGCGGGGATCGACAAGGACGGCGTCAAGGGGATCCTCGGTTATCTTTGCGACAGGGGGTATCTCGAAATGCAGTACGCGGACGACGGCGTCTGGTGCGTGCGTCCTCTTCCCGAAGGGCGTCTGTATTCCGAACGCTTAAAGGGCGAGCGCAAAACCGAAGCGGCGAAACGGCGCACCGTCGCGCTGTACTCGCTGTTGGGCGCGTTTGTCGGCGCGCTCGTCGGAAGCTTTTGCGCCTTTCTGATTTCCCTCGCGTTTTGAGGGTTTTATGTTTAACGAACGGCTCAACAAAAGGGAAAACGCGGTCATGGGCGCCGTGTTTCGTCTTTCGGGCGGCAAGGAACGCTTTCTCGTTTCGCTCTACGAAATCATCGCCATTCTTCCTCCGCGTGCCTCTTACGGCGAGGAGCAGGTGGAAAGCACGTTGCGCGCGCTCGAACTCGACGGCTATTTCGAACTCATCGAATCGGACAGAAAGGGCGAGCGGGTTTTCGTCGTGCACATGAAGGAGGCGGGGCGGTGCTACCGCAGAAACGATTCTCTGCTGCGCCGTCGTCTTGTGTTCAAGCTGTTGGTTACGCTTGCCTGCGGCGTATTGTCCGCGCTCGTCGGAATCGTCGTAAAAAGTTTACTCTCGTAATTACGCTAAAATAATTGACATCCGCAAACCGCTGCGATATAATAGATGCAAACTTTTGTTTGTGTCTATTTTTAAATTCACGAATTTGTATGGAACATTTCGATTTTAAATTACAATCTTCCTTTCAGCCCACGGGCGACCAGCCGGAGGCGATCAAAAAGCTTACCGAGGGGGTGCTGGACGGGATCCGCACGCAAGTGCTCGTGGGGGTTACGGGCAGCGGTAAAACGTTTACCATGGCAAACGTTATTAAAAACGTGGGGCGGCCAGCGCTCGTCATTGCGCACAACAAGACGCTGGCGGCGCAGCTGTGCAACGAATTCCGCGAATTTTTCCCGCACAACCGCGTGGAATACTTCGTTTCCTATTACGATTATTATCAACCCGAAAGTTACATTCCTTCCACGGATACGTACATCGAAAAAGACCTGTCCATGAACGACGAAATCGACAAGTTGCGCAACGCCGCCACCTGTTCTCTGGGCGAGCGGGACGACGTCATCGTGGTTTCTTCCGTGTCCTGCATATACGGCTTGGGCGCGCCCGAAGAGTTTTTCCGCCTCGGGATCAGCCTGCGCCCCGGACAGGAGCTGCCGCGCGACGAGCTGCTGCGCAAGCTTGTGGAGATACACTACACGCGCAACGACGTGGACTTCAAGCGTTCCGCTTTCCGCGTGCGCGGGGACGTTGTGGAAATTTTTCCCGCCAGCAATTCCGAGCTTGCCATCCGCGTCGAATTTTTCGGCGACGAAATCGAGAGCATCGGCGAAGAGGACGTCGTAACGGGCAAAGTCGTTTCCTGTTTAAAGCACGCCGTTATCTTCCCTGCAAGCCACTACGCCGTGGGCAGCGAACGGCTTGCCTCCGCGCTCAGCGTTATTGCCGAGGATTTGCAGGGGGAAGTAAAGGCGTTCGAGGACGCGGGTAAGCTGCTGGAGGCGCAGCGGCTGAAAGAACGCACCGAACACGATCTGGAAATGATGCGTGAAATCGGCTACTGCTCGGGCGTGGAAAATTATTCGCGCTACTTCGACGGGCGCAGCCCCGGAGAGCCGAGTTTTACCCTCCTCGACTATTTTCCCAAAAACTTTCTGGTGTTTATCGACGAGAGCCATATGACCATTCCGCAGATCCGCGCCATGTACCGCGGAGATCTGGCGCGTAAGACGAACCTCGTCGACTACGGCTTCCGTATGAAATCCGCTTACGACAACCGCCCTTTGACCTTCGAAGAATTCGACGGGCGCGTGCCCCAGCTCATCTGCGTTTCGGCAACGCCCGCGCCTTACGAGCTCGGCGAGGCGGGGCAGGTAGTAGAACAGCTGATCCGTCCGACGGGGCTGTTGGATCCGCCCGTTACGGTAAAACCGACGAAGGGGCAGATAGACGACTTGCTTTCGGAAATCCGCACCGAAGTCGGCAAAGGCGGGCGGGTGCTCGTAACCACGCTGACCAAACGTATGGCGGAAAGTCTGACCGATTATTTAAAGGAAAACGACGTCAGGGTGCGCTATATGCACTCGGACATCGACACCATGGAGCGTATCGACATCGTAAACGGATTGCGTGGCGGCGAGTTCGACGTGCTGTGCGGAATCAATCTGCTGCGCGAGGGGTTAGATCTGCCCGAGGTGCGCCTCGTCGCCATTCTCGACGCGGACAAGGAGGGATTTTTGCGAAGCGAGACCTCCCTCGTGCAGACGATCGGCAGAGCCGCGCGGAATGCCGAAGGGCGCGTAATTATGTACGCAGACGGGATGACGGGCAGTATGAAGCGGGCGATCGACGAAACGAACCGCCGCCGCAAGGTGCAGGACGATTACAACAAGGCGCACGGGATCATCCCAAAGACCATCGTCAAGGAAGTAAAGTCCACGCTGCAAATTACGGGAAAAAGCAACGATGCGTCTGTCTTAAAGGCGTCGGAGATCCCCGAAGAAATCGAAAAACTGAAGGCGCTGATGAAGGTTGCTTCCGCGCAACTCGATTTCGAACGGGCAATCGAAATCAGAGATCAGATCGCACAACTGAGAAAACGACTGAGAAAGTAGAGGTAAAGTATGAGAATCGCAGTGGATATCGACGACACGCTGAGCACGCTCGACCGGCTGAAAGCGGGAACGGCGTACCTTGTCCGACAAAATCTTCCGATACGGGTCAAGGACGAAAACGCGCACCTCTTGCAGGGGGTGTTCGATTGGACGGAAGAAGAGGCGATCGCCTTTCTTCGCGGCGGCGGCATTACGCTGTTTACCGACGCGCCCGTCCGCGACGGCGCGCGGGAAACGCTTTCGCGCCTGAGAGAGGAAGGGCACGAGATCGTCATTATAACGGCGCGCAAGAAGGAGTGGTTTCAAAACGCCGAAAAAGTCAGCCGCGATTGGCTGGAAAAACGCAGGATCCCCTACGACGAAATCGTAACAGACGAGGAAGAAAAGGGCAAGTACTGCGTCGAACACGGCATCGGCATTATCGTGGACGATAATTTGCAGACCTGTCTGAACGCGCAGTCGTTGGGCGTCAACGCCGTGCTCTTCGTGGACAAGCACAATCTTGCGCACGCGCACGAGGTTTCGTTCGGCGGGGCAAATTGGAAGCAGATAGACGCGGCGATACGCTATATTTTATCGCACGGCACGTAAGGGCAAAGGTCTCTCGGCTACGCCCCGGAATGACCAACGGAGAGGGAAACGACGGAAAGAACCTATCCGTTTTCATTCGGATCCGTAGGAGAAGGTACGAAACAAGGAAATTATGAAAGACGAGATATACGTTAAGGGAGCCAAAGAAAACAATTTAAAAAACGTAGACGTGCACATTCCGCGCGGAACGCTTACTGTATTTACGGGGGTGAGCGGTTCGGGCAAGAGCACGCTTGCGTTCGACACGATTTTCGCAGAGGGGCAGCGCCGCTATATGGAGAGCCTGTCCTCCTACGCTCGCCAATTCCTCGGCATGATGGAAAAGCCGGACGTCGAGAGCATCGAGGGGCTGTCTCCTGCGATCAGCATCGACCAAAAGACGACTTCGCACAATCCCCGCTCCACAGTGGGCACGGTTACGGAAATTTACGATTACCTGCGCCTGCTGTACGCGCGCGTCGGCGTGCCGCACTGCCCGAACTGCGGCAGGGAGATCCGCCGCCAGACGGTGGACGAAATTGCCGATCGTGTTACGGCAATGCCCGAGGGTAGCAAAATTTTAGTCGAAGCGCCCGTCGTGCGCGGCAGAAAGGGCGAATACGTCAAGGAGCTTGCGGGTTACCGCAAGAGCGGCTACGCCCGCGTGAAAATCGACGGGATCGTGTACGACTTGCAGGAAGAGATCAAACTCGATAAAAATATCAAACACAGCATCTCCGTTGTGATCGACCGTCTCGTGGTGCGCGACGGAATCTTAAAGCGGCTGACCGAGAGTTTGGAGGCGGCGTTAAAGCTTGCCGACGGGCTTGTCGTCGTTTCGTGCGGGGAGGAGGAAACGCTGTATTCTTCCCGTTACTCCTGTCCCGACTGCGGCATTTCCATCGAAGAAATCGAGCCGCGGCTGTTCTCTTTCAACACGCCGTGGGGGGCGTGTCCCGAATGCTCGGGGCTGGGCTTTAAGCAGTCGGTCGATCCCGATCTCATTTGTCCCGATAAAACCAAGACGATACGCGAGGGCGCGATCCATGCGGGCGGGTGGATGCTTGACAGCAACTCGACCAACCTCATGTACGTAACGGCGCTTGCCAAACACTACGGGTTTTCCGTCGATACGCCCGTTCGGGATTTACCCAAGAGCGCTTACGATATTATTATGTACGGAAACGGCGGCGAGGAAATCGACCTTACCTACAATACCCGTTCCTTTTCGGGCAGCTATAAAATGAAATGGGAAGGGTTCGTCAACAACCTCGAACGCCGCTATAAGAGCACTTCGTCCGACGGGGTGAAGTACGATATCGAGCGGTATATGCGTACCGCCGATTGCCCCGCGTGCCGCGGTAAGCGATTAAAAAAAGAAGCGCTTGCGGTTACGGTAGGGGGCAAAAATATTGCCGAGGCGTGTGAATTACCCGTGCGCGACTTAAAGGAATTCGTTTCGAATCTCGATTTAACGCCCACGCAGCGCGCAATCGCGGGGCTGATTTTAAAGGAAATCGACAAGCGGCTCGACTTTTTGATCGGGGTGGGCTTGGACTACCTGACGCTGTCTCGCAGCGCGGCAACGCTTTCCGGCGGGGAGAGCCAGCGAATCCGTCTGGCAACGCAGATCGGCAGCGCGCTGTCCGGCGTTCTGTATATTCTCGACGAGCCGAGCATCGGTCTACACCAGCGCGATAATGAAAAATTGCTTGCTTCCTTAAAGGGACTGCGCGATTTGGGCAATACGCTCATCGTGGTCGAGCACGACGAGGACACCATCCGCGCTGCGGACTATCTCGTGGACGTGGGACCGAAGGCGGGCGTGCACGGCGGCGAAATCGTGGCGTTCGGCACGCAGCAGGACGTAATGAACGCGCCGCGTTCGATCACGGGCGACTTCCTTGCGGGCAGGCGCAAAATCGAAGTGCCGGAAACGCGCAAACAGCCGGACGGCAGGCGGCTGACGGTAAAGGACTGCCGTCAGAACAATTTGAAGGGAATCGACGTTTCCGTTCCCGTCGGCTTGATCACGGCGGTAACGGGGGTGAGCGGTTCGGGAAAATCGTCGCTTGTCAACGAAATTATTCTGCCTCTTCTTTCCAACGCGCTCGGCGGGGCAAGGCTTCCCGCAGGCAAGTGCGGCGGAGCGGAGGGATTGGAGTATTTCGACAAGGTCATCGCTATCGACCAATCGCCCATCGGAAGAACGCCGCGTTCCAATCCCGCTACCTATACGGGTGTGTTTTCCGCCATCCGCGAGCTGTTCGCGGCAACGCCCGACGCACGCGCCATGGGCTTTAAGTCGGGGAGGTTCTCATTCAACGTGGCGGGCGGACGGTGCGAGAACTGTCAGGGCGACGGTATCATGAAAATCGAAATGCACTTTCTGCCCGATATCTACGTGCCCTGCGAGGTGTGCGGCGGCAAGCGTTATAACAGAGAAACGCTCGAAGTCAGGTACAAGGGCAAAACCATTTCCGACGTGCTTGAAATGACGGTGGAGGAAGCGTGCGAGTTTTTCCGCCCCGTGCCGAGCATTTACCGCAAGATAGTAACGCTGAAAGAGGTGGGCTTGGGCTATATCAAGCTGGGGCAGAGTTCGACGACCCTTTCGGGGGGCGAGGCGCAGCGCGTAAAGCTTGCCACCGAGCTCAGTAAGCGCTCCACGGGTAAAACGTTTTATATTCTGGACGAGCCGACGACGGGGCTTTCGGGCTACGACGTGGACAAACTCGTTTCCATTCTGTTGAAGCTGCGCGAGGGGGGGAACACCGTGCTCGTGATCGAACACAACCTCGACGTGGTGAAGATTGCCGACCATATTATCGATCTCGGCCCCGAGGGGGGCGACGGCGGCGGCACGATCGTAACGACGGGCAGCCCCGAAGAGGTCGCTGCGTGCGAGCGCAGCTATACGGGACAGTTTTTAAAGAAAGTATTGTAAGAGGCTGCGAAATTTGTTGAATGACCGGGGCGAAAGCGGCTCTATTTCCGTTTTCGCAAAAACACAACAAACGAGGAATTTGCGCTATGACTGATTTCGAACGCCTGTTTTCCGAGGGCACGCCCGATCGGGACAAGCTAACGCAAAACGGATTTCGGGAAACGCGGAACGGGTATTTCAGAGAGAGCCCGCTCTGCGGTTTTCTGCTACGGATCGGCGTTTCGGTCGGCGGAAAGGTGAGGGCGGAGCTGTACGATGCCGACGCGGACGCCCCGTACACGCTGCACTTCGTGGAGAGTGCGGGCGGCAGCTTCGTTGCGGAGGTCAGGAGCGCATATGAGCGCGCGCTCAAAGAGCTTGCCGAAAAGTGCTTCGATCATGCGGTGTTCACAAGCCGTTACGCCAAGCGTCTTGTGGAATACGCGCGGAAAAGATACGGCGAAGACTGTGAGTTCCTGTGGGAAAGAACGCCCGACAACGGCGTACTGCGCCGTGCGGACAATTACAAGTGGTACGCCGCGATCCTCACCGTCGCGGGGAATAAAGTAGGGTTATCCACCGACGATATCGTGGAAATTGTCGATTTGCGGGCGGAAGAGGGGACTGTTTCCGAACTTATCCACAGGCGCGGCTTCGCGCCTGCGTGGCATATGAACAAAAAGAGCTGGATTACGGTGCTTCTCGACGGTTCGGTGGAGTTTTCCACAATTGCACGAATGCTCGACGAAAGCAGGCTCCTCGCGGCGGCGAGGAAGCCGAAAAAGGGGAAATCGGAATGAACGAAAAAATGAGGCGTCTGGGCGAGGAGCGCTCGGCGATTCGCGAACTGTACGAATACGGTTTGCGGATGAAGGAGCTTGGGGAAGAGAACGTGTTTGATTTTTCGCTCGGCAGTCCGAGCGTGCCTACGTCGGAGAGCGTACAGAGAGAAATCGGGCGGCTGTTGAAAGAGACTCCCCCCGAAGTTCTGCACGGTTATACCTCGGCGGCGGGCTTATATTCCGCGCGCGAAGCGGTTGCCCGTCAACTGCGAAAAACGTACGGGGCGAAGATTTCGGCAAAGCACGTCTATCTGACCTGCGGGGCGGCGGCTTCGTTGACGGCGGCGATTCACGCGCTCGCGGAGGCGGGCGACGAGTTCGTCGTGATCAGCCCGTATTTTCCGGAATACCGCGTGTTTATCGAGGGCGCGGGCGGCAAGTGCGTGGAAGCAAACGCCGATCCGCGCTTTCATTTAAACTTTTCCGCGCTTGAAAGCGCAATCGGCAAGAATACGAAGGCGGTCGTTATCAACTCGCCCAACAACCCGACGGGCGCGGTATATACGGCGGAAGAAATCGCCGAGCTTTCCCGTCTGCTGCAACGCAAGAGCAGAGAAAAGGGCAATCCCGTCTATCTGATCTCCGATGAGCCCTACCGCGAGCTTACCTACGGCGCGCCCGCGCCCTTTCCTGCGGGCGCGTATGAAAATACGCTGGTGTGCTACTCTTTTTCCAAGTCCCTTTCGCTGGCGGGCGAGAGGATCGGCTATATCGCAGTCAACGACGGCTGCGCGGATGCGGACGCATTGTTTGCGGCGGTAAGCGGCGCGGCGCGCAGTCTCGGCTTCGTATGCGCGCCTGCCCTCTTCCAGCGCGTCGCGGAAAAGTGCGTCGGACAGACGGCGGATTTCGGCGCGTACCGTAGCAACCGAAAGCTGCTTACGGAATCGCTTGCGGGCATGGGGTATGCCGTTTCGCCGCCCGAGGGGGCGTTTTATCTGTTCGTAAAATCGCCCGAGGCGGATGCAAAGGCGTTTTCCGAACGGGCGAAAAAGCACGGGTTGCTGCTCGTTCCGTCCGACAGCTTCGGCATAACGGGGTACGTGCGCATCTCTTACTGCGTGCCCGAGGAACGCATACGCCGCGCTCTGCCCGTTTTCCGCGCGCTGATCGCCGAATACGTCGGGTAGGCGGAGTGGGGGATGCGCTGTTGAAACCGGACGTAAAAAATGCGGGCGCGAGATGGTTTGACAAGCGGCGGTAAGCGGTGTATAATAGAGGGCGGAGAGAATAAATGTATGATGGATGTATCGTGTAAGGAATTGCGCCGCCGCGCAAGGGAGAGTATGAAAGGACGCTACGGAAAGTCGCTCGGCGTGGTTTTCGTCGGAGGACTCGTTTCCTTGTTCGGCAGTATTTTTACGACGGGTGCAATGCGCTACGGTTCGGATAACTATTTCGTTGCGCAGCAGCGCGGAGAAAAGCCGTCCTTATCTACGGCGTTCCAGGGGTTTTCAAAGTACGGCAAAACGTGGACGCTGTGGTTCTTGCAGGGGCTGTTTTTGTTTTTATGGTCCTTTCTGCTTGTGATTCCCGCAATCGTAAAGTCGTATTCTTACCGCGCGTCATACTGTGTGATGAAGGATTACGACTTGGGTGTGAAGGGTTCGGTTACCGAGAGCAGAAAACTCATGTGGTCGTTTAAGGCAAAGCTGTTCCGTCTGCGCCTATCGTTTGCGGGCTGGTTGATGCTCTCCTGCCTGTTGCCCTTGATCGGGGCGCTGTTTCTGGAACCGTATATTCGGGCGGCGGAAGCGGAGTTTTACTGCGAAATGCTCGAATGCAACAACGTGCGTTATTACGACGACACCAAAGAGAATACCGAAAAAGCGGCGTAACGGTACGCCGCTTTTTGATTGCCCGATGAAACGATGGTAAAAGTTACCCGCTTTTTGCGGGTTTTATTTTTACGCTGCCGCAAAGGACTTCCGCGTACGAATAGGAGGTTTTTCCTAAAAAGTTCTTGTCGTTGGGCTGCACGGTAAACAGCGAGGGATACACGCCGGAAAGCTCGCCGCAATAGCGCAGCACTTTGTTTCTGCCCAGATTCACCGTAACGTCCACCTGTGTTTTAAAATAGTCTGCAATCGTTTGTTTTACCGCGCCGATATCGTGCTTCTGCTTAATCATAATTCGTTTATTTCCTTTTTCGCGTAAAAATAAACTTCGCTCGACAAAATATTTCTTTCATAACCGCAATGCCGAGCGCATACGATAAAGGGAAAACCGATGCGGTTGGAATCGAATAACGAAATTTTTCGGGAGAAAACATCATGAATACGGAAACGGAAATCTTTCGCGGGTACGGAAAAATTGGCGAAATCGCGGCGCAGACGGCGGTGGAATGCCGCTTCGGACAGGAAGTGGAGACGATCATAGCCACGCACGCAAGCGTTTCGCTCACGGGCGCGGATGCAGAAAACGGCGAGGTACGTTACCGCGGCAAGGCGCATTTTTTGATCGTATACGCGGACGCGGAAAAGCGGGTCTGCCGCGCGGAAAAGGGCGTGGAATTTTCGGCGCGTGCCGAAGACGAGAGGTGTTTCCCCGCGCTCACGCCGCGTGTGGGGGTAACGGTGGAAAACCTTTCGGTGCGGCGCGAGGGCGCAAGCGTATACCTGACTGCGCTGATCGGCGCAGATATCCGCCTGTACGGCGATAAGAATTTCGAATATCTCGCGGGCGGCGACGTTATTGCCAAGCGCGAGCCCGTATCCGTGCTCACGGCGCATTTGTGCGGAGGCGCGGCGGAAGCGGTCGACGAATTCGAAACGGAATTTATCGGCGATATTTTGTTGCATACCGAAACGGTGGGCGCGGTAGACGTGCTGTGCGGCGCGGGTTCGCTGAAAGCGGAAGGAGAGGTCAATCTCGGAATTCTGGCGTTAAAGGGCGACGGCTCGCCTTCGTCCTTCGAGCGACTTGTTCCCTTCGAAGTCGAAATCCCCTGCGAGGAGGCGGCAATCGGTCGGGGCGCGGAGGTGCGCGTCAGCGTGCTCGGCGCAAATATCAAGGCGGACACCGACGAAGAACGCGGCAAGTGCAAGATCACGGCGGAGCTTACCCTCGGAGTAGAGGGCTGCGTGTATGAAGAGGTTACGGTGGACGCGGTAACCGACGCGTTCTCCCGTACGCACGAAATTGCGCTGTCGTACGAGACGACGAGCAGCACGGGCGCGGGCGAATGCAAGCGCATTACCGAGCGCGTATCGGGCAAAGCTGCGCTGTCGTCAAAGGTGGATTTTTCCGACACCCTGCAAGCGGTTACGCTGCAACGGGCGGAGGCGAACCTCGTTTCGGCGGAGGACGGAAAGCGGATCGAGGGCGTTGCGCTTGCCACGCTCGTAGTAAAGGGGGCGGACGGCGAGTGCCGCGGGGTGGAAATGAGCCTGCCCTTTTCCGTGCCCGTGGAGGCGGACGACTGCTCTGTGAGCGTTATGGTGTGCTCCATGACGGCGCGCCAGCGGCAGGAAGGGGAAATCGACGCGGAAGCTACGCTGAAAATCTGCTGCTGCGAAAAGCGGACGGTTACGGGAAAATTCGTAGCCAAAGCGGAAGAAGGGAAAGAGGTCAAGGAATCGGAATGCGCCATCAGCGTGTATATTCCGCGCGCGGGCGACGGGTTGTGGGAGCTTGCAAAGTCTCTGAAAAAATCGCCCGAAGAGGTTTCGCAAAACAATCCCGAGCTGGAATTTCCCATTAAAGAGGGACAGCGCGTAGTCATTTACCGAAAAAAGAATTTGGCGTAAAATATCTCCCCCGCGGCGTTCTGCCGCGGGGGATTGAGCGTTAAATGTAAAGGAAATAGGTGTTTATTTGTTCGGGCTCTTCATAGTTATCCACGGCACTAAAAATATCGTTCATGACATTTAGCAAATATTCGCCGAACGCTGCGCGTTTATCCTCGAGCCATTGCGGAACTTCATCGTCGCTTTCCAATCCTTTGTCTACGTCTTCGGGGTTTACCACTGCGTCTGTGCCGACGATTTCAGAGGGGAAGAGCGCTTTGCCTTTGAAATGGATGGAGAAATATGATACAAACCTGTAAGCATTAAATTCTCTATGATTTGCTGCGCCGAAAATATCTGCGAAACAATTAGAAGTAAATGGACTTATCGGTGATGTTGTTATTCCGCACGTGGCATCGGGATACTCGACGCAGATGGCGCTGCCGTATGCAAACGTTTTTTCTGTCTGCGGAATGGCTGAATTTGAGTCTACGATAAGGAATCTACAATCGTAAGGCTTATCTTCGAGTTGTATAATCAAGCGGAAATCGAATATACCCGCATTAGTTAATACGGTTTCGAGTCGTTCAATGATGTCGGTGTGGTAATGCCAATAAAACAGATAATCGATGAAAATATTGAGTTTTGAGCTCGTTTCATAGCGAATCTTAATTTTATGTGCCATGTCGCTTAAAAGCTCTTCAAAGCCGTCGTTTTTCCATTCATTGATGCTGATTGCCGCAGTCAGGAATTGAAAATAGCTCGCCTGTTCTACTTGTTCTACACTCATAGCATGAATTAAAATGACTGGCTTTTTCAATGAATAAAACTGCTCCAATACATTGTACAGTATCGTTTCGTCGTATAAATTCAGCTCAAAATCGAGGATGGTCAAGTCATAATTGGCAGAGAGACATTGAAATAAAGTGCTTTCTGCATTATAATCATCTTCCCAAGGGATTAAGATTTTATCGTATTGCGTATAGTTCAGCGCTAAAAAGTTATCGGGTACGGCGGTGCGTTCGTCCTGCGTAACGTACGCGATGCGGTGCTTGGAGTCGATAGGGTTGTTCTGCGCGCTTGCCGATTTCCGTATCGGAATCAGCGGAAACAGGGTGCAAAGCAGCAGCATCGCTGCGAGCACGAACGAG
The DNA here is from genome assembly GCA_910588615.1 of uncultured Christensenellaceae bacterium. GTDB lineage: Bacteria > Bacillota > Clostridia > Christensenellales > Borkfalkiaceae > Gallimonas. Next base: position 3,177 of record CAJUOI010000006.1, on the reverse strand, counting down.
GTAAAAGCCAGCTTTTTGGTTTGGTGTTTCATAAAAAAGTTCTCCTTTATATAAATTTTTCTTAATTTAATTATAACATACGAATTCTTTTATTTGTGGACTTGGTGCCGGCTATTATTGTTTTTTGAGCATTGGATAATGGTCTGGTCCGCCGCTGGCACTTGGAATGCGACAGAATAATTTGGTTGCCATTATGGAACCGGCGACAACGTCCTTTGGCACGGCAATGGGGGTCCCGTTGTAAGAGTGTAAAAATTCCAATTCATGATTGAGTGTATAGTAATCGGTATAGGCATTACAATCCCAATACCAACCCGTCGGGTCTTCAAACACGAGGCGGTTCAAGAAATTAACGTTGGAAAAGTTCCGGATCCCAATATATTTCACGCTTTTCGGAATAAATATTTCGCCGGACGCTTCCTGAAATTCCTTAGTTACGTCAAGTGCACCGTCGCCTATCGTCTGCAATTTGGGGGATAAAACGATTTTGCCATAAACATTTCCGAATGTGCGGATACCGATTGTAGTTACGTTGTGGGACAAAATGAGTTCGGTTAAGCGGCAGGATGAGAACGCATGGTCGTAAATGATAGTTAAGCTTTCGGGGAAGTTAACTTTTGTGATATTGTTTTTTATTGTGATTCCAATTGAATTTCGTTCACAACACGCCTCGGGAGCAACGGCAATGGTGCCCTCCCGAATGGTAAGCTCGGTATTTTCGGGGGCGATTCCCTTGTACTTATAGAACACCCGTCCGTAGTACACTGCACCGTCGGGCTGCTCATTATACCATGCCGTGTCTGAAAACGTTTCCCTTCCCACGTAGTTCACTGTATCCACGATATTAAATTTTTTCAGCTTTGTGCAGCCCTTAAACGCACCTTTTTCAGTGGATTTCATTCCGAACGGTACGGGTTCGGCGTAAGAAAAGCTCGTCAAAGTTTCGGGGAAGGCGATTGCTTCCAATGCCGTACAGTTCATAAACGCGCCGTCGTTTATTATTTTTAAATTTTGCGGCAGACGCACTTCCCGTAACGAAGCGCAGTCGGCAAACGCCGATTTCGGAATCTCTGTAACGCCGTCGGGGATATCAATACTTTTAATGGCAGTATTTCGGAAAGAGCGAATTTCCGTTACTCCTTCGTGCAGGATGATTTCGGTTAGCTGTATGCAATTCGTAAAGTAGGGGACGATTGTAATATTGCGTGGCAGAGTAAAGGTTTTAATCGCCGTGCCGCTGAAAGCCATGTCTACGATTTCCCGAATGCCTGCGGGGAGATTCGGTTCGTAATTCGCACAGGACAAAAACGCTCGCTCGCCGACGGATTGCAAGCCTTCGGGCAGAACGGCGGTTTTCAGATTTTTACAACCCGCAAACGCCGATTGCCCGATATTCGTTAGCCCTTCGGGGAAGACTACGCTTTCCAACGATTGACAAAAGCCGAATACGCCTTTGGGCAGTTCGGTAATTTTGTCGGGGATTGTAACGCTCGTGAGGGCTGTAAGGTAAAAAGCGCTTTCGCCGAGCTCGGTCAAGTTTTTCGGCAGATTCACGCTTTTTAATGCGGTGCATGCCTGAAACGCGCCGTCTTTAATTACCGTAATGCTGTCGGGGAGTTCCACGGAGGTCAGCTCCCGATTGTTAAAAAACGCTTTCTCGCCGATGGCAACTACGGGTAAATTTTTATACTTCGAAGGGATCTTTGCCTTTCCGTCCTTTAAGGAAAGGACGCCCGAAACCTCGTAGGCACTGTTGCCGTCGATCGGGCGGAAGGTGAACGAGCCTATCTCGTAGCGGTAATTGCGCGAAACCCAGTCGGAATCGGTAAAGGTAACGCCGTCGCCGTTGGTCTTAATGCGGATAATGTAATCGGCGGGGTCGGTAATGATCGAAAGGTCGAAACGGGTTTCGGTAAGGGGATAGGTGGTGCCGTCGATTTCTACGGTATAGCCCGCGGCGCCGTCCACGCCGTTCCAGACGATAAAATTGTCTTCTTTCCGAATGTTTTCGGGCGCGGCGATCTGCGGCAGCGATTTCGGTTTGTTGCACGCGGCAAAGCACAGCGCGCAAACGGAAAGAAGAAAGGCAACGAGAAACAGGGTTTTTAATTTTTTCATACGCTCTCCTTTGGAAATAATTTCCGTTTTTTTTATTATATCATAGTTAACAAAAAAATGGGTATACGGATTTCTTATATCGGGTATAAGCTGTACTTATAGTTCTAAGGGGCAAGTATGGCGGGAATCGCCCGTTGTTACGATGATTTCGGATTTTGAAATTCAACTTTATCAAAATTTCTTCGATTATTTCAAAAAATTTCCTGAAAGGACTTGAAATTTTTTTACGGATATTGTACAATGATAAATGATAAAACTCGACTTAATCAGGAGGAAACTTTTCATGGCAAAAAAGTATTGTTACCTTTTCACCGAAGGTAACGCACAGATGCGCGAGATTCTCGGCGGCAAAGGTGCAAACCTTGCGGAAATGACCAACATCGGGTTACCCGTTCCGCAGGGCTTTACCATTTCCACAGAAGCCTGCACGCAGTATTACGAGGACGGCAAACAGATCAATCCGTCCATCCAAAAGGAAATTCTGGAGTACATCGACAAGATGGAAAGAATCACGGGTAAGAAGTTCGGCGACGAAGAGAACCCGCTTCTCGTTTCCGTCCGTTCGGGTGCGCGCGCTTCCATGCCCGGCATGATGGACACCATCTTAAACCTCGGCTTAAACGAAACGGTCGTAAATACGATCGCCGCAAAATCGAACAATCCTCGCTGGGCTTGGGACTGCTACCGCAGATTTATTCAGATGTTCTCCGACGTCGTTATGGAAGTCGGCAAGAAATACTTTGAAAAACTCATCGACGAGATGAAGGAAAAGAAGGGCGTTACGCAGGACGTCGAGCTCGATGCGGACGATTTGAAGAAACTCGCAACGCAGTTCAAGAAAGAGTATAAGAAACAGTTGAAAAAGGACTTCCCCGACGATCCCAAGGAGCAGCTCTTCGAGGCGATCAAGGCGGTGTTCCGTTCGTGGGACAACCCCCGTGCAAACATTTACCGTATGGATCATGACATCCCTTACAGCTGGGGTACCGCGGTCAACGTACAGATGATGGCGTTCGGCAACATGGGCGACAACTGCGGTACGGGCGTTGCGTTCACGCG
>CAJUOI010000005.1 GCA_910588615.1 uncultured Christensenellaceae bacterium | reverse complement strand
GAATATCGGCTCGTTGACGAGCATAACGATCCCCGAAACGTACAACGGCAAGCCTATAACCGTCGTGGAGGGATATGCGTTCGAGTCCTGCAAGAGTCTGATCCATATCGCGATTCCCGATACGGTTAAGATTATCGAAACGAACACGGCGTTCAGCAAGTGCACCGCGCTGCAAACGGTGGATATTTACAAAGTAGACGGTAATACCCAACGGACGTATTGGTCCGAGGGGGGGGTTATCTTTGCTTATAACGACGTTACGGCGGCGACGGAAATCGTGTACGTTCCGGCGGCTATGACGGGCGATTACGTCATTCCGGACGGCGTTACGACGATCCCCATGAAGGCGTTTTCGGGCACGAAAATCACCTCGGTAACCATTCCCACGAGCGTTACGAGCGTGGAAATGAATGCGTTTAACGGATGTTCTCTACTTAAGACGGTAGAGTTTGCGAGAGGCGGAACCAATGTTTTAACCATAGTTGACCGCGCGTTTACCGGTTGCTCTGCTTTAACGAGTATCGAGATTCCTGCTCGCTCGGCAGAATTTTCTACGAACGTATTCGACAGATGTACGGGCTTGAAGGCAATCAACGTAGAGTCGGGTAATCTGTATTATTCGTCCGTAGACGGAATGCTTTGCACGGTGGACGGCACGACGCTCATCTATGCGCCTGCGGGCACGAGCGGCAGATTTACGATTCCAGTGGGAATAACGGCGATAGGCGAGAATGCGTTTAACGATAATGTTTATTTGACGCAGGTAAATATCCCCGGGTACGTAACTTCGGTCGGGAAACAGGCATTCTTTAATAATACCAGTTTAAAGACGGTAATATTTCAAGGTAATGCCGTAGAAGATATGACGATTGGTGCGCAGGCATTTTATAACTGTGCCAAACTGCTTACTTTAACGTTTGAAGAAAGCAGCAGAGTTGCGGATATCGGCAAAGAGGCTTTCTATGCTTGTGCTACGATAAGGAATTTAACGCTTCCGTCAAGCGTGAAAAATGTTGGCGACAGTGCGTTCCGGAGATGTTTCAACTTAACTACGGTAAGTCTTAAAGCGGGCGGGCAGGACGTTTCGTTCGGCGAATCGGTCTTTGCCGACTGCAATATGCTAACTACGGTGAATTTGTCTGCCGGCGTTACGGAATTTAATTCCAACATCTTTGCAGGGTGCAGATTCCTTAGTAGTATTAAGGTAGACGCCGACAATCCGAACCTTTCGGACGAGGACGGTATTTTGTACAATAAAGCGAAGACGGTATTACTGTTCTATCCTTCCTCCAGATATACGGACGTAACGTTTGCTCCTACGGTGGAGGAGATTGGAGACTCCGTTTTCGAAGGGCACGACAGGATGACGGAAATTACCATTCCTGCGTCGGTTAAGAAAATCGGAAACTACGCTTTTTATTACTGTACCACTTTGGAAACCGTGCACTTCGACGGTACGAGCCAATTGGAATCCATTGGTGATAATGCGTTTTCGTTTACGAACATTAAGACCTTCGCGGTGCCCGCTTCCGTAAAGAAGATTGGGGCAAGAGCATTCTCGAACAGCTATCTCAATTCTTCTGGAAGCGTTAGTACGGGCGACGATCATCCTTTGCAATCCATTACTTTCGACCCGAACGGAAAGTTACAGAGCATCGGCTCGCATGCATTCCAACGCGACAGTGCATTAAATTGCGAGCTTACGTTCCCTGCAACCGTAAAAGAAATCGGAGAGAGTGCTTTCTGGTACTGTAAGGCTATTACTAAAGTAACGTTTGCGGGCGGAAACAAGGTTGACGATACCGTAACGGGTGAGGATTGGGGCAGGTCTATTTTCGGATATTGCGATAATCTTGAAACGGTTGTATTGCCGGAATCGCTTACCGTTTTGTCTCAGTCGTTATTGTCAAACTGCCTAAATGTTAAAGAGATTGTCATTCCGAAGAATGTAACGACGATTAATTCAGGGGCATTACAATCTTCGGCAATTAGTTCGATTACTATTCCCGCAAAGGTTACGTCAATCGGAAGCAGCGCGTTTAGTTCGTGTACGCAGCTTGAAACCGTTATTTTTGAAAATGCAGACGTATTGGAAACGATAGGTACGAGCGCGTTCAACAGAACGGGTATCCAATCGTTCTATATCGGCAAAAAAGTGAAGTCGGTTTCGTATAATTCATTCTCCGGCGCGCCGCTTTCTGTAATTACCGTGTCCGCCGAGAATGAAAATTATACTCAGGACGGGGAAAATACTAACGCCGTTTACAACAAGGCAAAAACTACGCTTTTGTTTGTTGCTCCCGTTGCGACCGGTTCGTTGACGGTAGCGGGAACGGTAACTTCAATCAATCAGTATGCTTTTGACGGCAGCGCGTTAGAGAAGGTTGAGTTTGCAGAAGCCCAAGCGGATAAAGACGGTAACGTTGCGGATTTGGCGATTGGAAACTATGTGTTCCGAAATTCCAATCTCATAAGTATTGTACTTCCCGCGCGGACGAAATCCTTGGGCACTAGCGTGTTTGTCGGATGTAGTAATTTACGGACGGTAACGTTTGAAGGGATTGCGCCTAAAAAACCGATAACGCCCCCCGAAGGCGGCGATACGGGAGAAACGGGTGCCGACGTGCCCGCGACGCAGGCAGAGGGCGAAACGACCGAAGGCGATAACACGCAGACGGGCGAAGGCGGCGAAACGTCGGAAGAATCCGTGTTTGTGCCCAGCCGTTTGGCGAGTATCGGGGCAAGAGCATTTAGCAATTGTACAAATCTTCAATCTATCGAGTTCCCCAAGAGCTTGAAGACGTTGGGCAATACGATGTTCGGCGGATGCATGAATATTTCGAGCATCGCGTTTGAAGACGACTGTCCGAATCTTACGTCTATCGGCACGGCGTTCCAGTCGTTGGGTTATGTTTCTTCCGGCAGCATTGCCGTAGAAAAAGCAACGGTTGTCTTTAAAATGCCCGCAAACGTATCGAGCCTTGTTTCTAATGCGTTCAGCAACGCGAGGGCGATTAAAGAAATCGTGTTCGCCGATGAGAATAAAATCACGACGATACCTGATGGCGCCTTTATGTCCAGCGGAATTGAAAGCATTACGATTCCAAAGAACGTAACTTCAATAACAAACGGAACCAGTTCACGTGCGGCGTTTAGGGCATGCGATAACCTTACCTCGGTCGTGTTTGAAGAGGGCGGCACGGCAGACGTTACGATAGGCAATTATGTATTTGCATATTGTCCGAAATTAAGGGAGGTAACGCTTTCTAAAAAAGTAAAATCGACCGGAACGTACGCATTTGCTTATTGCCCGAAGCTTAAGACGTTCAATTTTGCGGAAGGCGGTAACTTTACTACGTTCGGTGCGCAGACTTTCATGAATTCGTTTACCGAGACGGAATTGGAAGAGGGGGAAACTCTTTCGCTGACGATTCCCAACACGGTTACGAGTGTCGGCGCAAGCCTGTTTAGCGGCGCAAAAAAGCTTCAAAGCGTAACGTTTGCATCCGGCACGAAAAAGGTTACGACGTTTGGCGCAAGAGTATTTGCAAATTGCTCGGGTTTGACGAGTGTGGTCCTTCCCGAAGGCGTAGCTACGCTCGGCGAAACGTTCTCGGGGTGCAGTGCGTTGGAGTCGATTTCGCTTCCGAGCACGTTTGCGGGCGTTTCTGCGGCAACTGCGTTCGCAGGTCTTACACGTTTGAAAAGCGTAACTGTTGCAGGTACGGAAATTACGGTGTCTGCCGACGGATACGTTATCAAAAATAACGTTGTGATTGCATATATTCCCGTTGCGGGCGCTTCTACTGAGGCGGTAATTCCCGATACGGTTACTTCGATCGGGAACTACGCTTTTGCGGGCTCGGCAATAACGGGCGTTACGATTCCCGCAAGTGTTACTTCGGTCGGAAACTATGCGTTTAACGATTGTACGGCGCTTTCCACCGTAAGTTTTGCAACGGAGACGGATACGACGAAAGCAGCTGCTCCGCTCAGCTTCGGAACAAACGTATTCAACGGTTGTCTGGCGCTTGAAGCATTTACCGTTCCCGATCGCGTAAGTCAATTCGGCGCGAATTCGTTCCAGAATTGTAAGAACTTGGCGTCGTTCAGTTTCGGTACGAATGTGAATATTGTTTCGATTCCGAACAATATGTTCCAGAATTGCTATGCGTTGTCGTCGATTACGATTCCTGCCCAAATTACTTCGATTGGGGACTTTGCGTTTAACAATTGCGTAAAGCTGCAAAGCGTAACGTTTAAGGCGAAGGATAAGCTGACTTCGATTGGCGCCTCTGCTTTCGCCGGAGCAATGCAGACCTGCGATGAGTTGGTTTCGCTTGAAATTCCTGCTTCGGTTACGACGTTGGGTAAGAGCGTATTCAATACGTGTACTAAGCTTGGTTCGATTTCCTTCGGGGAGCAGAGCAAGCTTACCGAAATTCCCGCATCTGCGTTTAACCGTTGTTTCGAATTGGTATCCATTACCATTCCCAAGAGCGTAACTTCGATTGGGGACAGGGCATTTGCGTCTACGGGAAGAACGTTTACCAGTATCAATGATTCTGCGACCGGATTGGTAGTTTCGTATGAAAATGCGGACATGAAGTTGGAAACGTTTACGGTAGAGGATAACGGCGAGCTGACTACGGTAGGCAATTCGGTGTTCGGATTGTATATATCGTCCGATACGGAAACGCCTTTGTCGGTCGTTGCGGCTGCGGTTAATTTAAAGACGGTCAACTTCGGCGCGAACAGTAAGGTTTCCTCTATCGGCATGGCGGCATTCTACGGCTGCGCGAGCCTGCAGGAGATCGTTCTTCCCCGTACGCTCGAAACGATAGGGGGGGCGGCATTCAGAGACTGTACTTCGTTGCAAGAACTAGTGCTGAACGACGATTTGAAAACGGTCGGCAGGAATGCTCTTAACGGTTGTACGAATTTGCGTACCCTGATCATTCCCGACAACGTCGAGCTCGGAGAAGGAAATTTCATCGGTTGCGTCAGTCTGGAAAATATCGAAATCGCTCCTACCAATATAAGTTTGCTTTACGAAGACGGCATTGTTTACAGTCCGGATAAAATGACGATCTATGCTTCTTCTACGTCTTTGTCGGGCGAGTTGGTAATTCCCGATACGGTGATGGAAATCGCCGACGGTGCGTTTGCGGGTGCGAAAATATCTAAAGTCGTAATTCCTGCAGGATTTTCCACGGTGGGGCGCGGCTGGTTTATGGGCTGTAGCGAACTTACCGAAGTGGTATTCCACGAAAGAATCGATACGATTGATGCGGAGGCGTTTAAGGATTGTACCAAGTTGCAATCGATAACCATTCCCCGCAACGTAACGACGATTGGCGAGAGTGCGTTTGAAGGATGCTCGCAGTTGTCCGATATCACGTTCGAAGTCGGTTCGGAGGTGCTCAACATCCGTGCGAGAGCATTTAAGGATTGTGTTGCGCTTGAAAGTATTACCATTCCTGCGCGCGTAAGAAGTATTCAGTATGCTCGTCCGGGAACCTCGTCTTATACCTATTATGCCGCAATCGGGAACAACTGTTTTGAGGGGTGCTCCAATCTTTCCGACGTAAAGTTTGGAACAGAAACAACGATAGGTATCAATGAATCTTGGAATCCTTTTGGGGTCGGCGGAAGCGCGTTCAAGGATTGTACTGCGCTTGAAACGATTACCTTCCCTGTATGGATGGGGGACCTCTCTCTTAGTGTCGGTGGCGGTAAGACCAGTGATATTCCGGCTGTCGGAAGCTATGCGTTCGAAGGGTGTGTCAAGCTTATTGCGGTGAATTTCCCCCAAGAAAGAACTTATCGTCCGATTGGCTTTGGCAGTTACGTATTCTCGGGTTGCGATAAGATGACGGAATTGACGCTTCCCGAATATACCAACACCATTTCTATATATGCGTTTGCAGGGATGAAGATCAGGGAAATCGTGATTCCCGCATCCGTAAGCAAAGGTGGCGATGTATTGTACAGATTGCATGATTATGCCTTTAAGGATTGCACCGAGCTCGTTAAAGTAACCATTAAGTCTACGAATTTGGCGACGCTTCGTCCCGGTTTGTTCGAGGGGTGCTCCAAACTGACTACGCTGATTATTGAACACCCCGAAACGGTTGCGGAAATATGCGCCAATGCGTTTAACGGCTGTACCTCTCTAACGTCGTTTACCGTTCCTTCGACGGTTACGAAGATGGGCGCGAACGTATTCAACGGCTGGACGGCGCAACAGAAAATCGTGATGAGTATTCCTCAAAGCGCAATCCCGAGCGGCTGGAATGCAGAGTGGAATGCGGGAAGCGCGGCAACGGTAACTTGGGCGCCGGAAAACGGAAATTAATTTTGCCCAAAAAGAATATCGTACGGCAGTTTACTTGACTTCCGTACGGAAAGTGTGTTATCATATTATATAATAAGTTTTCCAATCGACGTACATACTAAGTTGTGTGCGGCGATTGGAGGAACAAAAAAAGATTTTCAGACGAAAGGAGGATAGATAGTATGAAAGACAATCAAAACAAGACATTTAAACGCTTCTACGGACGCGTGGCGCAAGACAGCATTTTAAAATCCTTTCTTTGGGGTTTAGTTGCGGGCAGCTTAGCGGCGCTTATCGTTGCTTTCGCTGCGTGGTTCGCAAGATTCGGCGCAGGCGTTTGGATTGCGCTCGGCTCCTTTATCGGCGTAACCGCGCTTATAACGGTAATTCTCTATTTTACGGTTTTCCGTCCCACGACGCGCCAGATTGCGGAAAAAATCGACCGCGAGCTCGGGTTCGAAGAACGCATGGTTACCATGCTTCAATTCCAGAACGACGATTCCTATCTCGCAATGCGCCAGCGTGAGGACGCGATGGAAAAACTCGGTGCGATCGCCGATAAAAAAGCAGAGGCTTCCGTTGTGGCGGGGGCGAGCGTTTCTTCCTTGAAGGTGGGGGCTTCCAAGTTGGCGATTTCGCTTGCAAGCGTTACGGTTGCGGCTGCGGTCGCAGGGGTTTTGGTAGTGGGATTGGTTTCGCTTCCCGTACCTCCCGTTGATATGTTCAGTATCAGCTACGTTGCTCAAGCGGGCGGACATATCCGGGGCGTAAGCGAGCAGACCCTTGAAAAGGGCGAAAACGCTTCCTTGGTCATTGCGATTGCCGACGAAGGTTACATGTTTTTGGAATGGGCGGAGGATTCGGGAAAGAATCCCATCAGACAGGAAAAAAGCGTTACTCAGGATAAAGTTTACACGGCTGTATTCCGTTTGGTCGGCGAGGACGAAACGGATGTGGAAAACGGCGACGACGCGGCAATTTCCGACGGCTCGCAGGACGACGGAGACAGCGGAGACGTCGGACAGGACGGAGGCAACGGCGGAAATCTCGACGACTTTATCGGCACCGATGCCAATTCTTCGGGCAATTCGAATAGTTCGGGCAATAATTCAAACAACAATCCCGACAGCTTATGGGGATCGATATTATTTCCGCCTGAAAATCCCGATGGCAGCGGCAGCAGCGGCGGCGATTGGAATCCCGACGACGGTGTCGAAATTCCGGACGACAGATTCAGCGACGGAGACAAGGTTATCGACGGGGACACGCATCTCCGCGACGTATTTGAACAATACTACGAGAAGATCCAGCAAAAGCTTGCTTCGGGCGAGGAGTTCACGGAGGAAGAAAGGAAGATACTGGAAGCATATTTCGGAGCATTCCAATAATATCAAGTAAATTTTTTGAGACAGAGAGGAAATAAAGGTATGGTAACAGAGGAAAGCGTCAGGCGTTTCAGCGAACAGTGCAGAGAAATCTTTCAAGAGGTGAGACGCGACGTAATCGGACAGACGGAAGTCGTGGAAGGCACGATTATCGCCATGATCGCAGGCGGTAACGTTCTGCTGGAAGGGGTTCCCGGCGTCGGAAAAACGCGTTTGGTAAGAACGCTCGGTCGGGTATTCGACCTTCCGTTTTCGAGAATCCAGTTCACGCCCGACTTGATGCCCGCAGACGTAACGGGTACGAATATCATCGTTAAAGACGACAACGGAAACTCGACGTTCAGTTTCCAACCCGGTCCCGTATTCAGTAATATCATTCTTGCGGACGAAATCAACCGTGCTACGCCGAAAACGCAGAGTGCTCTACTTGAAGCCATGCAGGAACACACCGTTACGGTTATGGGCGTTTCGAGAAGGCTGAAAGAACCCTTCTTCGTGCTTGCTACGCAAAACCCGATCGAGCAGGACGGTACCTATCCTCTGCCCGAAGCGCAGATGGACCGTTTCATGTTCAAGTTGATCGTTCCCAATCCCAAGCTCGACGAGCTTATGGCGATCGTTACGATGACGCAGGAAACGATGACGGAGGTTGCGGATGCGGTATGCAACGGAGATCAGCTGCTTGAAATGCGCGCAACCGCAAACCAGATTCCCGTTGCGGATGAAGTCATGCGCTATGCGATGATGCTATGCTCCGCAACGCACCCCAATAGCGAATACGCGACCGAGGCGGCGAAAAAGTACGTTCGCCTCGGCGCCAGCCCGCGTGCGGGACAGGCGCTTATTTCGGGCGCCAAAGTCCGTGCATTGCTCAACGGGCGCTTTAACGTATCGTACAGCGACATTAACGCGCTTGCTTATCCTGTTCTCCGCCACCGCATGAAGTTGAACTTCGAAGCGATTGCCGAACGCGTTTCCGCCGATCAGATTATCGGTATGATGCTTGATGAACTTTCCAAGAAAAGGAACGCTGCGGCTACCGTAAAGGAGACCGTTCAAACGCAAGATTCAAAAGCAGAGATCGACACCGAAACGACGACTACGGCGGAAAACGATACCGCACAAGAAGAGGGAGTGAAGGAAAAGGGTAAGCGCGGAATCTTCAGGAGAAAATAATGAAGATTTCATTTTTAAACGACGGATTTTTCAGTCGCTTAGAAACGCTTGCGCTCAATCTCCGCACGAGCTTGGCGGGGTATTTCGGCGGAAAACATCTTGTCCGTACCTACGGACAAACGGTGGAGTTTGCCGATTACCGCGAATATATGCTCGGGGACGACATCAGGCGGATCGACTGGAATCTTTACTCTCGTTTTGAAAAATATTTCTTAAAATTATTCACGGATGAACGGCAGATGCACGTCCGTGTGTATTTGGATTGCTCCGCATCGATGGGGAAAACGAATCCGAAAAAAGCTGCGTATGCAATCGGCGTTGCGGCGGCGCTCGGATTTCTTTCCGTGCACAATACGGATAAGGTTTCCTATCGTCTTTTAAGAAAAGACAGAGCGGAGGACCCGTTCGGAACGCTCGTCGGCAAGACGTCGTTCTTTAAAGCCGTCAGCGATTTGGAGAATACGGAATTTGGAGACGATACCGATTTGGCATCGTCTATTGTCAATTGTCCCGATTCCGGTACGAACGACGGACTTGCCGTGATCGTTTCCGATTTCTTTACCGAAAGCGATTGGAAAAAGGCAGTCGACTATCTCAGCTATAAGAAACAGCAAGTTTTGCTTGTACAAATACTTGCACCCGAAGAAATCGATCCCGCATTGAGCGGACGCGTCAGCCTGATCGACGTGGAATCGGACGACCTTGCCGACGAGCGGAATATGAAGATTCGCGTTACGCGCAGTATGCAGATCGCCTATGAGGAAACCTTAAACGAGATGATTTCGAATATCAAGTCGTATGCTGCCTCTCGGGAAGCGGGCTTTATTCAGCTTCAGTGCGATCGTCCGATAGAAAAAGAATTGTTCGGTAAACTGATGAAGGCAGGTGTTATGTCATGAGTTTACTTTTACCTTTGGGACTTCTCGGACTGGCGGGGATCGGAGTTTTACTTCTCATTTATCTGCTCAGACCGAACTATCAACAGAAGGTCGTATCCAGCACCTATCTTTGGAAGCTGAGCTTAAAGCGCAGAAAAAAGAAATTACCGATCAGCCGTCTCAGGAATATTTTATTGATTATCTGTCAGGTGCTGATCGTCGTTGCGTGCGCTTTGATTCTCGCTAAGCCCGCAACCGCGGTTGACGCAAGGCTGAACGGTGAAAAAGTGATCGTAATTGACGCTTCCGCATCCATGCGCGTTGGCGATTACGAGGATAACCGTTTCGAGCGTGCCGTTAAAGAGGCGACGGAGCTTTCAAACCGTACGCTTTCTGCGGGCGGGCTTGTATCCGTTATCTTGGCGGGGGATCAGGCAACGACGATTGCGCAGCGTCTGGGCGTCGAAGGCAGAGAGGATTTGCTTGTAAGTTTCGATAACCTGCTCAAAGAGGACGCTTGCACGTACGGAGCGGCGGATATCGACGGCGCCATGGTGATTGCCGGAGAAATCTGTGCGGGCAATGCGACTGCCGAAGTCGTGCTTTATACGGGAAAGCGTTATCTGAATCCCAACGGCGTTACGGTCGTCGACGTTTCGAAAGAGGAAGAGTGGAACGCGGCGATTCTGGACGTTCATGCGGATAACGTCGAGAATCGCTACGAGTTCAGCGCGGACGTTGCAAGCTACGGTGCGGGAAATAAAATCGGTGTAACGTGCATCGTTCACAATTATAATTTTTCAAACAATAATTTGCAGCAGACGGTTGAGGTTCCTTTGGAGATGGACGGGGAAGAGACCGTGAGCTTCAAGTTTATGGACGGGGAAAATCGCGAAATGTTGATTTCCTCGTACGAATACGTAGAGTTTCGTCTTGATGCGGATGACGATTTACCGGAGGATAACGTGTTCAACCTCTACGGCGGAGAGAAGCAGACGATAAAGGTCGAATACGTCAGCGCCGTTCGTAGAAGTTATTTTCAGGTGGTTGTCAGGAGTTTGCGCTATGCTGTCAGCTCGCGCTGGAACATCGAAATAGACGAAAAGGACGCTTCGAATTATTCGTTGGAAGGGTACGACTTTTATATTTTTGAACAAATGACGCCAAGCTATCTTCCGACGGACGGCGTTGTGTGGCTGATGAATCCTACGGGCGTTCCCGAAGGAGGGGAATTTGTTCTCGGCGGAAACGTAACGCGTGCGGAGGGGAAATATCTGACCGCGGGTGAAGCTCATCCCGTTATGGACGATAAAGTAATTCCGGAAGAAATCTTGATTACGCGTTACACACAGGTCGAATCTTACGCAGACTACATTCCTTTGATGTATTGCGACGACGATCCCGTCGTACTGTTGAGAAACAGCGTGGATAACGCAACGAACGTTGCGCGGAAAGTCATTTTGGTAACCTTTGGCTTCGATCGATCTGATTTATCGTTGAATCAATCGTTTGCTATGCTTTTTTTGCACACGTTCGATTATTTTATTCCGTCTACGGTAAAACAGTATTCCGCAAACGCAAACGAATCGGTGCAGCTGAATGCGCGCGGTACCGAATTGACGGTAGAAAGCGGACAGGGCGAACGCTGGACGTTGAAAGAATTTCCTGCAAGCTTTCGGTTCACGGTTCCCGGATATTACGGTTTTTCGCAAACATTGCTTTCCGGGGTAGAGATTTCGGAAGATTTTTACGTTCGTATTCCGAAGGAAGAGTGTAATATCAACCGAACGGTTGACGTTTTAAAGTCGCCCGATATTACAACGGAACGCATGACGAGAAATGCGGATCTGTTGATATGGTTTGCGATCGCATTAGAAGTATTGCTGTTTGCGGAGTGGTTCCTTCACACCCGCGAGCGGATATAGGAGGGGGACGGTATGACGGATTTTCGTATTACATTTGAATATCCCTGGTTGCTGTTCCTGTTGATTCCCGCGCTGTTTTTGGCGTTCTTCCCTTATTTTCGTACGCAGAAACGGTATCGGAGAAACAGAAACCGTATCACTTCTCTCGTTCTCCATACGATCGTTATGGTTTTGTCCGTACTCGTGCTTTCCGGAATCAACTTTACCTATCAGATTCCGAATACGGAAAACGAGATACTTCTGCTCGTCGACTTATCGAGAAGCAGCGAGCAGTCGAAAGAGCAAAAAGATTTGTTTGTGGAAGAAGTGATCGCGCAGTGCGGTTCGGGCATTAAATTGGGCGTCGTAACGTTCGGGTTGGATCAAGTATACGCCGCGCCTCTCTCAGAGGATATCGAAGGCTTGTATTCCCACTATTCGAAGGCGGAGCTCCCGAACGACAGCGCAACGGATATTGCGTCCGCGCTGGAGTTTGCCAAGAATCAGTTGAACAGTCCGCAGACGGCGAAAATCGTTTTGATCAGCGACGGATTGGAAACGGACGGCAGCGCAATGCGCGTCGTCAGAACGCTTACGGCGCAGGGGATCCATCTCGATACGGTGCATTTTCCCTCCCAACGGGAAGGAGACGAAGTGCAGGTTTCCTCGATCGAAACGCCCGATTACAATTTATCCATCAACGAAAAATTTAACGTCAGCGTAACGCTTACGAGCTCGATGACGGGGAATGTTAACCTGACGCTTTACGACAACGGCGCGGCAAGCGAGCCTACGACCGTAAATCTCGTAGGCGGGACGCAGACGGTAGCGATCGAGCATGAATTTGCGGAGTTTGGTTTGCACGAGTTGTGCGTGCGTATCGAAACTCCTGAAGGGGATACGCTCGAACAGAACAACGTATATTATACCTATATTTATCTGGAAAATTTCGAAAAGGTGATGATTCTCGAAGGATTCGAGGATGAAGGGAAGGCGTTGGAAGAATTGCTTTCCGATCAGCAATCGATCGATACCAAATCGTATAAGGTAGAACGTTTTTACGTCGGCGCAAGCAACGTGCCCAAGACGCTTGCCGAACTCAGGCAATACGACGAGATCATACTCGTTAATATTTCCAACGGGGATCTCAAACTGCATATGCCCGACGGTTTCGACAAAATTTTGGAGCTGTACGTTTCCGAGGTCGGCGGCGGGTTGTTTACCGTCGGCGGAAAGGAACCCGATTCCACGAACGATGCGCCTGTTGCGCACGCCTATAACCGCGACGATCTGAATCCTCCGCCTGCGGAAGGAATGCCGGTTCGTATGCCGACGACGTTGCAGGAGATGCTTCCCGTACAGGCTATCGAATATACTCCTCCCGCGGCAGTCGTAATAATCATCGACCGTTCGGGCAGTATGGGACCGTCTGCAGGCGGGGATATGTCGAAACTCGATTTGGCAAAAGAAGGCGCGCTTGCTTGCTTGCACGCGCTTTCCGAACGGGACTATTGCGGCGTAATTTCGCTCGATACGGTTGCTTCGGAAGAGGTGCAGCTATTGCCCCGAACGCAGGAAGCAAAAATCGAAGCTGCGATTGCCAGCATCGAAATCGGCGGGGGAACAATATATACGCCGTCGATAGAGGCGGCGGCGAAAACGCTGAATTTGCAACGGGATGTGGAAAAACGTCATATCATACTCGTTAGCGACGGTCAGCCGGGGGATTCCTTTGCGGAATTCGGTCCCCGTATTCAGTACTATATGAACCTCGGGATCACCTTTTCCGTTTTCTCGCTTGGCAATCCGAATGCGGAAATGGCTCGAATCAGCGAGCTGGCGGCAGACGGCGTTCTGGGATTTTATACCTATGAAAATCCTACGGATCCCGTAAACGGGATTTCGCAAATCGTTCGTCAAATGCGCGAGGTGTTGAATGACGAATCGATTAAAAACGTAACTTACGGAGAATTTCAGCCTACGATTCGTTCGTATGCTTCGGTGATGAGCGGAATCATGCAGGACGATATGCCGAAGTTAAAAGGCTTCTTCGGTACGAAGGCAAAAGACGAAGCGACGGTCGTGTTGACGCACCCTACGAGTTACGTTCCTATCTACGCACAGTGGGATTACGGAAAAGGACGAGTCGGCAGTTTCATGTGCGATTTGAGCGGCGGCGACTGGTCGGGCGATTTTATGAAGAATGAGTTCGGCGAGCGGTTTATTTGCAACGTCGTAAACGCGCTGTTCCCGACGGAAAACATCCGTCCTCGCGATATCGATTTGGAGCTTGAGCAGGACAATTATACGACGTCAATGAATATTTTTGCGGATTTGGATGAAAGCGAAACCTTGGAGTTGACGATTCGCAGACGGGGCACGGAGTTCCGGGACGGAGAAGAAGTTGTTTCGAAGATGGTTTGGAGTGCTTCGGATGCATACAGCAGGTATTCCTTCCAAACTTTGAGAGCGGGAATTTACGAAATCACTCTGCAAAAGAAGGATGCCGACGAAAACGTTATCGTCGGTTCCGAATACCGCACCTACGTTTCTTTTTCCTATTCGAAAGAGTTTGACGCATTTATCGATCGCACGGGCTGCGCGGAATTTATGCGCACGCTTGCCGAAAGAGGAAACGGGGCGCTGCTTGAAACGGAAGAGGCGGGAAAGATTTTCGAGGACTTCTCGCGCGGAATGCAGAAGACCTACAATCCGACTCTGGTATTTATGATCATAGCGCTCGTTTTGTTCCTTTTGGACGTTGCGGTGCGCAAGTTCAAATTTAAATGGCCGCACGAGATTGTGCAGGCTTGGAAAGAGAAGAAAGCTTCGAAAAACGATTAAGGAGGGGAGGTTTGTATGAAAAAGCTTCGGATATTCATAATTTTAGGCGCTTTTATCAGCTTATTTTCCGCCTTAATACTGTTGACAGGCTGCGGAAAGCCTGCGCTTTCGCGTCCGCTCGGATTGAAAATCGACGGGGATACGCTGCTGTTAACGTGGAACGAAGTCGAGGATTCGGTGGGATACACCGTTCGGATCAACGGGGAAAGCAGGAACACGCGGCAGAACCGCTATTCGCTGACGACGTTGGCGGCGGGAGAATACCGCATACGCGTACAGGCGCGCGGCAACGAACGTAATCACGGCAATTCTTCTTGGTCGGATGAGATCGCGTTTACGCGGGAAGCCGAAACGGGCTTAAATTATGTGTTGAACGATACGGGTACCGAGTATTCCGTTCAGGGAATCGGTTCGTCCTCGCCGAACGTTGTGATCGAAGATTATTATCGCGGTAAGCCGGTAACTTCGGTTGCAAACAATGCGTTTCAACGCAGTCAGGTTTCGAGCGTAAAGTTCGGCAAATTCATCCGTTCTGTCGGGAAGTATGCTTTTGCCAACTGCGGCGCGCTCGAATCCATAGAAATTCCGGATACGGTAACGAGCATCGGAGAATACGTTTTTCAAAACAGCAGAGCTTTAAAAAGCGTGAAGCTGCCCGAAAATTTGCAGTCGATCCCGAGATATGCGTTTAATTATTGCACTGCGCTGACGGAAGTTATTACGGGCAGCAAGCTGGCAACGATCGAAGAATACGCATTTGCCGAATGCCGCGGGCTCGAAGTATTCGAAATACAAGACAGCATCACACTCGTCGAGGCATACGCCTTTACGGGCTGCACCGCGCTTCGAACGGTTTATATCGGCGACGGATTGCCTTGGATATCGATGTATACTTTTGCAAAATGCACGGCGCTTACCGAAGTAGCGTTCGGCTACGGGTTAACGGAGATAGGAAATTTTGCGTTTTTGGGCTGTACGGCGCTCGAAAATGTCGATCTTCCAAACAACATTACTGTGATCGGGGAAGCGTCGTTTGCAAATTGCACGAGTTTAAGCAAGGTTTCGTTTGGCGCAGACGTACGGAAGATCGGCATGAGCGCATTCGAGATGACGAAGCTCTGGAACGATGCGGAAGGGCATTACGTCTACTGTAATAATTGGCTTTTGGGCATTAAAGAAACCAAAGACGATCGATTGGAAAGCGTAGACGATTTAAGCAATCAGATCGTCGGAATTGCGGATGGTGTGTTCAGAGCTTCCGTAATCACGGGGATTATGATTCCCGATAGCGTGAAATATATCGGCGCGTTGGCGTTTGTAAGATGCGAAAATCTTTCTACGGTCAGAATCGGCGCGAATACGGAGCGAATCGGAGAGTACGCTTTTTTTAAATGTACGAATCTGAGCGGTGTCGGTTTGGATACCAACAAGGCGCTTACCGACATCGGGCACTGCGCATTTTACGGTTGCGAGCGGTTGAGCCGCTTCCAGATGCCTGCAACGGTAACGCACGTCGGAATCCGCGCATTCAACGAAACGGCGTTATGGAGCTCGTCGAACGGAATCGTTTATGCAAACGAATGGGTTGTGGGCTATACGGGGCAAGCGTCCAGCATAACCGTACGGGAAGGAACGGTAGGAATCGCGGAATATGCGTTCTACGGCAGTCGACTGTATAACGTTACGCTTCCCGATTCGCTGAAATACGTTTCGCGCGGCGCCTTTTACGGAAGCGTGCAATTAAGAACCGTCGAACTGCCCGAAGGGCTGCGGGAAATCGGCGACTATTCATTTTACGGTTGTCAGATGCTTGGAACGAGCGGCTTTGAGATTCCGAACAGTGTAACGTCAATCGGGCGTTCTGCGTTCTATGGCTGTACCTATATCGGAATGGACGGGAATTTCGCGCTTCCCGATCAATTAAAAAGCATCGGCGATTATGCCTTTCATTCCAGCGGAGTGAGAAATATCGTTATCCCCGACAGCGTTACGACGATCGGAAGATATGCGTTTGCGCATTCCGAATCTTTGGAGAGCGTAAAAATCGGCAACGGTATAACCTCGGTCGGCGTGCGCGCGTTCAGCGGTTGCGTGAAGCTGGGAAAAGTTACCTTCGGAACTGCGGTGGTATCCATCGGAAATTATGCGTTTTACGACTGCACGGCGTTGACGGAGCTTTCGCTTCCCGACGGCGTAAAGAGTATCGGGGCGTATGCGTTCTACGGCAATGAAAAGCTTGAAAGCCTGTCGCTCGGCAGCGTGAACGACATCGGCATTTACGCATTTTACGGGTGCAAGAAGTTAAAGAATCTCATACTTCCCGACAGCGTAACGAGCGTCGGCAGCAATGCGTTCCGCAATTGTTCGTCGTTGTCCACGGTCGTTTTAGGCAAAGACATTCAAACGATGGGAATGCACGTATTCTATGCCTGCAACAGTCTGACGATTTATTCGCAGGCTTCCGCCGAGGGCAAATCGTGGAACGGGCGTTGGAATTCTTCCTTCCGTCCCGTTATCTGCGGCGTTACGCTTTCGGAAGGGGACGCGCCGTATATCGTTTCCTTTACCAAGTCGGAAGAAGGCGTATTGTATCTGGCGATGGGCGGGCTTGCCGTGCCGTCTCGCGAGGGATACGTTTTCGGCGGCTGGGCGACCGAGCCGAACGGCGAAACCGCCGTTTATACGACGGAGCAGCTGGAAGAGGTGGCAAACGGAACGACGCTTTACGCCGTATGGATTGTGGATTTGTCCTGAAAATACGAATGAAAAACGACCCCTTACGAGGGGTCGTTTTTAATATAAGCGAAGTTGAATTATAAGAGGGAGTCTACCAAATCCTGCATGGCGTACAATCCCGCGGGTTTTCCGACCAGCCATTCCGCCGCGCGGAGTGCGCCCGTGGCAAACACCTTGCGGCTGCGTGCGGAGTGCGAAACGGTGATGATCTCGTCCTCGCCCGCAAACATGATCTCGTGTTCGCCGACGATATTTCCGCCGCGTACGGCGTGGATCCCGATTTCTGCCCGATCGCGGGCACCCGTCAAGCCCTGTCTGCCGTACACGCGCTGCTTTGCCGTGCCGAATCCTTTTTCTAAGCTGTCCGCAAGCATCAGCGCCGTACCCGAAGGGGCGTCCTTTTTTTGATTGTGGTGCCGCTCGACAATCTCTGCTTCGAAGCCGTCGCCGAGGAAAGACGCCGCTTTTTCCGCAAGATACTGCAAGAGCGCGATCCCCACGGAGAGGTTTCCCGTTTTAAACAGGGCAATCTTTCGGGCGGTTTGGGCAATGCAAGTCAAGTCCGCTTCGGAGTATCCCGTTGCGGCGAGTACGGCAGGCACGCCGTGTTTTTCGCACCAAGCCAGACGTTCGCAGATCCCGTTCGCCGACGAAAAGTCGATGACTGCGTCCGCGGGCGAGGTTATTTCTTCCAAAGAGGCGTATACGGGAAAGGGCATTTCCGAAGGTTTAAAGTCGACGCCGGCAGCGATATTTTCACCGCCGAGCTCGGCAACCGCTCTGCCCATTCTTCCGCACGCGCCGACAAGTACGAATCTCATGCTTTCACCTCTGCGCCGAACGCCGTTAACGCTTCTTTCAATTTCTGTGCGTTCTGCGGTTCGCATTCCGTAAGCGGGGCGCGGGGAATGCCGACGGCAAATCCGAGCATATTCATGCCCGCCTTCACGGGGATGGGGTTTACCTCGCTGAAACAGGCGGTTGCAACGGGCAGAAGCCTGTCGTTTAAGTCGCGCGCTTCGTTTAATTTTCCTTCTAAGGCGTATTGCGTCAGCGTCTTGACGGCGCGGGGCAGGAGATTGGAAACGACGGAAATGACCGCCGTTCCGCCGCAAGCGAGAATGGGGAGGTTAAGTGCGTCCTCACCCGAGTACACGTCGCACTTTCCGCGTACGAGGCGCATGGTTTCAAGCGTCGAAGCCATATTCCCGCAGGCGTCCTTGATTCCCGCGATGTTGTCGATTTCGGCGATTTTCGCCATGGTCGAAGGGAGCAGGTTCACGCCCGTGCGGGAGGGCACGTTATAACAGATAACGGGCACGGACACGGCGCTTGCGATTGCGCGGTAATATTCAATCAGCCCGTTCTGCGTGCATTTGTTGTAGTATGGGGTAACGCAGAGCACGCCGTCCGCGCCGAGCGCTTGGGCACGCTTGCTTGCCGCAACCGCCTTTTCGGTGCAGTTGCTGCCTGTTCCTACGATTACCTTGCAACGGTTTGCGCATTTTTCCACGGCGTAGCGGATGACGGATTCCTTTTCTTCCTCCGTCATCGTAGCGGGCTCGCCCGTGGTGCCGAGGACGATAAGTGCGTCCGTTCCGTTTTCGATTTGGTATTCGATGGTTCTTCCGTATTCGTCCAAGTTTACGCCGCCGTCCGTAAACGGTGTAATCATCGCCGTTGCGGAGCCCTTTAAAAATCCGATCATTTTTTATCCCTCTTATTCGTCAGTGTATGGCGTTTTATTTGATTTCGTTAATCGAAATATCCCTTTGCAGCAAGCAACTCGGCAAGGAGCACCGCGCCGCCCGCCGCGCCGCGCAGGGTGTTGTGAGAAAGCCCGATAAAGCGGTAATCGAACAGGGAATCCTCCCGCAGCCGACCCGCAGTGATACCCATACCGCGCTCGGCATTTCTGTCAAGTTTTGCCTGCGGGCGGTCGTTCTCTTCGAAGTAACGGATGAACTGCTTCGGGGCGGAGGGGAGGGCAAGCGTTTGCGGCTCGCCCGAAAAATCCCGCCAAAGGGCGAGAATCTCTTCCTTCGACGGTTTCTTTTCGAATTTTACAAACACCGCTGCGGTGTGCCCGTCGGAAACGGGTACGCGCAGACACTGCGCCGTGATTATTGGGGATGCCGCCGGAATAATTTCGCCGTTTTGCACCGTTCCCCAAATTTTCAGCGGCTCGCGTTCGCTCTTATCTTCCTCGCCGCCGATATACGGAATGACGTTATCGAGGATTTCCGGCATACGATCGAACGTTTTACCGGCGCCCGAAATCGCTTGATAAGTGCACACCGCCGCACATCGGATGCCGAATTTTTTCAGCGGGTGCAGCAGGGGAACGTACGATTGCAGGGAGCAGTTGCTTTTTACGGCGATGAATCCGCGCTTCGTCCCCAGGCGTTTTTTCTGCGACGGAATAATGCCAAGGTGTTGCGGGTTGACTTCGGGGATGATCATGGGAACGTCCGCCGTAAATCGGTGCGCCGAGTTGTTGGAGACGACGGGGAGTTCCAGCCGCGCATATGTTTCTTCAAGTGCGCGCGTCTGTTCCTTGTCGAGGCTGACGGCGCAGAAAACGAAATCGGCTTTTCCGACGAGCGTTTCGGCGTCCTTTTCCGCATCGAGCACGGTAATATTTTTTGCGTAGTCGGGAACGGGAACGTCCATCGCCCATTTTTCGTTCACCGCTTCGGCGTACGTTTTTCCCGCCGAACGCGCGCTCGCCAATAAAAATGCGGGGCGGAACCACGGGTGCCGTTCGAGCAGGGTAACGAAACGCTGCCCGACCATACCGGTCGCACCCACGATAGCCACGTTATAAATTCTCATGAAATTCTCCGAAAAACAAACAAAACTCGGGCGCGGTTTTATAAATTCATACAAAATCGTCCCGTCGAAGTGAATTTTATCATACCGCAGGTGAAAAGTCAAAGAATTTACCCGAATTTAATTGAAATATTTCGCGCTTTGCGTTATAATAGATTTATACGCGGACGATTCGCGATTTCGGAGTAAACATTTATGGCAAGAGGAGAAAAAAAAGGACTCGTCGCCCGTTGGCTCGAGGGCAAAGAGCGGAGCGAAGAATATGCGCGCAGTACGCTGCCGACGAGCAGGTGGGCGTTGTTCTGGGACATTTTCAAGGGGAGATTCGGCAAGATGATTTTAATCAACTTGCTTGTTTTTGTAACGTTTCTTCCTTTGATCGCGATCCTCGTGTGGCGCAATCTTTCCGTTGCGGCACAGGGTATGGCGGGTCCGTTCGGCGCGGGGCTCGGGGTAGGCTATCCTGCGCTACCCAACGTTACGGGCGCGGCGGAAGCTATGGTGCTGAACGCCGATTTGCTTTTTTACGGGTTGTTGATTCCCGCGATGGTTCTTGCGGGATTGGGCATTTCGGGCGGAATGTACATTATCCGCAATCTGCTCTGGACGGAAGGTATCTTCGTTGCGAACGATTTTGCGCGCGGGATCAAGCGCAACTTCTGGAACGTTACCGAAGCGGTGCTTATTTTCTCCGTGCTGCTCTTCGTGGCTCGCACGATGGGAAACCTTGCCGATTTGCTGTCGGTTACGGGCGCGCGGTATTCGGGGTGGCTCGTCGCAAGTAAAATTATCGGATACATCTTCGTGGCGTTCTCCATTCTCATCTGTCTTTGGATGATTTCGCTTGGGATAAACTATAAACAGGGACCTTGGGCGCTGTTTCGCAACGCCGTCGTCATGACGGTGGGTACCTTCCCGCAGACGGTATTTTTTGCCGCGGTTGCGCTCTGGCCCATCTTCCTCGTGTTGTTTTCCGGCGGAATCCTCATGGCCATAGGGTTTGTTCTTATCTTCTTCCTTGCGTTCTCTTACGCTATGCTCGTTTGGATGGATTATTCGCAGTGGGCGTTCGACCGCTTCGTCAATCCCAACCTCGGGATTGCGACGGGGCGCGGACTGTACGATAAAAACAAACAGGCAATGGGCGGAAGGTCTTCTGACTCCGTGGCGGACAGCGCTGCGATGCGCGAGTACAAGCGCATGATCGTGGCGCAGGGCAAGAGTAAGCTCGTGTGCCGTCCCATTAAGCCCATCGACGACGACTTGGAAATTTACCAGCTTCCCGAAAGCTTCTCGCGCGAGGACTTAAAGAAATTGCGCGAAAGCAAGGAAGCAGTGGTCGAGGACGTGCGCGCCTTTGAAGAGGAGCACGCGAACGACGAACAATATGTCGAATATAACCGTCAGTTCGAGGAGCGCGAACGCGCGATTCGGGAAGAGGACGAGGGGAAGGGTAAGAAAAAGAAGAAAGCACCCAAGCGTCCGCAGATGCTGAATAAAAAACGTTGACGGGGACTGCCGTGGCTTACGAAACGCTTGCCGATTGGTTTGAATTTTTAAACGATGACTGCGACTATCAAAGGTGGTCGCAGTATTTTCTACAAGGGCTCGAAGCACTCGGTGCGGGGAATCGGGGTCTTGAGATCGGCTGCGGAAGCGGCGCGTTCACGCGCGTGCTGACCCGGGCGGGCTATTTCGTTACAGGGACGGATGTCTCTGCGTTCATGCTGAGCAAGGCGGTTAAGCTCGCGCGGGAAGAGGGATTGAATATTCCTTTTCTTCAGGCGGACGCTACAACGGTTACCGTGCACGAGCGGGTGGACTTCGTGCTTTCGGCAAACGACTGTTACAACTATATTCCTCCCGCCGTTTTGCCGCGCGCCTTCAAAAAAGCGGCGAATTGCCTCGTAAAAAACGGAATCTTTTGGTTCGACGTGAGCTCCGCATACAAATTCCGTACGAAAATTGCAAATAATATCTTAGCGGACGACCGCGACGACGTTACCTTTCTTTCCTTTAACACGTTGTACGGCGATAGGGTGGAAACGGACGTTACGCTGTTCGTTCGGCAGGAGGGCGGGCTTTTCCGCCGCAGCGACGAAAGGCATATTCAATATATTCACGAGGAGGAAGCGATATCGTCCGCGCTCGGCGCGGCGGGCTTTGAAATCGAGCGCGTCGAAGGACACCTCGGGCAGGAGAAGCGCGAAAGCGATAGGCTGAACTTTATATGCAGAAAAGTACGCTGACCCGCGCGCTCGTCTACGGCGGACGGGCGTCGCTGATGGTGCTGGATACGACGGCGCTCGTAACCGAAGCGGTACGCCGCCATAACCTGAGCAACGCTTCGGCAAGCGCGCTCGGGTGCGTCCTTACCGCAACCGCCTACCTTTCCGCTTGGCTGAAAGACGGGACGAGCACGCTCTCGCTCACGCTGAAAGGGGACGGGGAATGCGGCATCATTCATGCGAGCGGCGACGGCGCGCTCCGTATCAGTGGGCGTGTCGAAAATCCCGCCGCGGAAAGCTTCGAAAAAGCAATCGGGCAGAATGGAGTTCTGAGCGTTACCCGCGACGAGGGCGAGGGGGTTCCCGTTACGGGAACGGTGGCGTTTTACTGCGGCGACGCGGAAGAAATTTTCAAAGCGTATTTTCGCGAGAGCGAACAGCGCGAAACGGAAATTGCTCTGTCCGTCTCTTTCGGGAAGGACGGTTTGCGTGCGGGCGGCATTTTCATTCAGCCGCTGCCGAATGCCGGCAAAGAAATTTTCGAACGGGCAAAAGCGGACGTTGCCGCGTGCCGCGCCTGTTTGCAAGCGGAGGATGTTTCCGCCGGAACGCTTGCCTATTTTCAAACCGAAGGCGAACGGACGGAGTTCGGTTTCCGCTGCCGTTGTTCGCGTGAGCGAGCGGAGCGGGCGATCGTATCGCTGGGTAGGGCGGAGGCGGAAAAAATGCTTACGGAAACGGACGCGATCACGGTGCATTGCGACGAATGTAACACCGATTATATATTCGATAAAGCTTGCACCAACGCTTTATTCGGGGACAAAACATGAAAGAAAAAGACGACGGCAGCGTATTACAACTGAATTTAAGCGACGAATTTATCCTTAACAGCGCGGAGAGCCGCTACGACAACGGAGATTACCTCGGCGCGCTTACCATGCTGAACAAGCGAAGCAGAATGTACGAGCCGAGTGCGGATGCGTGCGCGCTTTACGCCGACGTGTACGAGGCGATGGAGCTGTACGGTCTTGCCGCCGACGCTTGGTTTCGCTTCCTCGACACTTGCAACGAAGCGGATTTCGGCGAGGGATACGAGGGGCTGGCGGTTGCCTTTATGAACATGAACAACGAGAGCCAGTCGGCATATTATTACCGCCGTTCGCTCTCCGAAGAGGACGTGCAGGCGTTCGATATCGAATTTACCGAGCCTGAGCCCAAAAAACCTAAGCTTCGTTTGGTGCATTCGGACGACGGCACGCACGGTAATCCCGAGGCGTTGCGCGAAGGGTTGATTTTGTTGAAGCAAGGCGAATTGCAGGAGGCGCGCAGCGTGCTTAGCGAATTCCCCGAGGCACACCCCGACTATGCGTCAGCTGCGGGACTTTCGGCAATGTGCACGCTGATGCTTGGCGACGAGGACGGGGCGGAGCGGGAATGCAAGGCTCTTCTGGAGAAATACCCTGACAACGTGCAGGCGCTCACCACCTATTGCGCCGTGCTCGGTGCGCGGGAGAATCGGGAGGGGGCAAAGGAGGTCGCCAAGCGGCTTGCAGCGCTCGAAGTGAGCGGCACCGACGATTTATACCGCATCGCTACGGCGCTGTGTGAAACGGGACTGGACGAAGAAGCGTATGAAAAGCTGACCGCCTTGAAGAGCAGACTTCCATACGACGACAACGTTTTGTACTTTCATGCCGTCAGCGCCTACCGCACGGGTAAAACGGCGGAGGCGATCGAATCGCTCGAGCGCCTGACGACCGTATATCCGCGCAAGGCGGTAGCGCTTTACTACCTTGAACGCTTGCGTATGCAGGATGGGGACGACAAGGCGAATAAGGTTTCGATGAGCTATTTTTACCGCGTTCCCGAGGAGGAGTACGAAACGGTTGCCAAGTTCCTCTTGGGGGCGAGCAATTCTCCCTACGTCAAAGAACTTGAAGGACTCTCCAGATTGGACGAGTTTTTCGGGATTGCGTTCGACGAAATGGAGGGACGGGACGAAAAATTACAGATGCTCGCCGCGAAGGTTGCGGTGCGCACCCGCTCCGATTCGTTTGTCCGCAAGGTACTGCTCGATTTCGAGGGGGACGAGTTCATCAAAATTGCCATACTGCACGATTTGACGATGCGCAACGAGGATGACTCATTCGGCGTTGTATTCTGTAACGTGTATAAGGAATTTTTTACGCACAGTCTGGAAATAGGCGAACGCAAGAAGGAAGAGTATTTAAAGGCGTTTGCGGACGTATATTCGAAGTTCGCGCTGCTCGGCGAGGAAAACGAGGGGAAAATTTGCGCGGCGGCGGAGGATCTCTATGCAACGATCGAGGAGCTCGGCGTATGGCATTTCGTGGAGGAGCGAGCGTCCTTGGCGGCGGCGATTTATCGGGAAGCGCGTCTCCTTCGCGGAGAACGTTCGTTGGAAGAAATCGTAAAAATGTTTGACGCAAACAGAGAAACGGTAGAAAAAATTCTCAGTTTAATGATGTGAGGAAGTATGAAGCTCGTTGATTTTGACGGATTGTTTGATAAGAAGCTTGCGAAATATATAAAAGAGAATGCGGGGAAGTTTAGCGAAAAGCAGTGGGAGAACCAAATTCCCCGCCTGTACCAAAAGTTCGGCGATACTTATCTCAACGGCGTCGGCGCCACGCCGCGCGAGTATTATAAAAGGATGACGGACGCGGAAATCTGTTTCTGCCTCAAACGGCATATTCTGGAGGGCGTGCCCGTTTCCGACTTCCTCTGCGGGGAGCTCGCAGGGAGGAATTGCCCCAAAGAGCTCGTTGCGCTGCTGTACGAGGATAACGAAGAGCTCGTAACGCTTGCCGTCAATCTGGCGGGGGCGAATGCGGCGGCGTTTGACGCATATTTCGATATTATTAAGGGCGATTACGACCGTGAAATCAAGGATGCGGCGACCGACTGTCTTAAAGCCAACGCCGACGCGGCAAAAGCTCGTGCGCTGGAATTGCTGCGCGAGGGCACGGAGGAGGAGCTGATGCTTGAAATTCTTTCCCGAACCAAGGAACGGGACGACGCCGTCTACGATACGCTGCTGCGCGCATTCCGAGAGAGGGACGATCTGTGTATGAATGCAAGCTATCTGGCGGCATACGGCGACGAGCGCGCGTTGCCCGTACTGCTCGAACGCATCGACGGGGAGGATATCAACTATCTCGAATTTCGGGAATTGAAGTATGCGATCGAGGCTCTCGGCGGAGAGTATACGCGCGAACGTGATTTTTCTGAGGACGAATATTATCGGGAATTACTGGCGCAATCGGAGCTTCCGCCCGACTACGACGTAGTTTCGGGCAGAAAAACGAAAAAGAAAAATTAAAAAAGCTGCATAAACGGACGCTTCGGCTCATAAGGTATTCAAGCAAGGATATCGGCGGAGGCGTTTTTTATGGAAACTTTTAGTGTATACGAGGACGTTGCGGCGCGCACGGGCGGAGAAATTTTCGTAGGCGTCGTCGGACCTGTCCGTACGGGCAAATCGACATTTATCAAGCGGTTTATGCAGGAGCTCGTGCTTCCCGCCGTAGCAGGCGAAAAGCGCAAGCGTTATACGGACGAATTGCCGCAGTCGGCGGCGGGGAAAACGGTGATGACGACCGAACCCAAATTTGTGCCCGAAGAGGGCGCCGAAATCGGCGTGGGAAGTGCAAACGCAAAGGTGCGGCTGATCGATTGTGTCGGTTTTCCCGTCAGCGGCGCGGCAGGCTTCGAGGAAGAGGGAGAGGAACGGCTCGTTCACACGCCTTGGAACGATTCTCCCGTTCCCTTCCGCAGGGCGGCGGAGGAGGGCACGCTTCGCGTCATCCGCGATCATTCGACCATCGGCATTTTAATGACGACGGACGGCTCGGTGGCAGGGATCGGCAGGGAAGCATACGAGGAAGGCGAAGCACAGGCGCTGAGGGAGCTGAAAGTTTCAGGTAAACCCTTTGTTGTCGTGCTGAACTGTAAGGACCCTGCGGGCAGCGAGTCGCTGCGCGCCGAGCTCGAGCAAAAATTCTGTGCGCCCGTTGTGGCGATCAACGCCGAGGAGGCTACGAAAGAACAGCTTGCGGGCGTGCTCGAACGCGTGCTGTACGAATTTCCCGTACTTTCCGTGGACGTTGATTTGCCCGATTGGATGCGCGTGCTCGATGCGGACAGCACCCTGATTTCCGAGGTGCTCGAGGGCATCCGCGCGGTTGCGCCGAAAATCGAAAAAATGAGCGACTGCGCCCTGCTCGACACCATGTTTCAGGACAGCGCAAGGCTTCGTTCGCCCGTTTCGGTAAAGGTGAATGCGGGCTCTGGCGTCGCCACCTGTAAGGTGGAACCGCAGGCGGGCGCGTTTTACGAGGTGCTCGGCGAACAATGCGGCGAGGAAATCAAGGACGATTTCGCCCTGATGAGCTACGTTTCCTCCCTTGCCGAGGCAAAGAAGGTATACGAGCGCGTGGGGCAGGCGTTTTCCGACGCTAAGGAGTTCGGTTACGGTATCGTGCCGCCCGAGCCCGTGGAAATGAGCCTTTCCGAGCCCAGAGTGGTAAAGAAGAGCGGGCGCGTCGGGGTCAATTTGCACGCGGACGCGCCGAGCTACCATATAATCCGGGTAGATGTTTCGGGCGAAGTCCGTCCCGCCCTCGGCGGCGAGGAACAGAGCGAGGCGTTTGCCAAGCAGCTTGCTGAAAGTATGCAGAGCGAACCCGAGCGCGCGTGGAACACGAATATGTTCGGCAGGACCTTAAAGGAGATGCTCGGCGAAGAGCTGTTTTTAAAAAACCGTTCGATGGGCGACGGCGTTCGCAGGAAGATGCGAAAGACGGTTACGCGCATCGTCAACGAGGGGAAGGGCGGCGTCATCTGCATTTTGTTATAACGATGGGAGGGAAAGATAAAACTTTCCCTCTTTTTTCAAAATTTGTAAAAAATTTTCGTGCAAGCTCTTGAAATTTTTTCGGTTTTACTTTATAATAAAACAGTAAAGAAATAAGTGCAATAAAAGCGCTTATATCAGGGAGAAAGGGAATGGAAGAAAAACCATACTTAGAGCAGGGCGCAACCGCGCTCGGGATCGAGTTCGGGTCCACGCGCATCAAAGCTGTGCTCGTGAACGCGGACAACGTGCCGATTGCCTCCGGCAGCCACGATTGGGAAAACCGCTTCGAGGGCGGGATTTGGACGTATACGCTCGACGATATCAAGAATGGCTTGCAGGATACGTACGCAAAGCTGAAAGCGGACGTCAAGGAAAAGTACGGCGTTACGCTTACGAAGGTGGGCGCTATCGGCTTTTCCGCAATGATGCACGGCTATATGGTGTTCGATAAGGCGGGAAAGCTTTTGGTACCCTTCCGCACCTGGCGCAACAATAACGCGGAGGCGGCGGCGAGCGAGCTGACGAAACTTTTTAATTATCATATTCCTGCGCGTTGGTCGGTGGCGCACCTGTATCAAGCGATCTTAGATAATGAACCTCACGTAAAGGATATCGACTTTCAGACGACGCTCGAGGGCTACGTCCACTGGTTGCTGACGGGCGAAAAGGTAATAGGAATCGGAGAGGCTTCGGGTATGTTCCCCGTCGATCCCGAAACCAAACAGTACGATAAAAAGATGACGGTTGCGTTCGATAAAATACTTGCCGAACGTAAGCTGCCTTATAAGACGCATGATATTTTGCCCAAAATTCTGGCGGCGGGCGAAGTTGCGGGTGCGCTTACCGCGTTCGGCGCAAAATTCTTAGACCCTGCGGGAGATTTGCAAGCGGGGATTCCGCTCTGTCCGCCCGAGGGGGACGCGGGCACGGGAATGGTGGCTACCAATTCCGTGAAGCGGCGCACGGGCAACGTTTCGGCGGGAACGAGCGTGTTTGCAATGATCGTGCTCGAAAAGGAGCTTTCCAAGCCGTATCCCGAAATCGACCTTGTAACCACGCCCGTCGGCGACCTCGTCGGCATGGTGCATTGTAACAACTGCACTTCCGATTTAAACGGCTGGGTGAATATGTTCGGGGATTTCGCAAAGCTTGCAGGTTTGGATATTCCCAAATGGAAGTTGTACGATATGCTCTATTTCGAGGGCGAAAAGGGCGACAAGGACTGCGGCGGGCTCGTTGCGTATAACTGTGTTTCGGGCGAAAACATTACCGAAATCCAGAAGGGCAGACCGCTCTTCGTGCGGACGAGCGAAAGCAAGTTCAACCTTGCCAACACCATGCGCGCGCATCTGTATTCGGCGTTCGCCGCGCTGAAAATCGGCTGCGACATCATGTTGAAGGAAGAGGGCGTCGGGCTTGACCGCATCACGGGGCACGGCGGGATCTTCAAGACGGAGCGCGTCGGGCAGAGCTTTCTGGCAGCGGCTTTGGGCGTACCCGTAACACTGATGAAAACGGCGGGCGAGGGCGGCGCCTGGGGCATGGCGATCCTCGCCAACTACCTCGTCGAAAAACGGGCGGGGGAAACGCTCGACGACTATCTCGAAAACAGAGTGTTTGCGGGACAGGAGGGCGTAACGCTTGCGCCGAACGCCGAGGACGAAAAGGGCTTCGAACAGTTTATACAGCGTTATAAAAAGGGACTTCCCGCCGTGCGCGCGGCAGTCGACGGATTAGATTGAGGGGGATAAACGTATGTTGAAAGAATTGAAACAAAAAGTTTTAAAGGCAAACCTCGACCTTGTAAAAAACAAGCTTGTGCTGTTTACTTGGGGCAACGTCAGCGAAATCGACCGTAAAACGGGGCTTGTCGTCATCAAGCCGTCGGGCGTGGATTACGACGGGATGACTGCGGACGACATGGTCGTCGTCGATTTGGACGGCAAGGTAGTGGAGGGAAATTTGCGCCCGTCGTCCGACACGCCGACGCACCTTGAATTTTACAAGGCTTTCCCGAACGTGGGCGGAGTTACGCATACCCATTCCACGTTTGCAACGGCTTGGGCGCAGGCAGGAAGAAGCATTCCGTTTTACGGAACGACGCACGCCGACTATTTTTACGGCGACATTCCCTGCGCGCGCTCGTTGACGAAGGAGGAAATCGAGGGCGAGTACGAAAAAAACACGGGGCTTGCGATCGTCGAAAAGTTTAAAAACGATAAGCTCGATCCCATCGAAGTTCCGGGCGTGCTCATTCAGAGCCATGGAGTGTTTGCGTTCGGAAAGGACGGAGCGAACTCCGTGTACAACGCAACGGTCATCGAGGAGGTTGCCAAGATGGCGACGATTACCGAAGCGGTCAATCCGAACGTACAGCGCGCGGACAAGTTTATGATGGACAAGCATTATCTGCGCAAGCACGGAAAAAACGCTTACTACGGTCAGAAGAAATAAAAAATCCGAAAGCATACGTCGGTTTTTCCTGTGTTTGCTTCCGGTCAAACTATACAAAAAACAAAAATTATTATTAGGGGTATTTAAAATGAAAGAAAAAGTAGTTTATTGGCTTACGGGTTCGCAGACGCTTTACGGCGACGACGTCCTTGCGCACGTTGCGCAGCACTCCGAAGAAATGGCGAATTATGTTAACGGGTTCGTTCCCGTTACCGTAAAGTACCTGACGACGTGCAAGAGCTCGGACGAAGTCGTGGAAGCCGTAAAAAAGGTTAACGCAGACGATAACTGTATCGGTATCGTTACCTGGTGCCATACCTTTTCGCCTGCGAAGATGTGGATCAAGGGCTTGAAGATGCTGCAAAAGCCCATGTGCCATTTTGCAACGCAGTACAACGAGAAACTGCCTTACGACACCATCGACATGGACTTCATGAACGAGAATCAGGCTGCGCATGGCGACAGGGAATTCGGCTATATCGTAACCCGTCTGCGTATGGATAACAAGGTCATCGTCGGTTACTACAAGGATCCCGAAGCGTTAAAGGAGCTCGCCTCCTGGTGCAGGGTGGCGGCGGGGTACGCGTTCTCCAAGTCGGTCAAAGTATGCCGTTTCTCCGATAATATGCGCGACGTTGCGGTTACCGAAGGCGACAAGGTGGAGGCGCATATCGACCTCGGCTGGCAGGTGGACTATTATCCCATCGGGGATTTGGTGGACTATATTAACGAGGTTACC
This sequence comes from uncultured Christensenellaceae bacterium, assembly GCA_910588615.1. Classification (GTDB taxonomy): domain Bacteria; phylum Bacillota; class Clostridia; order Christensenellales; family Borkfalkiaceae; genus Gallimonas. The sequence goes on along the minus strand of CAJUOI010000005.1, from coordinate 38,519 downwards.
GAAGCGGAAGTCGACGCCATGATGGCGGAGTATGCTAAGAAATACACGATGGGAACGAAGCGCGTGGAGGTCGTGCGCGAACAGGCGAAGTACGAAATCGCCATGGATAAATTCTGCAAGGATAAGGGAGGATATATCGGCATTGTCGACCATTTCGGGTCGCTGCACGGCATGAACCAGTTGCCGGGGCTTGCCATTCAGGACTTGCAGAGCAAAGGCTACGGCTTCGGCGCGGAAGGGGATTGGAAGATTGCGGCGCTCGGCGCGGTGATGCAATACATGGCGGATCAGAAGGGCACGGGGCTTATGGAGGACTACACTTACGATTTGAAGGACGGGTTGTGTCTCGGCGCTCATATGTTGGAGGTTTCGCCGCAGTTTGCGGCAACGAAGCCCGAAATTCAGGTTCATCCCTTGGGCATCGGAGGCAAAAGCGATCCGGCGCGCTTAGTGTTCGAGGGGATCTCTGCGCCCGAAGCGGTTGCGGTTTCCATGATTGATATGGGCGACAGACTACGCTTGATCGTGCAGAAAATCGAGCTTGTGAAATATCCCAAAAAGATGCCAAATCTTCCTGTCGGCGGACTGATGTGGAAGTATCAGCCCAACTTCAAGGACGGTGTTGCTGCTTGGATTTACGCGGGCGGCGCGCATCACACGGTGGTTTCCTCCGTGGTTACGGCGCAGGAGATGGTGGATATCGGTAATATGTGGGGCATGGAAGTCGTTTTGATCGACGAAAAAACGGAAATCAACGAATTCAAGAAACAGCTCCTCTGGTCGGACGCCGTTTGGAAAACGAGAAGATAAAAAGGTGAGTTACGGGGCGGAGCTGCGGCACCGCCCCCGTATTTTGCGGGAGAGATTATGTTTTTAAAGTCGTTCACGTTCGGAAATACGGAGGCGTACTATGCGGAAACGCCCGTTGCAGGGCAGTCGGGCAAGACGACGGTGGGGCTTGCACTCTATCCGCGCGGTTACTGCGCATCTCCCGAGCAGTTGGTATACGACAGTTTGGTGCAGGTCGCCTTTCGGGGCGACGACACGCTCGTAGATTATTCGTCGGGTATCACGATGCGAAATCGCGAGGGCAGCGTTTTAAGCGTTGTCGAGCAGCAAAGCGGAGACCGCGGCGTGCTGACCTGTCTTACCGACGGAAAGGGCAATTTTTATACCCATCATCTTGAATACGAGCCCGCAACGCAAGTCTTTACGATGTATGTCGATTATGAAAATCAGTCGGCGGAAACGCGCACGCTCGAAATGCTGTCGAGCTTTTCGCTGAGCGGAATCGCATCCGCGCAAAGCGGTTTGCAAAGCGTTGCGGGCTTGCGTTTGAGGAGGATGCGCAGCGCGTGGTCGCGGGAATGCCGCGTTACGGACGAGATGTTTTCCGACCTTGCCATGGAACCGAGCTGGGCGAACTACGGATTAAAGTGCGAGCGCTGGGGGCAGGTCGGAAGTATGCCGAATCGCGGTTATTATCCTTTTGTAGCAGTCGAAGAAGCGGGCTTTTGTCTTGGCGTTCAGTTGGAGGCGCCCGCGTCGTGGCAAATGGAGCTCTGCCTCGAACGGAACGGCTGCGCGCTTTCGGGCGGGCAGGGCGATTTTGAGTTTGCGCATTGGTGCAAGGAAATTTTCCCGCAGGAAAGGTATCGCACGCGCAAGGCATTCGTAACGGTTAAAAACGATTTTCTTTCGGCGTGCAACGCCTTCGTTCATTTTTTCGATTCGCGGCTGAACGTTCCGTCGGGCGAAGAGGACTTGCCTGTCATTTTCAACGAGTATTGCACGACTTGGGGCAATCCCACCGAAGAAAATATCGACAAAATTCTCGACGCTCTCAAGGGGCTTCCTGTGGAAACATTCGTTATCGATGCGGGCTGGTATAAGCCCGAGGGCAAGGAATGGGGCAACGCCGTCGGCGATTGGGCGGAAAGTAAAGAGGTGTTTCCCAACGGAATTTCCGCCGTAACCGATAAAATCCGTGCCGCAGGTATGCGCGCGGGCGTTTGGTTCGAATACGAAATCGCGGGCAGGGATAGTGAGGCGTTTTCCCGCGAGGAGCTGTTGTTAAAGCGCGGCGGAAAGACGATTACCTGTAAAAACCGTCGTTTTTTCGATTTGCGCCTGCCGGAAACGGAATGCTATTTGCAGGAACGGCTGGTAAACTTTTTAAAAGAAAAGCATTTTACTTACTTAAAAATCGACTATAACGACGCATACGGACCGGGGTGCGACGGCGCGGAATCGCTCGGCGAAGGGGGAAGACAGGTGGCGGAAAAGAGCGTCTGCTGGCTGGATAAGTTGCGGCGGGAGATTCCCGAGCTCGTCATCGAAAACTGTTCCTCGGGCGGAAGCCGCATTGAACCGCTACGCATGAATAAGGTTTCGATGTGCTCCTTTTCGGACGCGCACGAATGTGCGGAAATTCCGCTTGTTGCGGCAAACGTATCGCGCGTAATTCCCGCGCGTCAGTCGCAGATTTGGGCGGTTTTGCGCAAAGGCGAGCCTGATTCGCGTACGGTTTATTCTCTCTGCGCCGCGTTTATCGGCAGAATCTGCCTTTCGGGCGACGTTACGGAGCTGACGGAGCAGAAGAGAGAATTGCTTCTTTCGGGTTTGAATTTCTATGCGGAAGTCAAGGATATCGTACGCTTCGGGGACATCGCGGAGATCGACTGCAACGTCGAATATTACCGCTCGCCGAAGGGACGGCAGGTATACCGCAAGGGATACAACGGGCGGCAGCTCGTGCTCGTGCACTTTCTCGAGTGTCGGGACGAGCTTGAAATTCCGCTCGACGGGTATCGCGTGGATTGTACCTATACCGATTTAAACTTCGAAGAAGCGGACGGACGGTTAACGGTTTACGGCGAACCGTTTCATGCGGGCGCGTTCCTGCTTGTGAAAGAGAACGGTTGACAATTCTCTTTAAATCTTATATAATATCATAGGGTGAATGAATGGATTATCAACAAACGAAGGAGCTGCTCTCCGAAAAGGGACAGTTGCAATTATTGGAGCAATTCGACGCGCTTTCCGAAGAGGGAAAGGCGGAGCTGCTGCGGCAAATCGAAAAGATTGATTGGACGGTTTTAAATTCTCCCTCTGCGCCGCACGCAGGGGAGACGGAGCCGCTTACGGGGCTGAGTCTGCGTGAAATCGAAAAGAATAGGGAAGAATACTCCGCGCTCGGCGCAAAACTTATTCGGGAGGGCGCGCTCGGAGCGGTATTGCTTGCGGGCGGTCAGGGGACCCGTCTCGGTTCGGATGCCCCCAAAGGCGCGTTCAATATCGGTATTACCCGTCCGCTGTATATTTTCGAGTGTCTGATTCAAAACCTTTTAAATATTTTAAAGCCGATCGGTGCATTCGTTCCGCTGTATATCATGACGAGCGAAAAGAACGACGAGGAAACGCGGGCGTTTTTGTCGTCGCACGCTTATTTCGGTTACCCCGAAGAATACGTAACTTTTTTCGTGCAGGATATGGCGCCTGCCACCGACTTCGGGGGGAAGGTTCTGCTTGAAGCGCAGGACAGGCTTGCGTTGTCGCCCAACGGCAACGGCGGGTGGTTTTCTTCGCTTCTGCGCGCAGGACACGTTGCCCGTATGCGCGAGAGGGGCGTGAAGTGGCTGAACGTGTTCGCGGTGGATAACGTGCTGCAACGTATTGCAGACCCTGTATTCTTGGGCGCGACGGCAATGGCGGGCGCGCCATGCGGCGCAAAGACGGTAAAAAAGCGCAATCCCGAAGAGCGGGTGGGGGTTCTCTGTAAGCGCGGAGGGTTGCCAGACGTCATCGAATATTACGAGCTCGACGAAGCCACGGCGAATTTGCGCGACGGAGCGGGCAATCTGCTCTATGCCGACGGCGTCATTTTAAACTATCTCTTTCAGGTTTCCCGTTTGGAGGAGATTGCAGCCGCCAAAATTCCCGTACATCGGGTAAAGAAGAAGGTGCCTTACTTCGACGGAACAAGGACGGTAACACCTGCGTCGGAGAATGCCTACAAGTACGAAACGTTGATTCTCGATATGATACGCCTGACGGGAGACTGTCTTTCCTTCGAAGTGGAACGGGAACGGGAATTTGCGCCGATCAAGAACGCAACGGGTACCGACAGTGTTGAAACGGCACGCGCGCTATTGCAGAAAAACGGAGTGAAGTTATGACGAAGGACGTAGAACGCATGGCGGAACAGCTTGTTCGGCTGAATGCCTGCATGAAAGAGCTGTTCGATAAGGGCAACGTTGCGCTTTTTACCGAAATGAACGCGGCAATCAAAGAGATACATAAGATTGAACGGGCGGCGGATTCTCCTGCGATTCGTGCTGTTGGCGTGGATTTGGGAATTATCTACGAAAATTTCGATATGATTATTGCCGTTTTACGCACCACGGAAGACGGCGTTATCGATTCCGCCGCACAGACGGCGCTCAATCGGCTGTTACACAATATCGACTTGTCGGTAATTAAAATCGCCCGCGAATTCGAAATGATTTAACCCTTTTTCTTTAACGCAATCATACGAACGAAGTTCTGCAAGGAGTAACGATATGTCAAAAAAATCCAATCGGAAAAGAGCAGCGAAGCGGGCGTACCGCGAAGCGGAAAAAGCCGCCAAGCGCAATCCCAAAGCGCTCTGGGCGGTAATCGCAATCCTTTTGGTGCTCGTCATCGTTGCGGGCGCAGTGCTCTTTTGGCTGTATCGCAGCGGTAAAATCGACGCATGGAAGAACGGCGGCAACGATTCGGGTATCAACTCGGGCGGGAATCCGGGCGGCGGCGACGGTTCGGGTGGCAATCAGGGCGGCTCGAATACGGGCATCGGTATGGGCGCGGCGGAAGATATCGCTTCCGCTGATTTTTCCATACATTTTTTGGAACTCGGCGTTTCCAATGCGGGCGACTGTGTTTTGATAAAGTCAGGAAATACCGAAGTTCTGATTGACGCGGGAGCAAAGAGCGCGACGGCGCCTACAAAAGCTATGCTTGATTACGTTGCGAAATACTGTACGGACGGGGTGCTGGAATACGTGATCGCAACTCATGCGCACGAAGACCATATTGCGGGATTTGTGGGGCAGGCGCAGGACGGTGCGCGCACGGGATTTTTGTATCAGTACAAAATCGGAACGATTATTCAGTTTGCGCGCCATAAAACGACGAGTCAGATTTTTCAGCGTTATACGGAGGCGGTGGAATACTGTGCGGGTGAGGGGACGAACGTTTATACGGCACTCGACTGCGTTACTGAGACTAACGGCGCAAAGGCAACTTATTACCTCGACGATGCGCAGACGGTTTCGATGAACATTCTCAATCAAAAGTATTACAGTCAAAATTCAAGTTCCGAAAACAATTATTCCGTGTGTATGCTTTTAACGCAAAAGCTTGCTTCGGGCGAAAACAATTATTTGTTTACGGGGGATTTGGAAAGCTCCGGGGAGAGTTCGCTTGTAGACATGAATCCCGATTTGCCGCATTGCGTGCTTTACAAGGGCGGACATCACGGCTCGTCGACTTCATCCTCCGATAAGCTTCTCGATAAAATCACGCCGGACAACATTGCAATCTGTACCTGTGCGGGTACGTACGAATACGCCGATAAGCCGACTGCGGATAATCCGAACAATTATCTCAATACGTTTCCCACGCAGGAAGCAATCGACAGAATGAGTAAGCATACCGATAAAATATACGTAACGACGCTTGGAATTATCGACGTGGACAATAATTACAAAACAACGGGATTTACTTCCATGAACGGAAACATTGTGTTTTACTACGGCAAGGGGAAGGAGGAGAATGACAGTTCGCTCAAACTCTGGTGCTCGAACAATACGACGATTCTGAAAGAGACGGAATGGTTCCAAGCCAACCGAACCTGGAACGGAGTATAGCGGTATGGCGGAAATCACGGCAATCACGCCGCAAAAAAAGGACAAGTCCCGCTGTAATATCGAGCTGGACGGCAAATTCTTTTGCGGAATGAAGCTGGAAACGGTGATGAAGAATCGCTTAAAAGCGGGCATGAGCGTCGATACCGAATTTCTTTCCCGTTTGCAGATGGAAAGCGAAAAGCTTACGGCGCTCGATAAAGCGTTGACGCATATTACCGTTTCCATGAAAACGGAAAAGGAAATCCGCGATTATCTTACAAGGAAAGGATATCTGCCCGACGTTCTCGACTACGTCGTGGAGAAAATGAAAGGATACGGTTATCTTGACGACGCTGTGTACGCCAAGAGTTACGCGGAAAACGCTTCGGCGAGAAAGGGCAGGCGCATGATCGCGGCAGAGCTCAAACGGAAAGGCGTATCTGACGAACAGATCGAAGGCGCGCTCGACGGCTTGACGGGGGAGACGGAGAGCGCGAAAAGGCACTTTGAAAAGTATATGCGCGGCAAGACCTACGATCGTCCGACCCTACAAAAGGCGTTTCGGCATTTACTGTCCAAAGGTTACGACTACGAAACGGCGCGCGCGGCAATAAGCGGGGCGGATGATGAAGATTGAACTCATTGAAACTACGGATTCAACCAACGCTTATATCAAGCGGTATGTCGGCGCGGAGGAAAACGTCATCGTGTGTGCCGCGCGCCAAACGGGCGGCAAGGGAACGAAGGGACGTTCGTTTTCTTCCGAAGCGGGGGGTGTGTATCTCTCCGCGCTTACGTTTTATCGCGATTTTCCCGCAAAGGACGCTTTCCGTGTTATGACTCATGCGGCGGTTGCCGTTTGCCGTACGGCGGAGGCATTCGGTGCCGTCCCCGAAATCAAGTGGGCGAACGATGTGTTTGTTTACGGAAAGAAGCTTTCTGGAATCCTCATTGAGAATCAGGTGGAGAACGGGCGGCTGAAATACAGCATCGTCGGCATCGGAGTAAACGCCTGCAACGACCTTTCGGCGGTCAGAGACGTTGCTATCAGTTTGTCGGAGGCGTGCGGGCGGAAGATTTCCGCAGAGGAGGCGCGCGGCATACTGATTGAAAATTATTTGCGGGAAGATACGTTCGACGACTATCTGTCCTACGTGCGCTTTCTCGGACGAGAGGTGGAAATCGCCGAGGGAAATGAGACGTATCGGGCGCAGGCAGTGCAAATACTCGGCGACGGCAGACTGCAAGTAAAAAAGAACGGACAGATCAGAACGCTGTCCGCGGCAGAGATAAAACTGAGGTTATAGCAATGTTTTTTTCATACGATTACAAGCAGTCGCACGAGGCGGACAGAAGGGCAGTGATGCAGGGGACGCCCGCACGCGTTTTCATGGAGCGGGCGGGGCTTGCGCTTGCAGATACGGTGGAGGCTGCAATGAATGCGGTCGAAGCGGACGAAGCGCTCTTCGTTTGCGGCGGCGGCAACAACGGCGGGGACGGATTTATCGCGGCGCGGCTTTTGGCAGAGCGCGGAAGGGCGACGCAGATTCTCTGCCTCGCCGAAAAGTTTTCAAGCGATTGCGCCCGCGCCAAAATCAGATATAAGGGCGAGGTTCTGGGCAGGATTCCGCGTCGACGGTATGCCCTCGTTGTGGACTGTGTCCTCGGTACGGGGCTTTCGCGCACACCCGAAGGCGACGCTGCGGCGCTGATTGCCTTTATCAACTCGAATGGGGCGTACGTTGTTTCCTGCGACGTTCCAAGCGGACTGTCGGATAACGGTATTGCCCTAACGCCCTGCGTCCGCGCTGACGAAACGCTTACGATGGGGTACATGAAGAACGCGTTGACGCTTGCCGACGGTGTGGACGTTGCGGGTCGGGTGAGTATCGCGGACATCGGAATCTCTACTCCCGATAAGGGTACGCGCGTCTGGGAAGACGAGGACGTTGCTACCTATTTTCCATATAAACGCAGTAACGTGAATAAGGGAACGTTCGGCAAGGCGTATCTGCTGAGCGGTGGTACTCGGATCGGCGCGGTAACGCTGTCGGCACGAGCCTGTCTGCGCTCAGGGTGCGGCTATACTTTCGTATGTGTGCCCGAGGCGTATGCGGCGCAACTGGGGGTGGCGATGCCGTCGTGCGTCGTGGGAGATTTTCATGGGTTAAACGCCGAGATACTTTCTGCCGACGCCGTTGCGCTCGGGATGGGTGCGGGTGTCAACAAGGAGTTATACGAGCTTGTCGTCGGGCTTTTGAACGAGTATCAAGGGACGCTGATTCTTGACGCGGACGCGCTGTCCGCGCTTGCGGCGTACGGCATGGAACCGCTGAAAAAGAGCGCCTGCGAAGTAATTTTGACGCCGCACCCCAAGGAGTTCTCCCGTCTGACAGGCAGGAGCGTGAAGGAGATCCTTGACGACGCGCTTCCGCTTGCGGGGGAGTTTGCACGAGAATACGGCGTTACGGTGATTCTGAAAAACAACCGTTCGATTATCAGTAACGGAATTCAGACGGTAATTAATTCCACGGGGACGCCCGCCCTCGCAAAGGGGGGAAGCGGAGACGTGCTGTCGGGATTGCTGGTCGGAACCTGCGCCCGCGGGGTGTCCGCGTTTGAGGCGGCGTGCGTATCGAGCTTTATTCTGGGGCGTGCGGGCGAGCTTGCCGAGGAGGAAACGGGCGATTACGGAACTACGCCCGAGGACGTGATTTTAAAGATTCCGCAGGCAATAGCGTCCGTTCGGCAGTAAATCAACAAGAGAAATGCCCCCAAAGGAGGGCATTTTTTAAATATTTATAGTATTATGCCACACATAATACGTGATTTTAGGTAGATTGGGCGTAACCGAAGCTTCTTACGGTTACGGCGAGCAGCATGAGAACGGTGCCCGATACGAGGTAATAAACGGGAAAGAAGGTAAACAGGCTCATAAACAGCAGCAGAATTCCGCTCGTAAAAAACGGGCGCGCGCTCTTCTTGGAAAAGATTCGCCGAAAGGTCCGCTTTGCGCTTTTGCGCGGAACTTCGCCCAGAATCAAGGGGGAGGGGACGGTGTCCGTGCGGGAAAAAAGGGAGTATATTTCGTTTCCCTTCATGGTTTTCAGTCCGAACCGATCGAGCAGTTTTTCCGCTTCTGCGGTCAAATCGTTGCAGACGAGAGTGAACTGTGAGCCGTGATATTCGCGGATAAGTTTTGCGATTTCATCGGCGGAGATGGGTTGCATGGAGAAGCGGGGCAGGTATAATCCGTCCGCCTCCAAGCCGTCTCCCTCGCAGTGCGCGTTCTCCTTTCCGTCCGCTTTGAACGCAAGAAGCAACGCGGCGCGGACGCGCTCTTCTTTTTCAAGCGCAAGATGTAAAAGGAGAGCGTCGCGTTCCTCCCGCTCTTTTTTGCTTAAGTTGCGCTTGCGGTGGTTTCGGTAAGCAATGAGAAAGACAATGCCTGCCGCAGACAGAGCAAATAAACAAGCGAGCGCTACGGAAAGGGCAAGCGAAATTTTGAAGTACCTGAGAAATCCGACGGATAAAAAGAATGCGGCGACGCCGTAAAAGAGGACGTCGGCGATCAAGGGAAAATCTATTTTTTTCATACCGTAATTTTTGACGCGTTTTGCGCAAATTAAACTTGCAAATAGGGAAAAAATATTGTATAATTGAAGTATGTTCAATGGTGAAAAATTATGAGAGTCGGTCTGTTCGGCGGCTCCTTCGACCCCGTCCACAGAGAGCACGTGCGCCTCGTTGCGGCGGCAATCCGCGCGCTTGCATTGGACGAAATCGTTATCATCCCATCTTTTGTTGCGCCTCATAAGCGGAACGGGGCGGTTGCTTCTGCGGAAAACCGACTTGAAATGGCGGAAATCGCCTTTCAAGGGATAAAAAAGGCACAAATCAGCGATCATGAAATATTCCGCGGGGATACAAGCTTTACTTATCTGACGGCGGAGTACTTTGCAAAAGCGTATGCGGGAGCGGAGCTGTACTGGCTCGTGGGCGCGGATATGCTTGAAGATTTTTTTTCTTGGAAGCTGCCGGATCGGATTCTGTCCTGCGTTACGCTTGCCGCTTGCGGGAGGGGGAATTTATCCTGTGATTTGCACGAGCGGTTTCGGGCGCGTTTTCATCGGGATTTTGTTTCCGTTCCTTTCTGCGGGGAGGAGGTGTCGTCTACCCGCATCCGTGTGGCGATTGCCTTCGGAAAGAAAACGGAGGATTTGCCCGAAGGAGTACGGCGGTATATCGACGAAAGGGGGCTGTATACGCACCCTGCGATTGCGCCCGCGCTCGCACTTGAAAAGCAGGAGCGTCGGGAACACAGCTATCGCGTTGCTCTGCTTGCGGCGGAGTGCGCACCCCGCTACGGCATTTCCCAAAAGAAGGCGATCCTTGCCTCGGCGTTGCATGATTGCGGAAAATACGTTCCTCTGTCGTCGCCCTTACTTTGCGGGTTCTCTCTGCCCGACGGCGTGCCTGCGCCCGTTGTGCATCAATATACGGGTGCGTACCTTGCCGAGCACGCATTCGGCGTAACGGACGAGGAGGTGCTCGACGCGATCCGTTATCACACGAGCGGCAGGGAGGACATGACGCCGCTGGGAAAGCTTATTTTTCTGGCGGATATGTTGGAAGAGGGGCGCGAATTTCCCGAGGTAGAACGATTGCGCGCGGCGTTGAAACGGGACTTGGACGAGTGTCTTTTACTCTGTTTCGAGCATCAGAACGCCTACCTTGAAGCGAATCAAAGCAAAGGTTGCGAGATATATTCTCTGACGAAAAAGGCTTATAATTGGATAAAAAGCAAAAAATCATAGTATTATGCCATGCATAATACGTAAAAAAATCAAAAAAGAGGTTGTTTATGGAAGGATATGAATTGGCGAAGGCTTGCGCAAAGGCGCTTGCGGCAAAAAAAGCGAAGGATATACTGTTGGTGAACGTCGGCGAACAAACGGTGGTATGCAGTTACTTCGTTATTGCAAGCGGAACGAGCACGACGCAGGTGCGCGCGCTCGGCGACAACGTGGAAGAGGAGTTGGAAAAAGCGGGAGTAACCGCTCTGCGCAAGGAGGGATTGCGCGAGGGGCGCTGGGGCGTCGTCGACTACGGAGACGTTGTCGTGCATATCTTCAACGAGGAGTCCCGCCTGTTCTATTATCTCGAACGGCTCTGGGATTCGGGAAGAAACGTCGAGCGGTATACGGACGACGATACCGGGTCGAAGGGCTAATCTTTAAAACGGATTTGTTTGGGTTTATCGTATTCCGTTTTGGCGCGCTTTTTCTTTTTCTCGACGAGGTAGTACACGGGCTCGGGTTCTTTGGGTTTCGGCTTTTCGGGGGGAAGCTTTTTTCGAAGCGTGCGCCAGCCGAGCCGCGCAAGGCGAAATGCGTGTACGAGGATGATACAGATAAGGAGAATGCAGCACGTCCAAAAGACGCCCATTCCTTGAACGGAGAGGAGATTCATACCAAGAATTGTACTCTCTTTTTTTTGTCATAAAATAGCTAAGAAAAGAATATTTTTAAATGTTTTCGGGAATAATCGCTTCGTATGGAAGGAACGGTTTTATCCAAAAAAGAAATTACGGAATACGAAGAGTTTAAAAGAGAGCGGCGGGAGCGAGAGGTAACCTTTACTTTGAAGCGTTTGGAAATCGACGCGGCGCGGCGGGAAACTGACCGGTACGCGCTGAATGCCGCCTGCGATCTCGTAAAGAAAACGGGGGCTGCGGCAATCGCAGTGTTTCCCGTAAACGTTTCGGCGGCGCGGCGCCGAATGGGCGAAGGGGAGCCGATCGTATCGTGTGTGGCGGGCGGAACGGGCGAAAGTCTGATTTCCGTAAAAAAAGCGGAGGCGAAGCGTGCCGCGCGGCAGGGCGCCAAGGAGATACGGCTCGTGCCCTGCTACTCCGCCCTTTTCGGCGGGAACTTCGCCTATTTGAAGCGGGAAATCAGGCGCGTGAAGCGCTCGGTGAAGAAGTGTGTGCTGGTCTATTCGCTCGACGACCGTTCGCTGAGCGAGGCGGAGATAGAGCGGGGTGTGCGAGCGGCGTGCGAAGCCAAAGCAGACGCGGTATCGGTACGCGGGGAAATCGATTTGATCATGCTCGCCGTGCGGCTGAGCGCGGGACGGGTGCGCGTAGACGCTTCGGGCGTAGAGAACGCCGAGCAACTGCGTCTGCTCGTAAAGGCGGGCGCGGCGCGGGGGATGACGCGTTTCGCGGCTGAAATCGAAAAGGAATTGTATTGCGCTGCGGAGGAGGGCGGCTTCGTCGAGGGGATCCCCATAACCGAAACGGAAAGCGGCGATACGGCAGACCGGGGAACGGAGAACGAAAATTGAAACGGAAAACCCGCGCGAAAAAGCGCGGGTTTAAAATTTCGACGCAAAAATCCCGATTTTTTGTGTAATCGATACGAAATTCTCGAAAAGCACCTAAAAATGCTTTGCGTTTTTTTTAAATTATTGTAAAATAGATTAGTATATCTATACTATTTAAAATAACGTGTAGGAAATCCCGCGGGGGTTTCCGGGAAGGAGCAATACTTTATGGGTCTTATCACGCGCGGAGAAAGCCGCAGAAGCATCAAAAAACTGACGAAGAAGGCGCTTCGGGTAGAAGCGCTCGAACCGAAGTACGCCGCAATGAGCGATGCGGAGCTGAAAGCGCAGACGGGAATTTTAAAGGATCGGCTGAAAAACGGAGAAACGCTCGACGACATTCTCCCCGACGCATTTGCGGCGCTGCGCGAAGCGAGCGCGCGCGTTCTCGGCATGAAGCATTTCCGCGTTCAGATTATCGGCGGCATCTGTCTGTTTCAGGGGCGGATCGCCGAAATGAAGACGGGAGAAGGAAAGACGCTTGTTGCAACGCTCCCCGCGTACCTCGAAGCGCTGTCGGGCAGAGGGGTGCATATCGTAACGGTCAACGATTATCTTGCCCGCCGCGATGCGGAATGGATGGGCAAAGTGCATAGATTTATGGGGCTTACGGTCGGCGTGGTCGTCCCCGGTATGGAAGACGACGAAAAGCGCGCGGCGTACGCATGCGACATTACTTACGGAACGAATAACGAGTTCGGGTTCGACTATCTGCGCGACAACCTGAAATCCGACTTGAAGCTTATGGTGCAGCGCGAGCTCAACTTTGCCATCGTCGACGAGGTGGACTCTATTTTGATCGACGAAGCAAGAACGCCGCTCATTATTTCGGGTAAGGGCGAGCAATCCTCCTCGCTGTACGAGCAAGTCGACCGCTTCGTGAGAACGTTGAAGGGCGGCTTCGACGACGACTTGAAGGACGCGGAAAACGCGGAAAAGAACCGTAAAAAGAACGATTCGAGCGCGCAGAAGCTGCAAAAGGCGGAGGAACTCGAATGGGATTACGTTATCGAGCGGAAGGACAAGCAGGTTCAGCTTACCGAATACGGCGCGGAAAAAGCGGAAAAATTCTTCAACATCGACAATGTGGCGGACATCGCCCACCAGTCGCTCAACCACCATATCCAGCAGGCGCTTAAAGCGCATCATCTTTTCCACCTCAACGAAGAGTATATTATCAAGGACGGCGAAATCATCATCGTCGACGAGTTTACGGGGCGTCTGATGATCGGACGCCGTTATTCCGACGGCTTGCATCAGGCAATCGAAGCGAAGGAAGGGGTGAAGATTCGGGAAGAGAATAAGACGTTTGCAACGATTACCTTCCAGAATTATTTCAGACTCTACCGCAAACTCTCGGGAATGACGGGTACCGCCAAGACGGAGGAGGGCGAATTCCGTACGATTTACTCTCTCGACGTCGTGGAGATTCCTACCAACAGACCGATAAAGAGGATCGACATGCACGACAGGGTGTTTGCGACGGTAGACGGTAAGAAGAAGGCGATCGTCAGGGAGATTGCCGAGCGGCACGAAAAGGGACAGCCCATTCTCGTGGGTACCGTATCGGTAGAGAAATCGGAAGAAATTTCCCGTCTTTTGATCCGCAACGGAATTCATCACAATATATTGAATGCAAAGAACCACGAGCGCGAGGCGGAAATCGTGGCGCAGGCGGGCAGATTCGGCGCGGTTACGATTGCAACCAACATGGCGGGTCGCGGAACGGATATTCTGCTCGGCGGCAATCCCGAATATCTCGCGAAAAAGCGTTTGCGCGAAGAGGGCGTCGAGCGTGAAACCATCGAGCTTGCCACGAGCTACGCGGAGCTCGACGAGGCGACGGAACAAGTGCGTCAACGTTACCGTTCGTTATACGATTCATATAAGGAAAAGACGGACGAAGAAAAGCAGAAAGTAATTGCGGCGGGCGGACTGTGCATTATCGGTACCGAACGGCACGAAAGCCGCCGTATCGATAACCAGTTGCGCGGTCGTTCGGGACGGCAGGGCGACATGGGCGCGTCGCTGTTTTTCCTCTCGCTTGAAGACGATTTGATGATGCGTTTCGGCGGTGAACGGATGAAGTCGATTTATAGCCGCGCAAAAATGGAGGAGGACGAGAGCCTCGAATCCAGACTGCTGTCCCGCTTAATCGAGTATGCGCAAAAGCAAATCGAAGGCAGAAACTTCAGTATCCGTAAAAACGTCCTGCAATACGACGACGTCATGAACAATCAGCGTAAGATTATGTATGCAGAGCGCATGAAGGTGATCAAGGGCGAAAGCGTGCACGATCAGGTACTGAAATATATTCCGGACTACGTTGCGGCAACGGTACGCGCAGCGGTCAATGCCGACCAGATGCCCGAGAAATGGAACGAGGACGACTTGAACGAGGCGATCGAGCGCAAGCTGATTCCCGAGGGAAGTAACTATATCACGCGCGAAAAGCTGGAAAAGTGGGAGTACGATGACGCAATCAAGCGCATTTCCGAAAAGACGCAAAAATGCTACGAGGAGAAGATCGCCAATATTCAGGCGGAACTTCCCGTCAACTTTTCCGACGTGGAGCGCAGCGTGCTTCTCCGCGTCGTCGACTCCAACTGGATCGATCATATCGACGCCATGGACCGTCTGCGCAAGGGTATCGTTTTGCGCGCGGTGGGTCAGATAGACCCCGTTATCGCGTATAAACAGGAAGGCTTCGCGATGTTCGACGAGATGATCGAACGTATTCAGGAGCGCACGATTGCGATTTTGCTGAAAGCGCAGATTCAGGAGCGCCCGCAGCCCGTGCAGCGTGTGATGCCTTCGGTATCCCGCCCGCAGCAGCCGAGCAAGGCAAGCGAAGCAACGGAAGCAAGCGAAGAAAATGCACCCGAGTCGGAGACAAAAGCAAAGGAAAAAGCTGCGCCTGCGGCCGACGCAGTGCCCGACGTGCCCGCGGCGGTCAACGTCGACGCGCTGAAAACAAACGGTTCCGGGAAATACAATCCCGCGACCAAGAAAAAGTTGAAGAAGGTCGGACCGAACGATCCTTGCCCCTGCGGAAGCGGACTCAAGTATAAGAAGTGCCACGGCAGACCTTGGTAAATTTTCGATCGGTTGGAACGGACGGGCGAAAATTAAGATTATCAGGGAGAGGATATGTTTAAAGCGGACGATTACAGACTGAAAATAAAGGCGCTCGAGGATACGCTTGCACAGGCGAAGTACGCGCTCGACATCGACAACCGCACGGAGCAGTTGAAGGCTCTGCGTGAGGAGCAGGAAAAGCCCGAGGTTTGGCAGGACTTGGAGCGTTCCGCCAAAATCGGGCGTGAAATTTCCGCAAACGAAAGCAAAATTGCGGCGTATTCTGCGTGTCGAAAAGCGTTGGACGATGCCAACGAGATCATTGATCTTATCGAGGAGACGGAAGAAGAGGAACTTGTTCCGGAGCTTGATAAGATGATGGAGGTCTCCGTAAAGGACATCGAGGGTTTGCGGATCCGTGCATTGCTGCGCGGAAAGTACGACGGTTCGAACGCGCTTTTGTCCCTTCATGCGGGCGCGGGCGGTACGGAGGCGTGCGACTGGTGTCAGATGCTTTACCGTATGTATTGCCGCTACGCCGAAACCAACGGATTTAAGGTAACGGAAATCGACCGCTTGGCGGGCGACGGTGCGGGACTGAAATCGGTGGACTTCAAGGTGGAGGGCGAAAACGCCTACGGTTATCTGAAAGCGGAAATCGGTGTTCACCGTCTGGTGCGCATTTCTCCCTTTGACGCCAACAAACGCCGCCAAACCTCCTTTGCCTCCGTCGAAGTTATGCCCGAAGTGGACGACGACAACGCTGTCGAAATCAAGGACGAGGATATTCGTATCGACGTATACCGTTCGTCTGGCGCGGGCGGACAGAAGGTCAATAAAACGGAAACGGCAATCCGAATTACGCACTTTCCTACGGGGATCGTGGTTACCTGCCAGAACGAGCGCAGCCAGCTTCAGAATAAGGAAATGGCGTTTAAATACCTGCGTTCCAAGCTGATTGAAAAGCAAATCGAACAGCGCTTGGCGGACGAAGCGGCGCTGAAAGGCGAAACGAAGAAAATCGAGTGGGGCTCGCAGATTCGCTCGTACGTGTTCTGTCCCTATACGCTCGTCAAAGACCACCGTACGGGCTACGAAATTGGCGACGTGCAGGCGGTCATGGACGGCGATATACAAGGCTTTATCATAGATTACTTGAAAAAGTCATAACGCGCTTTGCCTTGCTATTCATAAAAAACGGGGTAGTTTTATTCGCGTTTTTATTCATATGAAAAATCCTCTTATTCTCGGAATTGAATCTTCTTGCGACGAAACGGCGGCGGCAGTCATCTGCGGTCGTGTTTTGTTGTCGGACGAAATTGCGTCTTCTGCTTCGGTACAGTCGAAATTTGGCGGCGTTGTGCCGGAGATAGCCTCGCGCGAGCATCTGTTCGCGGTAGACGGCGTCGTAAAGCGTGCAATCGACAGGGCGGGAATCAAAAAAGAGGATATCGATGCGGTCGCCGTAACCTACGGGGCGGGGCTTTTAGGCGCGCTGCTCGTCGGACTGTCCTTTGCAAAGGGCTTTGCATACGGGCTTGGCATTCCGTTCATTGCCGTAAACCATATCCGCGGACATCTTGCCGCAGCGTATTTGGAGGACGAAACGCTGAAACCGCCCTTTATTTCGTTGCTTGCGAGCGGCGGACATACGGCGGTGCTGTTCGCCGAAACGGAAACAAAGTCCTCCGTTCTCGGCGGTACGCGCGACGATGCGGTGGGCGAGGCGTTCGATAAGGTCGCCCGCATTTTGTCGTTGCCTTACCCCGGAGGTCCGCATCTTGAAACTCTTGCCCGCGAGGGGAATGCGTGCGTGCCTATGCCGACGATGCTGAAAGGGGCGGGAGGCTACGACTTTTCATACAGCGGGTTAAAGACGGCGGTTCTGAACTACTGCCACAACGCCGAACAGCGCGGCGAGACGTACAGCCGCGCGGACGTCGCCGCGTCTTTCCAACGCGCCGCGCTCGATGTTCTCGTGGAAAAGACGGTGCGGGGCGCACGGGAAAAGGGCGTGGATACCGTAACGGCGGGCGGCGGCGTGGTTGCCAACGGGTATCTGCGCGAAAAACTGACGTCTGCCTGCAAAGAGGCGGGTTTGCGTCTTGTGCTGCCGATCAAGCGGCATTGTACCGATAACGCCGCGATGATAGCGTCGGAAGGTCTGCTACAATACCGTGCGGGTAACTTTGCCGCGCTAACGCAGAACGCCGAGGCAAGCATTCCGCTGAGATGATCAATATATATGGAAAGCAAGTATCCCGCGTCTGGTTCGGCGCGGGATATTTTTACGTTTTGCCTTGCGGGAAAACTGTTTTAATTTACTTGTCAAGCCGAAACGAATGTGATATAATTCAATATGTACTATTGTAATTATCGTAGAATAGTATGCACTTTAAAAAACGGGAAAACGGTGGCGGCATGAGCGACGAAAAGAAAAAGATTTTAATTGTAGACGATTCCGAGTTCAATCGGGCGTTGTTGGCGGATATTTTGTTCCCCGATTTTGACATTATCGAAGCGCAGAACGGTTTGGAGGCGATAACGATTTTGCGCGAGAAGGAAATGAATATTGCCTTGATGTTGCTCGACATCGTCATGCCGGAAATGGACGGCTTCGAGGTGCTCGCCATGATGAACAAAATGGGGTGGATTAAAACCGTAAACGTCATCATGATTTCCGCCGAAAGCGGCGGCGCGTATATCGACAGAGCATACGATTTGGGCGCGATCGACTATATCAGTCGTCCCTTTGACGAGCGCACCGTAAAACACCGCGTTACGAGCAGTTTCCTCCTGTCCTTGAAGCAAAAGGAAATGGCGGAGCTTCTTTCCGAGCAAATCTACGAAAAAGAGAAAGACAATTCTCTGATGATAGAAATTCTTTCGCATATCGTGGAATTCAGAAACGGGGAAAGCGGTTTGCACGTGCTGCACGTGCACGCGATAACGGATTTACTGTTGCGCGAGCTGGAAAAAAAGACGGATAAGTATCCGCTGACCAATAAAGAAATTTTGTTGATCGGCAACGCTTCCGCGCTTCACGATATCGGAAAAATTACCATTCCTTCCGAAATATTAAACAAACCGGGAAAGTTTACGCCCGAGGAGTTTGAAATTATGAAGCGCCACACGCTTGAAGGGGCGGCAATGCTCGAACAGATGCCCTCGCGCAAGAACGAAAAGCTGGTGCAGATTGCCTATCAGATCTGCCGTTGGCATCACGAGCGGTTCGACGGAAGAGGGTATCCCGACGGACTGAAGGGGAACGATATTCCCATTGCGGCGCAGGTGGTTGCGCTTGCCGATGTGTACGACGCGCTGACGAGCAAGCGTTGCTATAAAGCGGCGTACGAGCCGGAGGTAGCCGTTCAAATGATTTTAAACGGCGAATGCGGAGCGTTCAATCCGATTTTACTCGACTGCTTAAAAGACCTTGCCGATACGTTGAAAAAGGAACTGACGGTCATGTCGATCGGGCAAGCGACGGAAAAGAGTATCAATAACACCGTAAGCCAGATTCTCGATTCGTCCGGTTCGGAGGCTTCGAACAGAACGATTCAGCTGCTCGAATACGAGCGCATGAAATTTAAATATCTTTCGGATATTTCAAGCGAAATCACCTTCGAATATATTCCCGTGCCCGAAATGATCAAGCTTTCCGATTGGAGTGCGGAAAAGCTGGGGTTGCCCGTGGCGATCGTCAATCCTGCGGAGCACGCCGCTTGGACGGGTATTTTTTCCGGAACGGACTTTACGGACTTTCTCGAAAAAATAAAAAACACCACGCCCGAGCACTCCGTGGTGGCGCAGAAGTATCTTTTGAACGTCGGCGGAAAGAGCAAGTGGCACAAAGTCATTGCCAAAGCGATGTGGACGAGCGACGACAACCCCGAGTTTGAAGGCGCAATCGGTAAAATCGTAGACGTCAACGAGGAAACCAAGGCGATGAACGAGCTGGAAGAGCGCAACGACCACGATGCCAAGACGGGGCTTTTCAACCATGAGGCGGCAAAAAAGCGTATTACGGAAAAGCTGACTTCGGGTTCGGGTGCCAAGTATTTCCTCGCAATGTTCGATTTGGACAATTTCAAGAGCGCGAACGACAATTACGGACATCTGTTCGGCGACGAAGTTCTGGAAGAGGTTGCTTCCCGCTTGCGTGAAAGCGTGCGTTCTTCGGATATAGCGGCGCGCATGGGCGGCGACGAGTTTATTCTGTTCATGGAGTACAAAGACCATCCCGAAACGCTCGTAAAGAGGGTTTTCGATCGTATTTCGGGGGATTTCAAGGGATTTTATATCTGTGCGAGCATGGGCATTGCCTGCGTGGAAGAGGACGTCGACTACGATACCCTGTTCAAAAAGGCTGATGCCGCTATGTACGTGGTAAAGCGTAACGGCAGACGTGCTTGGCGCTTCTACGACGACAGCATGGAATCCATTTTGAAAAACGGGCACGACGAAGCACCCCGCGGATAATTTTTATAGGAGGGATATATGTCAAAGAAAAGCGAATTAAAAAAGCAAATCGAAGAGAGCGAGCTGGAAATCGAGTCGCTGGAAAAGAAACGGAACCGCTCGCAGTCTGCGTTGTTGCAGGCGTTTATGAAGAAAGAGGAACCGAGCGCGGCGGACAAGGAGTACTACCAAGTATACTCCGAGCTCATCGAGTTGGAACGGCAGAATTTACAAAAATTAAAGACAGAACTAAATAAATTATAATTCGCCGGCGAAGCACGGTTCCCTTGTCATTCCGTGCAAATCAAGGAATCTTTTAAGGCGTGGCATTAAACAAAATTTTTTTATTCGACAGGAAGGATAAATAGAAAATGAAAGGCAGATTATCATTGGGGAAGAAGTTCTTAGTTGCGTTGTTTGCGGTATTGGCGTTGTTCTCGTTGGTTGCGGGGCTGTGTTTGCCGAAGCTTTTCAACGAGGCTTATGCGCAAGAAACAACATCGCCCGATTATTCGGACGCAACGAAGTATCGGTTACTGGACGTCAAGGTAAAGTCTTACACGCCCGACACGAGCGATACGCCCGATACGCTGAAAGAGAATTATTTTCAGGTATACGGCAAAATGGACGAGAGCGATGCGGGAACACTGATCGAAGACTTGTCCCTTTTGGAAGTTATTATCGAAAACGGCTACCTGCGCACGGATGAGGGCAATAAGGTTACGATAATCTATCTGCCCGGCAGCCCTGACAGCATTTCCTCGGATTATATTATCGAAGGTGGAAGCGTACGCGTCGCGCAGTTGAAAAGCGTATCGCTTAAAGTTGCGGACGGGTGGACGCTTTCTGGCGGCTACTGGCGCAAGGCAGTGCAAAACGCCGACGGCGATACTTGGTACGAGCTTTCGGCATTCGTTGCGGGCATGACGCAAAAGATGTTGTTTGATAATCTCGTCGTTACGGCGGAGTACGAAAAGTCCTCGCATATCGTCGGGTTTACCTACGACGATAACAACGCGATCAACGGGACTACGACGGGTGAGCCCGTGCCCACCGTCAATTATCCTTTTACGACGACTACGAATCGGGTAACGGTATCCTTCGGCGCAAGCGCAGCCGAGCAGGGCAGCCTTTCGGTGAATTTCGAAGAGGAAAAAATCGTCGCCATCAAGTTGAACGAGAAGTGGAAGCAGCCCACAACCGTTCAATCAAGTACGTCTTTAAGCTCGCTTGGATTGTTGGACGTAGGAACGATTCTTCCCATATACAACAGCGGAAGAGAGGCGGAAAATTACCGTTTCGATCCCGTGTGCACTATCGACGGCACGTTAGCACCTACGGCAAAAGACATTCAAAAGGCTTTAACAGATTCAAATTATAAGTACGATAAAACGCTTACCGTGAATTATAACGGAAGCAACCAAGAAAACGTAAAACCCATCGTCGTTCATATTACGGGCATCGAGTACGTCGGACCGAGCTCAATTTCGGGGGAATTGGGGGGCAACCCTGTTCGTCAAACCGCACACGCAAAATTTGATTTTACGGGGTTGACGGTAACCTTTCGTTACGGTAACGGTAGAGTTGCCATACCGTTGGAAGATTTGAACTTTGAGAGTAATATCAAGGTCGGTTATTCGACGTCGGGGAACGATGAATATCCGTTGACCGAATTAAGTACCCAAGTAAATTTCGCAAAAATTACGGTTTCCTTTTCCTATATAAACGATAAGGGACAACGGACAGAATGCGATATTGCGGATTCTCGTGAGATTGATGTCGATCCCGCGGTGCTAAGCGTGCCCGCACTGAAATCTTCAAACGGCGAAGAGAATTACGACATTATCACTTATTCCGTAGATAATTGTTTCAAGACGCTCGATCTGACGGGTTTGGACGCGACGGCGTTAACGGTATCTTTTACGGATTCCCAGAACGGGGACGCTATTATTGACGTCAATAATTCCTCCAACGGAATCCTCACGTACGATTCCGCAACGGGAAAGGTTTCCTTCCTCCGCAGCGGCTTATTCGTTATGAGCGTTACGCTTAAAGACGGCGGCGACTACGTTTGGGGCAATCCTTCCTCGTTGGCGGCGCAGAGCGGCAGAGTAAAGAAGACGGACTACGAGTTGCAATACACGCTGCAAGTAAATAAGGCGCCGATCGACGTTTCGCTCGTCTATGAAAACGGAGCGAACAGAGTTTACGGTTGGACGGAGGAAACCTCGGCAAGTGTCAGCGCAAGAATCCAAGGCACGCAAGATCCGATCGAAGGAATGGGGACTGCGCAGGGTTCGAATCTCGTATACGAGTTCTGGTACTATAAAGGAACGGAAAGCGCCGCTTCGGCAACAAAGGACGTTACCAAAATCAGAGAGGTCGGAAACTATTTCGTTCTCGTCAAAACGTTTGAAAACAACATTTATCAGGCGGGACAGTCGAGCGCCGTCGGTTTTGAAATCACGAAAAAGCCCATTAGCGTAACGGATATTAAAGTTAAGACGCAGGAATTTAAGGGCGAAGCGTACGACGTGAACGACTTTATCAATTATAATTCCGTACCGTTTGCCTACGGCGACAAGCTAGCGGATATCTTTACCGTGTCGAGCAGCGACACCAAAGAGGATAAAAACCATAAAATAGGCTACATCCACGCCAATAGTTACACAGCTTCGATTGCTTTCAATCAGGAAAAGCTCGGCAAAAACTATCTGTGGAGCGACGGCACAACGGGCGCAAAATCTATCGACTTTACAATTATTGCGCGCGAGATAACCGTTAACGCAAGTGCGAACGGTTTTACATACGGCGAAGTCGGTCAGCTCAACGCGTCGGCTTCTTCCGATCCCGCGTTCGTAACCCTGTCGCAGCCCGCGTATTACTTTGCGGGCGGCGTAACGCAACCTACGGGCAATTCCGAAACGTGGAACGCAGGTAATTACTGCGCTTACTTTACGTGGGATTACGCTGCGGGCATCGTGGCACAGGACGGCGACCTCGTTTTAAAGCAGAACGGTACGGCGCTTTCGAATACCGATAAGCGGTTCTTTGCTGAGTTTACCGTCGGCAAAGCGACGCTTACGAAAATCGACTTTACGACGGAAAAAGCCCTCGGCACGTACGACGGTAGCGGACATGCAATCTCATCCAATTGGGGAAGCGTTTCAGCGGACTTAAAGAACGGTAATGCGCTTGCGGATATATTAGCGGTTACAATTGAAGGAACGCTTACGGCGGAAGTTGCCGATAAAACTGTTACCACGGGAATGAGCTTTGCGGACGGCTCGGCGTTTGTAACCGAAGCGGGAACGTATCGAATCACGGTTTCCTTTCAGGATACTAACGGCAACTATCAGTGGGCGGATGGGCGTACGGAAGTCGTGTTCGAAGACTTTACCGTTGCGCGGAAGGAAATCTCGTTTCAGGCGTTCGACGGAGAAACGGAATTTGAAGATTTAAATAATATTTTCTACGTATATAACGGCGAGGCGCACGCGCCCACGGTAAAAGCCGTATCAGGTGTAACGGTGGGCAGCGACGTTATCGAGCTTTCCCTCGAAGGGTTTACCGCTCTCTACGCAAAAGACGGTACGGAACTTTCGTCCGCGCCGATTGCGGCGGACGAATATTACGTGCTCGTCAACGACTTTACGGCGAAGCAAATCGGCGGGGCGGCGTATACCTACGCTGTCAACTTCGAGTTGCCCCAAAATCGCAAAATCGTATTTAAAATCAATTCGAGTTCATTGCAAATTCCTTCGCTGAAAGCGGGCGGCACGAGCATTGAAATGGAATATAAAGGCGTTGAGTATGACTTCCTCGACTATCTTAACGGGGATCGGGATTACTTTAACCGCCTGAAAATTACGATAATGCAGGGCAGTACCGTAGAAGACCTGAAAAACGTATACCTTGTTGACGGTAAAGTGCTTGCGTATACCATAACCGTAGAGCCCGCAACCAACTACAAATGGGAGGGGGCAAGCGGCGAAGCAGACGAAACGAAGGCTTATCAATTTACCTTTACGATTACGCAAAAGGACATTACTGTTTCTTGGGGCGAAAATCAGGTTTATACGGGCAGCAGCATAACCTTTACCGCAACGGCGCAGGGGCTTTGCGGCGGCGACGACGTTAAACTTAACGTAACATTTAAAACCGATCCCGTCAATGCAGGCGACTATTTGGGAATTGCGGAAATTATCGAAGAGGGCGTCTATTGGCAGAACTACTCCGTAAACGCAAGCAATATCTTTACGGTAAAGAAGTTCGGGTTAGCAACGCCCGTTGCCACAGACGCGGGAGATCTGAAATATACGGGCGGGATGCAGTCGGTATCATACGGAAATTTACTGAATGCGTCTGGAAATTCCGATTGGGGGCTTGTAACCGTAAGCGCAACGCACAAGCTACCCGACAGCTACAACGCGGATGCAGCGGAGACCCCATTTAAAACGAAGGAGACGTTCAACGGCTTGTTCGGTTTCTTAAACGCGGGCATCTATTCGGTTACCTTCGAATTGACGGAAGAAGCTCAAAAGAATTACTATTTCGGCAACGATGAAAAACAGGAAGTATCCGTTTCGCTTGCGGATTTTACCGTTGAAAGATTGGAAATCGAATTGCCTACTTTTGGTACGCATACTTATCAGTGGGACGGTACTGCAAAGCAGCCGTCGTTTACTCCCGCAACGGTTCAGTCCACAATCGATGGCGTTTATTTTCAGGTAAATTTCTCCGTTGCTTACGGCATTTGGGATATGGCGGGGAATACCGCAAACGACGAATTTACGAGCCGAGGCTTCTATTATGCCCGTATTACCATGCAGAGCGTTACGGTGAAAAGTGCTGCTGCGGGTGAAAGTACCGCGGAAGTTTATAATTTTGTTTGGGTGCAGAACGGTGCGGATATCGTAGATAAGATCGATAAGTTAATATACGGCGCACCCGTTACAACTGAAAGCAACGGCGGAATTATTTACGACTTGATGTATGCGGTTATCAACAGCGTGTTGGATTTCACGTTTGAAATCAAGGGTTATACCTTTGGCGATAACGGCATGAGCGGTACCGCTTTGAATATTTGGGATAAAGACTCCTTTATCAGAGTAACGGTAACGGACGGTACGGAAGATATTCAGTCCATTTTCGAGTCGGAAGCCCCTAAAATCGAGTACGCGTTTGCGGATGAGAAAGGGAGGGCGCTTACCCCCGCCGACCTTTCGAACGGGTTGCCTTGGAATGCGGGCAAATATTCGATTACGATCAAGGTTACTTTCACCGAAGGGTCGGACTACGAAAACCTGTCGTTCGACAAAGAAAACCTTAAATTCGGAACGAATACCGATGGTAAGGAATTTTTTGTCGTATCCCCAAAAACGATTTTCGACGGAGATATTGAATTTACCGACCAAACCGTTACTTACGACGGACAGCGCCATGGCGTAGCCGTCGAGTTTACAACGAGTTGGCCGCAGAAGGCGGACGGGTCGGAGGTGAATTTAACGATTGCCTCCGAATATCAGCAGAATGCAAACGCAAATCCTTACCGTTTGGCTTTGATTCTCGGCGGAGCAGATAAGGGTAACTTTGTATTGGCAAATGACATTACTTTGCCTCAACTGACAATCAACCCGCGTGAAGTTACGATTCACGGCGTAACGAACGGACACGACTCCGTCGTTTACGGCGAAGAAATTCCTTTATCCTCCTTCCAATGGGCTTACACGAATGAAAACGGAACGAAGTTTATTGACAGCGATATTGCAGGGTTAAACCTCACGGTTATGCTGGAAGGATACGTCGCGGGTCAGTATCTGGCGGTAAAGGACGGCGGATATCAGATCGGCGTTGATTATACTGCTAACGGAAACTATCGTATTACGGTTGTTCCCGAAACGTTTAGGGTTACTCCGCGTCCGATTACGGTTACGGTAGGGGAGAATGCGGGTAGTGTTTACGGCGGCGCAGTCGACTTGTATGGGGACGGCGTGATTACCGTGTACAACAAGGCGGCAAACGACGATATTCGCTCTATCGTTCAATTGACCGCAAAGTTGAACGGTTTTGACGCAAGCGAGACCGCAAAGGCAGGTGCGTACGCAGTGGCGTGTGTACTTTCGGGTGAAAAAAGCGGAAACTACACGCTTACGTTTAACGGAGGAAACTACGTTATTTCCAACGCGAAATTCTCCTTCGGCGCCATTGCCGATAAAACGGAAACCTACAACGCGCAAGATTTCTTTGTGCTCGATTCCGCGCCTTCGATGGAAGGCGGCGTGCGCTTACCGGAAAACGATTTGAAATTCTTCGTTGCCAAAAAAGAGGGAAACGAGGCAACCGCACCCGCCGTCGGCGACACGCGCTGGAAATCCTTTGATTCGGTGAAAGCAAGAAACGTAGCCGATTCCGGCGTGTATTGGGTACTCGCCACGGCGGATAATCACGACGCCGCAACGACGAGCTTCACGTTTACGGTGAATCCCAAAGAAATTACCGTTTCGTTGAATTTTGCAATTTGGTACGGGGAGGAGAATCCTGCAAATCAGGCGGGATATAGGAAATCGCTTGACGATTTGTCGTTTACGCTTTGCGAGGGAGACGACAGAAGCGTCGTCAGCGGTTCGTTCGAGTACGCGGTGCCGAGCTATGAGAAGGGCAAAGGAAAGGACGGATACGACATCGGGCTTACGTTAAATCTTACGAGCGCGAACTACGTATTCGTTACGGCAGCGAAGAGCACGCTGACCGTTAAACCGCTTGAAATTACCGTAAACATTGCATCGGTTTCGAGCGTATACGGCGCGGTAAGCAATTCTTTGAGTGCCGAAATTACGACGCCTCGGTCGTCTTATTCCAACGACGAGAACGTGCGCGTTGAGCTGATTGACGGTCGGGACGATATTTTCACGCTGTCCACCGTTGCCAATACCGACGGAAACAAAGCCGTGGGTCGGTATCCCATTACGGGCACGGCGAACGGAAGCAAGGCGAGCAATTACAGTGTTGCCTTCCAAGGGGAAACCGGAAAGGAGGGCGTATATTCGATTACGCCCGCTACCATTACCGTTTCCTTCGCGGGCACGGACGTATTTTATAACGAAGAAGAACAGAAGCTGTTAAATAAGTATCTTGCGAACGGCGTAGACGGCACTGCGGAAATAACGTATTATCTGGCAAAAGGCGCCGACGCCGCAATCGAGATTACAACCGAAGGAGCGTGGGACGAACTCACGCAGGGGGTAACTTATTCGGAGGTGCCTTCGTCGGTTGATGTTTGGAGCGGATACGTTTATTACCGCGTATTCCTTGCCAACCACGCGACTGTTTACGGCTCCGTGGAAGCGCAAATCAAGCAGGCAAACAACAATGGAGCCGAAGGCTTTAAGTACGGCGAAGCCAATCAATGGATCTACGGGTACGGCGGCGCCGATGGATTCGACCAAAATCTGGTAACCGATCCCACCGTTTCCTTCAAGAGAGGAACGAATGCCAACGGAAAGACGGATATTTCCGTTGCCGTGTACCGCGGAAACGACGATAAGGCAATCGCAAGCAATATCTATCGCAACGGCACAATCGACGCGAAGGGGTTGTTCGAAACCTTATATAACAAAGACAGCACCGAACGGTTTACGGCGGACACGTATCGTTTGGTTGTATCCATGGAGGAGACCGACAACTTCACCGCGTTCCGCCAAGTTTTCGAGTTTGAAGTTAAACGGCGTGAATTGAGTGTAAAAGCCGAGGATCAGACGATTTTCTACGGCGATGCGGCGAAGTCATTTAAGGCGGTTGCCGTCGGTTTGGTTTCCAACGAAAAGGACGCGGCGGCGGAAACGCTCGCAGCCGTATTCGGCGAAGAACCCGTGTTTATCACGGATTATCAACAGGGAAACTATACGGGAGAGTACTTTATCTCTATCAGCGCCGAGAATCAGGAGAAATATCGTGCGGCGGCGGGGAATTATAATGTTTCTTTCCCCGAAAACGCGGCGAGGATTACCGTGGAGAAGCGTTGCGTAACCGTAGAGATTGCCGATAAGTCCAACTACTATAATCTGAATAAGGGTGCGGAGGCGAAGGAAACGCTTACGTTCAAAGTAACGAACGGTTCGTTCTATCCCGATGATGGGACTCCCGCACCGGAGTACACGAACGATAACCAGGCAGTCATCACGTTGCGTACGGAAGCGTTCTCGAATCGGTCGTCGGACATTGATACCAACGACGTAAAGATTGAGGGCGGAGTCAACGTGGGCTATTCTATTTACGCCGTTTGGGGTGCGCGTTCGGGTTCGGGGCGCTCGTACGGAGAAGATTACGTTATCCGGATAACGAACGCAAGCAAAACCGAAATTGCGGACGAGGCGATCCGGAACGGAGACGGCAGTGCGAACGCAGCAACTTTCCTGATTTTGCCTGCCTTGATGACGATTTCTCCCGATAAGACTCCCGTCGGCAAATACAACGGACTGCCACAGGAATACACCATGAAGGTGGCGTCCGACGCGACGGTCGAAATCGTTTCTACGTATGTAGGGCGCGAAGGTACGGTGTACGGCAGTACGAACATTGCCCCGACGAACGTCGGTAAGTATACGGTAACGTTCTCGGCAAGCAATCCGAATTATCAGGCTTCGGGCGACATTTCCGTTAATTTCAATATCGACCCTGCGGAAGTTACCATCGTGCCGATTCGGTTGGGCTCGGAAAATAATGCCGACCAGACGGCTTGGGTGAAATACGGCACGCAGATTTTCAATACGGGAGCGGCAATCGACGGGTATTTCAGTGGATTTGGCTTGAAATATACTTTCGTATTGGGAGCGGGCGCAACGCTTGGCACGGCGGAAGAGATTATCGCGTTTGAAACGGAACACGGAAATTGGAAGGTGGGGAATATTACGTACGGCATCGCCAATTACTCCCCGAATAAGAATGCGGGACAGAACGTCAACGTTTTCTATGCTTCCGGAATCACATCGCCGAACTTTACGCAGACAACAACCGTTCCGGGTGAGCTTCGTATTGATAAACGCAACGTTACCGTTTGGGTGAAGGGCTTCGACGTAGACGGAAACCTGCTCGAAGGCGACCTTGCCAACGACGCTGCGTCGGGCGTATACAGCGGTGAAAGTCAGCAACAGGAGCTTAACCAAAAAGTTCAGTCAAATTGTGAAGGCTTCTTTAAACCGTCAGACAATTGGGCGGGCGCGTCGGGTTTGACACTCAAAGATTTGGGGCTTGCTTTGACGGTTACGGACGCTCGCGTTGTGGGTAAATATCAGATGAATCCAAGCGCAAGCAGCAACTATGCGGAAACGAATTTCGTAATTGAGTTCGTGAAAGACGCTTACTACAAGATTACTCCCGCACCGTTGAAGATATACGTGCAGGTGTCCGATACCGAAAAAGGCGTGAGCGGAACGTTTACCTACGATACGACGAATAAAGTATACAAGGCAAACGGATTCGGTGTGATTTACGGAAACGAAGCGTCGTTTACAATCGCTTATGACGGTTTCCGAAACGAAACGATTCAGGATATCCGCAACAGGCAGGAAATTACAAACGCCGACGGTTATACGTTAAATTACAGGGCGGGAAGCTATCCGATTTACAACGTAAACGAGATCTGGGGCAATAACCGCGGCACTTATCTCGTAAGCTACGCGGGTGCGGAGGAGAACGCGCTTTCGTTTAATAACTACACTATAACCTACGTTCCCACGCAGTTCGAGGTGGCAAGGCGTGAGGTAACGGCAAAGACCTCGTCGCAGATTTACACCGAGGGCAACGGCTATAACGAGGGTGCGAGCGGCGCAAGGTTAGACGCAGTTATCGTTTTTGCCAATGCGGACGTTCTGGGTGTGAGTGCTCTGACGCAGGATACGAATTATCTGCCGAAGCTCAACGATACCTATACGTTAAGCTATGTGGGTAAGAGGGTTGACGGGCAGACGACGACTATTCCGAACGTTGCGGGCGAATACGTCGTTACGATCGCATTTAACGACAACAGTAACTATACGTTTGTCGGCGGTAGCTTGTCCGTGTTGCAGGGAGACGACAAGTACGTTATCGCGCAGAAAGAAATCAATCTTTCCTGGAATAACTCGGCTATGCCTGAATTTGATAAGCTGCAAGATGCGGATAAGATTCGTAAAATCGAAAATTACGTACAGGATATTATGGATTTCGGTACGGAATTCGAGTATATATACCGTAACGTGGAGTCGGGTGTTTACCAGACGGAAAAAGTGCCGCAAAGCGCGTATACCTATGAGGACGGTTTCACGTTTAAGGCATACGGCGCGGGCACGTACCGTATCGTGATTCGCCTGAAAGCTTCGGCACAGAACAACTACACGCTCAGAAACGAGACCGAAGGCGCGGTTACGTTGGTACTTACGGTATCGACGGAGTCGGTTACGCTCAAAATTACGGGCATTAATGGCTGGACGTACAAGAGCTACGACGCAAGCTTGAATACGCCTACCGCTACGGTGGACGGAGTTGCGCAGGTTCTTCCGTTCACCTATGCGCGCATTGCTCTCGATTACGATAATGAACAGCTGGCTGCTTTGAAAAACAGAAGTTTTGACGACAGGGAGTTTGCGAGCGTGTCGTCGATGCTCGGCATTACGGAAGGGTCGTTCAGCGCGAATATTCCGACCGAGGCAGGCACATATGCCGTTTGCGCTTATTATCAGACTACGGGGCAGCGCGCGTACTATCTGTTCAAGGTCAAGCCGATGACGGTATCCGTTCCCGAATTTTTATCGGCGGATACAATGTATACGGGTAGCCAGTTGAGCCTGACGGTGAACGGCGTCGAAGGAGTTAGTGTTACGGCGAGGAACTGCTATGTTACCGTAAGCGGGGAAAAAATCCTCATTCAGACGATCAACAGCGGTACGTACGAAATTACCTTTTCTCTCAGCTCATCCAACTACGTGTGGACAGATAACAGCCGTGAACCCGTCGTAAAGGATTGGGTGATCGCGCGGGGACAGGACAAAATTTCGGGACTCGTCGTTACGGGCGACGGTGCAAACGCATCGGTCGTATACGGCGGACTGCTCAACGTTTACGCAACCTCGGCGTTCAACGGACAGGTATACTACTCGTATCGCGAGAAAGTGGATGGCAAAGCGCCCGAAGAGGTTACCGACGGTTGGGGGGCGAGGCCCGTCTATGCAAAGACCTATTGGGTAAAAGCGACGACGGAAGGAACGGGAAACTATCTCGGCGCGACGGCTTATACGGAGTTTACGATTCATAAGGCGACGCTTACCGTTACGCCTTATGCCGCAATCATCTACGGCGACGCGTTCAATGCGGGCGGCGGCGCAGGCTACGGTTACGATGTTTCCGGCTTCCTCCGCGGCGACGGAAAGGATGTCATCCGCGGAAGCGTTACATATTCCGCATCTAAGGATGCGGATTGGAGCGTTACGGCAGAAGGCGTCGTCCTTACCGTCAATGTGAGCGGGCTGTCTGCGGATAACTATGAATTCGTTGCGGCGGAAGGCAAACTTACCGTCGGCAAGAAGACGATCACCGTAAATATCGGCAATGCGGAAGCGTTCTATACGGTGGCAATCTCCGCAGACGGCGTTCGTATGACGGCTGCGGACAATGCGCTTGTTCCCGGCGATACTCTGGCAGGATTAGGTCTGCAACTGAAAGTTATCGACGCACAGGATAATCTCGTCATTGCAGGTGCGCCTGTCGGTAGCTACGCGATCGTGTCCTCAGTACGGGAAACCAAGAATTATGTTATCAACTATAACAACGGTATCTTCACTGTGAAGGCGCTGCCTGTCTCAGTATCTCTGCGCGCAAACGGCGGCGTATACGACGGCACGGCGAAGAGCGCGGAGGTCATCAGTGCCATCAGCACGGTACAGGGTTACGATGCCGACAAGGTTCGTGCGGAACTTACCGATGTTCTGACCTTCTCCTATACGGGAGTTACGATGGGAGGCGTTGCTTACAATTCGGATACCGCACCCGCGGATGCGGGCTCCTATATGGCAAGCGTCGTCGGAGTGAGCTCAAACTTCACGTTGCTTACAACGCCGAGTGTCAGCTTCACGATCGGCAAAAAGACGATTGCAGAGGGTGAGATTAAAATCGCTTCGCAGGTATACGACGGTGGAAAGAATTTGATTCCCGAAATTTCCGACACGGACGATTACACGGTTACGGTCGGTGAGTACACGGTAGCGGGAACGCACGGTGTGATGCTAACGCTGAAAGATGCGAACAATACGCAGTGGCAGGGTACGACGCAAAACTTCTGCATCGTAGACTTCGTTGTAACGCCGGCAAACAACAGTGTTACGCTGCCGCTTTCCATTGAAGGATGGACGTACGGTTCCGCGGCAAACGCACCTTCGTTTGCGGTGAAATACGAAAGCGCATACACCTTCCGTTATTACGACGCAAACGGCAACTTGCTAAACGGTGTTCCTGCAAATGCGGGGACTTACAGCGTAACCGTAAGTGTTGCCGGCGCGGCAGATTGGAATGCGCTCCCCGAAAGCGAACGCGTTCCGTTCACAATTGCAAAGTATGCCTTGAATACTCCGAAGCTCGTCATCGTATCCGAAGGAGAAGGTAAAAACGACACCTTCACGGGCGGTGAACTTCGCGTAAGGGTTACGGGATACGACCACTTGCTGATGAGTATCAACTATGCAGGCAATTCCGTTGTAAACGGCAATGAAGTTACCCTGATTGCTTTGAATGCGGGCGGGTACGGCGTAACGTTCTCGCTTGCCGATGCCGATAACTATTCTTGGATCGCTGCTTCGGGCGTTACGTTGGAGGCGGGCAGCGCGACCGTCGGCTGGACGGTCAACCGTATGCAAGTGAACAAACCCAAGCCCGGTAATAACAAACTTGTTGTCAACGGCTCGGTGCTGGTTTATCTGC
Organism: uncultured Christensenellaceae bacterium; assembly: GCA_910588615.1. Taxonomy (GTDB): domain Bacteria; phylum Bacillota; class Clostridia; order Christensenellales; family Borkfalkiaceae; genus Gallimonas. The sequence goes on along the minus strand of CAJUOI010000005.1, from coordinate 5,757 downwards.
CCGAGGGCTTCGATCCCGATATCATGTATATCAAAGACAACGAAGCCGGTTACGGCGGGTCGTTCAAGGCAACCGTCGGACTGATCGATCCCGAAAACTATGAGTGGGCCGAAACGGGAAATACCGTCGAGGAGTATTACGCCTTCCGTATCGTCGGTGCGAACACGGTGTTTATTGCCGTGATTTGCTCGGTTTCGGGTGTGGCTCTCGTTGCGGCGGGTGCGGCTTGTACACAAGTGATTTTGCACAAGCGCAAGAAGCGGCTCGCGGAAGAGTCGATGGACGAAATGGACAGAACGTCGGGGGACGGCTCAAACAAGGGGTCGGTAACCGAAAGCGCAAGCCAAGGGGGTAACGAGTGATGATTCATAATTTACTTGCGGGTATTTTTTCTCCTTCGCAAATTGCGGGAATCGTTATCGTTTCTTTGTTGGCGGCGGTGTTTATCGGACTGAACATACTTTTATGGTATTGGTATCAGAAACGGCAGGAGAGGAAGCTCTGTTCAAGACAGTTACAGCAGAAGCGCGACGCGCTGTTGGATCGGTTGGAATATTTAAAGTCAGGCGGCGTGATTTCCGCTTCCGACGAAATGGACGACGAGGACTTCCTCGACGAAGAGGAGCAGGACAACGACAACGTAACGGAAGAAGAGGCGGCAGAGGAGTTTCCCGTCGGGATCGTGCCCGTAGAGGGCGAGGACGGCGATTACGACAGCCTCGGCACGGAAATACTTGCCGTTAAGAATATGTCCGACGCGACGCGCGAAAAGCTCGGTTTTGTCGGCGAGGAGTACGAGACAAAGCGGTATTACGTTCGCTACGTCCTCAGTTTCGAGGCAAAGCTTCGCCTTGCGGATGAGGAAATCAAGGAACGCTATAAGGCGTTTTGTAACGAAGTCGCGCTGTATAAGGGTTTAAAAATCAAGGGTACCTTCCGTCAGCAGCGCATTTACAGGGGACGCAAGACGCTCGGATTGATTCTGTTCCGCGGTAAGACGCTCTGCGTGGCGTTTGCGCTCAATCCGTACGACTATATTGATACTAAGTACCGCGGTATCGACAAGTCGGACAAAAAGCGGTTCGAGAACACGCCCATGTTGTTTAAGCTTACTTCGGCACGGAAGCTCGAGCATGCGAAGTATCTGCTGTTACAGCTTGCCGAAGCAAATACCATTGCTCTCAGTAGCCAGCCCGTGCATAACGAGTACGAGTTGAAGCGTATGACGCGCGACGCGATGTTTAACGATGAAAAGCTACGCATCACTGTGTTGGGTGAAGTTCCCGACGAAGTAGAAACCGTCGACGAGCCCGAAGAGGTTGTCGAGGAGGTCGTTAAAGAGATTGCGCCCGCCGCCCCTGAAGCCTTCGTTGAACAGATTGAATATTTGGATGACGAGGAAGAGCTTGAATTTATTGAAACAGAAGAGGGAAGAATGCGCTATGACCGCTCGTTCGCGGCGCGCATCATCGGCGCTAACGACGAGGTGAAACGGTACTATTCCGCCTTAAAGAACTATCTCCTCGGGTTTAAAAAGGTGCGCTGCCGTATGAGTTGGAAGTTCGAGAAATTTCGTTTGGGTAGAAATTGCATCGCGTTGATTGCCGTCCGCGGCAAGACGCTTTGCCTGTATCTCGCACTTAATCCTATGCGTTTTGCCGATTCCAAATACAAGGTGGAAGATTACTCGCTTCGTAGCGCAAAAACGGCGACGCCGCTCATGTACCGCATAAAAAACGATCGCCGTTTGAAGTACGCCAAGGAGTTGATTGACGTTCTTCTCTTTGAAAACGACAGTGAAAAGGGCGAACGTTCGCCGGAGGACTTCGTGCCGCCGTCGCGCACTACGGCGGAATTGATTGAAGAGGGGTTGATTAAGCTTGTTAAGGTAACTTCGGCGTTCGAGGCTATTTCAAAGCCCGAGACGGTGCAATCCGTCGAGGGTGCTTCCGATAAAGCCGCGCAGGATGCGGATGCCGAAAAGAAAACTGAGGCTGTCGCCGCAGATGCAGAAGAGGGAGTACGCTCGGAGGGCGGCTCTACAGCGGAGGAATAACTTATTTGTAATTAAAAAACGGGCTTAAGCCCGTTTTTTTTGTAGTGAACGGGAAAACACAGAAAAGAAAAAATTTTTAAAAAACAGCATAAAATAACTTGCCTTTTTTGAAAAAAAAGGATACAATAAAACAGCTTGCAGAGATGGCGGAGCGGTAAGCACTTCGTGCTTCGGTACGACGAACGCTGCGCGTTCGCCCGCTCTCATACCTTATTAACAATTACATGCAGAGATGGCGGAGCGGTCGAACGCGCACGATTCGAAATCGTGTGATGCAGGAATGTATCCAAGGGTTCAAATCCCTTTCTCTGCGCCAATTTAGCCCGATTTTGGAGGTTTTTACCACAAAATCGGGCTTTATTGTGCTGTTTTTCACAAAATTTAGTGATAAAATCGGCGCTTTTTTTCGTTTTTTGGGGTATTTTTGGGGTACAAACTCAATATTTCAGCTTTTGCCCCTCTTCGTAAAGGTATTTCAGATAGTCCGCGTCGTCCGTGTCGGTATAAGCCTTTTTCAGCTTGCTGTTTCCTTCCTTTTTGCCTTTACCGATAGAGTTTCCCATAAATAAGCCGATGACTCTGTCGTCTATCTTGCATTGGTCGCACCGCGTTTCGAACGTCGTGCGCATATCGTAGGGCTTGTGTTGTGGCAAAATCGCCTTGATACGCTTATCGAGCGTTTTCATGTTCATGGGCGGAATTTGCGTTATGCCGACGATATAGGGGCGCAGCATGGGCGTGATCGGAATGCGTTTATACTCTACCTTTTTTCCTTTCCGCTTTTTATTCATGGCTTTGATAAAGTCGCCTTCGATGACGGCGGTAGGGTATTCACAGGGGCGTAAGCCCGTGTAAAGCATAATCGCAAGAACGGTTTGCTCGACTTTTCCTTCGTAGGCGGACAAAAGACGTCTTTCGTCCGCTATGCTGATTGCAACACCCGATTCCCGCTCGCCGTTCTGATGAAAGCACATTCCCAACGGATTCAGCTTCACAAGCCCGTGTTTTACCGCGCAGGTGAAAATCTGATTCAGCATGGAATAGACGTCCTCTTCGAGGCGGTGCCTATCGGCGAGCTCATCAAGCAGCTTTTGTATCTCGGTCGAAATGACGTCCTTAATCTGACGCTTTCCGAAACGGGGCTTGACGTAAGTGTTGTACCTTGCAAGCCCTTGCTTGTAGACGAGTTCGCTGACCTTTCTTTTGTGGAAGTTCTCAAACCAAAACGAAGCGAAACCGTCGAAGTCCCTCGGAACGGTGGGGGCGGTTTCGTCCTGCGGCACGTAATCATGCAGCTTAGCGAGAAAGCGCGCCTTTGCTTCGTCGAGGGTGGTACCGCTTGCCGTGATCGGCGGATTGTTGTATGGTTTTTTTGCGTATCTTATTTCATACGAGCAGGTGTACCTCCCGTTGGTTCTTTTCCGATAGTGGACGCTGTGTCCTTCCGCTCGGAAAATTTTTCTAAATTGTTTAGGCATTTTTGAAATCTCCTCTTCGGTGAATTTCAAAAATTCTCCTCCGTCGCCGTCTGCTCCGTTCGGATCGTCGGCGAATACCTTTTCCATTTGTTCCCGTTCCCGCTTCTCTTTCAGAGCGGCGGCAAAATTCAGCTCTTCGATTTCCTGCCTGCGCGCCTCGTACCGTTGCGCTCGTCCCTGTGCCCGACCGATGATCGTGTAGATCCCGTCGGCAAAGGAACGCAGTGCAGCGGTTTCGTCGTCTGTGAGTTCGTAGATCATAATTTCCCTCCTTATAATGGAGGGATAGTTTACCACGCGCCGAGGGATTTTTTAAGCGATTCCTCCGTCCTTTGGGAAAAGGGCGGAGGAATTTGTTTCACTGCGGTTTTCTGTTGGTGGCAAGCGGCTCGGTTAAACCTTCGCCGTACGCAACAAACATTCGCTTTTGCGGGTTGCTCATGCTGCGGTAGAGGGTGAGGAGTTCGAGCTCGTCGGCAGGGAGCGGGGGAGCGGAGCTCTGCACCGTTACGTTGCCGAGGTCGTCTGAACGTCCGAGCAGGTAATCTACGGAAGTTTTTAATATATCCGCGATATTTTTCAGCGTTTCAAAGTCGGGTTCGGTTCTTCCATTTTCATAATCGCTATATGTTTGCTGACTGATGTTGAGTAATGTAGCTATATGTTTTTGCGTAAATCCTGCTTCAAGTCTTGCTATTTTTAGGTTTGTCATTTTCCACCTCGAAAAAATTTTACAACAAATTTCGGTTAAAGTCTTGACAAACCGAGTATCTCGGTGATATAATGCAAATCAATACCGAAAATTTCGGTATACTCTTCTCTGCACGGAAGAAATCGACCTACGAAGGCGAAAAAATCAAAGTAACTGTGCAGGAGAAGAGGAGCGGCTGCACCGCGTGCAGGCGGTGCAAGCCGTTTTTCCCTTGTATGGGAAGGAGGAGAAGAGAGATGAGCGTCGTAATAACGGAGTGGGAGAACAAAGAGTATCAAGAGCTGTGTGCAGGGCGGGACAGAACGGTTGCCTCGATGCAGGCGCAGTTGAAGATCCAAAACGACGAAGCAATCAGGCAAGCGGCAAAGTTTGCCCGCATGGTCGTTAAGATGATCGAAGAGAATTTCGACGTCGAACATTTACGGAAAGCGGAAAAGTGCTCGATCGTTTCCGTGTACGACGCCGCGAATGAGATAATAGCGCAGGAATAAGGCAGGGCGACGGAATGAGAGAGTATCTGTTCAAGGTGTTGGTGCAGGACAGCGTGAAGTACGTGCACGTCGAAGCGGACAAGATCTCGGAAGCGCGGAAGAGGTTCCGCGAGCTGATGAAGCTCGAATCGCGTCAGGGCGGTTTCTTGGAATGGTTTCTGATAGAGATATACCGCAAGGTATATTAAACGACGTCGCCGAAATCCCTAAAAACGGGGATGAGGAGCGCATGATCATCTTAATGCAGCAACGATTAAATCCCCGAAAACGGGGATGAGAACGCGGGGGACGACCCGCAAACAACAAAACAGGAGAATCAAAACATGGCAAAGTATAAGGGAAGAAACTATTCGCGCACGCGCGCGAAGGGAACGTCGCGGGGGTACAAGAAATCGTCCGCGCGTTCGAACACGAGGGCGAAGGCAAAGAGCAACGTCGGGACGCGGATCCTCTGCGTCGTTTTGGCGTTAATGATACTGCTTGCGTCGGTGCTGTTGGTAATGGAGTACTGCACGCCGTACAAGCCGTCGAACGGGTTCAAGCTGAAACAGACGCTTGCGTCGGCGAGCGGGCTGTCGGTGGAATCGGTGGAAGGCGAGGAGGGCGGCATATCGCTCACGAGCGTAGCGGTGGCGCAGGCGAAGGCGCCTTTGAAGGTGGACGCGTCGCACAAGGTCATCGAGGCGACGGTGAACGCGTCGAATCTGACTTCCAACGTGCTGGACGTGAAGTGGAGCATTTCCGCAAAGACGGAGGAAGGCGTAGCGGGCTGGTACGAGGGCAAGGAGATTTCGGACTATATCGAGCTGAAAACGCCCGCGAAGAACGCAAGCGGCGGGTATTCGGCGGCAGGCTGGAAGTCATACAGCGGCGCGGCGTGTCAGTATATCGGAATCGAGTGCAAGCAGGCGTTTGGCGGAGTGCTCGAAGTAACCGCGACGTCGGCGGACGACGAAACGGTGAAGACGACGGTGGAGATCAACTATATCAAGCCCGTGGAGAGCGTAACGGCGTACGTAA
>CAJUOI010000004.1 GCA_910588615.1 uncultured Christensenellaceae bacterium | reverse complement strand
GAAGAGTAGCCAAGGCGCGTTAAGTGTTGCGAAACGGGACGTTGTTCGCAAACGAAAGGAGCATTCCTGCGGTGCCGCGGCGCGTCCGCTCGCGCGTAAATTTTTCATACGCACTAATTTGGCGGACCTCTTGTTCGACGCACGAAAGTCGAAATCAGGAGGTTTTTTATTATGCAAAAAACAACGAAAAACGAGCTTGCCGCTTCCCCTGCGGAGAACGAGGCTTCGGCGGCGAAGTCGTGCGGAAAAGAACCGCGGCTTTGGAAACGGATTTTATTTTCGCCCGTGCTGGCAAACGCATCCGCCGCAAAACAGATCGCTTATATCGGCGTTTTAACGGCGTTCTGTATCGTAAGCAATATGTTCGAAATCAAGTTTGCCACGGTGCAGTTCTCCTTTACCGTGCTGACCTCCGTGTTGGCGGGAATGCTTATCGGTCCCGTGTTCGGCTTCTGCGCCGTGTTTTTGGGCGACGGGCTGGGGTATCTCGTCAACAGTATGGGCTATCGCTATTATTGGTGGGTCGCGCTTTCATGCGCGGCGATGGCGTTGATTGCGGGGCTCGTAATGCATCTGCCGCTGCGGTTTCGGGGGAGCTCGTACGTGAAGCTCGCGCTCATTTGCCTGATCACTCTGTTCGGCTGTTCGCTTGCGATCAATACGACGGGGATGTACTATATCGGGCTGAAGCTGTATATGCCGAAAAACGTAATGCAGGCGTTTAACGAACGCTTCGGCGGGCGGCAGACCTTTTGGATCTATACGGCGATCCGCTACTTTGTTTTCGGACAGATATGGAACAGCTTGCTGAACTACGCGCTGTTGTTTGCGATCGTGCCCACCCTGAACGCCATTAAGCCGCTAAAGCTGAAAATCGCGTAAATCCTGCTTGCGGGAAAGTTTTGCTTTCAGGTTCTCCGTTTCGCTCCGTCCCGCTCCGAATGACGGGTAGGGCTTGATTTCGCTTTGAATAACAGTGGGCGTATGCGCTTTTAAATGACGGGAACTCGGAACGACGGAACGTTTGTCGCTTACCGTACGGCGAAAAATGCCGAAAAAGAGCAAATTGTGATAAACAATAAAAAACTTACGGATGTCAACCGCTTGCGGTTGACTTTTCGTTCTGTACAGTGGTATAATAAAAAAAATATATTATAATATGAAAAGGGGACGTTATGGGCAATCTGTTGCTTGCAAACGGGAATCCGATGTTCGGGGTCAGTCCCGACGGGCGCGGTATCTATATCTTCACGCTTGAGATATACTATTACGCGCTTTGCATCGTACTCGGAATGCTGGTGGCGGCTATGCTTTCCGCACTTCTCATGAAGCGTAGAAATATGTCGTCCGATTTTGTGTTTTTGCTTTTCGTCGTCTGTATTCCCACGGCGATCGTGGGGGCGCGGCTCTTCTCTTGCTTGACCGATCCCGAGCTCGGGATCAAGAGCTTCTTTAAATTCCGCGACGGCGGGCTTTCGATCACGGGCAGCATCATCGGCGGGATCGGTTCGGGTTATATCGTATGCAAAATCAAGAAGGTCAACTTTTTACGCGCCGCCGACTGCGTCGTTATCAATATGCTTATTGCACAGGCGCTCGGCAGGTGGGGCAATTTCTTCAACGCCGAAGTATACGGCGGAGCAGTTACCGATCCGAACTTGCAGTTCTTCCCGTTGGCGGTGCCGATCGTGGGCGGAATGTCGGGCGTGCAGGCGTTCTCCCATCTCGACCGGGCGACGTGGCACTACGCGTTCTTTTTCTACGAAGCCTGCCTGAATCTGCTCGGCTGGGCGATTTTGTTTACGACGGCGTGGTTTCGCAAAAAGAAACCGAACGGCCTTCTCGTGTGCCTGTATCTCGTGTGGTACGGCGCGGTCCGCACGGTGATGGAGCCGTTGCGCTCTCCGGAGTTTATCCTGAATAATCACGGTATTCCGTGGTCGCACCTGTTCTCCATTCTCATGGTGGGACTGGGCGTTTGCGGTTGTCTGCTCCTGATGATTTTCAACTTTAAAAAGGAGGGCGCGTTCGTCGGAAGCGTGTCGGGCGATTCCTGCGGCTTGACGCAGTATTTGACGCCCTATAAGAACGACCCGCCCTATTTCAGCAGGATCAACATGCTCGGCGGAAATTATCCTCCCCGTCCGCCCAAAGAGGATCGTAAGAAGAGGAGGGCGCAAGACGATACCGCCGAAGAGGGCAAAAAAACGGAAGCCTCCGAAGAGGAAGATAAAAAGGATTAAAAGGGGCGCTTGTGAAACGGTATAAGGAATCGGACGTAAAAACGCTCGTCAGAAGACTCAGAGAGGAATACGACGGCGTGGTGAGGTCGCAGCGGGAGGCGGCGGAGGAGGTTATGGCGGAAAACCGTACCCTCCGCGCAAAGATTGTTCAGCTCGAGGGCGAACGCGAAAACGTAACTTCCGCGCTTTTGAATGCGGAAAAGGCGGGGGAAGCCATCAAGCGGGAGAGCGCGAAAGAGGCGGAAAACGGCAACAAAGAACTTTTGCTGCTCGCCGAACAGTGCCGGCTGCTGCTTGCGCGTATTTCGCAGAAATATTCCGACGAGGCGGAGGTCAAAGACTTTTCCGCATTTTGCACGGCGCTGTTCGACAAGGTGGGGATGTGCGAGGAAGAGGAGGCGAGCGGCTTTAACATCGACGACGTGCTTGCCCCCAAGAAGCCGCTTGATTTAGGAAAGCTCTGTAAGGACCTGGGATTGATGGACGGGGAATAAAGCTTACGTTGCAGGGTCCCGCTCGGCGGGAACGGCGGGGCGGAATGACCGCAGGGAATGCAGAGAAGGCGTAAAATAAATCGGAGGACGAAAAGTGAAACGGAAAAGAGAAAGCATTACGATGCGAGAATTGATATTTGCGGTCGGAGGCGGGGTCCTGATGCTCCTCTTTCTGTTCATCGACCAATTCACCAAAATGATCACCGATTATCTGGGGGTGCACCAATCTAAATTTTTCCTCGGGATTATCCGTATCGACATTACGAGAAATCCGGGAATGGCGTTTAGTTGGTTTGCCGATAAGCCGCCGATCATGGTGATGATCACTGTGTTAACGGTGTTTCTGATTATCGGGATCGGCTTTGCGTACTTCTTTTTGTTCCGCAAGAACAAGCCTGCGCAGATTTGTCTTGCGATTATCGAGGCGGGCGCAATCGGCAACCTGATCGACAGGCTCGTTCTGGGCTGCGTGCGCGACTTTATCGACGTATCGCCCCTGCATTTCGGTGTGTGCAATCCCGCCGATTTTTTCATTACGTTCGGTGCGGTTGCTCTCGTATTCATTATTCTCTTTATCGGTCCGTCCGCGGTGTTCCCCCTGACGAAAAAATGGCGGGAGGAGGCAAAGCGGCTGGAAGAGGAAAAGAAACACCAAAAGAAACGGAATGCGGCGGAGGACAAGCACGGCGCGTCCGCCGCAGAAACGTACGCGGCGGAGCAGGGTAATCAAACGGAAGCCGAAGGGCGCGGCGAGCGGGATCGGGTCGGAAAATGACGACCGAACGCATCTTCCTTTCGGAAACGGACGGCGTTCGCGCCGACGTTTTTTTAAGCGAAAAGACGGGATTGACCCGTTCGGCGGTTAAAAAGCTTGCGGACGGGGGGAACGTGCTTGTCAACGGAAAACGGGTGAAGGCGGGGCAGACGCTGAAAGCGGGCGACAGAGTAACGGCGATCGTACCCGACCCCGAACCCATTGAGGCGAAGCCCGAAGATATTCCTCTCGACATCGTGTACGAGGACGATAGCCTTGCCGTCGTCAACAAGGCGCAGGGGATGACGGTACACGCGGGCGCGGGCAATTACGGGGGCACGCTCGTCAACGCGCTGTTGCACCGCTTGGATTCGCTGAGCGGGATCAACGGAAAAATCCGCCCCGGCATCGTGCACCGGCTGGACAAGGATACTTCGGGACTGCTTGTGGTTGCCAAAAACGATGCGGCGCACCTGTCCCTGTCCCGTCAGATTGCCGAAAAGAGTTGCAAGCGCGAATATCTCGCGCTTGTCGAGGGAGTACTGAAAGAGAACAGCGGGCGATTGGTTACGGACTTCGGGCGCGACCCAAAGGACAGGCTGAAAATGGCGGTTTTGCCTGCGGGAACGGGGCGCCGCGCGGAAACGGAGTTTGCCGCCGTCGAGCGGTTTCAAAGCAATACGCTCGTGCGGTTTTCGTTAAAGACGGGGCGCACGCACCAGATCCGCGTGCACGCACGGTATTTGGGGCATCCGGTGGTGGGCGACAAGACGTACGGCTACCGTAATCAGCGGTTTGTGCTCGCAGGGCAGCTGCTCCACGCCGAACGGCTGGAATTTACCCACCCGTCCACGGGCGAGCGCATGAGCTTTTCCGCGCCGCTGCCCGATTATTTTCTGCGGATATTGGAAATCGTGAGAAAGGATAGGTAACGTATGACGATCTTAAACGAGGAAGAGATACGGCGCACGATCGTGCGTCTTTCTATGGAAGCGGTGGAGCGAAACAAGGGTACGGAAGACCTCGTGCTCGTCGGGATTCGTACGCGGGGCGTGATACTCGCAAGGCGGATGCGGCGGGAAATCGAGCGCATCGAAGGCGCGGCGCTTCCGCTCGGCATTCTTGATATTTCGCTGTACCGCGACGATTTACTTTCGGGCAGCTGCGACGCGGTGTTCAAGGGCAGCGAAATGGACTTTTCCGTAGACGGAAAAAACGTGGCGCTTTGCGACGACGTGCTTTATACGGGCAGAACGGTGCGCGCCGCGCTTGCCGCGCTCACTTCGATGGGCAGGGCGAAGAGCGTGCGGCTGTACACGCTCGTCGACAGGGGGCACAGGGAGCTTCCCTTCCGCGCGGACGGCGTGGGTAAGAACGTTCCGACCTCGAAAGAGGAAAAGATTTTGGTGCATTTTCGCGAAACGGACGGCGAGGACGGCGTATTTTTGGTAAAAAAGTGAGAAACGGTATAAAAATAAGCGTTTTAAATATTGATTTTTTTTATCGGAAATGATATAATTTTTAAAAATTAATATCGAGGTGAAATTATGGCAAAGAAACAAAAAAGAGAGCGTACGGAAAGTCAGGCAAGAAGAAGCTTTGTAAGAGCGTGCTCGTTTATCGGCATTTTCCTTTCCGCGATCATTTTCGTCGTCAGCGCGATCCTGAACTGGGTCGACGGGAGTCTTGGAAGGATCTCTTCCATTCTCAACCTTGTGGCCTCTCTTGCGCTGCTTGCTGCGGTCGCATTTCCCGCGTACGAGTTCGTGAGAAGTCTCAGAAACCGCAAGGCGTGGACGATCGTGTATTGGGTTTGCCTTGTTGTCTACGTGTTCGGCGTGGTGTTCGGAATGATTCGTTTCTTCTGATATTTTCCGACAATTACGAAAAAACCAAAAAAACGGCGAAATTGCCGTTTTTTTCTTTACAAAAACGTCAAAATTTTTTATAATAGTCGATATGAAGAATCCTTTGATCGCCATTGTGGGGCGTCCGAATGTGGGAAAAAGTACCTTTTTCAACCGCGTTGCGGGGCGTAAAATCGCAATTACCGAAAACCGGCCGGGCGTTACGCGCGATCGGATTTACGCCGTTTCCGAGTGGCGGGGCAAGCCCTTTACCCTTGTCGATACGGGCGGGATCGACTTGAACGGCTGCGACGATATGCGCCGCCTTATCACCGCGCAGGCAAAGCTTGCCATCGACACCGCGGACGAAATTTTCTTTTTTACCGACGGCAGGGAGGGGGTAACCGCAGCCGATTACGACGTGGCGGATTTGCTGCGCCGCTGCAAAAAGCCCGTGTTCCTCGTGGTCAATAAAATCGACGAATATTCTCCCGACAAGATATTCGAGTTTTACGCCTTGGGCTTAGGGGAGCCGTTTGCCGTTTCCAGCGAGCATTCGCGCGGGATCGGCGATTTGCTCGACAAAGCCGTGGAGGATTTCGACCGGGGCGAAACGGATGGGATCGGCGGACTGAAAATTGCCGTCGTGGGTAAGCCGAACGCGGGGAAATCTTCGATCGTCAACCGTCTGTTGGGGGAGGAGCGCACGATCGTTACTCCCGTGGCGGGCACCACGCGCGACGCGGTGGATACGACGTTCGAACGCGGCGGAAAGCAATATACGATCATCGACACGGCGGGGATCCGCAGAAAGCGTTCGGTCGAGGACGACGTGGAATACTATTCGGTGCTTCGCGCTTTCGATGCGGTGCGCCGCGCGGACGTTGCGGTGCTCGTGGTAGACAGTACCGAGGGACTGACCGAGCAAGACGTACGCATTATCGGATTCGTGCACGAGGAGGGTAAGCCTTCCGTCGTCGTCATGAATAAATGGGATCTCGTGGAAAAGGACACTCACACCGTTCAGGAATTCGAAAAGAAGCTGAAAGAGGACCTGAAATTTATGGATTACTATAAATCGGTGTACGTTTCGGCAAAGACGGGGCAGCGAACGGACAAAATTCTGGCGTTTGCGGAGGCTGCTTACGAAAACGCGGGCTTCCGCGTTCCGACGGGGGCGCTGAACGAGCTTTTGATCGACGCCATGCGTCTGAGCGAGCCGCCAAGTTATCTGGGCAGAAGATTAAAGCTGTATTATGCAACGGAGGCGTCGGTGCATCCGCCGCTCTTCGTCTTGCAGGTGAACGACGAAAAGCTGATGCACTTTTCGTACGAACGGTATCTGGAAAACGTTATTCGCGAGGCGTACGATTTTTCGGGCACGCCTTTGAAAATCGTAACGCGAACGAAGAAAAAGGAGTAGACGCAAGCAGGTGAAAGAGCTGTCGCTTTCTCAAAGTTGGTATTGGTTTTTATTGATCGCCGTCGTCTGTTATTTTATCGGCTGCTTTAATTTTGCGGTAATTCTGGCAAAGGCACGCCATAAGGATATCCGCAAGATCGGCAGCGGTAATCCCGGTACCATGAATACGAGCCGTGAATTCGGGTTAAAGGTCGGATTTTTCAATTTCGTTTTCGACTGTCTCAAAGGTGGCGTGCCCGCGCTTGTCTGTCATTATATTTTTCGCGGTTACTGTTTCGGGGGAACGGTGATTCTCGTTTCCGATTTCACCCGTTATCTTGCGGGCGTTTGCGTCGTTATCGGGCACATCTATCCCGTTACGATGAGGTTTCGCGGAGGCAAGGGGATCGCCGCGACCTTTGGGCTTTTCTGGTTCGGAATCGGCTGTGAAAATCCTTGGTACGCGTTGATCATGGCGGGAGCGCTCATCGGCGTCGTCGTGTTCATCGGCGTTACCGAAATGGGTTCGATGGGCTCGCTCTTGGGTGTGGCTGCGTTTTCCGTGTGGCAGGGCATGATTTTTTACTTGCGCTACGAAACGGCGCTTTTCAACGTCTGGGTCGTGTTGCTGTTTATGCTGATGCTGGCAATCAACTTCCTGACTTGGTTTTCGCATCGGAAAAATCTCGTCCGACTGTTTGCGGGAGAAGAGCACCGCACCAGCGTAAAAAAATTGCACCGCGGCAACCGCGGCATGAAAAATATGTGATTGACGCAATTGTTCGCGCCGTCCCGAAGGACGGCGTTTTTTTAACGGTCAACATTCACAAAAAAATAAAATATTTTACAAAAAACTTTATAAAATCCCTTGATATATTTTCGAAGTTATGTTACAATACATGTTAGAAAATAAAAAACGTGTTCATTAGGGGGAATGATGAAGAAACGTTTGATCGGTATGGCGGGGGTTGCGATGTTTGCAACGGTCATGGCGCTCGGTGGATGCGGGAATCCCGAAAAGGCGGTTTTCGACCGCGAAGCTCCGAGCTTGGAAAATGCGGACGTAACGCTTAGCGTAAACGCCGCAAAGGGCGATACGGGTATTTCGGACAGTCTGTTCGGCGTGTTTTTGGAGGACATCAATTACGCGTCCTATTTGCTGGACGATAATTTACTTGCGAACGGCTCGTTTGACGCGATCACGCAGAGCAAGAATTACGCGTGGGCGGCTTCGGGCGGCGCGGCGCTCGCGATCGAAAATACGGACAGCGTGTTCAAGGCCACGGCTTATGCCGGAAATGCCAACAGAAATTACGCGAAGGTTACGGCAACGGTAAACGGAAAGCTGACGAATTCGGGCTATACCGCCGTACCGATGGCGGTAAAAGAGGGTACGGACTACAAGTTTACGGCGTTTATCAAAAATCCGGATAAGGCGCTGACGATGACGGTGAAAATCACGAACGGAAGCGAGGATTTCGTCGTGGGCACCGTGGAAATTTTACAGGAATCCTCTTGGGTGAAGTACGAGCGCACGTTTACCGCAACGGGCACGGCAAGCAAAAATCTGAAATTCGAGCTTTCCTTCTCCGACGCGGCGACGCTCTGTCTCGACGGCGTTTCGTTTGAAACGTCGGACAGCGTTTGCGGCATTAAGAAATACGTATACGACGCGGTTGCCGAGCTATCGCCCAAGTTCGTGCGCTTCCCCGGCGGCTGTATTATCGAAGGCAACGGCGCGGTCGGCGAAGAATGCGCTTACGATTGGAAAAATTCCGTGGGCGCGGCGGTTACGGGTTCGAACGCGGGGGACGACGACGTGCCCGCATTCTCCTATAAGATCAATACGGACGGCACGGTAAAGGACGGCGCTCCCACCTACGGCGAGGCGATCACGCGCAAGCACAACCCCGATTTATGGGCGGGCAGCGGTTATTACGATATGGACTACGCCATCGGCTTTTACGAATATTTCGTGTTTGCCGAGAGCATTGGCGCGAGCGCGGTGCCCGTTCTCAACTGCGGGCTCAGCTGTCAGGGCGGCGCGGCAAGTAAGCCCCACGGGCTTGCGGGCAGACATAATAAGGGCGTAAACGATTATATCCGCGACGCGATCGACCTGCTCGATTTCGCCAAGGGCGGAACGGATACCAAGTGGGGAAAAATCCGTGCGAGTATGGGGCATCCGGAGCCCTTCGAAATGGACTATCTCGGCATCGGAAACGAGCAGTCGGGCAAGTACTATACCGATTATTATGAAAAATTCCTCGAAGACAAAACGTTTATGGCGGCAATGGAAAAGTACGGCGTCAAGCCCATCGTCGGTAACGCGATGCACTTCGAGAATTGCGAAAATCCGTTAAAGAACCAGACGCGGGGCACGGCGGGCACGGCGGCGTGGAACTACCTCGACGATGCGAAGGTCAATCCCGACCGCATCATCGAAACGGTTGCCGAGTACGGCGTCGTCGACCAGCACTACTACGTGAACTATACCGAGCTCTTCGAAAACGCCGCGATGTACGACGGCTACAAGCGCGAGGGGGAAAACGGATACTACGAAGTTTTCGTCGGCGAATATTCCGCGAACGAGGGATCGGGGCGCGCCGCGGGCTACGATAAGCACCACGCGAACAGCTGGATCACCGCGCTGTCGGAGGCGGCAATGATGACGGGATACGAGCGCAACGGCGACGTCGTAAAGCTTGCCGCTTACGCACCCATGTTTGCTTCGTTAAATTGGGACGACAGGCAGTGGAAGGTAGACATGATGTACTACACGAACACCGAGATCCTGCGTACCGCCAACTATTATATCCAACAGATTTTTATGAAGAATCAGGGCGCGTATCTCCCGACGGCACAGGCGAAGGCGGAGTACGCTGCGGACTTTGAAACGCAGTACGAGCTTCCGACGGACGCCAATTCCTCGGCGAAGCCGAAAACGGTAGATAAAATTTATCACGTGGAGAGCATCGGCGAAAACGGAGACGTCATTCTCAAAATCGTCAATGCAAGCCCCGATACGATCAAGACGAACTTTGCGCTCGGCGGAGTAAAATTGAAGGGAAACGCCGCCGTTACCGAAATTGCCTGCGATGATTGGACGGCGACGAATACGCCCGAAGCGACGCCCGTCAAACCGGAATCGTTTACGATCGGCGCGTTCAGTAAAAACACGATCGGCTACGAGCTGAAACCGTACAGCGTGGTTGTCATCCGCGTGCATACGAAATAATTACGATATCATAACCGAGCAATCGGGTTTGGGGGCATGATAGAATTGATCCCGCGCAGAGATTCTGCGCGGGGTTTAATTTTGTTGCGGAGCGGTTTTATTCCCCGATTTCCTTGACGAAAAAATTACTTTAAGGTATAATGATTGGCGTTTGGCTAATCTAAGGAGAAAAGTATGAATTACAGAGAAGAGTCTTTAAAGAAGCACGCCGAGTGGAAGGGCAAAATCGAAGTTGTGTCCCGCGTGGAGGTGGACAGCCGCGAAAAACTTTCGCTCGCCTACACTCCGGGCGTGGCGGAGCCCTGTATGGCAATCCACGAAGATGCGGAAAAGAGCTTTACGCTTACCCGCCGCTGGAATACCGTTCCCGTAATTACCGACGGTACCGCCGTATTGGGATTGGGGGATATCGGTCCCGAAGCGGGTATGCCCGTCATGGAGGGCAAGTGCGCCCTTTTCAAGGCGTTCGGCGGAGTGGACGCGATTCCGCTGTGCATCCGTTCGAAGGATACCGAAGAGATCATCCGTACGATAGAGCTGCTGGCGGGCTCGTTCGGCGGCATCAATCTCGAAGACATTTCCGCGCCCCGTTGCTTTGAAATCGAGCGGCGGCTGATCAACGATCTGGATATTCCCGTGTTCCACGACGACCAGCACGGTACGGCGATCGTAACGGCGGCGGCGCTTTCCAACGCATTGAGGCTGGTGGACAAGAAGCGCGAGGACGTTACGGTGGCGATCAACGGTGCGGGCGCGGCGGGCATTGCCATTGCGAACTTCCTGTTAAAGAGCGGCGTGAAGGATGTGATTCTCTGCGACAGCCGCGGGATCATATGCGAGGGCGATCCCCGCCTCAATTCCGTCAAAGCGGAAATTGCCTCCCGCACCAACCGCAACCGCGTTACGGGCGGACTTGCCAACGCCATGAAGGGAGCGGACGTGTTCGTCGGCGTTTCTGTGGCGAACTGCGTCGGCAAAGAAATGGTGCGTTCCATGAAGGATGGGGCGATCGTATTTACCTGTGCCAACCCCACGCCCGAAATCGCGCGTGAGGACGCGCTCGAAGCGGGGGCGGCGATCGTCGGTACGGGCAGCAGCGAAAAGCCCAACCAAATCAATAACGTGCTCGTATTCCCCGGACTGTTCCGCGGCGCGCTTGACGTGCGCGCGCGCGAAATCAATTTCGAAATGATGTTTGCGGCAAGCGAAGCGATCGCTTCCGCCGTAGGCGATAAGCTGAGCGCAGACTATATTCTGCCTTACGCGTTCGAGCAGCGGGCGCACGACGCGGTGGCGGCGGCGGTGGCGGCGGCAGCAAGAAAGACGGGCGCCGCAAGGCTTTGACGCAATGGAACCGAAACTCGGCTTTGAGCTCGTTCCCGACGGGTGCTGGTATTCGAATTTGAGAAGCCTGCTTCCCCCTGCGGGGTGGGACGCGGTGCGCAAAGCGGCGTACGCCCGTGCGGGCGGGAAGTGCTCGGTCTGCGGCGTGCCTTGCAAACGGTTGGAGGCGCACGAGCGGTGGGGCTATGATATTCCGACGAAAACGCAGAAGCTCGAGGACGTGGTTGCGCTCTGCCCTGCCTGCCATAGCGTGGTGCATATCGGGCGCACGCAGCTGAAAGGGGACGCGCGGGCGGCGGAAGAGCACTTTATGAAGGTGAACGGCGCAACCTACGCCGAATTTCGCAAATCGCTCGGCGAAGCAAACGAACGGCACCGCGAGCTCAACCGCGTAGATGAATGGGCGCTCGATTTGAGTAAGCTGAAAGATTTGATATGATATCATTCGCGGATTTTGCGATACTTTGTTACGGCTTTCGGCATAGCGGAAGAGGGAGCCGCGGCGGAACGGAAAATCGCGAGAGATTTTTTCCGCAATTACTTTCAAACGATTGACGAAATTTAAAAAAGCGGTTACAATAGAAAGCGGTGTGTGAATTGAGGAAGCGGGGGAAGGTCCGAAAGATAGCCGGACGGACGGCGTCGGACAAAGCAAGTCGGCTGATTAAAATTACAAAAGGAATATAGAGATGATTACACACGGAAACGAAATCAAGCTGTTTGCGGGCAATTCGAACCGACCTCTTGCCGAGGCGATTGCAAAGAAACTGAATACTTCCCTCGGCGAAGTGGAAGCAACGAAGTTTTCCGACGGCGAAACGAGCGTGCATATCGGCGAAACGGTACGCGGACGGGATCTGTTTATCATCCAGTCGACCTCATCTCCCGTGAATGACAACCTCATGGAACTGCTTATCATGATCGACGCGGCAAAGCGCGCTTCGGCGGGGCGGGTTACGGCGGTCATGCCCTATTTCGGATATGCGCGGCAGGACAGAAAGGCGCGTTCGCGCGACCCGATCACGGCAAAGCTCGTTGCCGATCTCCTCACCTCTGCGGGTGCGGACCGTATTCTGACGATGGACTTGCACGCGGCGCAGATCCAGGGATTTTTCAATATTCCCGTGGACAACCTTCTGGGCGGTCCGACGCTCTATAATTACTTTGCGGGGCGCACGGACGACGATTATATCGTGGTGTCGCCCGACGTGGGCAGCGTGAACCGCGCGAGAAAGGTGGCGGAGCGTCTCAATTGTCCTATGGCGATCATCGACAAGCGCCGTCCCAAGGCGAACGTGATGGAAGTCATGAACATCATCGGCGACGTCCGCGGAAAAAAATGTCTGCTTGTGGACGATATGATCGACACGGCGGGCACGATCGTACAGGGCGCGCAGGCGCTCGTCGATCAGGGTGCGGCGGAGATTCACGCCTGCTGCACGCACGCGGTTCTGTCGGGACCTGCCATCGAGCGGTTGGAAAAATCGCCGATTACAGAGCTCGTCATGCTCGACACCATCCGTCTGTCCGAAGAGAAGCTTCTGCCCAAGATGAAAATTCTGACTACGGCGGATATTTTTGCGGCGGCGATCGAAAACGTTTATCTCGATAAGCCGATGAGCAAAATTTACGATTGACGAACGGACGAAACGTGCGCCGCCGCCTTTGCGGCGGCTTTTTATAATAAAACGGAATCGCCCGTGCGCTTTACGGTTAGCGGAGTGAAGGACGTTGCCTTTTCTTGGCTGTCCCCATAATGAAGGGGCGACGATCTCTAAGGCGAAGCGCAAAGAAAACGATATCATAAGGAGCAATTATGTTTTTGATCGTAGGACTCGGGAATCCCGAAGAAAAATACGCAAAGACCTTTCATAACCTCGGTTTTCTGGCGGCCGGGGACGCGGCGGAGGCGTTGGGGGTGAGGTTCAAAAAAAAGGAGTGCGAGGCGAGCGTTGCCGAGGCGTTTCTCGGCGGCGAAAAGGTGATCGTCGCCCGTCCCGTTACCTATATGAACGCGTCGGGCAGGGCGGTGAAGCAGCTGATGAAAAAGTACAAGCTGACCTCCGAACAGCTGGTGATCATTTACGACGACTACGATTTGCCCAAGGGGCACGTGCGCATCCGTCCTTCGGGCAGCGCGGGCACGCACAACGGTATGCGTTCGGTGATCGCCGAGCTCGGGTTTTCGGACTTTGCCCGCATTCGCATGGGGATCCGCGACGCGGAAGTGAATATTCCCATTATCAATTACGTGCTTTCGGAAATCCGAAGGGAGGACTACGAGCTGTTTTCGACGGCGGCGAAGCGCGCGGCAGAGGCGGCGATATCGCTTGCGCGCGGAGAAAAAATCGACCTCGTTATGGGGAAATATAACGGATGAACTTTACCTTTGACAACGCGGGACAGGATTTTGCATTGCTCGGGCGGGACGTGGAAAACGGCGCGCCCGTTGCTTGCTATTCGCTTGCCGATCCCTTAAAGTATTTTACGGCGTCGCTGTGTCGGGGGCGCGCCGTCTACGTTACGGCGGACGCGCTTTCCGCGCAGCGCGCTGCGCAGTCGATCGGCGCGCTCTCCGATAAACGCGTCGCTCTGCTCTCCGCCAAGGACGAAGTGCTCTTTTACCGCAAAGCGCTTTCCAAGGATGCGCTCTTCCGCCGCCTGAACGCCCTGTACGAATGGCAGTCGGGCGCGGATATCATCGTGGGAGATATCGAGGCGTTCATGCAGCTCGTGCCCGAGCGGCTGAAAAGCTTCCGTCTGACGGTGGGAAAGGAAACGGAGATGCGGACGCTCGTCTCTTCGCTCGTTGCGGCGGGATATTCGCGCGAGTATACGGCGGAAGCCAAGGGCGCGTTTGCGGTGCGGGGGGACGTGCTCGATATTTTTCCCGTCAACGCCGATCATCCCGTGCGCGTCGATTTCTTCGGCGACGAGGTGGAGAGCATCAAACCCTACGACGAAATTACAGGCGAGAGGTATCCGCTGTTAAAGACGCTGGAAATCGTTGCGGCGACGGACGCCGTGCCTGCGGAGGGCGAGGCGGAGCGTATCCGCGAAGCCTTCGGGAGGGAGATAGCCGCCGCCCCGAACCGTGCGGCGCGGGAGCGGTTGGGAGGGATTGCCGCCGACCTCGAAGCGGACGGCTACCGTTCGGATTTTATTCTGCCCCTGTTGCATACGGCGCGCAGTTTTTTCGACACGCTTTCCGAGGACGTGCTCCTCATTTTCGACGAGTGCAAGCAGATCAAAGACAGGGCGGAAGCGGCGGCGCAGGAATTTACCGAGCGCATGATTTCGCTGTACGAGGGCGGGGAATGCGCCCGATTTTCGGCGGGACAGCTGGTTTCGCCCGACACGCTGCGCTTTAACGGGCGGCGCGCGCTGTCGCTGTCGGCGTTTACGGGCAACGCCTATTTCTTCGATCCCGTAAAGAGTTACCGCTTTACCTCCGTGCCCGTCAGCCGCTATCTCAACAGCTTTAGCGATTTATACAACGACCTTTCGGTGTGGAAAAAGACGGGCTACCGCGTTCTGCTCTACTGCGGCACGGACGCGCGCGCACGGAAATTGAAGGACGATCTGACGGACAACGGTTTTTCGGTGGGAGAGTATTCCCAAGCCGCCGCCCTGCGCGGGTTTGCGGTGTCGGGCAGGAATCTTCCGCACGGTTTTTTGTTGCACGATATCAAGACGGCGATCATCGGCAGCGACGACCTGTTTTTAAAGGCGCCGCCCGAACGGCGGATCAAGCGCAAACGGGGGGATTTGTTCATTGCGCCCGAAATCGGCGACTTCGCCGTGCACGAGACGTACGGCGTAGGCAGGATCGTCGGCACGAAGAAGATAGAGACGACGGACGGCACAAAGGAATACGTCGCCCTCGAATATAAGGACGGCGACACGCTGTACGTGCCCGTCGAGCAGATGGACGTACTGTCCAAATATATGGGCGGGGATAATCCGACGCTCTCCAAAATCGGCGGGGGGGAGTTCGAGCGCGTGAAGGCGCGCGTGCGCGCTTCGCTGAAAAAGATGGCGTTCGATTTGAAGCAGCTGTACGCCGAACGCAGCGAGCGGCACGGCTACGCCTTCCCCGTATTCCGCGAGGAGACGGAGGAGTTTGCGGCGGCTTTCCCCTACGAGGAGACCCCCGACCAGCTCACCTCGCTGCAAGAGATCGAAAACGACCAGTGCTCGGACAAGGTGATGGACAGGCTTCTGTGCGGCGACGTTGGTTTCGGCAAGACGGAGGTCGCCCTGCGCGCCGCTTACCGCTGTATTCTTGCGGGGAAGCAGGTCGCTCTGATGTGTCCGTCTACGGTGCTTTCCGAACAGCATTTTCGCACGGCGACCGAACGGATGAAGGACTTCGGCGTGCGCGTGGAAGCGCTCAACCGTTTCCGCACCGAGCGGGAGCAGAAGCGTATTCTCGACGGGCTGGCAATGGGCGAGGTCGATTTGATCGTCGGTACGCACCGCCTGCTTTCGGCGGACGTGAAGTTTCGCGATCTGGGGCTGCTGCTGTTGGACGAGGAACAGCGCTTCGGCGTGGAGCACAAGGAGAAAATCAAGAGCTTAAAGCGCAACGTCGATTGTCTCACCATGACGGCGACGCCCATTCCGCGCACTTTGCACCTGTCGCTTTCGGGCATACGCGACATTTCCACGATCCAGACGCCGCCGCGCGCCCGCCTGCCCGTGCAGACGTACGTTGCCGAGGAGACGGAAACGCTTCTGCGCGACGCGTGCGTAAGGGAGATGGCGAGAAGGGGGCAGGTGTTCGTTTTATATAACAAGGTGGAAAGCATTTTCACCTTCGCCCATAAGCTGAAGGGGCTCGTGCCCGAAGCGCGCGTTTCGGTGGCGCACGGCAGGATGGAAAAGACGACGCTCGAAAACAACGTATTCGGGTTTTACCGCGGCGAAAGCGATATTCTCGTTACCACCACGATCATCGAAAACGGGATCGACCTGCCCAACGCCAACACGCTCGTCGTTATCGATGCCGACCGGCTCGGGATATCGCAGTTGTACCAGCTGCGCGGACGGGTGGGGCGCGGCACGCGGCTCGCGCACGCTTATTTTACTTATAAGCCGGAACGGGTGATGACGGAAACCGCCGCCGAGCGCTTGAAGGCGATCATGCAGTTTACCGAGCTCGGCTCGGGCTTTAAAATCGCCATGCGCGATCTGGAAATCCGCGGCGCGGGCAACGTACTCGGCGCGGAGCAGCACGGGCACATGGACAAGGTCGGTTACGAGCTGTACGCTAAAATTTTAAAGGAAGAGATCACGGGCGAAAAGCAGGAGAGCGTAGAACTCGACGTCAAGGCGACGGCGTTTATTCCCGAGTCTTATGTCGAATCGAACGCGGGGCGCATGGACTGCTACAAGCAGATTGCCGAGATACGCACGGCGTCCGACTACAAGCGGGTGTGCACTTCGCTCGAAGAGACGTACGGCCCGCTTCCGCCCGAGGTGTTTAATTTGCTCGTGATCGCCGTGATGAAGGGGTATGCCGCAAAGCTCGGGGTGAAAAAGATCTCCGTCGGGGCAAAGGGCGGTGCGTTGGAGTTCGCCTCTTTGCAAGCGCTTTTCGATCGGCGCGTGGGTGCGGCAATGGACAAATATGCCGACAAGCTCAGCCTCGATATGACGAGCGCGCCCGTTCTTTGTTTCCGTTTTATGGGCGACGGCGGAAAAACCATGGTGCTCATGACGAAATTTTTGAAATTTGCGGTAACTTTTGCGTGAATTTCACGAAAAAGAATTGCACAATTTTCCGAAATAGGTTATAATAGACAGGTATAAATAGATTTTATATGCGGTAATGTCCGCATGAAATTCTCGGAGTGATTATGAACAAGAAACAAAAGGCGGCGGCAATCGCACTTTCGGCTGTGATGGCTTGCGGAATTTTTGCGGGGTGCGACCTCGTAACCACCAATACGCGGCTCGATCTGAATCAGGTCGTGGCGACGGTGAACATTGCGGACAGCGAGAGCTTCGCAAAGGAATTCGGCGAGGACAAAAAGAGCATCGTAACGACGGCGGAAATCACCAAGCTTGAAATGATTTTGAGCTATATGTCCAACGGTGGGGACAGCCTCGTCAACTCCTACGGCTCCGCGAAGGCGGCGTTCGACGCGATCGCAAATTCCCTCGTGCAGCGTCAGATTTATCTGCAATACGCCAAAGCTTATTTTCTTGTCAAGGACGGTGGAAAGTGGACGGACGAGGACGGCACGGAATATACCTACACGCAGGCGGGCTACGAAGCGGCGGTTGCGGCGGTTGGGGACGCATCGGCTACCGAGCGCGATCTTGCGGGGCTCGGTTATTTCCTCACCGATCAAAACAAGGCGGTGGCGGAATATAACCTGCGAGTATCCTTCAATAATAACCTCGACGAATACGAAAAAGAAATCATCAAGGAAGAAGAGGACATCGAATACGAATCGGGTGTGCGTACCACTCCGACGGGCGTGAACACCGCCAATTCGGATTTCGTCGATCCCGCGTACAGAATTTATACGGGGACGGGAATTGCGGACAATGCAAGCCCGAAGGGCTCCTACGAGCCGGTGGATGGCTCTACGACTTCCTATCGTAAGCGTGCTTACGATCGATTTATTACGGCGTTGCGCGGGAACAGCCTTATCGAAAAGGGCGAAAATACGAGCGACGTCGAGTCTCTGAACTACTTCAAAATGCAAAAGCTCAACAGCTACGCGGGCTTGCTTATCCAGAAGCTCGGCGACGCGTTTACCAAAGAGGCGGAAGAGAAGATCGCAGACCAATACTGTGCGGATTACTTTACCGAAGCCAAGGCGAACCAGCTCAAAGACTTTACGGCGGATATCTCCAAGCTCGAAAGCGCAATGGATTCTATATCGGACACCTCCTTTGTGCTGACCGCGCCCGAAACAAACTTCGAGTTCGGCTTCGTCGTCAACATTCTGCTTCCTTTTTCTACGGCGCAGTCCGACGCGCTGAAAGCGGCGGATCAGGACTTCGGCGATACGAAGGGCAACAAGTTCTCCACGCGCGCAGCGCTTTTAAAGAACGTTTTGGCTACCGATCAGCGCGGCAGCTGGTTTACGGGAGAAACGGATTATTCCTACAAGCCCGAGAGCTCGGCGGCAAAGTATACGGGTGGGGACGATAAGCGCGAATGGCTGTTCTTCGAGGACAACTTCGCCAAGGATACGAAGTACGACGTCTTGAAGAATTACTACGGTCAGTACACTTACAACGGCACCTACGACGCGGACAAGCGCGCGTACAAGCCGACCAGAATCAATATCGACGGCTTCCTCGGCGAAATGAAGGGGTATCTCGATTATGCGTTCGGTTCCGAGGTCGTCAGCGAAACGAAGACGGGCGAGAGCTACTATACGCAGGACTGGTACAAGGAAAACGGCGAGGTCGATTACGAAAAGTTTATCTATGCGAAAGGCAGCCTGAACTTTGCGGGCGAGTACGACGCCAATCGGATATTCGTTGCGGACAGCAATGAAAACAAGGCGTATTCCGTCATAAGAGAGCTGTCGTTTGCGTATAATACGGATACAGCGGGTCTGAACAGCTACCTCGGTTACGCGGTTACCGCAAACAAGACGGATTTCGTCAGCGAGTTCGAGTATGCGGCGCAGTATGCGGTGAAACAGGGCGCGGGCAACTACGTCGTCGTACCTTCCGATTACGGCTGGCATATCATCTACTGCACGTTCTCATTCTCGAAGAACGGCGTGCGCTACGATCCTTTCACGCAGTACGACCCCGCGCAGAAGGATACCGAGGGTTCGTTCAGCAATCTCTTTTTCGAGTCGATCAAGGCGAACACGGCTTCGACGGATGCAAGCAACCGCCAGACCAAGTTGCTTGCCGACTATAACGACAGCTACGATATTTTCGAGAACCGTTATAAGAATCTGACGAGTTCGAATTAAGGATCATATGGGATTTTTTGAAGCAATCTGGAAATCGATCGTTTTAGGTACGGTGCAGGGACTCACTGAGTTCCTGCCCGTTTCTTCAAGCGGGCATTTAACGCTGCTGCAACGGGTATTGGGTTATAATATCGGGGAAGGGGGCATGATGTTCGTCAACGTCCTGCTGCACTTCGGCACCCTCGTCGCGGTGATTGCGGCGTTCTGGCGGGATATTCTCGCGCTCTTCAAAAAGCCCTTTAAAACCTTGCTTATGCTCATCGTCGCCACGATCCCCGCAGGGGTCGTCGGAGTATTGTTCAACGACAAAATCGAGGCGATCTTCAACCCCGACACAAATCCCGCATGGCTGTGCTGGCTGGCGGTGTTCTTTGCGACGACGGCAATGATATTGCTGATTACCGAGATCGTTTCGAAAAACCGTAAAAAGGAGCGCGCGCTCGGCTGGGGGAACTCGGTCGCCATGGGCGTGGTGCAGGCGGCGGCGCTTTTTCCCGGGATCTCGCGCAGCGGCTCTACGATCGCCGCGGGCGTTGTTTCGGGGGCGAAGAAGGAGGAGGTTGCAAAATTCTCCTTTTTAATGAGCATTCCCGTAATCTTAGGCAGTGTTGCAGTGGAGCTCTGGCACGTCGTCCGTCCCGCCGAGGGGGTATCGTTTGCGCTCTCCGCGCCCGAAATCGTGGGCATGGCGGTCGGCGTGGTATTTGCGGCGGTGTCGGGATTCTTTGCGATCAAGGTCATGTTAAAAGTCATCGGAAAGGGCAATTACAAGTGGTTTTCGTTCTATCTCGTAATTCTTTCGCTGACGTGCTTTTGGATCAACGTTTTGGGAATTTTATGACCGCGCGCATAAAATCCGATATTTAACGCAAGTTAATAGTATCGGAGGTGAAAAACATGAGATTAAATTGCGGAGACGTGTGTCCCAAAACGGGTTCCTACAAGGTAATCGACGGGCAAGGCAAGATCGTCAACACGATTTACGTCGGCGAAGGCGAAACGATGCCCCCCACACAGTATTCGGACTGCTATTACGAATTCGATAACTGAATTTCCGGCAGTTTGGAATAAACCTATCGATAAGAAAAAACGCGTTCAATTCGTTGTCCGCGTTTTTTTCTTTTGCGCGATGCGCAAAAAGATTCCTCGCCCAAGCCTCGGAAGTGGCGCCGCGCCTTCGATAATAGCACGATTTACTGCTTGACAAACTTCCTTTCCTGTGATAAAATCAAAGGCGGAGGACGGAAGATGCAAAACGTATTTCTCGGTACGCTTTCGTTGTACGAAATTTTTGCCTATTTCTTTCTTTATGCCTTCTTGGGCTGGGTTGCAGAGGTTGCCTTTCACGCGGTAAGCATGGGGAAATTCGTCAACCGCGGTTTTTTGTGCGGTCCCGTCTGTCCTATATACGGGGTAGGGGTTACCGTTATATTATTGCTGCTCGGCGATTTCGTCGAAAAACCCTGGGCGGTCTTTCTCATCGGTATCGTTATGCCCACGGCAATTGAATTTTTAACGGGTTGGATCCTCGAAACGTTCTTCCATAACAAGTGGTGGGATTATTCGGAGAGAAAGTTTAACATCAAGGGTTATATCTGCCTCGAATTTTCCGTTCTGTGGGGGCTTGCAGTGCTGTTCGTTGTCGAAGCCGTTCACCCGCTCGTTAAGAAATTCGTCTTTCTTGCGGGGAATATTACGGGCACGGCGCTCGTGTCCGTTTGTCTTGCCGCGCTGCTTGCCGACTGTATCGTTACGCTATTGCAGGTTCTGCGCTTAAACAGCGGGCTGAAGGACATCGACGGCGTGGAGACCGCCGTACAGGCAATGAAGTTCGGGTCGGACTTCATCGGTGAGCACATCGCCGCCGCTACGCTGAGGACGGAGGATAAGATCGAGTCCGCAAAGGAGACGGCGGAGGAGAAGCGCAACCTCATGATCGATGCGTTGGTAAAGAAGATGCCCAAGCGAATTTTAAAGGCGTTTCCCGATTTAACCTCCCGTCTGCACCCCAACGCCGTCGTGCTCGCACGTGCAAGCATGAAACGCGCGGAGAAGCGGCGGCGCGAAGAAAAGAGAAGAGCGGAGCGGAAAAGACACGAATGAGAATTAAGTGGTACGGCACGGCAAGCCTGTTGATCGAGGGCGGCGCAACCCGCGTTCTCGTCGATCCGTATTTAAAATTACATAACCGCAAGCTTTTCCGCGTGCCCGTCGAGGAGGCGGCAGGGGCGGACGCCGCCTTGATAACCCATCCCCATTTCGATCATTTCCGCGACGTCGGCGCGTTTTTAAATGCGGGGCTGCCGTGCGTGTACGTTTCGGAAAACGGGATTCGGATCGCGGAGCGGAACGGGATTCCCGCGGATAAAATGCTGGCGGTTGCGGCGGGCGACCGTTTCCAAATCGGAGAAATCGGAGTGCGCGTATTCCAAAGCAGGCACTGCGTGTTCGACGGCGCGACGCTTGCGGGTATCGTGCTTTCTCCGCGCACCTATTTCAACGCGCATAAGGCGGTTGCATTGTTAAAGGAGATGAAGCGCTACAAAATCGGCGACGACGTTTACGCGTTCGGGCTGACGCACGGGGATAAAACGGTGTTTATTCTCGGCTCGGCGGGCACGGACGGCGATACGCAGTACCCGACGGGCGCGGATTTGCTTGTCTTTCCCTATCAGGGCAGGACGAAAATGTATCGGTATATGCGCCCGTTTTTAAAAGAATTGCAGCCGAAATCGGTGTTTGCCGATCACTTCGACGACGCGTTTCCGCCCTTTACGCATAAGGTGAACATGGAAAAATTCATGCGGGAGGCAGAGGCGTTCGGAATCAAGGCAACCGTGCCCAAGGAAGGGGAGTGGTACGAAGTGTAACCATTTCGCGAAATTTTTTTTCTATGCCTTGTCGCCTTCCTAACGGTCGGCGCGCTCGGTTTTGCTTCAAAAGGAGAATATTATGACGCGCGGAGAGCAAGCGGAACACAATTTCAGAGAGGGCTACACTTGTGCGCAAGCGGTGGCGCTCGCCTTTTGTAAAGACGCGGGGGCGGACGAAAAGACGTTGCTTGCCGCAACATATCCCATGGGCGGCGGTATGGGGCGTATGCGCCTGACCTGCGGCGCCGTTACGGGCGGGGTTACGGTGCTCGGGCTGTTTTTTTTCGATTTGCCCAAGGGGGAGCTCTATGCGATCGTGCAGGAGTACGCCCGCCGTTGCCGCGAGAAGAACGGCAGTATTATCTGTGCGGAGCTGTTGACGGGCGCGGGGATCGGTGCGGAAACCTCGCCCGTACCCGAAGAGCGGGGGAAGGAATATTATAAGAAACGCCCCTGTCCGCTGCTTGTAAAGGACGCGGCGGATATTCTCGAAGCAATGCTTACCGAACGCGGCAGGCTTTGATTTTTTTCGGGTATTTTTATCTTGAAAGACTTTACACTTTCCGCTTTTTAGTATATAATAGAGATTGGATAGAAAAGAATGGCGGATAGCGTATGCGCGTAGTGTTCGGAAATTGGAAATATCTGTTTAAAAACCTCTGGTACGTTTTGCCCTGCGGAATCGTGCCGGCGGTTTTTCTTGCACTCTGCTTTGATTATACCGCAACGGCGGAGTACGTCCGCAGCTTCTTTGCAGGGAATCCGCGCGCGGATTTCGTGCAGCTCTTCCGCGTTTGGAGCCTCGTACGGATCGACAGCGTGCTCGGCGGTATTTATGCGGTGTTCGCCTTTTTCTGCGTCGGTTTTTTTGCGGCGTTTCTCGTTTCGCTCGTCGAAAAGCACGTGCGTATCGGCAAGCGTACCCTGAACGGAGCGGGAAAGCAATTGGGTTCGGTAGTCTTTTCCGTGTTTTGCATCGTGCTGCTGTATACCATGGTCGCCGAGCTCTGGGCGCTGGTGATTTCCGCCGTTACGTTTGCGATTTCTTCGCTTGCGTCCGACGTGCTCGTATATCTTCTCGCCTTGGCGGCGTTCGCGGTGATCGCGTTTTTGTTTTTGTATCTCGTTGAAGTGTTTTTCCTGTGGCTGCCCTGTATGCAGGCGACGGGCTTCCGTCCTTACGACGCATTTCTTTACTCTTACAGACTTTCCATGAAGGTGCGCTGGCGCTTGGTGCTTGCCCACGCAATGTCGCTGCTTGCATTCGTCGTGCTTGTCGGCGGGTCGGCTTTCCTGCCCGAAATCGTCAGCCGTATCGTCGCCTTCGGCGTGTATCTTTTCCTCTTCACGGGATTCTTCGTCCGCATGGAGACGGTCTATTACGAGGCAGATAAGCTGGACAGGGAAGATTTAATAAAAAGTTACAGGGAGCTTTGACGTGAGATTCCGCAACGCGATGCACATTACCGTCGATAACTTTTCCAACGTGTTTAAAATGCTTGCTTACCGTGTGATCACGGGGGCAATCTTTATGAGCCTGATATACCTCGTTTTGCGTTTGGGATTAAACCGGATTCTGGCAAGCGGGGAAATGCAGGAAATCAAACGGCTGATCAAGGATTTTTTCCCTTCGCTGTTTGAGAACGGTTCGGAGTGGATTCAGAATTTCAAAGCGGCTTCGCTCGATTTTTTGCATTTACTCGGCAGTAAAATCGATACCATCGTCGGCTCGGTGGTGGGGGTGGTCGCGCTCTGTCTCTTGTTCCGCTTCGTTAACGGACTTTCTGTTTTTGCCGTCGCCGGAAGTTTGAACGACAGAATGAGCATCTACGCCCGCACGGGTTTTTCGCAGTCCTATTTCCGCAACGTGGGACGGGCGGCGCTGTACGAGGTCATCTATGTGCCCTTATCGTTCGCGTACGACGCGCTCATGGCGGCGCTTTGCTACGCGCTCTTCTTTTTGATGCCCGCGGCGCTCTCCATGCACGGGCTCGTTTCGGTGCTTGCCTCCATTTCGCTTACGGTAACGGCGGTATGCGCGCTCGTCGCCCTGAAAATGACTTTGATTTCCGGTTGGATCCCGGGGATCCTTTCGGGCGGGAAGTCGGTATGCTCGGCGTTCCGCGCCTCCTTCCGCAGTAAAAAGAGCTTCGGCAGGCGTTTTGCAAGCTATTTCGTTACCAACTATCTGATTATTACGATCACCGTGCTGTTTGCGGTGTGCACCTTCGGGAGCGCGCTCATCATCACGCTGCCCGCGTGCTACCTCTTCGTGCTGTGCTTGCAATTCGTGCACTACTGCGAGGATAACGAAAAGAAATATTTCATCTCGTTCCGCAAGATTGCGGGCGTAAAGGACGATAAACCCGAGGGCTTCGAGGAATAAGGGAAATTTCGCCCGTACGGGCGTTTTGGGAGGAAGTATGAACTATCAGGAATTGTACCAATCGTGGGTAAAGGACGAACGGCTTGCGCCCGAAGACAGGGCGGAGCTGGAAAGCGTTGCGTCCGACGAGAAGGAAAAGGAATACCGCTTCGGCGCCGAGCTCGAATTCGGCACGGCGGGAATGCGCGGGATCATCGGCTGCGGCACGAATATGATGAACGTCTATACCGTTATGCGGGCGAGCGAGGGGCTTTCCCGGTATATCGTCTCCCTCGGCGAAGAGGCGAAGGCGAGAGGTGTGGTCATTTCCTACGACACCCGCCGCAAGAGCCGTCTGTTCGCGCGTAAGGCTGCGGGCGTGCTTGCAAAGAACGGCGTCAGGGTATACCTCTTCGACGACGTGCACCCCGTGCCCATGCTCTCCTACGCTGTGCGGTATTTGAATACGGTGGCAGGCATCATGATCACAGCCTCGCATAACCCCAAGGAATACAACGGCTACAAGGTGTACGGCGAGGACGGCGCACAGATGTCGCCCGAGGCGACGGAAATCGTCGTCGGGCATATCGAAAAAATCACCGATTACCTTTCGGTTACGGGCGACGAAACGAGCCCGCTCATCAAGCCCGTTCCGCAAGAGGCGGACGATACTTATTACGACGAGCTCTCCAAGCTGACCCTTTCCAAGAAGGCGGTGGAAAAGTGCGGGGTCGGTTTGCGTCTTGTGTATACTCCCGTGCACGGATCGGGGTATGTTCCCGTAATGAAAATTCTTACCCGCCTCGGTATCAACGTTACGGTGGTGGAGGAGCAAACCTCCAAGGACAGCGAATTTTCTACCGTCGCCGTGCCCAATCCCGAATTTAAGGAAACGCTTTCGATGGGCATTTCGCTCGCGGAAAAAATCAATGCGGACGTCGTGTTCGGCACCGACCCCGATTCCGACCGCCTCGGCGTTGCCGTGCGCGACGGAAAGGGCGAGTTTTTGGCGCTGTCGGGCAATCAGGTGGGCATTTTGCTGCTCGACTACATTCTTACCCGCCTGAAAGAGGAGAACGCGTTGCCCGCAAACGCCGCGGTCGTTAAGTCGTTCGTTTCCACGGGCATGGCAAAGGCAATCTGCGACGACTTCGGGGTTGCGCTCTTCGAAACGCCCGTCGGCTTTAAATTCATCGGCGAGAAAATCAAGGAATGGGAAAAGAACGGCGCGCACACCTACGTGTTCGGGTTCGAGGAATCGTGCGGATATTTGCGCGGTACGCACGCAAGAGATAAGGACGCCGTCGTTGCTTCCATGCTCTGCGCCGAAATGGTCTGCTACTATACCTACATCGGCAAAACCGTTTACCAAAGATTGCAGGAAATATACGGGAAATACGGGTACGTGCTCGACTGCAACGTTTCGGTGAAATATTCGGGCTTGAACGCCATGAAGGAGATGAACGCCGTTGTTGACGGGCTGAAAAAGCTTTCCGTGTGGGAGCTCGGTTCGTTTAAAGTGAACGCGGTGCGCGATTATTCTTCATCCGTCAGAAGAACGGCGGACGGCAGAAAGGAGACGTTGAATATCTCCAAATGCAACTGCGTGTATTACGAATTGGAGGGCGGATCGTTCGTGTGCGTGCGCCCGTCCGGTACCGAGCCCAAGCTGAAAGTTTACTATTCTGTAAAGGCAAAGGACGAGGCGGCGGCAAACGCCCTGCTGGAAGAGACGCAGCAAGCCGTACAGGCGCTGCTTGAAAAAGCGAAAAATTAAGGATCGTTGCACCGCCCGCGCATTTTGCGCGGGCGGCGGTTTATATCGGAATGAGCGGAGCGCGTATTGCGCATACTGCCCGATATGGAACGGACGAAAGCGAGCTTTTTAAATAGGGCGCGCGCACAATACGCCGCGTTTGCCGAACAGAGGTATACGACGATTGCGGGAACGCTCGTCTTTTTCCTCGTAACTTCGCTCGTGCCGCTGCTTTTTTTCCTCACCCTGCTCGTCGGAAGCGCGGGCATTTCGGCGGAGGAAATCTTCGGGTTGGAGCTTTTCGATTGGGCAAAGGACTTCCTCGTCTACTTAACGCAGCACGCGGAAAAAGCGTCGGCGGGTGCGAACGTCCTGTTTATCGCAACTACGCTCTGGTCGGCAACGGGTTTTTTCTACCACCTGAAACGCAGCGGCGAAATCATTTACGGCGCGCCTTTCCGCCGCGGGATCAGGGTGCGCGTCGGTGCGACGGTCTGCGCGCTCGTCGTGCTCTTCTACGGAGCGGGCACGGTGGGAGTGCTCTTCGGCGCGAACGTCTTAACGGGTTCTCTGCCCGTGTGGGCAAGCCGCACGATCGTATACTTATTGGCGTTTTTGTTCGCGTTTTTTCTCGCGTGGATCTTAAACGCTTACGCAAGTCCCGAAAGAATATCGCCCGCCCAAACCGTGCTCGGCAGTTTGTTTACCGCCCTGTCGTGGAGCGCGGCGTCTCTGTTCTTTGCCGTGTACCTGCGCTTTTCGAACGGCGAACGGCTGTATGGCGCTCTGTCGGCAGTCATCGTTTTTCTGTTGTTTCTGTATTGGCTGATGATATGTTTTACGGCGGGCATGACGTTGAACGCCCGCCGCGGAAAGGGAACGAATATAGCGAAAATTCGGATCGGGTTGCGGACATGGTAGGCACTGAATCGTTTTCGACAAAATTTTATGCGAAAATATCATTGAAAAGTATTTACTTTTCCACGGAGATGGTGTAGAATAGATGGAGTGGGAAAATCGCGCGGTATGCGCATCGAGGTTTTTATGGCTGAAAACAACGATAAGACGGTCGTTCTTGAAGGAATGTACAAGGGCGTCGAAGGAAAACTGGACGAAGTAAAGCAGTCCGTTTGCAAGGAGCTGCAATTCAGCACCGCGCAGCAGGCTTCCGCGTACGAATCGCTCGAAACGCTGTTTAAGCAGACCGTCGATACGATCATCGCCGAAGTGCGCTATCTTTCCCAGCAGAACAGCGCGATTTACGATTTCAGCAAGACCGACCGCAACGCCGTGCGAGACGAAATTTTGAGGGACGTACAGGAACGCACGGGAGCGATCGAGAAGTCCTGCGTGGCGGGAATCGAGAATGCCGTAAAGGCTTTGAACGAGCGGCTGGAAAGCGAAATCAGCGGTATGAAGGACGAGATCGCACGGCTCGGGCAGATCCGCGCCGCCGCTGCGCCGCAGGAGGGCACGGTAAAGAACGTGGTTACCGAGTTCGACGTAGATTACGACCGCCTTGCCGAAAAACTGGTGAAAAGGCTGCCCGCGGTCGACTACGACGAGATCGAACGGCGCGTAAAGCAGGCTTCGGAGACGGAGATCGCCGCCCGGTCTGCGCCCGATTTGGGCGATTTCGACTACGAGCTGCTTGCCGAAAAGATTTCGGTGATTCTTCCCGAAGTGGATTACGACACCATCGTCGAGCGGATCGCGGCAAATATGCCGATTGCGGACGAAAACGCGATTGCCGAGCGCGTTGCCGAGAGTATGCCGCAGGCAGACGAAAACATGATTGCCGACCGCGTGGCGGAAGCGATCCCGCTCGTCGATTACGACGTCATCGCGGAGCGCGTCGCTTCGACGATTGAAAACGAGTTCGACGTTACGGTAGACGATCGGGGCATCGAAAAGATCGCATCCGCCGTTTCGGCGGGGCTCGACTACGAAAAGATTGCGCGGCGTGTTGCCGAGCTTTTGAAGGCGGACGAGAGCTTCAACCGCGTGGTGCAGGTGCCCGTTGTCGAAAAAATCGTGAGAGAGGAGACGGTTGCCGCCGCCGCGTCCGCCGAAAAGCCCAAGGAAAAGGTGCGGATCAAGGAGCCGGAAAAAATCATCAAGACGGCAAAGCCCAAGGACGAGGAAACGGAGATGACGACGCGCTATAAGCGCAGCTTCATCGCGCGCATTATCCAGAGCGAGAACGAGGTCAAGGAATATTACGGCGAGCTGAAAAACCTCTTTCTGTCCTATCCGAAGGTGCACGCGCAGGTGAACTGGTCGAACGACAGGTTTTCTTTCAACGGTGAAACGATAGCCAAAATCGGAATCAACGGAAAGCAGCTCTGCCTCTACGTTGCGCTTAATCCCGAGGAATTTCCGACGACCGTCTATCACCAGAAGTACGAGGGCGACAAGAAGATGTACGAAAAGACGCCGATGATGGTAAAGGTGATGAGCGCGGTCGCATTGAAGCGCGCGGTGCGTCTCGTCGCGCTCCTGATGGAGCACAACGGCGCCGTGCCCGTAGAAAAGGATAAAATCGACTACGCGGCGATGTACCCGTACAAGACGGACGAAGAACTGTTGGACGAAGGACTGATAAAGACTTCCCTTATGGTAAAATCCGATTTGGATTTTTAACGGTTGGCCGTACGAACGGCTGACTTTCGAGAGCCGAAATCCGTCGGCTCTCATTTCGTAATTAAAAAAGGAGTAAATTTTTGGAAAACAAGACAAAAAAAGGCAAGTCGGGCAAGTCCGACGGCATTGAAATGGCAATTTTAAACGGAATCGAGGCGTACGAGCGTTCGAAACAGAACGATAAAAACGCGCGCTCGAAGGAAGCCATGCGCGAGGCGGGCTATAAGCCCCGCCGTCCTTCCCGCGCCAAGGGGAGAGGAACGAAGGTGGTGCGCCCCGCGGCGGAAACGGAGCCCAAAGCGATCCCCGCACAGAAAAAGACGTCGCGTCCGAAGAGCGTTGCGGCGGCAAACGGGGGCGCGAAACAAAACGAAAACGCAAAGCGGAACGGAAAACGGCAGAAGGGGAAAAATCCCGTCAAGGTGCTCTTTTTCGGCGGCGTGGGCGAAATCGGTAAGAATCTGACCGCCATCGAGTACGGCAACGATATTATCGTCGTCGACGCGGGGATATACTTCCCGACGGAGGAAACGCCGGGCATCGATCTGGTA
Source organism: uncultured Christensenellaceae bacterium (assembly GCA_910588615.1). Taxonomy (GTDB): domain Bacteria; phylum Bacillota; class Clostridia; order Christensenellales; family Borkfalkiaceae; genus Gallimonas. The sequence continues at coordinate 39,494 of CAJUOI010000004.1, read as the reverse complement.
TTTCCCGATATATCCTATCTTGCCGCCCGCAAAAACAAGATACGGGGCGTATTTTTAACGCACGGACACGAAGACCATATCGGCGGGGTTCCCTATTTTTTAAAGGAAATCAACGCGCCCGTATACGGCACGAAGCTGACGCTGGCGCTTGTAGACAACAAGCTGCGCGAGCACCGTTTGAACAACGTGGATACGCGCACCGTCGCGCCGCACGACAGGGTGAAAGCGGGAGCGTTTACGGTGAATTTCGTCAACGTCAACCACTCGATCGCGGGCGCGCTTGCCCTTGCGATCGAAACGCCGTACGGTATTATTTTTCACAGCGGCGACTTTAAAATCGACCTGACACCCGTGGCGGGGTCGCCCATTGATTTGAACGAAATTGCCGAATACGGCAAGAAGGGCATACTGTTATATCTGGGCGAATCGACGAATATCGAGCGCGTCGGATATACGATGAGCGAAAAGGTGGTGGGCACCACGCTCGAGCACCTCTTTGCGGAGAACGCGGACAGGCGTCTGATTATCGCAACGTTTGCCTCTAACGTACACCGTTTGCAGCAGATCATCGACATTGCAGTAAAGTACAGGCGCAAGGTCGCGCTTTCGGGACGGAGTATGTTCAACGTTGTAGAGGCTGCGGCGAAAATCGGGGAAATCACCATTCCCGAGGGCGTACTTGTGGACGTGGAAAAGACGAAGAATTATTTTGACCGCGAAATCGTTATTGTGTCCACGGGTTCGCAGGGCGAGCCGATGAGCGCGCTTACGCGCATGGCGTCGGGCGAGTTCAATAAGGTAACGATCGGCGTTAACGACACGATCATCATATCCGCCAACCCCATTCCCGGCAACGAGCGCGGCATTTACCGCGTGATCAACAACCTTTATAAGAAGGGTGCGCGCGTCGTTTACGAAACGCTGGAAAAGATCCACGTTTCGGGGCACGCCTGTCAGGAAGAGCATAAAATTTTGCACAAGCTGTTAAATCCAAAATTCTTTATCCCCGTGCACGGCGAATACCGTCATTTGAAGCGGCACGCAGAGCTTGCGGAAGAGCTGGGAATGCCCTCCTCGCACATCTTTATCCCCGAAATCGGCGCGTGTGCGGAGCTGACAGAGGATACCTTGAAGCAGGGCGAAAGCTTCCCTGCGGGCTCGATGCTCATCGACGGCGAGGGCGTGGAGGATTCGGACAACAGCGAGGTCATCAAGGACAGATTGCGGATGTCGGGCGAGGGCGTGTTCATCGTAAGTATCGCCCTTTCGAACGGCGTGGTTTTGGGCGAGCCCGTTATCGAGAGCCGCGGCTTCGTGTTCTCGGAGGTGCGCGACTATATGCAGGGGATCAAGGACACGGTGGCGCACGCCATTGAAAACGTACCCGTCGGCGCGACGGCGGCGGAGTTCGGCAGTCAGGTAAAACGGGCGATGAAAACGTATCTCTTTAAAAAGACGAAACAGTCGCCCATGATCATTCCGATCGTTCACGAATTGTAAACAAAGGGGGGCGTAATGAGAAAGAGATCGGGTTTGTACGCGTTGACCGCAATTGCCACGGCGGCGTTCGTCGGGTGCGCGATCGCGGCGTTCTGGTACGCAAAGTATTTTCTCGGCGCCGTTGCGTGCGTTTGCTGCGTTTCAACGGTGTTCTGTCTTGCGGGTGAAATCGTTGAGGACAACTACTTCGTTCTATGCGATAAACTGTTTTCGGAGCGCAAGTACGAGGAGGAAAAAAGGGTGCTCGACAAGGTGCAGCACAACCATTTTATCTTTCCCTTCGTGCGTACGAATTTTTACCGCCTTGCCATCCGTAACGCCGCCGCCCGCGACGATATGGAAACTTGCGGACAGTATATCGAATTCGTCCGCCACGGCGGCGAACCCGCGCCCAGGTACCGCACGGCATTTTTTGCTACGCTGATGAAGTTGGATGAGGGCGACGTCGAGGGCGCAAGAGCGGAGTATGAGGAATTCCGTACCCGCAACAAGAACGTGCCCGTCTATCAGGAAGAGATTCGCTCGCTTAACGCCGTGTTTGCCCGTCTGTTTTCGCATAAGGACGAACCGCTGCCCGCGTCAGTGGTGGAGTGCCCCTATCCCGTAATGAAGCGGATACTGGGGAAGCACTTCGAATACCGCGCGGCGGAGAGCTTGAAGGATTGGGGGGAAGAAGCTTGACGACGAAGGAGCAGATCGCGGAATTTTCAGAGGGGCTCGAACTGTTCGGCGTGCGCGTCTATCCCATGATGGGCGATTACGTAGTATATTTTGACGAAAAGCCCGTAGGCTGCGTGTGCGACAACCGACTTTTTATTAAGGAAACGCCCGTATCCCGAACGCTGTTCGGCGACTGTCCTATGTTGCCGCCCTACGTTGGCGCAAAGCCGCGCTATCTGGTGGAAAATTACGACAAGGCGGAGCTTGCCGCAAAACTTTCCAAAGTTGCGGCGCAGCTTCCCGCCCCGAAGAAAAAGAAATGAACGAAGAATTGAGCGCGCTGCGCGAACGGGCAAAAGAGGGACGCGACCCGACGGCGGCGGACGAAACGCTGCGCTTTCTTTTGCATTGGGCAAAGGAGCACGGCGTTAAAAAATATCTCGAAATCGGCGCGGCGGAAGGACTGACGGCAACGGCTCTGCTGTTGGAAACGGCGGCAAGCGTTACGGCAATCGAAAAGGATGCGGCGCGCGCGCAGAGGGCGAGGGAGAATTTTGCCCGTTTCGGCGCAGTGGATCGCGCGGAGCTGTTCGAGGGGGATGCGGGGGAAATCCTGCCCATGCTCGGCGGCGGATATGATTTGATTTTTCTCGACGGGCCCAAGGTGCAATATTTAAAATACCTGCCGGACTGCAAGCGATTGCTGAATCGGGGCGGGGCGCTTTGCTCGGACGATATTCTGCTGTTCGGCTGGGTGCGCGGCGAAGCGCCGAAAAAGCGCAGGATGCTTGTGGAGCACATCCGCGAATACTTGCGCGCGCTCGAAGAGGACAGCGAGTTGAAAACAACGGTTTACGAATACGGAGAAGGGTTGGCGGTAAGCATAAAATTATGAATAAGCCCGAGCTTCTTGCCCCTGCGGGCAACATGGCAAAACTGAAAATCGCGTTCTGCTACGGTGCGGACGCAGTGTATTTGGGCGGCAAGGCTTTTTCCCTGCGCGCTTTTTCCGACAACTTTTCAAACGACGGTCTGCAACAGGCGGTGTCGTATGCGCATATGCGCAGGAAAAAGATTTACGTGTGCGCCAATATCTTTGCCAAGAACGAGGACTTCGCGGCTCTTCCCGATTACTTCCGTTTTCTCGAAGAAATCGGGGCGGACGGCGTGCTCGTTTCGGATATGGGCGTGCTGCGCACGCTGAAAAACAGCGCGCCGAAGCTTCCCGTGCATATTTCGACGCAGGCGAACACGCTGAACGCGGAAGCGGTAAAATTCTACGCAGAGGCAGGTGCGAGCCGTGTGGTGCTCGCAAGGGAGCTTTCCATCGAAGAGATCGCCGAAATCCACGCCGCCGCCCCCAAGACCGAGCTTGAAGCGTTCGTGCACGGTGCAAGCTGCGTGTCGTACAGCGGCAGGTGTCTGTTGTCCGACTATCTCACGGGCAGACGCTCCAATCGCGGCGAGTGCGTGCAGGCGTGCCGCTTCGAATACGAAATCCGCGCCAAAGACCGCGGGGATTGGTTTCCCGTTACCGAGGACGGGCGGGGGACGTACTTCATGAGCGCCAAGGATCTGAACATGAGCGCGCGCTTGAAGGAGTTTGCAGCGGCGGGCGTTTCGTCCTTTAAAATCGAAGGGCGCATGAAGAGCGAATACTATCTCGCTACCGTCGTAAACGCCTACCGCCGTTTGTTGGACGGTGCGGACGTAACCGTCGCGGAGGAGCTTACGACCGTTTCCCACCGCGACTATACCGAAGCGTACGCGTTCGGGAAAAACGCGGAGACGGTATCGTACGACGACTGCAAGCGCGAGGGGACGTGTGATTTCATCGCCGTCGTCAGAGGCTGCGAAGGGGGGCGCGTGTTTGCCGAAATGCGCACCCGCTTTTACGAGGGGGATCTGCTTGAAATTCTCTCTCCCGACGGGGCGTTCGGAAAGAGTTTCCGCGTTGCGGATATGAAGGATGCGTCGGGCGCGTCCTGTGCGGACGCCAAGCGCGTGCAGGAGGTATATTCCTTTGCGTGTCCGTACGCTCTGTCCGAAGGCGATATTTTACGGCGAAGGAAATAATTCTTCCCGTCGCGCAGAGAAAATGTTCGTCATCTCGAAACGGCGTAGCCGTTGAGGAGATCCTCTTGCAGGGAGGATCGAATGCGGCGGACTTTACGAGGTCGCGCATAAGGGCGCGTCCTTTTTTCATACAATAGGGCATGAACAGTTGTAAAAAGGGCGTAAAAATATTTCTCGTTTGCTTGTTTTCGACGTGCGCCGTTGTCGGCGCGCTTGTCGTCGGTGCGGCGCTCGGCGGGCGGGGGTATCTGCGCGTCGTTATCGATAAGGAATACTTTTTTCTCGTCAAGGACTGCGAGGAAACGTCCGTGTCCGCCGTCGCGGGGGATATTTATCTGTCGGGCGGTGCGGGATATTATCTGAAAGGGGCAAACTCCGTTGCGATTGCCTGTTATTTCAAGGCGGCGAGCGCGGAAAGCGTAAAGGACAATCTCGGGGATAAGGGCAGGGACGTGCGCGTGTTTGCGCGCAAGATAGCGCCGCTGACGTTGAAGGGTAAATCCGTCGCTGCGCGGGACAGGATCGTTGCCAATGCCGAAACGGCGGACAGTCTTGCAAGGCTTCTGTACGATACGGCAAACGGGTTGGAGCAGGCAAAGCTTTCACAGGCGGAAGCGCGTTCTGCGCTCGTCGGTGCGGTTTCTTCGCTCGGCGGGTTGATTGCGGATAACGGCGACGGAGTGTTCTCGCTGTGGAACACCGCGCTGAAAGAGGCGCATCGGCGGGGCGTGGAGCTGGCAGAAGGTTTGCTGTTTCAGAAGGATATTCGCTATTTACAGACACTTTTATGCGACAGAATCGTAAATATTGCCGAATACTTTGTCTGAACGCTTGTCTGATTGGTGATTTTCGGTTATAATAGAGATATGGGATGTTTATTTCTTTATAATCCGAACAGCGGGAAGGGCGGGATCGCAAAGCAGCTTCCGACGATTCGCTGCGAGCTCGAGGCGGCGTTCGACGCGGTGGATGTGCACGCTACCACGAGCGTGAAGGATTTGGAAGCGTGCGTGGCCGAGGGCGCGGATAAGTACGACGCAATCGTGTTTTCTGGCGGCGACGGAACCTTTCATCACGTGTTGCAGGGGCTGAACGGAAAGCGGGTCGCGCTCGGCTATTTGCCGTCCGGTACGGCGAACGACATAGCGCATACGCTTGGGATTCCGAAAAATGTAAAGAAGGCGCTTCGCATTATCCGTATGCAGCACGTTTCCTATATCGACTGTATGCGCGTCAACGATACGGGTTATGCCGCGTACATTGCGGCGGCGGGGGCATTTACATCCGTAACCTATACGACGCCGCAGAAGAGAAAACGCCGCCTCGGCTGGGCGGCGTACGCGGTGGAAGGGTTAAAGGAATTTAAATTCGATTCCTTTCCCGTTACCGTTGTGTGCGACGGAAAAAAGGTGAAAACAGACTGTGCGCTCGCGCTCGTTATGAACGGGAAATCGGTTGCGGGGTTTATGCTGAACGAGCGGGCGAGCGTTCGGGACGGCGTTTTAGAGGTCGCACTCGTAAAGCAAGCGAAAAAATACGGCTTCTGGGGGCGGCTTGCGGCGTGCTTATCCATCGGGCATCTGTTTCTTTTCGGTTTTCGCATTAAAAAGAAGGATATTGTGAAATTGCAGGGAAAGTGCGTGGAAATTTTAACGGACGACGAGGTTGTTTGGGATTTCGACGGGGAAAAGGGGATCTCGGGAAACGTAAAAATCGAAGCCGTGCCGAGTCAGGTAAAAATCTTTGTGCCGAAAAATAAAAAAATATGAAAAACGCCGTTAAAAACGCTTGCTTTTTATCGGCGTATTTTTTATAATAGAGAGGCATTTGAAATGCGCGCGGGATCATATGCTTCTGTGGCTCAGTCGGTAGAGCGATTGATTCGTAATCAATAGGTCGCCGGTTCAAGTCCGGCCAGAAGCTCCAAAATGCCCCGTTTTACGGAAAATTTGCCGTAAAACGGGCTTTTTCTTTGCTGTTTTTCGCTGTAATTCCCTTGAAAAAAGTCAAAATTTAAGTCAACCTGCCGTTTTTCGGGTCGAAAACAGACCGTACGAGATCCGAAACGCTGTCTAAATACCGTTTTTGCGTGTCGGTGTAGACGTTTTCAGTCATTTCAAGCGACGCATGCCCCATAAGGTACTGCTTTACCTTCGGCGGAACGTCCGCCTCCGACAGCCGCGTCGCGTACGTGTGCCGAAGGATATGCGGCGTAACGTTGACGCCGATTGATTTGCGCAGGCGCTTCATAAAGCTCCGCACCGCTTCGGCGTGGTGGGGGAAGATCAGATCCGTCTGCACGTCGCGGATCCGTTCGCTAAGGTTCACGGGAACGGGGACGGTTCTGTTTCCCGCCTCCGATTTCGGCGTGTCCTGCTCGATCCGCTTGCCCTTGATATAGACGACGTTCTTGTTCACCGTTACCGTGTGTTTTTCGAAGTCGAAGTCTGCCCGCCGCAACGCCAGAGCTTCGCCGATCCTGAGACCCGTCGCCAACAGGAAGAGGCAGAACAGCTCGTACTCCGTTCCCGCGATCGCCGCGCAGAACAGCTCCTGTTCGTCCACCGTCAGAGCGTTCTTGTGTTCGCTCTTATGCTTTCGGATCTCCACGGCGGCGCAGGGGTTGCGTTTCAGATCTCCTTTGTCGACGGCTTTTTGAAACGCTTCGTTCAGATAGATCTTGCACATATCGCGCATACGCTCCGCCTTCATGCCGACGAGCAGCTCCTGTATCTCGTCCGACGCGATGAGGCGGAGCTTTTTGTTTTCGAACGCCTCCATGGCGGGGCGGAGCGCGGCAATCATCGACTGAAAAGAGGACGGCTTCAAGTTTGGTTTTTTGTAAATTTCAATCCATTTTCGGATATAATCCCCGAATTTCGGGGAGGTTTCAACAAGTCTTTTTCGCTCGATTTCACCTTCCTGTACGAATTTTGAAATTTTCCGTATCAATTCCTCGTAGGATCTGCCGTAAAAGAAGTGTTTTTTGCCTTCTCTCACGGCGTAGCCCTGATAGCGTCCGTCTTTGCGCTTTTTGTCGCTGACAGAGACGCCGGGGATATAGATAGGTATTAACATTTGACTCTCCTTCGGAGTGGTCAAAACATCGCCGTTGGGTCGTGCCTTTTGTTCCCGTTCTCGCTTTTCTGCGAGAGCAGCCATAAAGTTTCCTGTTAAAATTTCTTCCCTTCGCGCCTCGTATCTTTGCGCTCGTCCCTCCGCCCGCCCGATAAGAGCATAGATTTCGTCTATGTGCATAATCAGTTGGACGCTTTCTTCGTCTGTAAACTCTAAGCCCATAATATCCCTCCATGATAGTGGAGGGATATTATATCATGAGGGAAAAACAAAAATAAGCGCTTTTCACTCACCAAGAGCAGAATTTATTATTCGGAAAGATTGGCGAGCAGTTTGCCGAACGCTTTTGTGTAACGGTTCAACAGAAATTTCGGAATCGGAGTTTTTGTAGTTTTTAGGGAAATCTGCAATACAGAAAATCATTAATCCCCCAAAAACAAGAGCAAGAACGAGAAAGAACATGGTAATTGCCGGACGTCGTTTTTTAACGCAAAATACTATGAAAAGTGTAGCAAAAGTTAGGAATCCGATGACGGCAAGAATTGTAATTATCCAAATTGCTACAAGTGGAAGTTGACCTGAATTTCCTTGTGACGGAGGGGTTATCGCATTAATATTACTCATTATCGTATGTACTCCTAATAGGTTATTGGTGTTTTTTACTACTTGATAACGGTTCCGTTAATCCTTCGCCGAAGGAAAGGAAGCGGATTTTCTGCGGGTGGCTCATATTGCGAAACAAACCAATAAGTTTATTTTCTTCATCGGATATAGGAGGATTGTAATAAGTAGAATTATATTTTTTTCCAGTATATAATTTATTTCCCAACTCATCTTCAAGCCCACACAGGAAGTCTACGCTTACATTAAAAAATTCGGCATAACGAGATAGAATATTAGCAGTAGCTTCATGAAGACCTCTTTCATATCCCACGATTGTAGATTGTCCAATGCCTAATTTTTCGGCGAGTTCTTTTTGTTTTAAGTTGTTTTCTACTCTTAAAGATTTTAAAATTTCAGATGTTTTCATAGTTTTTCACCAATTTCAAAAAAATTATATCGAAAATTAGATTTTTTCTCTTGACAAATTGAAAAATAGATATTATAATTCCAAATATCTATAAGTAGATAAATACGGAAAACAACAAAACAGGGGCGAAAAGCGACGATTGAATCGCAAATAAAAAATCGCCCTCGGAAGGGCAATTTTGGATAGTGTAAGTTATTGGGCGTCGACGCTTGTAATGCTGATGATTTTAACGGTCTTCGTCGTTGGTTATATCGTTTATACGACAAAAGAGTTAAGAATTATTCGGGAAAAATTAAAAGCTATCAATGATAAAAATTTCCCGAAATCAAATGATTGCTCTGATAACCATGAGGAGGATAAACACAATGGCGATTGAACCAGCATGAATCGACATACGAACTCCCCATCCGTCAGGAACGGTATTAAGTTTATAAGAGAAAAAATAAATTAGGGCGCAGATTAAAAGTAATACAAAAAACGAAACGCAAATTACCCAATATTTAAAAAAGCGAATAAGCACTATTACGAGAGCGTTATAAGCAAGATAGTAGAGCGTATAGCAGAAACTGCCCCAAGCAGGAAAAGTGCCGCTTTGGTAACTATTGCCAACAGAAGGGTATGAAATCCAGTAAAAGAAATTTGATAATCCGACTACATCAATAATGAACAAAAAAATTCTGATAAGTAATTCATAAGCCCAAACAGGAAGTCTCCATGAAGAAATCATCATATCGGCAAATATTTCAAAAATATTCGGTAAAAGAAGCGGGAGCAAACCTACCCGAAATGCAAGTCCTAAAAAGGAAACAATTTTATATGACCAATTATCTTTATGTATACCGATAAAGCAATGGAATAAGCCGAAAAAGATTTTTTTAATAGCGCTCATTTGATTTTTCCTCCTTTGTGTTAAATTTTGTTGCAACCCAATTTTACCATAAAAGCGAGGAAAAGTCAATTGCGGCTTAACGCGATAGGCGGGAAGCATTATATTTTAATTTACCAATTCCACGCTGCACAGTGGTCGGTGAACTCAGAGGCGAGAAGCCGAGTTGAGATGTCACCAAAAATAAACAACTTGGAGAATGATTCAGCATTCCGATTGCGATTCCTTTAAAGAAAATTTTCACAGAATACCTCCTTTGTGGATTTTGTTTTTTGGCAGAAATATTATACCGCAAAGAGTGTATAAAGTCTTACTTCGTGGGCATTTTGCCCACGAAATAGGGGACGTAAGAAGCATAATGAGAGGGAGAGGTTCAAAATGAAAGGATTCATTGAAGTTACGCACGTCGGAAAGAGGGACGGACATAGGTATCGCACTTTGATAGCGGTATCCGAAATTATTTCGGTTGGTGAGTACGGACAAAACGGCACCGTTACGATCCAAATGGAACGGAACAAAGACGGAAAAATACCGATCGGAATCGAGGTTGCAGAATCTTTTGAAAAAGTAGCAAGTTTAATTGCGGCAGCGCAATAAAAAAACCGCCTTCCGAACGGAAAGCGGTTAAACGGAAGAAATTATAAATCGGAAATAAAAGAATCTCTTCGTTTTTTTCTTGCGTCTGCTTTGGCGATTGCTTCTTGATAATGACGTTTATATGCTTTTTTTCCATTGATATAACGTCCTGTTTTATTAGCCGTTACGAAGTCATCACCCGTTTCGGCATAAGCAATACGCCTTGCATGTTGCTTTTCACGATCATATTGTGCGTCGCTAACGCAACGAAGAATATGATTCCGCACTGCTTTTAAGAAACTCATATCCCACCTCCTATAAGTTATTTTCTTAATAATTATACAATGAAAAAATCGGTGGGTCAATCAATAATTTGTGTTTGATAAGTGAAATTGAAACTATATGTAGTATTTAATTCCGCTGCGGGCGTTGCGGAGGGGAAGGGAATATAGAAATGGAGTATATCGCTTCGTTGAGTTATGGGAAAGACAGTATCGCCATGTTAGAGCTGATACACCGAAATAAGTTGCCGCTTGACAGGATCGTACACGTCGAGATAATGGCAACGAATGATATTCCCGCCGATTTGCCCGAAATGATGAATTTCAAACAAAAAGCGGACGAAATCATCTTTCGGAGATATGGAAAAATTGTTGAACACCTCCATGCTCCGAAGAGTTACGAAGATTATTTTTATTCCGTTTGCCATGGAAAAAATATTAAATATAGCGGTAAAATTTACGGATTTCCTATGCACAAAGGAAATTGGTGCAATTCCAGACTGAAAGTTCGGGTTTTAGAAAAAGTTCAAAAAAATGCCTTTTCTTATATTGGAATCGCAGAGGACGAACCGAATCGGTTTCATAACTTAACGGATAAAAAGGGAAGTCCGCTTGTTGATTTCGGTTGGTCGGAAAAGCAATGCTATGAGTGGTGCGAAAAAAACGACCTGTTAAGTCCGATTTATTTGAATAGTAAACGAGGCGGTTGTTGGTTTTGCCACAATCAGACGATTGAAAGTTTAAGGTTTCTACGAAAAAATTATCCGCAGTATTGGAATTTAATGCTGAAATGGGATAATGACAGCCCCGTAACGTTCTTTGGAAACGGAAAAACTTTGCATGACATAGAGGCTCGATTTGATTTAGAGGATAGGGGCGTTTTGGAAATAGAAAGGCGGTTTTTATGGAGTTCGGTAAAAAATCCGCCGTTATTGTTGGATCGGTGTTATTGGCAATAATTCGGAACGGCGGACAGTCGACGAAATAAAGGAGGAAGAGAAACATGGCAAGGTATAAGACGGGGAATAGCGCAAAGGACAGAAAAAATCGTCCTTGCGACGGTTATCGTAATTGGGATACGGCGGCGACGGTTATCGTAATTCGAAACGATTCGAAATGTCGTAAGTTCATCGAACGAAACGCAGACGCGCTATTGGGAATGCAGAAAAAAACAAAATTACAGCTTTTGGAGCGTAATTCCGCATACGGATTCGGCGGCGTAAGCTATCAGAACGTTGACTACCGAGAATTAAATTCCGAGTTGGAACGTTTAACGGGCAAAAAAGCAAAGGGAAAAACCGCGTCAAAGACTTCGAGAAAGTCGACGAAATAAAGGAGGAAAAGAAGATGAGCAAAGGGACGAAAAAGGGAAAGAACACAAAGAGCACCGTAATTCTCGGGTGGATTTGCACGATCTTGGCAATTTTGCTGTTCGCTTCGGTGGCGATAATGGCAATGGAGTATGCGACGCCTTACAAACCGTCGAACGGTTTTAAGAGAAAGGAAGAAGCTTCTGCGCCCGTTGAAAGCGGCTTTTCGATTGGGTCGGTGGAAAACAATGGAATCAAGTTGACAAGCGCTAAAATCGCGGCGGCAGACTATGCGGCAAACGGAATATCTCCGCAGGCAGAATCCGCATATAAGCTTACGGCAACGATAGAACCGGTCAGCGCGGATGATAGGCGCGTAGAATGGTCGGTAACGTGTACGGACGAAAGCATAGAAACGGAAGAGTACGTCAGTTTAACGGCAAACGGATTGACTGCAACGGTAGCTTGCCTGAAAGATTTTGACAGGCAGATGACGGTAACCGTTAAATCGTTGGATAATCCGTCGGCAACGGCAAGCTGTACGTTGGACTACGTTGAGCGGTTACTTGGAATAACGGTGAACGTGCCGAAATTGGCGGCTAAGACATTAAGCGGAATTACGTATACGACAACTTCGTCAAAATATACGATCGAGACAGAGAAGACTTTAACAGTAGGTCATTTTTGTATGAATGCGGAATTCAAGGTTGCATTTTGCAATGAGGTGGGGGCGGACGCCGATCCGGATTTAAATATGCAAGAATCCGGTGTTTTCTGGGCTTATCCGGACTATGAAAGTAAATTACTGCATTACAATTCAGACGGAATCGAATTCACCAATGTTTTTCAGGATGATGAAACCATATACAGTATTCCGGAAACACAAGATATAATGCATCTGGACGGTAATACGATACCGGGCTGTTTTGTTTCGATCAATCAAAATCTGGAACAGGACAACGGGCTTACCGAAGGCGACGTAGTATCGGCATTCAGAGCGGCAGCCGAGCAGTATGCATTATTTTCTATCGAAGTAACGGTATCTTCTGCGTATAACGGAACAAATTACGGCGTTAAGACAGAAACGGTGAATGTATTTGTAGACAGTGCGGCATTGCATGTTTCGGTAAGTAATATTTCAATATCTCAGGGTTCATTGATATTTTAAAGAAGGTTGAAGGGACGTAAGAACTTGTAGGGAGGTGTAAGATGAAGAAAGTTGATATAACGTTTTACGAAGTAACGGCGGAAGAGTTGGAATCATTATGCCCGAAGCGGGTATCCGTTCTCGTATACGATACTTTGTACGGAACACGGAAAACGTTCCGCACAGGAAGAAGCCCGATTTCAAGAGATAAGCGTTTCGTTTATCTTTTGGCAAAAAATCCCTACGGGGAGGAAAAACAAGCATGAGAAAAGCCGCAGGGAAAATAAAAAAAGCCCTTGCGGCTATCGGCGTTTGTTGCCTTTCGCTATTTCTTGCATTGGGAACGGCGGCGCAAGGTTCGGTTTACGTCTATGCGGACACGACCTATACCGAATACGAAAAAACCGCAATTGAGGACGATTTGAAAGACGTTGACACTTCGCTTTATCCCAAGGACGAAAACGGCATTCACCGTTTAATTGATAACGGATTTGTAGAGTATGCGTATTCGACGAATGCTTTTATTGCGAACAACTATTTCGGGATTTATTTTTACGTTTACAATCCGACGGAACGGGAATTGTCGGAGAAAGCGGGCGCACACGTCATAAACATGGCGGTAAAATACGATAACGAAGGGAATCCAACCGATTACGAAAATTGTACGATCAGACTATTGGACGAAACGGATAATCACCGCTTTTTAAAATTCGGACTTGTAAATAAACAGGCATCGTACGACCGCGCGCGAGAATACGCGAGAATCAATAACGGGGAGCGCCGTTACGACGTGGCAAGCGTGCAGCTTTGGTTTAAGGGCGAGCAGCTTCCCGAAGATTCTTTTGCGGGAATAGACGGAACGGACGGAGTATCGTTTACATACCGAATCAGCGGTTACTGTGCGGGGTGCGGATCGGATAGTTCGGCAGAAGGAACGCTTGATTCCAAAGAAGAAAAACTTGAAACGATTTCCTTAAACGTTATTCCGACATGGTACAGAACGGGCGCGGGAACGGCTGGGGGATATGACAGACAAAACACCTTATCAAGTGTTTATTTCTCCGTGCCGAATCGGTTTATTGACGAATTCGGACAGTTGCAAATAGTAAAAGCAAAATGGTACGAATATCGAACGAAGCCAATTTTCGTAACGGACAACGACAAGGTTTACAAAGCGTTATATTCCTATTTGGGAATGAGCTTACCTCAAACGGATACGGGGGCATATTACGATCCGAATATTCCGTTTGAGTGTTACCACTATAATGGGCCGAGCGATTCGGGGGTGCAGGGGCTTTCTTATAATTACCGAAAAGGGAAACCGCAGATTCAGCGTAACGATTGGCTCATTAAAACGGATAATATCGAGAAAACGATTCCACCGAAAAAGGTCGAGGCTTGGGCAAATAGTTACGAGATTAAAGAGAACGATGAAGTTCTTGAAATAGCCGAAAAACGGCTGAATGCAAATTTATTCGAAAAGGAAGTTGAGGAAGGGCACCAGATCGGATTAAACGTTCGAGAATTTGACGCTCGGCGGGAATCGGATTGGATAAATCTAAAACTTGAAAATACGACGAGTTCATGGGATAACTTCTGTAATATTTTCCGATTGAATCATCAAGTACAAAATTATCTGACCGCAGAAAACGTATTGCCGATAGAGGAAATCAGCAAAGAGAAACTTTCGGGAGAAGATATAATCGTTTCAAAAAATGTTCTTGTTGATAAAACGGAAGTCGAGGATTTAAAGAATTATTTTTCGGAAGCGGATAAGGCAGATGAAACGGTTTACATTTTAAGGTTCAGCGTTTCAACGTATGAATCAACCTCAATGGAGTTTCACGGTTCGGGCGATTGGACGGGAACGAAATACACGAGATTTTATGCGGCACAGGACGCAGTATATCTGAATTTTGAAATCATTCATTTGGGGTTCGTTCGAGGGGAAGACGTAACGATAATACCTGTCGTAATGTCGCCGATAGATATATATCCGGCGTTAACTCCTCCGCCGAGCATGATGCAAAACAGATTCTGGCAAGTCGTATATTGGCTTTGCGGTATTGCGGCAGCTTGTATCGTTGTGATCGTCGTTTCGGCAATAGTGAAATTAAAAACAAAACCTATAAGGAGGAATTAAAAATGATAGAAATGATCGTTACGACGATTTTTTGTTTAATCGTATATATTCTGTTCGGACATTTGGCAACGAAATTTACCGTACTAAGTCCTTATACACCGTGGCTGAAATGGATCACCGTTGCGGTTGCAATAGTTACGGCGGTTTATATTCTCGTTAAAATCGTATTGTTGATTTTGAAAGCAAAGAGAAGAGCGCCTGTTGCAAGCGTAAATCGAATCCAAGAACAGATCGCGCCAAGAGTAGCCGCAACAGAGAGCAAGACGGTTAAAGATCCTTCCTCAAAGAAGAAACCTTCTTTGGCGAAAAGCGAGAAAAAGGGCGGGGGGAACGGGAAAAAATGATAATCGGACGTTGGATAAGGAGGACGCTGTTATCGCTTAGCGGCATTGCGCTTGCGGTAACGGTCGGGGCGGTGGCTATCACGTCCGCAATTCCAAAGAAAAACGATCCGCCCGAAACGAAGGAAACGACGACTTCTTCTTTGATTACAGAATTGGAGCGGTCAATTGGGAAAGAGGTAAAAAGCAATGACGGATGAAAGGATAAGGGTGCTTGAAAACGTTTCGGTTTCGCTTGCGGGGGCATTGGCAATCGTAAAGCGGGAACGTGAGGCGGAATGTAATGCGTGGCTTTACGGAACAGAAGAAAAACACGAAGATTCGATTCGGATTCAATCCGAATTGGAATATGCAGAGGATCACTTGATTCAAGCGATTGCCGAACTTCAAAAGGTGCTTTCGAAATGCAAGGAAAGAAATAGCGCATGATTGGGGGAAGAGAATGTTCCAAGACAATTTATTCCGCGAGCTGGTCGTAGACAACTTTTCAGGAGGTGGCGGAGCGAGTACGGGCATGGAGCTTGCGCTCGGCGCACCCGTGGATATTGCTGTAAACCACAACGCGGACGCGATTGCGATGCACAAAGTCAATCATCCTTATACGAAGCATTATCAAGAGGACGTTTGGCAGGTGAATCCGAAAGAAGTAACAGGCGGTCGTCCTGTCGGTCTGTTGTGGGGTTCTCCCGATTGCACGCATTTCTCCAAAGCAAAGGGCGGCACGCCCGTCGAGAAGAAAATACGCGGGCTTGCTTGGGTTCTGTTAAAGTGGGCGGGAACGGTGCGTCCCCGCGTCATTATCATGGAGAACGTCGAAGAGTTTACGACGTGGGGACCAATCGTCCCTATGCGGATACACGGTCGTTGCGTTAAGGAAATTGTCAAGACGAAACGCGGAAAGAGATACATAACGGCAGAGAAGGGCGAAGTGTTGCCCGTAGAAAAGCAACATTTCGTCCCCGACAAGAAGCGCGCAGGGCAGACGTTTAAACGGTTTGTCGAGCAATTCAAAGCGCTTGGATATGAAGTGGAATGGCGCATCTTGAAGGCGTGCGATTACGGCACGCCGACGATACGCAAGCGGTTCTATCTGATTGCCCGGTGCGACGGGCAGCCGATCGTGTTTCCGAAGCCGACGCACGGAAAAAGTAAAGGGTTAAAGCAGTACCGTACGGCGGCGGACTGTATCGACATGAGCTTGCCCTGCCCGTCGATATTCGGCAGAAAGAGAGGACTTGCGGTAAATACTTTACGCAGAATCGCGCGGGGAATGGATAAGTTTGTTATCAAGAATCCGAATCCGTTCATTATGCAGGTAAATTTCGGGAACCCGCCGCAAGACGTCGACAATCCGCTTTCCACGGTAACGGGAGTAAACAAGCACTATCTTGCAAAGCCGAAACTTTCCCCGTATATTATGAGCAACAACACGAATAACGCTTGTCATTCTACGTACGAGCCTCTTCCGACGGTTACAACAGGGAATCGGAACTTTGTTTGTGAAGGGTATATTTCCAAATATTTCAGCGGAGAAAAACAGGCGGGTGCAGATATGCGAGATCCTTGTCCTACGGTAACGGGAATCGATCACAACGCGTACGTGGCTGTAAGTCTATCATCTCGGTACAGCGACGGAAGAGACGGGCGCGGAGCAAAGGTGGACGAACCCGCGCCGACGGTAACGGGAACGAATCACAGTAATTTGGTTGCCGTAAACGTCGTTCATTACTACGGCGGGGCAGACCACGCGAGCGCAATGCAGAACCCGCTGCCGACCGTAACCGCGCTTCCTCGGCATTATCTCACCGAATCGCATTTATGCGTTTTACGGAACAATATGGACTGTAAGGGAATGGACGAGCCGTTCCCGACGGTTACGGCAAAGGAGCACGAAGCGGTAGTTTGTACGTATCTGCAAAAGATTGACAGCAGTCAGAATCTCGGGCATTGGATTGAGATTCGGAATCTACTGAATAATTACGCGGGATATACGATTGCCGACGACGAAATTCTGATACTCGAAATCGACGGGGTTCAATACTTTATTTCCGACATCGGAATGAGAATGCTCAAAGCGCGGGAGCTCATGCTTGCGCAGGGATTTCCCGAAGATTACTGCATCGACATTGAGAGCAGGACGGGGAAGAAGTACAGCGAGGCAAAGCAAATCGAGAGGCTGGGGAACGCGGTTTGTCCGCCCGTTGCAGAGGCGCTCGTGCGGGCGAATTGTGCGGATATTGCCGCGAGGAACAAGATTATTACTATGGCGCAGCTTGAACAGGAGATAAGTGCAAGCTATCGCAGAACAGCAAGGAAGAGGGCGTGAGGGAAGATATGAAGAAGATATTAGACGTTGCGTGCGGAGGAAAAATGTTTTATTTCGATAAGAACGATTCGAGAGTGCTATTTTGCGATATTCGTTCTTTAACGACAACCTTATGCGACGGAAGGAAGTTTGAAATCAATCCTGACATTGTGGCCGACTTCACTAAATTGCCGTTTTTGAATAATTCGTTCAAAATGGTTGTCTTTGATCCACCGCACCTGACGAGGTATACGGGGAAAAGTAAATACAAAGAAATTTACGGAAGTTTAAGTGAAATACATACGCCTACGGGGTGGCAACAGATAAAATATGGAGCCTTGTATACTGATTGGAGAGAAATGCTCACAAAAGGATTTGCCGAGTGTTTCCGTGTTTTGGAATCTAAGGGGATTTTGATTTTTAAGTGGAATGAAACAGATATAAGGGTCTCCGAAGTTTTGAAGTGTACGAAAGAAAAACCTGTATTCGGGCACAAATCGGGGAAACGGAGCAATACTCATTGGCTTTGTTTTATGAAGGAGTAACGGAAAATGGTTAAAATCAGACTTCACGGGACGCGGGAAGAAAACGAGAAGATGAAGCGGGTTTTAAAGACCTTGGAAAAATCGGGCGTTCTTGCGGTTTTAAGCATTTCGGACGGTTATGTCGATCGAGGCGAAAGCAAGTACGAGCGGGTATATCTTGACGTTTAAATCGCGGAAGGACAAGACCACGGCGGGAGAAGAAATCATGATTGAAGGAAAAGACGGGCGGAATTATTACAGTTATGACGTCGGGACTGAATACGCGATTTACGAGCGAGAGAAGGGCGAGCGTGGAAAGGTAAAGATGATCGTTAGGATTGAAGAGTGTTACGCGACGGTTTCGGAAGAGGAAATCTATTCGTTAAGCTATCAGAGAGGAAAGCAAAGCGGTCGGCTTTCCGATATGACGCTTTTGGAGCTTGAACGTTATTTTGAGGCGACGTTTGCGGAAGAGTTGAGTGCGGGGCAAGAGGTGGAATTTCCGTTATTGGCAAAGGAAGCGAAATGGTATTTCAATGCGAGGAAGAAAAGGCGAAAGGAAGAACGGGAAGCTGCGGACAAAATTCTCATTGGGATTCCCGAGAAGGACAAAAGCGGAAAAATCAAGCGAGACGACAAAGGGAACGTCATTTACGAAGGCGGAATCGCGGAATATCGAAAGATATTAAGAACGCAGGAACGGCTTGAAACGGCAATTGCCCACAGAATTGCCGCGCGGCAGGATACAACGGACGTGTCGGAACGATACAGGGCGGTCGTTGAGGCGAGGAAAGAGATAATCTGCACGCAGGGAATTTCACTTTCATTGTTTCGGCAAGAGGAAATTTGCCCGATCTGCGGAAACAAGGGCGTAGACGAGGAAGGGCACGTTTGCTGTTGTGCGGAAAAAATATCAGAAGAAATCAAACGGTTTTGCGCCGGGGAACGATTGCGGCAATGGTATGCGGAGCGGTGGGCGACGGAAGAAGCCGCGGGCGGTGGAACGGCAGATAGCGGAGAAGTTCACGAATCCTTACCGAATGAGAAAGCTCGGATAGGATCGGGAACATAACGGCGTTAAAGGAGGTGCATTTTGGGTCAAGGACAGAGAAAGTCCGTATCAAAAGGCGAAGAGAAAGCCAAAAGGGAAAAAACGAAAAAAGTGTTTAAACGGATTGCAATTACTATTTGCGTTTTACTGCTTATTTCGATTTTAGCCCTTGCTGGGCTCGGGATTGCTTTTATTGTAACGGACGGATTCGGCGGAAGGATAGACACGCTTATCGTAGGGTTTAATAACGAAATCTATACGGAATCAGGCGAGGGATTGCGAATTTATCCCAATGAAGAAATGAAGGTTCAATCGCTGACGGGAAAAGGTTACACAGTAACGATCGAGGCAAGCGACAAAGCGGATTTTTCGTTTGAGGTTGCGGGTGATAAAAACTATCGCTGGGTGCATATTGCAACGAACGAGAGATTAAAGGACGTTACGAAAGCGTTTAAAATCACGCCGACAGATTCCGGGTTCACGGTCGGATATGAACAAATGGAAGGGATTCTTCGGACGATTTACGGAAGCAACGACGTGAAAGTTCCAGAAGGTACGGACCTTTCGGGCGAATATTTCGTTCTGATAATCGTTTGCGGGAAGCGGGAAGTACGGCTTGGGTTCGGCGTCGGGGTACCCGTTTCGGGGGTAGAAATCAATCCTCCGAATATAGGGTTTCCGACAGGAATTAAAAAAACAACAAACAGGAGGTAAATTATGGCAAACAACAGCGGGCATAAAACGTTAAGTGGGATTGCGCTTTTTTTTGCGATTATCTTCCTTGCGGGAGTGATTGCGGCGGGGGTCTGGATCGGCTACGAATCGAATTGGTATCGGGATTGGAGCAAATTCATCACGGGTGGAACGGGCACGGAACAACCGAAAGACGACGAAGGGGGCGACAAGCAGGAAAATCCGCCCGAAGAGGACGAGCTTCAACCCGATGTTACGGACGAAAACGGTAACGCGCTTGCAAGCGGAACGGCTTATGAGATTCCGCAGAGAATGTTGTTTTCGGCAAGAACTGCGGAAAGCCAAACGGCGAGCGAGGGTGTAACGGTAACGGCAACGGTAAAACCTGATACGGCGATGAACAAATCGCTGACGTGGAGTGTGAAGTTTGCCGATCCTACTTTAACATGGGCGCAAGGCAAAGAAGCTACCGACTTCGTAACGGTTACGGTAAACGAAGAGAATAGTCGTGAGGCAACGGTTCGCTGTCTGGAACCGTTTGGCGCGCAAATTCTCGTGCGGGCAACGAGCGTACAGGATCCTACGAAAAGCGGAACTTGTGCCGTGGACTATTTAAAGGCGCCGACGGCGATCGATTTAAAATTCGGTGAAATCGAATGCAATTTCGGCGGCGAAACGGGAGTGGCAATCGAGTTAAGCGATACGGTGCAGCCGAGCGGCGGCGCGACGAACTTAAACGTTACATACGGCAGCGAATATACCGTAGAAGATGAATATGAGGTTTCATATTTGCTGGAAGATAACTATAACGTTCTAATGCAAACCTTTATGGGAATTCAAGGAATGACGCATGACGATTTTGCTTTTAGAGGAAGCAATAACGATACCGATTCGAGGGCGATTTTATCTACGGGGACTACCGAAATTTATGACGTAAAAACGAAAGGGTTATATTTCGGGTTAAAGTATTTCTGCGACAATCTGAGTTTCAGTTATCTAACGTATTTAGCGGGTGCGGCACAATACCGTTCTGCTATGGAACAGAAGAATGAAATTGCCGACAGATACCTTTGCGTCGCGGAAGGAAGAAATACGCACGGTATATTTGAAGAGCACACGTGCTCCGGGTTGAATCTCTTTGATTTAACGGTAATTCTGAAATCGGCACGGCGAGAGTTCAAATTTAAAACGACGTTCAAAATGAACGGCTACACGGACGATTCGATCACGGTAAGTGTATCGAATTCGGACGGGTCGAATAATATCACATTTTAAAAGGAGGACAGAAAATGGCAACGAAGAAAGGAAACGGAAAGTCGAATTGCAGAAGCAAAACGGCGAAAAACGCCTCTAAAACGGGCGCAGAGACGACAGAAAAGAAAGGTGGGGGAACGAGCCTTGCGCCCGTCAAAAAAGGAGAGGTGAACAAGCCCAAGAAGGATATTTTCGCAAATGCAAGTCAGATTTCCATTACGAAAAATTCCATTATCGTAACGGAAAAAGAGGCGAAAACCGTAAACGGTTGCTTTATCAAACGCGAAAAAAAGATCTACCACAAAAAAACGGCGCAAAATCTGGCGGAGTTATCCCGCAAAATGAACAACACGGGTCAAAAAAAGATGATCGTCGAGTTCAAGTAAGAGAACGGCAGCGAACCGCCCGCGCTGGTGCGCGGGCGGGATAAGCCGAAAGGGGTTGATATGCAAATCGTTAAGATAAAAAATAAGTATATGTTTGAATCCAAAAAAGGGGAAAGAGAGCATTACTATTTGAAATATTACGACCGAAAAACAAAAGAAACAAGATTGATAGAGATGACGCACCTCTACGAGATTCCGTCGGAAAAAAGAATCAAAAAAAAGAAAAAATTCCTTATGGAAGCAAAGTTCAAAGATTTATACTTGCCCAGCGGAATTAACAACAGTTATTATACGACCGATATTTTAGGGGATAAATTGCCCTACAAGTCAAAAATTTATAAGACGATAGGAACGATTCCGAGAAAAACAGCGCAAAGAATTATTGTATTTGCGAATAAAAAAAGAAGATAAAAAAATCTCCCGGCGCTATGGCGAATGCCACCAAAGAATCACCGAGAGGTAAAAGCCACAAGTGCTTTTCTGTACTATTATTATACGTTATTCGAAAGAAAAAGTCAATAGCTTTTCGAAGAAATACCGAAAAAGGGAGGAAATCATGAAAAGAAAGCAGACTATCGAGGCGGAACAGGCAGAATTACAGCCTATCCGCGTGAAAATTGATATAAAAAGCGACCTTCGGAAACGTCCGTACGGACTTTTGGAGGGAGCGGGACTTTCGACAAGAGGCTTGTCGCCGAGAGAGGCGTGGAGCGAATGGAACGAGTACAGAAAGGCGGAACGGGAACGGCAGAAGAAAGAGAAGGGAAAACGCGGAAAAGAAAAGACGCTTCGCAGGGGAAATGTCATTTCGTCTGTTGCACCTCAAAAAGCATTGCCGCAAAAGACGGTTGCGGCACTTCCCGCGCCGACGGTATCGCCGATTCGTTCGGACGGTGTTAAAATACCTGAATTAAATAAAAGCCAGATCCAACAGGCGAACGCAAACAGTCATTTCGATCGAGGTACGGGTTCGGAGCGGGAATATAATTCGTACGCCGCCAGAATTATGGCTATGGATATTTCGGACGGAAAAAAGCAACAGCTATTAGACGAATTACATAAGCGTTGGAGTAAAATGCTGTCTTATCAGGCGCAGTGGGTCCCTTGGACGGTAGCGGGTCCCGCTCGGTATAATTCCAAACGGCTTGATAAGGGCGATAAAGTAATGCAGACGGGGGCGGAAATTTCGGATTGGTTCGATCGCGTGGAAAAGAGCGTCCGAAACAGCAAACGGCAGTATGAGGATAATTCGGCGTCGGAAGCAAAGCGGGCAGAGGAATATTTCAAACGGTTCGAATCGGGCTATATTTTCCGAAATCCCACATCGACAATGGTAGCGCGGGCATTGGAGGGCGTAGCGGTACACGATGCAAAGCGTTATACGGAACTTTACGAAGAGTACGACAAAAAGTATCATTTCAGAAAGAACACGAGCGCGGCTAAGATTTATGAAGAAATCAAAGCGGGGAATTTTAACGGAGGAAAGAAAACTGCCGAGAAATTGCACGAAACGGAGAATCTAAATGCTTACCGTAAAAAAATAGACGCCGGGGAGCGGGTTTTCATGAAGTTTACCACGCGTCCCAAACAGCAGCTTGTGTACGCGCTGAAAAAACGCGGTTGGCATTGGAACTCGAACGAGCAGGCGTGGAGCGTTCCCGTGAGTAAGTACGACGAAGAGTTTGTCAAGGGAATTGACGAACGCTACAAAAAATATTTGTGATATGGCAAAAGTGCATACGGAACGGTGGTTTGCAAAGCAAGAGCGATTATTAAACAACGAGCCGTTCAAGAATACAAGAAAATATTACTGTCATGTTCTTCGGTTCTTTACGAGAATGTTTATTTTTCCGACAGTAACCGCGTTGCAGTACGCTCGGTACCGTAATCTCTGTTTAAAGCAATCGGAAGATTATATAGGAAAGAGCCGCGCGGTAACTTTGACGGGTGAGCCGGGCGTCGGAAAGACGTTTTCGGCGACAAGCATTGCAATTGCCATTGCAGGGCGGCGGTGGGAAGCGTTGAAATCGGATTATTTATTGCAATCGGCAATGATTAACCGTTGGATTGAGGAAGGGGACGTCGAAAAAATTACTTCATTTCGATCGTTAGAGGAAAGTTATTTCTTCTACAAGGAACGCGAAGCTATCGGCATTCCGTGCCTTGTGAGTTCGATTCCGTTAAGGGATCGGTGTGGACGGTTCAGTTATCAATTGACCCCCGAGGTGCCTTTACAGCTTGTAAGATTGCCTGAATACACGGTGATTTTCAACGACGAAAGCGGTTTGACACAGGGGGCAAAGACTTCAAGGAACGCAAGCAGCGACATAAAAGATTTTTACCGATTCAATCGGCATTTCGGCGACTTTTTGTTGTTGAATACGGAGCAGGGCGACGACCAGAACGCAAAGTATATTCGAATCGTTACCGATCACAATATCAGATTGAGGCGGCAAGAATGGATTATGAAGCCTACGGCGGCACTTTGGAAGTTGGAAAAGCAGAAAGCAAAGTTTTTTAAAAAGCAAGCGCAAGGAAAATATTCGCCCGAACGGGAACGGTATCTTGCGGAAAAGTATTATTACCGCGAAAAGTATTTAAAGACGATCGGATTTCGAGCGATTCCGTATCACGTTACGCAGAGCGAAGGGAGCGGTTTGGACGGGGAAAACGGGATTTATTATTTCCCCGCGTGCGGCATGGCTGAGTACGACGATAGGGCTTTTCGGAATCTTTATCAGAGCAAGGATAAGCTGTTAAACGTGCCTATTTATCACTCGCTTTTGGTGGATTCTAATCCGCATGACTTCGATGAACAGATAGTTTCGTGAGTTTTCGGAGTATTATGCCACACATAATACGGGGAATTTTCGTCAAAAGAGTGCAATTAAAGCATAAAACCGTTAAACAATATGCCGCCGAACAGCGGCATGAAAGGCGGAGCCGTAGAACACCGCAGTGTGAAACGGGGGAAGAATAGGACGAACGGGAGGCAACGGCAGCCTTGCACGGGCGCGCGGCGGCGTATATATCCGCGTTAATTGAAAGAAAAATCGGGCGGGTTTTACCCGTAAAGAAAATTTAAAAAATCTTTTTAATTTTTAGGGTAAAACCCGCCCGTGTTCGTCAAGAACGCGGACAACGGGGAGCGAATAGATTTCGCGTGCGAAATCGTGTAATCCGTTTATTTCTCGAAAATCCGCCGAATGGCGGATTTTCGAGCCGCCCCAAGCCGAATTATTGGGTATGGGCGCGGGAGGCGCGGAGGAGCGAAATTTTGGGGTAAAATCGGCGCATGGCGCAAAGGAGGAATCGGGAATGGAAAATATCGAGCAGCTTGAAAATTACGAAATGAAAATTTACAAAGAACTTGCGGACGAACTGTCGGAAGGAGCGAAGCGGGTATCTTACGAAGAGATTGCGCGGCGAATTGGGTGTTCCCGTTCCACCGTGCGCTATAACGTTGGAAAACTCATGTCGGCAAGGTTTATCGGATTTGAGAACGGAAAGCTGTACTTGATTTAATAAAGGTGGGGTAATCAATGAAAGATTGGAGCGGGAATTCAAAAAGTTTATTTGTTTGCAATGGAGCAAGTAATCATTCGAGGGATATTAGACAAAGTGATGATTTTTATGCCACGGATCCGATTGCTATTCATAAACTTTGCGAGGTGGAGAATTTTTCAAATGAAATTCTTGAACCTGCTGCCGGTGCGGGTCATATGGTGAATGCCTTGATTGAGCATGGCTACAAAGTATTTGCAAGCGATATTGTGGATCGTGTAGGGGGGGGGTACCTTGTTGCTGATTTTTTTAGATTTAAACATTTGAGCATTGATATAATTACGAACCCACCTTACAAATATGCGAAAGAATTTGTTGAGCACGCACTCGATATTGTTGATGACGGAAATAAGGTGGCAATGTTTCTTAAATTGACATTTTTAGAGAGTAAATCTCGCAGGACTTTATTTGAAAAGTATCCGCCCAAAAGGATATGGGTATTTCGGGAAAGAGTTCGGTGTGCGAAGAACGGAGATTTCCAACAGAGCAGAAATTCCACAGCCGTATCCTATGCGTGGTTCGTCTGGGAAAAAGGATTTAAAGGTAATCCAATTATTCATTGGATATAACCAGCAAAGACAGTGGATTTAATCAGAGAGAAAGGGAAAGACGATGACGGAAGCAGAAGGAAGTAAAATCGAATACGTTGATTTGCCGCGCGGATATTTCGGAAAGGAATTCTCGGGCAAGGGCAGAGAAAAGCTGTCTGTAAAGGCTGTGCTTATGCACGGTCTGATTTCGGCGTACACCGCTAAGAGCGGCGGCGCATTTTTAACGTACGATGATTTTCACGACGCTTTCGGCTTATCGTCTAAAACGATTGCCAAATGGACGGGTGAGCTTGAAACGCGCGGGAAGATCGAGCGCGACAAGAGCAAAAAGGATTACATAAAGTATACGGCGAAAGAGAAGGCAAGCCGTAAGTCGTTCATTAAGTACGATAAAGAACTTTTACGCGTTATCGACGCTATTTTCGGTGAGCCACATTTTACGCCCACCGAAGAAATAATGCTTTGCAATATCGTAAGTATCATTATCAGGAAAGAAGAAAACGGTGAATTTAAAGTTGGAAGATATAAGGCGGGCTATACGGGAATTCAAACGCAAATGAACGTTTCGCAAAGCACTGCGAGACGCATGATGAAAAAGTTTGCCGATCTGAAAATTATTATTCTCAAAGAATCGGGAAAATCTAAGGGTTTGCCGAATCAATATACGTTAAACAGCAAGCTTATTAAAGCGTGGATCGAAGTTTTGCAGAACCGGGAAGCTGCGAAAAACGAAGCGATCGAGAAAAAGAGCGGCGTTCCGGAAGCTGATCGCAGAGCAAAGGCGGAGCGGAAAAAGGCAATTCAAGACGCTGATTATCGGTCGGACAGGGAGCACTATTATTCCGTATTAGGGCAAAAGGCTGAGGATACTGCGTATTGGTATACAAGCGTTGCCAGACAGCACGAAGAGTTTAAAAAAATTGAAGCCGAATTAAGTAAATTACAGATTAAGCTTGCTAAGGAAAAGAGCGATGATGAAAAGGCAAAGTTGGAAGAAAAAGAGTTAAATTTGAAAGTTACACGCTCTATTTTCTTGTCAAAGATAGGTCTTAGCGACGAACAGTTGACTCCGCAATATAGTTGTCGGAAGTGCAACGATACGGGGTATCTGCCCAACGGTAGGATCTGCGATTGTTACCCGTCCGATAGGGGGCAACCATGAAAGGACGGGGTGCGGTAACTTTGAGGAATCGAATATAAAAAGAAAGAGCGCGGCGCGTCCGCGCTTATAGGCTTGGAAAAAAGCAGCTTTCGAAAGAGCCGCCCGCGGGGGAATCCGCGGGCGGCATTCTTTTTGCGGTAACTATGGTCAAAAGTAAATTCTCAAACTTTCTTTTTGACCATAGTTTTTTGGTTGAAACTTTCCTTTTGAACATAGTATTAAGATACTTATTTATAAATATAGAAAAAGCGGGCTTGCGTGATGAAGGCGCAATCCCGCCGAGCTGAGCGGTGCGCCCGGGCGGGCGCAACCGTTTGACGAAGGACAGAAAAGAAGCCGCCCCCGGCGGGAGCGGCTTTCGGATAGAGCAAAGGGCGTTCGGATAGATCGGAAGGGGCAATTCGTTATCTTGCTACAATGCCGGAGCTGACGGGAAAAGACGGGTTTTCCCTTGTAATGGAAAGCAGGCGTCGTGCTGCGCCGTCGGGCTGGTTGCGCCCGGCTTCCCATGCTTCGACCGTTTTCACGGATACTCCCATGTATTTTGCGAACATGGTTTGCGTGAGCCCCGTGTTGTTCCTGATTGCCTTAATCTCTTCGGAAGAAAACGAATCCAAAGGCAAAATCGTTAAAGTCGTTTTTTTCGCTTTGATATTGCCTTTTTCATATTCGATTGCCTGTTCCAATCCGAGTTTGATTTCATCAAAAACTCCCATAAAATTTTGCCTCCTTAGATTATTGATTGCTTTCTCTCTGGTTAGTGGTTCTATCATACCCTATTTAATAGGGGTTGTCAAGACTTTAAAACAAAAAAGTCCACGATAGCGTTGATATTAAATTCGATGACGTACGAATCTCCTGCGACGTGCATGGCGGAGCCCGAACCGAGCCGCCCACGCCGCGAAATTTTTTTTGCGTTTTCTATTGACACTTTAGCATGATTATGCTAAAATTGATTAAAATAAAACATGGAGGGAATCACGATGCAAAACATGATCCGACCCGTTTCTGATTTGCGTAACAATTTTGCGGATATTTCGAAGACTGTGCACGAAACGAAAAAGCCCGTATTCCTTACGAAGAATGGCTTCGGCGATATGGTTGTTTTGAGCATGGAAGCGTACGAAAATTTACAGCTCGAGAGCGAAATTTATGCAAAATTAGCCGAAGCAGAGCGCGCGGAGGAAACCGCAAAGCGTTATACTTCGGAAGAGGTTCTGAAAGAGGTAAAGAGCGTTTTATATGGAAAAATATAAACTTTTATACCTCGAGCAGGCGAAGGACGATTTGAAAGAAATCGCCCAATATATAAGCGAAGAGTTACAGAACGTTTCCGCCGCTGAACGGTTGATCGTAAAAATAATTGATTCGGCAGAGAATATTACGAGTTTTCCATATTCAAATTCCGTCTACGTTCCCGTAAAGCCGTTGAAACAAGAATACAGAAAGGTTTTCGTCGATAATTTCACGATTTTTTACTATGTTACCGAAGACTGTAAGCTTGTAACCGTATCTCGCATCGTCTATTCTCGACGGAATCTTTCGAAGCAGATCAAGCCGTAAAAAAGTCAAGTCCGCAAAAGTCAGG
The DNA here is from genome assembly GCA_910588615.1 of uncultured Christensenellaceae bacterium. Taxonomy (GTDB): domain Bacteria; phylum Bacillota; class Clostridia; order Christensenellales; family Borkfalkiaceae; genus Gallimonas. Next base: position 11,388 of record CAJUOI010000004.1, on the reverse strand, counting down.
CGATGTTTCAACCACTACATTTTGAATTTTGTTAAATATTTTCCACAATATATTGTGCTGACTTTGCATTTTTTCTGATTCGTAATCAATAGGTCGCCGGTTCAAGTCCGGCCAGAAGCTCCAAAATGCAACCTAAATTGAACCAATTAAAAGGGTTTGATTTAGGTTTTTTGTTTATTTTCTTCCGTGAAACTGCTTTGGCGTTTCTGAGCCGTCGTATCGGATTTTTTGGTTGCGTTCACGATGAAAAAGTGATATCATGATCGGTATGGAGACAAAAATGAATAAAGACGAACAATATATGAAACGTTGTTATGAACTTGCAATTTCGGCAGGGAAGAAAGGTTACGATACTTTCGGTGCGCTGATCGTTCATAACGATAAAATTTTGGATGAAGCCGAAAATACCGCAGATTACAAAAAAGGGGTATTCGGACATGCGGAATTTAATTTGGTGCATCAATGCGCGAATCGGTATTCGGACGAAGTATTGCGGGAAGCGGTTTTGTATTCTAGCTGCGCGCCTTGCGTGCGCTGCTTAACGGCAATTGCATCGTTAGGAATTCAAAAAATCGTCTTTGGCGTATCATATAAAGCTTTTTCATTGTTAATACCGGATGATTATGAGCCGATAGATTACGAAAGAGCTTTTGCAAATCTCAATATCAAACTTAAATTAGAGGGACCGGTTTTAGAAGACGAGGGGATGCGGGTTTTCGAATATTGGGGAGGAGAATATCACCCTTTGGGAGAATTGATCGAACAAATGGCAGAAATCAAGAAAACGATCCGTAAAGGGAAAAACGCTACCTCGGATACGTCATAATGGCGGTAGCGATAATTAACGGTATCCGTATAAAAAAACTTTGCCATATCCCTGTTTAACGAAAACTCTTTCGCGGTATAATATGATTGAAAATCATAGGGAGGAATACGTTTATGGATACGGAAAAGTACACGCAAAAATCAATGAAGGCTTTGCAGGAGGCGCAGTCGCTTGCCGTGCAGTACGGCAACGCGGAAATTACGGCGTTGCATCTTGCATATGCGCTGCTGGAGCGCGACGGAACGGTTTACAAGGCGTTGCTCCGAGCGCAGACGGATGCGGACGGGTTGCAAAACGCCGTTAAGGAGGAGGTCGAGCGTCTGCCCCGTATGTCGGGCGCGGCGGCGAATATCTATCCTTCGGCGGCGCTGCAACGCATTTTGCCCGAGGCGGAGAAGCTTGCCGATCGCATGAAGGACGAATATGTTTCCGTCGAGCATATGTTCCTGTGTCTCTTCGGGTGCAGGGAGCGGGGTTTGGATAAAATCTTCGCACGCTTCGGCTTGACGAAGGAAAGGTTTATGCAGGGTTTGAAAGCCGTCCGCGGCAATCAAAGCGTTACGAGCGACAACCCCGAAGCTACCTATGAGGCGCTTGAAAAATACGGCACCGATCTCACGAAGCGGGCGCAAAAGCACAAGCTCGAACCCGTGATCGGCAGAGACGAGGAAATCAGAAACGTCATCCGTATTCTGTCGCGCAAGACGAAGAATAATCCCGTGCTTATCGGCGAACCCGGGGTGGGGAAAACGGCGATCGCCGAAGGGCTTGCCCAACGGATCGTCAAGGGCGACGTGCCCGAAGGGTTGAAGAACAAGACGCTGTTTTCCCTCGACATGGGCGCGCTGATTGCGGGCGCGAAGTATCGCGGGGAGTTCGAGGAGCGGTTGAAAGCCGTCTTACAGGAGGTAACCAAGTCGGAGGGAAGAATTTTGCTCTTTATCGACGAGCTGCATACCGTCGTCGGCGCAGGCAAGAGCGAGGGCGCAATGGATGCGGGCAACCTGTTGAAGCCGCTGTTGGCGCGGGGCGAACTGCATTGCATCGGCGCGACCACGCTCAACGAATATCGTAAATATATCGAAAAGGACGCCGCGCTCGAACGGAGGTTTCAGCCCGTGCTCGTGGGCGAGCCCACCGTCGAGGACACCGTATCCATTCTGCGCGGTTTGAAGGAACGCTTTGAAATTTTCCACGGCGTGCGCATTCATGACAACGCGCTCGTCGCGGCGGCAACGCTCTCCAACCGTTATATCACCGACCGCTTTCTACCCGATAAGGCAATCGACCTCGTTGACGAGGCGGCGGCGATGATCCGTACGGAAATCGACTCCATGCCCACCGAGCTCGATTCCATGCATCGCAGGCTCGTTCAGCTCGAGGTGGAAGAGAACGCGCTTGCCAAGGAACAGGACAATCTTTCGTCGGCGCGGCTCGAAGCGGTGCGCGGCGAAATCAAGGAGCTGCGGGAAAAGTTCGACGACATGAAAATCCTCTGGGAGGAGGAGAAGGCGGAAATCCGTGCGGAGAAGGATTTGAAGGAGCAGATAGACGCGTTGCGCGGCGAGCTCGAGTCCGCAAAGACGCACAACGATTACGACACGGCAAGCCGCATCGAGTACGGCGATTTGCCCGCGCTTGAAAAGAAACTCGCCGAAAAAACGCAGAACAGCAAGGCAAAAACGCTGTTGCAGGACGAGGTTACCGAGGAACAGATCAATCGCATCGTGGCGCGCTGGACGGGAATCCCCGTGGAACGCTTGAAGGAGGGGGAGCGCGCGAAGCTCTTGCGCCTCGGCGACGACTTGCATAAGCGTGTCGTGGGGCAGGACGAGGCAGTAAGAAAGGTTTCGGAGGCGATCCTCCGCGCCCGTGCGGGGATTTCCGACCCCAACCGTCCGATCGGCTCGTTCCTGTTTCTGGGACCGACGGGCGTCGGCAAAACCGAGCTTGCCAAATCGCTGGCGGAAAATTTATTCGACGACGAAAAGAACGTCGTGCGCATCGATATGTCGGAGTACATGGAGAAGCACTCGGTCTCCCGCCTCGTCGGGGCGCCTCCGGGATACGTGGGTTACGAGGAGGGTGGCACGCTCACCGAAGCCGTGCGCAGAAAGCCCTATTCTATTCTCCTGTTCGATGAGATCGAAAAAGCGCATCCCGACGTTTTCAACATTCTTTTGCAGGTGCTCGACGACGGACGAATTACCGATTCGCAGGGGCGTACCGTCGATTTCAAAAATACGATCATCATTTTGACGAGCAATCTCGGCTCGGAGCTGATTATGGACGGGATCGAGGACGGCGATATTTCGGAGAGGACAAAGTCGGCGGTGCAGGATTTGCTGAAACGCAGCTTCCGCCCCGAGTTTTTGAACCGCTTGGATGAAATCGTGCTGTTCAAGCCGTTGCGGCGGGATGAAATCGACCTGATCGTGGATATTTTGCTCGAACGGCTGAAAAAACGGCTGTCGGCGGAGAACCTGAAATTGGAGGTTACGAACCGCGCCAAGGAGTATATCTCAGATAACGGCTACGACGGTGCGTTCGGTGCCCGCCCGTTAAAGCGGTTTATCCAGTCGCACGTCGAAACGCCCGTAGCACGCTATATCGTGAGCGAGAATCCCAAAGCGGGCACGGTGCTGACGGTGGACTGCAACGAAGAGGGACTGTTTTTAAAACGGGATTGATAAAAAAAATATCCTCCCGCCGCGCGCCTTTCGGCGTATTTCATAAGGATAAAAGCGCAAGGATAAATAATTTATCCTTGCGCTTTTATTACAATCGTGTTATAATGTTTTGCGATAAACAGTAATTCAGCGTTCTGACGTAAAAGGAAATACAACAGAGAGGTAGGACGAAATTGAATATCGTAGAGTACAGCGACGAATATGCCGAAGCCGTTAAAGACTTATTTGTGGAATTGCAAAGTTATTTAGCGGGCTTGGATAAGCGCGGCGTGATCGTATTAAAGGATAATTACCGAGAGGACTATTTCCGTTATGTTTTGGAAGAGCTGAAAAAGCATAGCGGCAGAATCTTTTTGGCAGAAGAGAATAACGCGGCGGTCGGTTGTATCGTATGCAAAATATTTCAAGGCGGCGGTGAGGATGACATCACCACGTCTTGCCCGAAAATCGGATTTATCAGCGATTTGGTGGTAACGCAAACAAAGCGCGGGAAGGGAATCGGTAGCGCCCTACTGCAACGCGCCGAGAAATATTTTGCAAAAAACGATTGCGATTATACGCAGCTTGAAGTGTTTGCACCGAACACCGGCGCATTCGAACTATATAAGAAATCGGGATATAAAATGAATTGTTTATATCTATCCAAAAGATGTAAGCAATAAATATGGAGGAAGAATTTATCGTGTGAAGGTGTATAGTTTATGTCGCACGACCCAAAGGCGGTAATCAATTTCAATTTAGCATTGCAAATGCGGAAAAGAAAAAAGTATAGCACACGATACTTCGAAAACGAAGATAGTGTGCTATTTGTTTGCCTTTGAAAATCTCTATGGCGGACAACCTTTGCGGTGGGGGGGTATCTTCTTATTTGTTTTGCTCTTCGCGAATTTTGACAACGACGCTTTTCAGCTTATCCATGTCGATCGGCTTTGCAAGATGAGCGTTCATCCCCGAATCGAGGGCGGCTTTCACGTCGTCGTCGAAGGCGTTCGCCGTCATTGCGATAATGGGAATGTTCTTGGCGTTTACGTGCTTGCTTGCGCGGATGGCGCGCGTGGCTTCGTAACCGTTCATCACGGGCATTTGCACGTCCATGAATATCATATCGTAGCGGTCGGGCGCGGACGCCGTAAACTTTTCGAGCGCTTCCTGTCCGTTGGAAACGACTTCGCATTCGACGCCCTCGATTTCGAGGAGTTCCACCAAAATTTCCGCGTTGATTTCATTGTCCTCGGCGGCAAGAATTTTTAAGCCGTCGATCGAGATTCCCTGCTTTTGCGGCTCGATTTCCGCGGCTGCGCCGTCGTTGCTGATTTGCATGACTGCACGGCGGAAGTTGGATACGAAGAAGGGTTTGGAGAGGAACAGGTCGATGCCCGCGTCCTTCGCTTCCTCTTCGATGTCCTCAAAGCTGTATGAAGTCAAAACCATAATAGGCAAATCGCGTCCGAATTTCTTGCGGATCTGCCTTGCCGTTTCCACACCGTCCATCCCCGGCATTTTCCAATCCAGCAGGATGATGTTGAAGTTTTCGTTCGCCTTTACCGCTTTGTCTACGGTTTCGATTGCGGCTTCGCCGCTGAGCTCGTACGAAATCTCCACGCCCGTATCCGCCATCAGCTCCTTGATGTCCATACAGACGTCCTCTTCGTCGTCGATGACGAGCACGCGCGTTACGTTGTGGTGCTTCCAGAAATCATGGTCCTCGGGGAGCTTTTGTGCAATTTGCATTTCAAGTTCTACCGTGAACGTGGTGCCTTTGCCGAGTTCGCTCTGCACGCTGATAACGCCGCCCATCAAATCGACGATGTTCTTGGTGATTGCCATGCCGAGCCCCGTACCCTGAATGCCCTTGGTTTCCTTTGTGGCTTCGCGGCTGAACGGCTCGAAAATCGTTCTGACGAATTCCTCGCTCATGCCGATGCCGTTATCCTCTACGATAAAGCGCAGGTGGGCGTGGTTGTGAACGTTTTGTTTCATCGTTTCCACGCGCAGGGAAATGGAACCGCCCGTTTGCGTATATTTTACCGCGTTGGAAAGGATGTTCAGCATGATCTGATTCAAACGCAACTTGTCGCCTACGACGTGCTCGGGAATATTACCCTTGGTATGAGCGTCGAACGTCTGCTTCTTGGCGTTCGTTTGAGCAATGATCATCGAGTAAAGCTCTTCGATAAATTCGGGCATACTGAATTCTTCGATATTCAGCGAAGTCTTTCCGCTTTCGATTTTGCTCATGTCGAGGATGTCGTTGATGAGGCTTAAAAGGTGCTGCCCGGAACTTGTGATTTTATGCGTGTAATCGCGTACGCGGTCGGGGTTGTTCGCATCTTTGGCGAGCAGGGTAGTGTATCCGATGATCGCGTTCATGGGGGTGCGGATATCGTGCGACATATTCGAGAGGAAGTTGCTCTTTGCTTTGTTCGCGTTTTTTGCGATTTCAAGCGCCTCTTCGAGGTTGGCGCGCAGCCGTCTGTCTTCCGTACGATCGGAGAACATGAGGATGCATTTGTCCGTGGACTCGGATATGGAGTGGAACAGGGAGCAGTGGAACCAGTACTGTTTTTCGTTGTCCTTCATGTTCTTGACCGGCAGATCCGCTTCCATCGTCGTGTTCATGGGAAGATTGCGCAGAGTGTCCTGCGTAATGGAGACGTGCTCGCTTAAAATCGTATCCAACGTTGTGCGGATGTCGTTGCGCACCTCGTCGAGATCGAGCCCCAATACGTTTTCCACGTTCGCACTGACGTATTCGGCTTTATAGTCGTCGGGAGAGAATACAAGGAACATCGTGTTCGTGTTTTGCGTGAGCAGGTCAAGCAGTCCTTCGCGCGATTTGATCCGCAATGCCTGTTCCTTGGCGTGCTGACGGCTTGCGGAAATAAGCATGCTGACTACCAACGTTGCAATGAGCAGGAAAATTCCCGTCATTACGATAATCGTTATTGTGCGGAACCAGTTCATGCTGCTGTTCACGATAGAGCTCGGGACTGCGCCGAGCAGCATCCAGTCGCCGAACCCGATGGGCATATAGTTGAGATAATGCTCCACGTTCTTGCCGTCGATTTTCGCCTGCATGAGAATGGTGTCCGATTTCTGCTCTTCCCAGTCCTGCCGAATGTTTTCGACCGATTTGTTCCTGAGCTTAACGTCGGAAGAGGCGAGGAAGTCGAGATAATTGGTTTTCGAAACGCCGTTGTTGCCGTCTTGCAATAAGATGTTTCCGTCGGGTAGAACGATATACAGTACACCGCTGTTTTCAAACGCTTTGACCGCAAGGGCGTTTGCCATATCGTTTGCGTCGTAACAGACTGCGATTGCGGAATAATGAAAGCCGTCGAACGAGTTTTTTTGTTTCACTTCGATTGCGTACAGCAACAGCGTTTCTCCGTCTTTCGAATCCTCACGGATTCCCACGACGCCGCCCTTGTCCTCTTCGATCAGCGTTTTCAGGCTTCTTCTGAAAAGCAGGGTGCATTCTTCCCCATCGGCAGTTTTACATCTGACGCTGTTTTGGTAGGGGGAGTCGCTGTCGGTAACGTTGCCGTGCTCCTCGTCCGCGATAAAGTAAAATTCGGTAAATCCCCAGCTGCTGTTTTGTTTTTGCTCTTTCATGAACGCTTGGAATTCCGCTTTACGCTGCGTCTGTGCCGTAGGATTGCTTGAATCGTTCATGATTTCCATGGAGTTTTCGATGTATTGCTCCCAGCTGTGCATGAGCTTGCGGTTATTCTCTATGTTTTGCGAGAGCATGGCGTTCACCTGATTGTATATTTCCGTCAGGTGTTCCTTGCTTTCGTTGAATATATGCTGCGAGGTAAACAACGAATATAATATAATGATTACCACGACGACGACGGAACAGACGCCGATAATAATTCCGTCCCTGATTCTTCTTTTCATCGTTGTCATTGAAGGCTCCTTAGTGGCGTAATTTACGCATTATATAATATATTTTAATCTATTATAACATATGTTTCGACATAAAGCAAGGCGAAATTGCAACATTTCCGTTGGGATTTGTTTGTAAATTTTATGAGACGGGAGATAATAAAAAAAATTCTGAAAAGATAAGGAAAAATCCGTTGACAATTTTTTAAAAAACGGGTACAATAAAACAGCTTGCAGAGATGTCTGAGTGGTTTAAGGAGCACGATTGGAAATCGTGTGATGGTGGTGAATCATCCGGAGGTTCGAATCCTCTTCTCTGCGCCAAGGCGAAATTTCACTTTTTTGGTGATTTTTCGCCTTTTTTATTTAAAAAATAAACAATTTTTAAGAAGGCTTCCCTGTTTTTTGTTACACGACTGTAATCGTGAAGGAAAAAACGGGGCTTTTTTTGCGTTTTTTTGGGTACGGTTTGGGTACGCTATCCCAAAAAGTCGTAAATTAAGCGCAAAATTTCTTCGTATTTGGCTTTGAGAATCACTTTCTTTTCTTCCTCCGTCAGATCGCCGCGCAAAAAGGTTGCCAAGTCAAGCCGTTCGGGGTGAGTGTAGATCCGCAACGTCGTTTGAATCGTCGAATGTCCCATCCAAAGCGACACGGTTTTGACGTCCACTCCGTTGCAGCAACACTGGATCGTTCCGAAAGTATGCCGCAAATCGTGTAATTTGCGTTCTTTCAGGCATTCTTTCAGTATTCTGTCTACGCTTGCCTCATAAAAAGGAAAGAATTTTCCGTTTTCGGGCGTCAACCCGCGCAAGACCTTTTCCACGAGCGGAAAGAGGGGAAGATACCGATCGGAACCGTCTGTTTTTGTTCCGGGAACGTGCAGCACCTTTCTGTCGAAATCCACGTCGCTTGCCGTAACGTTCAACGCTTCCGTTCTTCTGCACCCCGTGAGGTACACGAAAATGAAATAGCATTTTTGGGTACGGGTGAATTTTTCGCTCGAAAACAGGGTTTTGAAGAACCGTTCCTGTTCGGAAAATTCGAGCGCGGTGCCTTCGTTCTGCTTGTGTTCCACCTTTTCGATGTGCGCGCAGGGATTGTCCCTGACGACGGAAAGAACGACTGCTCGATTGAACACGTTGTTCAAAAATCCCTGCATGATCTGCCGTTTGCGCGTTTCCGGAATAGCGTACAGAAAGCTCTCGATTTCAGTCGCGGAATAGGTCAATAGAGGCTTGTCGAAGCGTTGGTCGGCAATATACCTCATATTGCTTTCGTAGCCCGTTACCGTGCTTTTGGAGACGCTCTTACTCAGCTTGTAGGGCAGGTAAGAATTTCTGTAAAATTCCGAAAGCAGGGGAGACTTCGGCGTGCGCGTCCGTTTCGGTTTCTTTACGTGGCTTTGCAACTCTCTGAATCTTTTTGTAATTTTCTCGTTGATTTCCTCCTTGGTTCGTCCGTAAACCGAACCTAATTTTGTATTACGGAATTCTATTAGTCCGTTTGGGCGTTCCCGAAGCGAACCGTTTAATTTGAGCTCGATAATCAATTCTTCCACCTCCTGTAAGGCGGTTTTTTTTGAACCGATTATTTGACCCAAACCTTCCCCGATATTGTCGCGGGCTTCGCGCAGAAGCTCTTCGGTATCTTCGATTATTTTAATGAATCCGTCTGTTTGCATTGTTTAATCCGATTCGTTTCGTTTTAATTTCTTGATGAACTCATCAAAATCGCTTTCCAATTCTTCCATTTCTTTTTTTCGATAGGCATCAAATTCTTTTTCCGCTTTTTCAATTGCCATTTTGTGCGAAACAGTTCCTTTTCCGCTAAGTAGAGGGCGTCGATTGTTAGAAAGTTGTCTGTCGAGTTCGTCTATCCAATCCTGCATCGTCATAGTATGCTGTTCAAGCGCTTGCAACTCGGCGTAGTCGAGGAACTGAGAAACCAATAAGTTTAAAATTTGTAACTCTTTTTCGTTAAGATAGTTTTTTGCGATTCTTGCATCATCTTTTGTTACATATGTTCCTTTAAAATTTGTCATGCCGACATTTGGTTTGTTGTGGTCTACACGATCATAAATGATTTCTGCGGCGGTGTGCTTGTGCGCTGCATAGTGCAACTTGTTTTGTACCGTTGCAAAAAATGTTTGGGTAAGATTGGAAGCTGGATCGTAGTCGATAGCCGTTGCATAGATGTCCGTTACTTGCTGATAAAGATTGCGCTCGCTCGAACGAATGTCGCGAATACGTTGTAACAACTCGCGGAAGTAGCGGCTTCGTCCGTCTTTGAGCAAATCATCGTTGAGGGAAAACCCCTTTATCATATATTCTTTCAGGATTTTATTTGCCCAAATACGGAATTGAGTACCGCGAATAGATTTTACGCGGTATCCAACGGAAATGATGACGTCAAGAGAGTAGAAATTAGTGTGGTATGTTTTTCCGTCGGAAGCAGTTGTCAAGAAATCCTTGACAACTTGTTCTTTGTCCAGTTCGCCTTCTTCAAAAATATTATTAACATGAAGACTGATGTTTTGTTTTGTCGTTTGAAATAACTCTGCCATTTGCGCTTGGTTCAGCCAAACGGTATCGTTATTGAGTGTTACGGAAATCTTTGTTACTCCGTCTTGAGTTTGATAAAAAATGATATTGCTCTTTTCCATAACTTCATCCGTTGCCGCCTTCGGGCGGCGTTTTTTGTTTGTGCGAAAAATTAAAATTTCACTCTTACTTCCATCACCTTTCCCAAAATAAGGAGTTCGTCTCTTTCGGTTACGAAAATCGGGTCATAGTCGGGATTTTCAGGCATAAGGACGACGTTGTTTCTCAACAACTTAAACCGCTTTACGGTCTGCTCTCCGTTCAGCATGGCAACGACGATTTCCCCGTTTTCTGCGGTTTCTTGCTTGTGGCAAACGACGACGCTGCCGTCGAATATCCCTGCGTTTCTCATGCTCTCGCCGTGTACGCGGAGGGCAAAGTACTCTTCCTTCGGTCGGTAGGAGATATAAATGTAACCTTCTAAGTTTTCCTGCGCCTCAATCGGAATGCCAGCCACCACGGAGCCGAGCAGGGGAACGGCGTAGTGGTCGTCAAGATCAACTTCGTCCATAAGGACGGGGCTTTTTTCTTCTCTCCCCAAGAGGTAATCTACGGAAACTTTGAAGTAATCAGCTAATGCCGACAAAGTATCTTTATCTGGTTGCCGTTGATTTATTTCCCACATGGCAATAGTACCTTTGGAAATATTAAATATCTCCGCAAATTGTACTTGGGTCAATCCTTTCTTTTTTCTTAGTTCTTTTAAAATTTCTCCGAAGGTCATTTATATAATCCTCCAACATTAAGTGAGTAAATAATAACATAAAGTGAGTAATATATCAATAAAAAATAAAAAATAAAAAATATTTCTCACAAATCGTTGCAAAACGCTTGACGGCGCTCACATAATGTGATATATTATACTCACAATCAGTGAGAAACAAATTAAAAAAGCGATACAGAGAGGAGATGGAGGAAATATGTTTTCTAATTATGCAATAAAAAAAAGTGAATTTGCCATTCACTTTAAAAATGGGTATTTTTTAATTATTTCGCTTCCAACAACTTCCTCAACAAAAGCAAGTCTCGTTGAAGAAATCAGAGAGTTGTTTGTAGGGGATTCTTCCGATTTTGTAACAGTTTCAGTATTCAATAATTCAGGAAATATTATAAGGCGAGAAGAATTGCTTGAACCCGATGCGCTATTAGGCTTAATGAACGAATTCAGGAATTTTATGGGGTCAATTTGACTTTATAAATCAAATTCCCTTGCGTGGTTTTAATCTCGAATTTTGCATTGTCTGAATGACAATCATCGACCTCAAAATAGACGTGATCCAAAGTTATAGATTGATGAGGAGAAAGAAAAACATTCTTTTTGGGTAAATCTAAAAATTATGCGTATTAGAAAGAGAATGACACAAACTGAATTGGCGAA
>CAJUOI010000003.1 GCA_910588615.1 uncultured Christensenellaceae bacterium | reverse complement strand
TACGTACCCGCGAAGCGTATATGAAAGGAAGTAAAGAAGAATTAAAAAAACTTATTGCAGATTATCTGGTACTTGAAAAAAGATTATTGAGGTTTTACCGTGCATTCAGAAAACAATGGGAAAAGGAATGCAAAGAGAACGGTTTTGAAATGCATGATGTTCGCTTTGGCGGTTTAATGTGTCGTATCAAACATTGCCGCGAAATTTTGCAAGAGTATTATCTTGGAAAGATTTCTACGATTGAGCCACTTCAAGAAAAGTTACTTCCTTTTTCTGAATCAAATAGAGGACAAGCAATACGATATAATGATTGGTTGACTACTGCAATGATAAAACCGATGGGTTGAGCCGGATAAAAATAGATAGGAGAACGTGATGAAAATCATTGTTACAAAAGACTATGAAAAAATGAGTTTGAAGGCGTTTGAGGTGCTAAAAGGAGTTGTAAAGAGCAAACCCTATGCCGTGTTGGGACTTGCTACGGGAACAACGCCGCTCGGCTTGTATCATAATATGATCGAAGATCATAAAACACACGGAACAAGCTATGCGCATATCCGCGCGGTGAATCTGGACGAATATCAAGGTTTGCCGAAAGACCACCCGCAGAGCTATGCTTATTTTATGCGCGAGAATTTATTCAAGCATTTGGATATTGAAGAGAGCAATACTTTTATCGAAAACGGCATGGCGCAAAACGAAGCAGAAGAATGTGCGCGGTATAATAAGCTACTCTCGGAATTACCGCGCGATATACAGCTCTTGGGCTTGGGGAGCAACGGGCACATCGCATTCAACGAGCCGAATACGCCGTTTGGAAACGAAACGCACGTCGTTGATTTGACCGAAAACACCATTAAAGACAATGCGCGCTTATTTGGCGATATTTTGGAAGTGCCTAGAAAGGCGTTTACCATGGGCATCAAGCAGATCATGCAGGCAAAGCAGATTTTGATTTTGGCAAGCGGTGCGAATAAGGCGGACGCGGTGTATCAAACGGTGCGCGGAAGAGTTACGGAAGCAGTTCCGGCAAGCGTATTGCAGTTGCACCCGAACTGTATTATGATAGCGGACAAGGAGGCGGCAAGCAAATTATGAAAACGTTGTTTATTCCCGACGGTATAGCAGAAGAACAGGCGTTAAAGCGCACCACGCATTTATGTGTTGCGGCGCATCAGGACGATATCGAGTTTATGGCATACTCGCCGATTGCAGAGTGTTTCGGAAGGAAAGACAAGTGGTTCTGCGGCGTTGTGGTAACGGACGGCGCGGGCAGTCCTCGAAACGGTCTGTATGCAGACTATACGGACGAGCAGATGAAAGCCGTTCGGATCGAGGAGCAGAAGAAAGCGGCAATGCTCGGGGAATACGGCGCGCAATTTATGCTCGGACACTCATCTAAGCAAGTAAAGGACAAAAGCGGCAAAGAAATCGTAAAAGATCTTGTCGAGATATTCAAGGCAGCCAAGCCGAAATACGTCTATCTTCATAATCTTGCGGACAAACACGAAACGCACGTGGCGACGGCGTTAAAGGCGATTCAAGCGTTAAGGGAACTGAACACGGACGAGCTTCCCGAAAAGGTGTACGGTTGCGAAGTATGGCGCAATTTAGATTGGCTGAACGACGACGAAAAAGTGTATCTCGATTGCAGTGCGCACCCGAATTTATCCCGCGCTCTTTCAAGTGTTTTTGACAGTCAGATTATCGGCGGCAAGCGGTATGATTTGGCGGCAGAAGGGCGCAGGTTTGCAAACGCGACCTTTTCCGAAAGCCATGCCTGTGATACTTATTCTATGCTCAACTATGCCATGGATTTAACGCCGATCGTCAAAGACAAAACGCTCGATATCGTCGACCATGTTGCGGGCTATATTAAACGCTTTGAAAGCAATGTCAAAAATACGATACAAAATTATATAGAATAAAAATTTCATAAATTGGATGATTTTCAACGCCGGAGAGAGAAACGGGAAAACGCCAAAGAACTATATAGAAAGAAGCTCGAAGAAATCCTCGACGGCGACAAAACGCCTTCGGGGATTTTTTGTTAGAAAAAATTTTTAAAGTCTAAGCGGGCTTTCGACTTTGCAGTTTAGAATAGGGGCGTAAAACGGGCAAAGGAGGGGAAGTGCTGTGACGATGTACGAACGCAGAAAAGCCATAGTAATGGTTTTGTTTCGGCGTAAGAAAGAAACGCTCGGAAATCTTGCGTTCGAATTCAGCGTCAGCAAGCGAACGATAGAAACTGATATCGAATGGCTGTCAACGGAAGTTCCTCTCTATATGGTAGCGGGAAACGGCGGAGGTATCTTTATAGATGAAGACTACATTCCCGATATGAGATTTTTCACGTCAGAGCAAACGGAATTGATGGAACGAATATTGCCGCATTTGAAGGATAACGATAGAAAAAATCATGATGACCGTATTAGATACGTTTGCATATCCGAAATGGAAGAGGGAGAAAGCGAAGTGATCATATTAACGCAGATAAGGCAAGATTTAAGGGATATCCGATATTATTATTCCAAGCAGAAAATGTTTGACGGTTTGGCGAAAATTGTAAGCCAAAACGACGTGATTTCTCTGTATATCAATAATAATACGCAAGCTACGGTGGCATACGATTGGGACGTAAGTTGTGAGTACATACGAATGTTGAACAAGAGCTTGTGTCAGTTTCTGCAAAAGCAATTAGAATAAAAGGAAAATAAGGGCTAATAAAAGAATAGCCGTCCGCGCGGATTATAATCAAACAATCAAAAAACGGGATAGCGCACGGCAGATTAGCGATGCGTTTTCTCCGCTTGAAAAAATTTTAATGGGGAGCAAAGAGGAAAAGCGGCGGATAAAAGCAATCAAGCGGGTGGTCGGATGCGCAAAGTAAGCTGAAAGAGGACGGCATAAAATACGGTTTAAAATCGGGAGTCTGCGCGACGGAATGTGCGAGGCGGTGCCCAAGCGGATTAGCGGCACGCCTCGCCCGTCGGCGCACGATTTTAGTAATTTTAGCATTTTTTTCAGTTGAGAGCGCGTGCGCTTGGTTCGGCGAGCGTAGCGAGCCGACTTGTAAAATACAAGGTGTCGTCTAATGCTCCCAAAGAGCAAAAGGACGATAAAAAATGACGGAAAACGAGTATTTACAAGCCATTTTAGACAGGCTCGACACCCTTATAAAAATGCAAAGTCAAACAGTTGCAAGCACACGGACAGCCCCCGCAACCTGCCCGCTACTATACGAATACACGGAAACGTGGTTGACGACAGTCAAAGCCCCGAAAATCAAGCCGAAAAGCCTTTCGATACTCCGTAATGCGTTCAAACTCTACATAAAGCCCGCGATAAAAGATAAGCCCTTAAACAAAGTACGCGCGTTCGAAATGCTCAAAGCCATTGAAAATTGCCCGTATAGTTATATGCGACAAGTCGTATATAACGTACTGCGGGCGGTATTCAAGCGGGCTTATCAGTATGACCTCATAGCAGATAACCCCGCCGAAAAGTTAGATTTCGTTTACCACAAACGAAAGAAAGGGCGCGCCCTTACACACGAAGAACAAACGGCATTCATGCAAGCTATACAAGACGACTACACCCGCCCGCTGTGGCTCTTTTACCTTTTAAGCGGTGTCCGCTGTCAAGAGGCTCTGACGCTGTTATGGCGGGACATAGACACCGACCATAACCGCATTTTTATACGGGGAACGAAAACGGAAACGAGCGAACGATATATCCCGCTATTCCCGCAGATAGCGGAGCTATTCAAGGAAATACCCCGCACGGGGGAAAACGTGTTCCCGTACACATACAGGGCGGTGCAATGCGCCTTTTACCGCATACGCAAGCAAAGCGGGCTAATATTCCGTATTCACGACTTACGGCATACATTCGCAACCCGTTGCCTTGAAAGCGGAATAGCAACGAAAACCGTTGCAAAGTGGTTAGGACATAAACGCACCGCAACGACGGACGAGATATACAGCCATTTACTGACCGAATTTGAACGGCAAGAAGTGGCGAAGTTTAACCCGAAAATATAGCCATAGGAAAAGGGCGATAGCAAAATGCTACCGCCCTTTTTTACTGTTGTCCGAATTGTTCTTCAAAAAACTTCTCGCGGTTATCTTCGTCAATATAACCAGCTAAAAACATATCGGTTAGTTCGATATTATAAAAATACGCTAACTTAAACGCTTGAATTATACTTGGCGTATTTTCCCCGCTTTCGTATCGCGCAATAGTTTGAAACGGAATTTCCGTTCCGTCTGCAACTTGTTTCAATGTATATCCTTTGAATTTACGCAGTTCTTTTAGGCAACAAGCAAAAGCGTTTGCCATTTCTTCTTCGGTAACTTCAAATTCTTCGTTATTCGCATTAGTAAGCCTTGTAAAAAATGTACCATTGACAAGCATATAGACACCTCACAAAAAAATTTATAATAATTTTATCACGAATGCGTGAAAAATAGTTGACATTCACGGATACGTGAGCTACAATTACATTATTCACGAAAACGTGAATGAAAAAACAGGGTAGCGACCAACGCAAGGAGAAAGGAACATGAAACTACACATTTTGGTAACGGACGACAAGCGCAAGCGGAAGAGCAAAGGCAAAAAGCCGATGAAAGCAACGAAGAACCCCGCGCCCGCGAAATCGGACAAGCGCAAGGCACAGCAGGCGTATTGGGCAAGGCGCAAAGCGCAGGAGAAGAAACAGGCGCAGGCGAACGCGCCCGCAGGGGGAAACAATGAGCAAGAGAAGAAATAACGGCTATTCCTTTGAGGAACGCCAACGGAAGTGCATGATACGTCTTGTCCGCGATATTTTGAGCGATAAGAGCGTAGAACAAATCACATTTGAGAACGCGCACGGGGCTATATCGGTAACGCGCACAGTTCCCGAAAGAAGAAGCGTAACCGCAATCGGATTTACGGCAGACATCGAAAATTACGACGAAGGAGACGACGAATAATGGCAAATTTAACGGTAGAACGTGAGAAGTACACGGCAAAAGACAAGAAAGAATACTACGGCTATTTCGTGCGCGGGAAGCTGCGCGGGCGTGAGGTTCAAGTAGACCTTGTACCGAAAAAGAGAGATTTTGACGGCTACGGCATTCTCGATATTATCTTCGATATTGCGCCTACAGCGGAATTGTACGTACACGAAGAAGAAAGCGAAACGGCGACGGGCGGGAAAACGCGCTACACCGTTTACGAGGTGCAGAACACGGACGAGGACGGCATTTTGTACAGCTACAAGCTGAAACCCCGCGCGGAAAGCGATAAGAGCGTTTTGAACGTGCTTTTGCAAATGGCAAAGCGCGCCGAAGAAACAGCAAACGAGGAGTAAGAACCCATGAAAGCCGACTACATAGCACCCGCGCCCGCCGAGATTGAGAAAATCAAGCACGGCGACCGCGAAACAATCAACCGCTATTATTTGGCGAATTACAAGTATATACAGCGAATAGCAAAGAGCTATTGCAGGCGTACAAATTATTACGGGTGGGAAGATTTAACGCAAGAAGTGTATTTGTATTTCGACAAAATGAGCTTTGACAGCCCCGCATATTTCGGGCGGTGTCTTTACAAAGTATTCAGTGATTACCGATACGGCGGACAGCGAAAAAAAGCGCAATTAAAAGACAGTAAATGCGGTATTGAATACTATGTATTCGACAAGCCCATAGAGGGAGAAGAAAAAGAAGTAACGACGATTGGCGAAAGCCTTGCAAGCGATTTTAACATGATAGAAGAAATCGAACCCCGCCCCGACATTTCGCAACGCCTTTTTGATTTCTTTTGCGGGTATCTTGCCAAAGAGCAAAAACGGGTATTTGCGCAATTCTATTGGACGGGCAAAACGTATAACGAAATCGCTCGCGATTTAGGAAAGAACCCCCGCACGGTAAAACGCACCCGCGAAGAAATTTTCAAAAAATTTCGTAGTAACGCAGACACTTTGAAAAATTGGCTATACGAAGTAGGTTACTACGAATACGCAGTATAAGCCCACACCCGCCCCCGCCGTTTTCCTCCTTTGCGACGGGGGCAAAATATAAGCTGAGAACCCAGACACCCCGCAACACTTCCCATAATAGACGAAGGGGGTCAAGAGGGGGAAACAAAGAGTAAGCAGCGCGCTCGGGTGAATTTGTTTCCCCCCGTCCTCGACTACCACAAAGGCAAGAACAAAACCGAAACCCCGAAAAGGAAAAGCAGAAATGACCGCAACAGCCATTGCAAACGGCTACGGCAAAAACCCGTTTGACCGTTACTATCAACCGACATTCTTCGACGACCCCCGCCCGACACGGCGCAAGGGTCAGTTTTGCCGAGTGTACAACGACGGCGGGCATTTTGTCGCCGTTCCGCTTACGAGGACGAAACACAAGCCCCAACGCCCCCGCAAACGGAAAGAAGATACCGCCCGCGAACTCTTTGACGGGTTATACGCCTTAACACTTACAGAGGGCAAAGGCAAAGCCGAAACGCGCGCATTTTTGCAAGATAACTTAATACACCTATTCGAGGACGAAACCGCCGTAAATGCCTTTATAGACGAGAATATAAAGCGTAAGTTAAACAACCTGCATCACCGAAAGAAACGCTTTCGGAACAAAGCAAATATGAACCGTTGGACGCACTTTGTAACGATAACATATTCGGACGAAAAACACACGGAAACAGAGTTCCGCGCAAAGCTCCGTAAATGTCTTTCCAACCTGCACACGCGCCATAAATGGCGGTATATGGGCGTATTCGAGCGCGCGCCCGAAACGGGGCGTTTGCATTTTCATGCGCTCGTGTACGTACCCGAAAATGAAATGATAGGCACGATAACGGAAAAGCAAGATTATAGCACGAAACAACACAAAATGCAGACCACGCATGAAAATGACTTTTTCGCGGAACGGTTCGGGCGGAACGACTTCGAGGAAATCAGCCCCGTAGAACTCAAACACGGAAACGCCGTTTCCTATCTACTCAAATACATAGAAAAGACGGGCGAAAAGATAACGTATAGTCGAGGCATTCCCGCCGAACTATACACCACAATAGACAATGACGACATTGCAAGCAAAATCCGAAATTTCGTATTAAAGTACGTTCTATTCGACGACGTGATAGATTGGGAAAGAGATATACAACACTACGCAACACCACCCCCGCGCGGGTATGAACCCCGATACATATATTAGAGGAACGGCAACAAGAACACGCAAGAAACGACCACCGCGAGAACGGGGCGGGCGGTTGCAAGCGGTTCAGCGCAACCCCCGCCCCGCGCGGTGGTCTGCACGGTTGACGACACCTTGTATCGGGTGCGCGCGGAGCGCGCACCCGCTCGTATAAACCAAGCGCACGCGCAAGTGTCAATACCCCAACTTTTGGGGAAATTTGGGAGGAAAATAGTATGAAAAATTTACAGGAAATCAGAGCGGAATTGAAGATTATCCGAGAATATCATTTTGCACTTAAATCGGCGGAAAAGGCGTGGAAATTTTAGTTCCCGCCGATATCAAGCGGTTTGTGGAGAATTATTTCCGTGCGATTGAGAGTGCGTCCAAACCCCTTCGGCGCGTTTATCGCGGGCTGTACGAAAGCGGTCTAACGCAAAAGGCGTTAGCAGCAGAATGGGGCGTTACGGAGAAGTACGTTCAGATATTCAACAAGCGGCTGTTGCTGTATTTGCAGAATTTTTTATTGTGATGCAAAAAATTTTGTCATGATACCCCCTTTACCCAAAAATTGCATGTTATAATTAGAGTAAAACAAAAGGAGAATTTTAATGAGTTTATTTGACGGGTTTTTTAAGAAAAAAGTGGCTACGTTTTTGAAAGAAGGAGACGGTTGACGGCAGCGGCAGAATGATAGTCCGTTGGATATAGAGGTGTGCGGAGGAATTGCGGTGGCGGATCCGATGACGCATACTTGCGAAATTTGCGTTGCAATCAATAAAACAATATTCAAAAATAATAATAAACCTGATGAAGAACAACATCCGTTTTGTAAATGCACACAAATTCCTACCGAATTGAATGAAGTTACGCTTGAATTTTCAATGGGAAAAATCAAGGATTACTATTCGTCAAAAAGGTTGACTTAATGAAAAGTATGGGATATATTATTGACGATGCCGAGGAAGTTTACAATATCATTGCAGAATCTGCCAAAAAAGAATTTTTGAAAGGGAAATATGAACTGGGCGTGTTGAATAGATACGGGCAACGAGTGAGCATTGCAGTGGAATTAGCAGGAAAGCGCGAGTATTTAGATCGGGTTTGCGTTCTTACGGATGAATATGAACAATACGGAATTCACAAGGGGGACGAAGGTCATATTTTAGCCGCTGAAATTCGTCGCGGAACGTTTTTGTTTTATAGAGAAGATCCTAAAACGCTTGCGGATGATTTGAGCGCTTCTATTAAAATAGAGGATTTGGAAGTAATAGAAAGTTCAGATGTAACGGATGAGGATATTTTAGAAGAATTACCGCTTCATAATCCCGAATGGGGCTGCAAGGTGGAGGATGGTTATATTCTGAATTTGAAAGGCGAGCGGTTAAACAAGTACGCTTATAACTATACTGTACCGGCTTAAAAAAGAGCGTGGTCGTTCGCACTCTTGAAAGCATTTTTAGCGCTAACCATTGCGAATTTCAAATGCCATTTCTATTTCGATTAGAAACGTTTATTGCGTTAGGATGAGTGTTATTCCGATAAAGTAATTCGCGGCGGTTACAGCGCTGTTTCTCGACTTAAAACAGTGGTTTAACAGTGGGGGATAGAATTGCGGTTAAAATCTATGAAACAGTAAGAATAACGCACCGTTTCACAGTGGGGGTATAGTTTCGACTCTATATTGCGCATTAACCGTAAATCGCCGTGTACCGCTTACGCATTTTGATAAAGTATTCGTAAATGGTCGCTTGCGCTCTTTCAAGGATTCTTCCTATCTCGGGATAGCTTAACCCCGACATTCTACATTCCAACGCAACTCGCATATTATCGGATAAATTCAGGCTCTCTACAATCTTATCGCATTTTGTATAATCCTGCTCGATTTCTTCTCTTATTTCGATCGTAGGTTCGCTTATGGGCGTTAAAGCATCAAGGCTTATAAGGCGGTAACTGTCTCTCGATTTGCGGTTAATCAGTTTCATCATCTTTCTGATACAGGCGATTCTTACCGTTATCTTTTTTTTCTTCTTTGTATAGCCTATAACATCATCTAAATGCTGCCCGTAGTATTCGCAGAGATACAATGCACATTCCTGCACCAAATCGTAACCATCGCTTAACGAACGGCTTACGTCGTCTCTGTTCTTGATGTCTTTGAACAGATTGGTATTTAACTGCTGCATACGCGTTCCTGCATAACTAATGAGATAGCGCGTTTCCATAAACGCTATGATTTCGGACATAGCGAATACGTTATTGGGCGAGATAGGATCTTTCAGAATATTGTAATCAAAGTTCTTGTACCTTATTCTGCTCTCATGTTTGTTTGTCCTTCTTTTCATTTTGGATACCTCCGAGATTTTTGATTTGCCGTTCGGCAGGGCGAACGAGGCATAGGACTTCATTCGGAGGATGTTGTGTTTCGTCTAATTTTTGATGTCAACGGTGGCAATAAAAGTGAAATAATGACGGGAGGAGATGCCCCACAACCAAAAAATTGCGTTAAAAGAAAAAACACCGAACGGAAAATGCGGTGCTGAAAATATTAAGTTCGGTTTCAAATTCAAAGCAATTTTTTGCCCGTTGACATCGGAGAAGGACTATGCTACGATAAGCCCGACGAAACGGCAAAAAATCTCGGAGGAATATATAGAATTTGTCAGTTAACGGTATGGAACAAGTAAAAATATGTTATAATAATGTTGATGATAATAAAAATTTGCAAAAAAGGGGTTGACTTTTATCCCTCAATAGCATATAATATTATCAAGAAAAATAAATTTGGGCTGGGTTGAAATTCCCGAGGTCCACCGCGGCGGGGGTATTCCTCGCCACTTTTTTTTTGCGTATGAGAAAGAATTTGAGTATTTTTATTGATGAGTCTGGGGACTTTGGAAAGTATAATAATATTGCACCATATTATTTGGTGACTATGCTTTTTCATGATCAAAAACATAGTATTAACGAATTATTACAATACTTATCTGACAGTCTATCGATGAAAAGTTATTCGGAACATTGTTTACATACGGGACCGTTGATTCGAAAAGAAGAAGTATATGAGTTAATGACGATAGACGAAAGAAAAAGTATTTTAAATTGCTTTATGAATTTCGCAAGTAAAGTGGAATTTAAATATATAACTTTTGTCGTAGAGAAAAGAGAAGACTTTAATCAATTTAAGATTATTTCATTACTTTCAAAGCAAATTAGAGAATTTATAGACAGCAAAAGTGAATTGCTGTCTGAATATGATAAAATAATAATTTATTACGATAACGGACAAACGCAGTTGACACAAATAATGGCATCAATTTTTACAGAAAACAACGTCGAATTTAGACGTAATGTTAGCCCTGCGCAATATAGACTGTTTCAAATAGCTGATATGATAACAACTTTTGAATTGATTAATTTAAAGAGGGGAAGAGGTTCCAATAGCAAATCTGAAATACAGTTTTTTGGCTCAATGCACGCTTTCAATAAAAATTATTATATGACAAAGAAAGAACTGTTCAACGAATTATATCAAGAATATCTCCATTTGAAGAAAGGCGAACGGCGGGAAAAGATTATCGCGGCTCTACGCCCGTTCTTTAAGACTGAAACGACGGTAAAGAATTATGTAGACGGCAATATCGAACGCAAGCGGCGCAATCTCATTTGCAGACGTATCCGTTTGACGCGGAAAGTAAATTTACAGACGTTTACCCATTTTGTAACGTTTACCTACAACGGACAACTTCATACCGAGGAAAGTTTTAAGAAGGGCTTGAAAAAGACGCTTGCAAATTTTGCTTCGAGGAAAGGCTGGAAGTATGTGGACGTATGGGAACGTTCTCCCGAAAAACAGAGTTTGCATTTTCACGGGCTGCTCTATATCCCCGAGGGAACGATGCCGGGGCTGTTGGTTGAAAAAAGCGATTACAGCTTCAAAAGTCGCCGCAGACAGATCACGGTGCAGAATACCTATTTCAACGAACGATTCGGGCGTTCGGATTTTGAGAAGATAGAAGATAATACCATGCTTGGAAGGTCGGTTGCCTATCTTATGAAATACCTCGAAAAGACGGGAGAGAAAATCGTATACAGTAAAGGCTTGCCGCAATACTTCATTTCGGACGTGATGGACGACGACGTTGTAACGACGGTCGGATTGGAGGATAAAAAGCTGTTGCTCTTTGACGATTTCGCCTGCTGGGACGAGGGTGAGTATATGGGCAAGGTAAGCCAAGAGGTTATTAAGCAACTGCGGAAAAGTAATTGAAATAAAAATCACTGCTGTTTATTCCTTATTTCAAATAGTTGACTATCTTGAAATAACGATAATGAATTTGCATATATTTTTTTAATAATATGCAGATTCGAGTGGATTTTTTGTTGACAATTTGCATAAAAAATCCTATAATATGTGCAGATACTGAGGTGTAGAATGAGGAAATATGATTATCAGTTTTTGAAAGCAATGACTGTGCCGACATCCTTTTTATCGGTAACAAACGGAATTTATGCTTTGCGTAGTGAGGAGGAAAAGAAAAAAACGGATTTCCCTGCAATTTTTACGAAATTGCAAGAGTTGGCAATCGTTCAGTCGGTAAAGGGAAGTAATGCAATCGAAGGAATTATAACGACCGATCAGAGAATCGAGGAGATCGTTAAAAACAGTTCGGCACCGTTGAATCATAACGAACAGGAAATAGCAGGATATCGCGATGCTTTAAGATTGATCCATGAAAACTATGAAAGTATTCCGCTGAATGAAAGAACGGTTTTGCATTTACATGAAGTTCTGCTTTCTCATACAGATATGCGGGGAGGAGTTTATAAGCGGGAAGATAATATCATACGCGAGTCTTATTCGGACGGGACGAGCCGTGTGCGTTGGGTTCCCGTATCGGCAAAAGAAACGCCTTCTGCGATGGAGCAACTGTTATTGGCATATACGGAAGCGAG
Source organism: uncultured Christensenellaceae bacterium (assembly GCA_910588615.1). Classification (GTDB taxonomy): domain Bacteria; phylum Bacillota; class Clostridia; order Christensenellales; family Borkfalkiaceae; genus Gallimonas. The sequence continues at coordinate 72,851 of CAJUOI010000003.1, read as the reverse complement.
AGACGATTCGGGGATTAACCAACTGCTTTTGATACCCTGCTTTGTTTTGGACTTTTTATGCGTACACCCGTTCCGCGACGGAAACGGAAGGATGTCGCGGTTATTATCGCTGTTATTGCTTTATAAGAGCGGATTTGATATTTCCAAATATATCTCTTTTGAGGAACAGATTAATCGGACGAAAGGGAATTATTACGAAGCATTAAAACAATCGTCTGTCGGATGGCATGAAAATAGAAATAATTATTTACCGTTTATGGAGAATTTTGTTTTCACGTTGTATTGTTGCTATAAAGAGCTGGATAAACGTTTTTTGACGTTAAACAGCGGTAAAATTACAAAGACAAAACGAATTGAGGAAACAGTATTAAATGCGTTTCTACCGATTTCAAAAAAAGAAATATGTAATTTGTTGGTAGACGTATCGCCTACAACGGTTGAAGCAGTGTTGGGAATGATGGTAAAAGAAGGCAAGATCGTTAAAATCGGTTCGGCGCGTAATACGAAATATTATAAGAAACAATAAGTCGATAGAAGAACGGGCAGGGGACGCCGCGATAAAACTGAAAAAACGCATGTCAAAATACGGATCAAAATCGGAATACCGCGCGACGGTAAGCGCGGGCGGTTCGCAAGCGGTTTAGCGGCGAACGCCCGCTCCGTCGCCCGATTTTCGTTATTTTGTAAGTGAGTTCAGTTGCGTTGCGGCGTGTGCTGGTCCGCGGCGGCGAAGCCGCCGCGCTTGTATCAAGACTGTAACACATTTTTATGGACACTCCGATTGATTTGCCTTTTCGGGTATAGGCGGTAGCACAAAGAAAAGCGGAAGTAAACGGAAAAAACTTTTGCGCACGACTTGAATAAAAGAAAATAACGCTTAACGGAACTAAACCGTTAGGCGTTATTTTTATGCAAAACTTTTTTCTTGGTCGTTGACTTCCGTGTTGCCGTTCTCGAAGAATATGTTTTTTAACTTTTCTTCGTGCTTCCGTTGTGGTTGCCGAAAAGGCAAATAAAACAATCGGAGGAAATCCAAAATGAACAACAAAAGCACATTCCTCAATTACGAAGTAATGAAAGAGGAAATCACACCCGACAACGTATTCGCTATGGCGGAAATCATAGCGTTTACGGAAACGCGCTATCTCATAGGTTACATGGGAACGCAAATGCAAAAGATGTACATTGATTTGTATAAGGACATCTTGAACAAAAACGACGTAACCCGCGCATTAAGCGACGGGTACGATTTGGTACAGGAATGCGCGTTGTGCCTCTGCGAGCACTACGGAAAGCATTTAAACGAAATAATAGGCTATACCAAGAAAGGCAAGAAGATCACCGTACAGATGGCTTGCATTAGAAGAATGAACAAACTGATAAACAGGAAATCACGCGACCGTTACCGCAATATCAGCCTCGAAGAATTAACGCGGAAAAGCGAACCGACAGTCGAAATGAAGGAAGAAGTCCAACAAGACTATGAGCAATGCGATAAAATCGTAGAGAGCCTAAATCTGACCGATAATATGCGAATTGCGCTTGAATGCAGAATGGCGGGATTGAGTTATCCCGAAATTGGAAGAATCCTGCCAATCTCGAATACTTCAAGGCGGGTGGATTCAGCGGACACTTCGTTACGCGTGCGGAAATGCCCATGACGATGATGCGGTTGAACCGCGTCAACAAATTGGGTCCCGTGTTGCAGGTTGTAGAGGGGTATTCCGTCGATTTGCCGCGCGAGGTAAGCGATGCGATCGAGAAACGCACCGATAGGGCGTGGCCTTCTACATTCTTCGTTCCGAATACGGGCGTGGCGGGGTGCGAGAGCGTGTACGACGTTATGGCGAATTGGGGAGCCAACCACAGTTGTCTTACCTACGGACATATCGGCGCGGACGTATTGGCGTTTGCAAGTATGCTGCGCATTCCCGTCAGTTTGCATAACGTTGCTTTCGAGCGGATTTTTCGCCCTCACGTGTGGTCTGCGTATGGGAACGAAAGCCGTCAGGGCACCGATTTTATGGCTTGCCGCGATCTCGGACCTTTATATAAGTGATGGGAGGGCATATGATAAAAGGAAAAATTTCGCCTTCGATGATGTGCGCCGATTTTACCGAATTGAAACAAACGCTCGAAGTGTTTGAACGGTGCGGTGTCGAATACCTGCACCTTGATATTATGGACGGCCACTTTGTGCCGAATATCACGTTGGGCGAGAGTCTTATCAGGCAGATCCGTAAAATTACGGAAATCCCGTTCGATTATCATTTGATGATCACCGATCCCGAAATGAAAATCGATTGGTTTGATTTGAGAGAAGGAGATCTTATGTCCGTGCATTACGAGAGTACGCCGCACGTGCAAAGGGCAATCGGAAAAATCAAGGACAAAGGCGTTAAAGCAGGGCTGGCGCTCAATCCTGCTACGCCGCTGAACGTACTCGATTATCTGGCATGCGATATTGATTTTCTTTTGTTGATGACGGTAAATCCCGGATTCGCGGGACAAAAAGTGGTGAGCCAGACGCTCGAAAAAATCCGCGACGCCCGCAACTATCTTGATGGCAACGGGAACGCTAACGTGATGATCGAGGTGGACGGTTGCGTCAGTTATCCGAATGCAAAGATCATGCGGGAGAACGGTGCGGATATCTTCGTCGGCGGCACGAGCAGTATTTTTGCTCCGTCAACCGATTTGGAACAGGGGCTTGAAGCGCTGCGCGCCGTTATAAAATAAACTGTGCGGAATGTGAGGGAAAAGCATGAAAAAAATATTTATACTCGGAAGCATCAATACCGATCTCGTTATGACGGCGGATCGAATGCCGATGACGGGAGAGTCGTTAAAAGGTAGTCGTTTTATCATCAATCAGGGCGGAAAGGGCGCAAATCAGGCGGTCGCCTGTAAAAAGCTCGGCGGCGAACGGGTGGCGTTTATCGGCGCGGTGGGTAACGATTCGTTCGGAAAAGATTTGTTGCGCTCGTTGTCGTCGTATGGCGTCGAAGTAAGTGCGGTCTCCGTTAAGGATTGCAACAGCGGCGTGTGCATGATTTTATTGGACAAAAGCAAAAACGACAATGTGCTCGTGGTGGAATTGGGCGCTAACGAACGGGTAGAATATGAGGATTTTTTGGACTATCTGGATTCTTATGGCGAAGAGGGCGACTTGTTTATTACACAGCTCGAAATTACGTTGGACGCCACACGGCAGGGATTAAAAAAGGCGAAGGAACGGGGCATGTATACGATTTTGAACCCATCGCCCGCCGTAAAGATCGGAGAAGAGTTTTTAAAATATACCGACCTAATCGTATTAAACGAAACGGAGTGCGAGCTGATTGCGGAAATTTCTGTCGACGGCGAGGATGCGGCAAAGCGCGTATACTCATTTTTTGCAGACCACGGCGTACGTGAAACGCTGATCACGCTCGGCGCGAAGGGGTGTTATTATCTCAATGGAGATTGCGTTTATTGCCCTGCCCAAAAGGTCGAAGCGGTCGATACGACGTCGGCGGGCGATACGTTTATCGGTGCGCTTGCGGTGCGCAAAGCAAGCGGGTATAGCATTGCGTCGTCGTTGGAATTTGCGGCAAGGTGTTCGGCGATCACCGTTTCCCGTATCGGCGCGTCCTCGTCTATCCCGACGCTTGACGAGGTGCTTCACCGATAAAGAATGAGTGCGTTAAGGGTTTATCTATTGTTTTGTAAACTGCTTTCGGTATCGGAGCGGAGTTGATCCGTAACGCAACCGGAAATTGCGGTGAAAAAAGCTTTGGTTTTCGTAGCCGACCGCGTGAATCACCTGTTCTACCGTAAGGGCGGTGGATGAGAGAAGGTCGGCGGCGCAATCCATTCGTTTGTTTTGCAACAGCGTTCGGAAGTCCGTCCCCGTCGTAAGGCGGATCCGCCTCGAAAGATATGCTTCGTTATAACCCATGTTTTTTGCGAGTTCTTTCAGCGTGGCAGTCTGATAGTTGCTTTCCAGATAGGAAAGCACCGCCTTTTGAAAGCGCGCCTCGGGGGTGGAATAACGGCTGGCGTTGACCAAGGTGTTTTCGTAATATGAGAGATATGAAAAGAGAAGCGCTAAAATTTCGCCGTACAGTTCTTTGGTGCGGTTTACTATGGCGTAAATCAGGTTGTTCATCAGATTGCGAATGCAAAAATTATTTTGAGTTTGAAAGTACAGATATTCCCCTTCGCCGTATTCGGTCAGATTTTCTTCGAGAAAGCGTTTCATGACGGGATTGTTGTTTACGCCGTTCATTAGCGTTTGCAAAAAAGTATCCGACAAAATAAAATTGATTCCGAGATCCTGTGTATCCGCCCGAATAATTCTGTGGCGGATATGTTTATTTAAAAACAGAATATCTCCCCGCTGCAGCTTGATTTTTTCTTTTCCGATCCAATGCGTAACGGTGCCTGCATAAACATACATCATTTCCATATAGTCGTGCCCGTGCTCCGGAAATTCAATAAACCGTGTGTGCCGTCGAAGGTTGAACGGTTGGTTTTCCAGCAGTTTTTTGCCGTCGACGATAAAACGTTCCGTCTGCGAATAATTCGTTTTTTGTATTCCTTTGCCCTTTAAGACGTCTTTTTCCTCGTCGGTGAGCTCGCTCAGCGCTTTCATTAATTCCTGTTCCATACAACCAGTATAGCATACTTTATCCGTAAAGTCAAATACAGTCAGTTTTTATCTAAAAAAATGACCTTGTTTTGTTGGGTAATTATGATATAATAGACGGGACTTATGAAAAAGTATTATCTTGCAATCGATATCGGGGCGTCGAGCGGGCGGCATATCGTCGGCTGGAAGGAGGGCGACCAAATTCAAACGGACGAGGTATACCGCTTTCCGAACGGTGTTAAGGAAGTAAACGGGCATCTCGTATGGGATATTGAGAGCCTTGCGGAACACGTTATCAAAGGGGTGAAAGCTGCGTTTGAAAGGTATCCGCAAATTCAATCGCTTGCCGTGGACACGTGGGCTGTGGACTACGTTTTAATGAGCGGGGACGAAGAGATTTTGCCCTGCTACGCCTACCGTGATCGGCGCACGGAACGGGCGATAGAGCGGGTGCATGAAGCCGTGCCTTTCCGGGAGCTGTACGCAAGAACGGGAATCCAGTTTCAGCCCTTCAATACCGTCTATCAACTGTACGACGATAAATTGTCCGACATTTTAGACGGCGCAACGGATTTTCTGATGATTCCGGAGTATGTTAATTACGTACTCACGGGAAGGAAACTGCACGAGTATACCAACGCCACCACGACGGGACTCGTCAACGCAAGAACGGGAGAGTACGACGGGGAAATCATCGCGCGGCTCGGTTTGCCCGAAAGGCTATTCGGAAAACTATACCCCGCGGGTACTTGCGTGGGGGAGTTAAAGCCGGAAATCGCAAGGGCGGTCGGCGGGCAGACGGAGGTGGTGCTGTGCGCCTCCCACGACACGGCAAGCGCGGTGGAGGGGATTCCTATGGAGGGAAACAGCCCCTATATTTCGAGCGGAACGTGGTCGCTTCTGGGCTTGAAGGTGCCGAGCGCAATTACGGACGATAACAGCCGCACGGCAAATTATTCCAACGAGGGCGGTGTAGGTTATTACCGATATCAGAAGAACGTTATGGGTATGTGGGTGGTCAACCGTTTGCGCGGCGAGCTCTGCCCCGAAAAGTCCTTTCCGCAAATCGAGGCGGAGGCGAGGCGAAGCGCGTATCGGGGATGCGTAGACGTAAACGACGGCAGATTCCTTGCGCCAGACAGTATGAAGGAGGCGTTTGATTCGTGTTTAAGCGATAAACCGCAGACGGTCGGAGACTATTTCCGATGTGCGTTTTTCAGTTTTGCCGTAACCTATCGAACCGCGTTGGATGAATTGAAGCGAAATAGCGGAAAAGATTTCGACACGCTCTATATCGTGGGCGGAGGCGCAAAGAACAAGCTTTTGAACGAGCTTACGGAAGAGGTTTGCAAAATCAAGGTAAAGGCGATCCCGATTGAGGCTACGGCGCTCGGAAACTTAAAAATCCAAATGGAGAGGTAAATCATGTACGAACAGGCAAAAAAAGAATACGCCGCTTACGGGGTCGACACCGAAGCCGCGCTTAAAAAACTCAAAGAAATTCCCGTGTCGGTCCACTGCTGGCAGGGGGACGACGTCGTGGGCTTGGACGGAGGCGGCGCGCTGTCGGGCGGTATTCAGACGACGGGGAACTACAAAGGCAGGGCGCGGAACTTCGGGGAGTTGAAGGCGGATATCGAAAAGGCGTTTTCGTTTATGCCCGGCACGAAACGGCTGAACCTGCACGCAAGTTATGCGGTGGGCGCGGATTGCGACCGCGACCAATACGAGCCGAAGCATTTTGCCGAATGGGTGAAGTTTGCAAAGAAACTCGGTTTACAGGGGATCGACTTCAACCCGACGATGTTTTCTCATAAGAACGTAAAAGACGGGTTGACGCTATCCTCCCCCGATGAAAATATCCGCCGATTCTGGGTACGGCACTGCAAGGCGTGTTTGAAAATCGCGGAGTATTTCGCAAGCGAAATGAACACGCACTGTCTTATGAATATCTGGATTCCGGACGGTTTCAAAGACGTGCCTGCGGACAGACTGACCCCGCGCCTGCGCCTGAAAAAAAGCTTGGACGAAATCCTGTCCTGCGATTACGATAGAAATAAAGTCGTCGTTGCGGTGGAGAGTAAGGTGTTCGGGATAGGCGTTGAGAGTTATACGGTGGGCAGTAACGAGTTTTATCAGAATTACGCCGCAAAGAACGATATCTGCTGTTTGCTCGACAACGGGCACTATCATCCGCTCGAATACGTTTCGGATAAGATCCCCGCACTTTTGGCGTTTTATGACAGAGTAGCTCTGCACGTTACGCGCGGCGTGCGTTGGGACAGCGACCACGTCGTACTGTTCGAGGACGAACTCAAAGAGATCGCAAAGGAAATCGTGCGCAACAACGCAACGGAAAAAGTTTTGATCGGTCTCGACTATTTCGACGCAAGTATCAACCGCCTGTCTGCGTGGGTTACGGGGCAGAGGGCAATGCAGAAAGCGTTGCTGTATGCGCTGCTTATCGACCACGATCGGTTGAAGAAATTGCAGGACAACGCGGACTTCACTGCGCTTATGGTAAAGCAGGAGGAAGGAAAGGATCTGCCTTTCGGCGCGGTGTGGAAAGAGTACTTAAAACGAGAAGGAGCGAAAGAGGACTATCTGTCCGAAATCAGAGCATACGAAAAAGAGGAGTTGTTAAAAAGATGAAAGACATTATGAGCGCGCCTTTCGTGCGGGAACTGTGTAAGACGGCGGCGAATATGTACCGCCTCGGCTGGGATGAGCGCAACGGCGGGAATATCAGTTACCTTTTAGACGAACGCGAGGTTGCCGAATACTTGGATCCGGACAAGGCGATCCGTACCATTCCGTTGATGGGAGTAAACGCGGGGGAGTTCGATACCGCGCCTCTTGCGGGAAAAATTTTTATCGTTACGGGCACGGGCAAATATTTCAAGAACGTAGAGGACGGCCCCGAAACGAATCTCGGAATCGTGAGGATCGCGCCCGACAACAAGGGCGTGGAACTCTTGTGGGGGTATAAAGACGGGGGGAGAACGACGAGCGAGCTTCCCGCACACCTCATGTGCCACATGGCGCGGCTTAAAAAGGATCCCGAAAACAGAGTTGTCATGCACTCGCACCCGACGCATACGCTTGCCATGAATTTCGTGCACGAGCTGGACGAAAAGAAGTTCACGCATACCCTTTGGGAAATGTGTACGGAATGTATCGTGGTGTTTCCCGACGGCGTTGGGATTCTGCCTTGGATGCTCTGCGGAACGAATGGGATCGGCGAGGCGACGGCAAAGAAAATGGCGGAATTCCGCCTCGTTATCTGGGCGATGCACGGAATCTACGGCGCGGGAAAGAGTCTGGACGAAACGTTCGGGCTTATCGAAACGGTGGAGAAGGCGGCGCAAATCTATATGCTCGCCTGCAACCGCCCGAGAGTCAATACCATCACGGACGAGCAATTAAAAGAGCTTGCCGAATACTTCGGCGTAAATTACAGAAAGGATTTTCTGAATTGAATCGGTTGAAAATTTCGATTGATTCCGATAAAAAAAGACCCCGAACGCCGTCGGGGTCTGTTTTAATATGCAAAGAAATTACCGCTCGCCCAAAGCGACGTGGACGAAACGAACGGTGCGGAAAATAATTTAAAGCTTCGAATACCCGTAAGAATTGACGACCGCGTCCACCTTCTTTCCGGCGCGGCAGAGGGGACAGGCATTGGCGGGATAGGAGGCGTAGCCGTCTACGTCCTCTGCGGAGAACAGACGCTCCACGGGTACGGTGAATTTTCCGATCTGCACTGTTTCGCCGAAATTGCCGCCGAACAGTACTGCTGCGCCGACGGGCTCGCCGCCGTAGTAAACGATGCCTTCGAGGGCGCTCTTCAAAGTAATGCCCGTTGTTGCCGTCGCGCTCAGTAATATGACGCGGCGGTGTTTTACGTAGGGGATCAGGTTGTCCCTGAGAAACATTTTATCGTCGGTGATTTCGGGTGTTACGACGGCAAAGTTCTTGCCGACGTTGATGCCAGAAAACGCGAGTTCTTCCGCGAGGAACGCGCCTACCATTTTCGTGCGCTCCAAGGTGATTACGGTGTCTGCGGGCGCGGTCAGAAAGCGTGCGGCAAGCAGCTTCGCGGCGCCCTTCGCGCTTGTCGTTTCCGATTTCAACTTCGTTAAATCGATGCAGTGGCTCACGTGCGAGTGCTGCGTTACGAAATGTCCGCCGATGGCTTGCATCGAAACGGTTTTATTGCGTGCCGAAATAAGTTCGTAAGATTCCGATTTCATGTTCCTCTCCCCCCGACGGACGGGTATTTGCGACCGTCTGAAACTATTGTAATATAAAATCTTCCGAATGTAAAGTACTGCGGGAAAAAATTTTAAAAAAGAAAAACTTTTTTTGCGGAATTTTGTTTAAGCCGCTTCAAAATCTGTTATATAAAAGTGTTAAATTGTCGCATTGAAGATGCAAAAAGCGCAAGTGAGGTCGAGATGAAGCCCGACAAGAAGAAAAAAGACGGCTACGCGCCGGACGAAGCAAATTATGACGGCGCGCCTTACGGGGACGGCTACGGCTATCCCGAGGGCTATCCCGAGAATTACGACGGGCAGGGGTATCCGGAAGGCTACGGTTATCCGGAAGGCTACGGCTATCCCGAGGGGTACGGCTATCCGGAGGGCTATGCTTACCCCGAAGGCTACGGTTATCCCGAAGGCTATCCGGAGGGTTATCCCGAGGGGTACGGCTATCCCGAAGGGTATCCGGAGAATTACGACGGACAGCAGCCCTATCCCGAACAGCCTGCGCAGAACTATACCGAACAATCCGAAGGGAATTATCCCGAAGAGTCCGAAGAAGCGATAAAAGAGGAGCCGAAGGCGGAAGAGCCTGCAAAAGAATCGGTAAAGGAAGAGCCGAAAGAGGAGCCCGTTACGGAAACCAAGACGGCGAAGCCCGCAGACGGCGCCGCTTCCAAAGCATCGGGCGCAGGGAAAACGCCTGCGAAAGCGAGCTCGTCCCAGAGCGAATCCAAACCGAGTGCGGCGTCTTCGGGCGCGGGCACGGCAGCGGGCAAAACGTCGGGCGGGGCGTCTGCGGCGGAGGCGGAAGAGTACAAGCGCAAGTGGATCGCGGTTACGGCGGAGTACGACAACTACCGCAGGCGCACGCAGAACACGAAATCGCAGTCTTATGCCGATGGCAGGGCGGACGTGGTGAAGAAGCTGTTCCCGATCGGCGATAATCTCGAACGCGCGCTGCAAAGCTGCGCCGACGCCAATACCCGCAAGGGCGTGGAGATGGTGCTCAACGCGTTTCATAAATTGCTCAGCGATGAAAACATCGCGGAAATCAACCCCATCGGGCAGGAATTCGACCCGAAAGACAGCGAGGCGATTGCCGCAGTCGAGTGCAAGGCGGGCGAGGCGAGCGGGATCGTGAAGGAAGTGTATCAGAAGGGGTATGAACAAAACGGGAAAATCCTGCGTTACGCGCAGGTGGTAGTTACAAAATAAATTCGGGTGAAAAAAGGAGAAAAATATTATGTCTAAGGTAATCGGTATCGACTTAGGTACAACCAACTCGTGTGTAGCGGTGATGGAAGGCGGCGAGCCCGTCGTCATCACGAATGCGGAAGGATCGCGTACGACTCCCTCCGTCGTAGCGTTCCAAAAAGACGGTTCGCGCGTCGTCGGACAGGTCGCAAAGCGTCAGGCAGTCGCAAACCCCGACAAGACCGTTATTTCCATCAAGCGTCATATGGGTTCGGATTTTAAAGTAAACATCGACGAAAAGACTTATTCGCCGCAGGAAATTTCGGCAATGGTCTTAAAGAAATTAAAGGACGACGCGGAAGCTTATCTCGGCACCACGGTAACGGATGCTGTTATCACCTGCCCCGCGTACTTCACCGACTCCCAGCGTCAGGCGACCAAGGACGCGGGCAAGATCGCGGGCTTGAACGTTCTTCGTATCATCAACGAGCCCACGGCTGCCGCACTTTCCTACGGTCTCGACAAGGGCAAGGAAAAGAACAGCAAAGTTATCATCTACGACTTGGGCGGCGGTACGTTCGACGTTTCCGTACTCGAAATTTCCGAAGGCGTATTCGAAGTGCTTGCGACGCGCGGCGATATGATGCTCGGCGGCGACGACTTCGATAACAAGATCATGGACTACATGGTAGACGACTTCAAGGCGAAGAACGGCATCGACCTGTCTAAGGATAAGATGGCGATGCAGCGTTTGAAGGAAGCGGCGGAAAAGGCGAAGATCGAACTTTCGGGCGTAACCTCGACCTCCGTATCCCTTCCTTTCATCTCCATGACCGAAGCGGGCCCCGTGCATCTCGAAATGGAAATCACGCGTCAGAAGTTCGACGCTCTGACGCAGGACCTCGTAACGCGTACGGAAGAGCCCATGCGCCTTGCAATGGAGGATGCGGGTCTGAAATACGAGGATATCGACAAGGTCATTCTCGTCGGCGGTTCCACGCGTATTCCCGCGGTTATGGCAAAGGTAAAGGAAATGACGGGCAAGGATCCCTTCAAGGGAATCAATCCCGACGAATGCGTTGCGGTCGGCGCGGCGATCCAGGGCGGCGTGCTTACGGGCGAGGTGAAGGACGTGCTCCTGCTTGACGTTATGCCTCTGTCCCTCGGTATCGAAACGCTCGGCGGCGTGTTCACCAAGCTCATCGAGCGCAACACGACCATTCCCGTCAAAAAGAGCCAGGTGTTCTCCACGGCGGCAGACAACCAGACGAGCGTTGAAATTCATATTTTGCAGGGCGAACGCGAATTCTGCCGCGACAACAAGACGATGGGTCGTTTCATGTTGCAGGGCATCGGACCCGCGCCCCGCGGAATTCCTCAGATCGAAGTTACGTTCGACGTCGACGCAAACGGTATCGTAAACGTTGCGGCGAAAGACCTCGGCACCGGCAAGAGCACGGATATTACGATTACCTCCTCCACGAACCTTTCGGAGGACGAAATCAACAAGGCTGTCCGCGAAGCGGAGCAGTATGCCGCGGAAGATAAGCAGAGAAAAGAGAAGCTTGACAACAAGAACAGACTCGACGGTTTGATTTTCTCTATCGAGCAGACGCTGAAAGAGGCGGGTGAGAAGATTTCGCCGGAGGATAAGGAAACGGTGGAAAATGCGGTCGCTTCCGCAAAGGCGGAGATGGAGTCGGACGACGACGAGCGCATCAAGACGGCTTGCGACACGTTGACCGATACCGTTCAGCCCATCTTCTCCAAGATGTACGAGGGTGCGACGGGCTCTTCGGACGGCGCGGCGGCAGGCGGCGACGACGACACGGAATTCCATCAATAATCGAGTAATCTGAAACGACGTTTCGGCGACCCCTCAACGGGGTCGTCGGCGTTGAATTCGGGAAAAATAAGTTGCGTTCAGGGACGAAGAAAAGGATTTATTTATGGCAGACACGAAGAAAAATTACTACGAAATTCTCGGGCTGAAAAACGACGCCGGCGAAGAGGAAATCAAGGCGGCGTATAAAAAGCTCGTAAAACAGTATCACCCCGACCTTCATCCCGGCGACGCGGTTGCGGCTGAAAAGTTTAAGGAGATTAACGAGGCAAACGAAATCCTGTCCGATAAGCAAAAGCGCGCGGCGTATGATTTCGAGCTCAACCGTCCCAAAGGAATGCCCAATATGGGCAATATGGGCGGCGCAGGCGGCTTCGGCGGTTTCAGCGATATTTTCGAAAGTATGTTTCAGGGCTTCTCCAATGCCGCTGCGGGCGGCGCGGGGGCGGCGGGAGCACAGCAGGCGGCTACCACGGGCGAAGATATCCAGACGGAAATGACGCTTTCGTTTATGGATGCCGCAAAGGGCTGCACGAAAGAGTTTACTTATACCCGCAACGAGCCGTGCGCGGCGTGCCGCGGAACGGGCGCAAAGTTCGGCACGGCGATGAGAATGTGCTTAAAGTGCGGCGGAAAGGGTCAGATCCGCGTTACGCAGGACACCATGTTCGGCAGAACGGTGCGCATGGGGATCTGTCCCGAATGTAACGGCAAGGGCAAAGTGGTTACCGACAAGTGCCCCGACTGCAAGGGCAAGGGTTACGCGCGCAAGGAAACAAAGATTTCCGTTACCATTCCCGCGGGCGTGGATAACAGCTCTTACATGAAGAAGAAGGGCTTTGGGAAGGCGTCTACCCTCGGCGGACAGCCCGGCGATCTGATTATCGCGTTTAAAATCGAGCCGCATAAAATTTTTACGCGCAAGAATATGGACTTATACGTCGATCTGCCCATTCCTTACATGACGGCGGCACTCGGCGGAACGGTGAAGGTACCCGATTTGGACAACGCGTTCGAGTATCCCATTCCCGAAGGTACGCAGTCCGGCACGGTATTCACGGTACGCGGCAAGGGTATTAAGACCAAGACGGGTGCGGGAAGTCTGTTTATTCGTGTTCTCGTGGAAGTGCCCATGAAAGTAAAACACGAAAAGAAGCTGATGGAAGAGGCTCTTAAAAATTTCGACGTAAAGAACTACGACAAAGCAAAGAAATACGCAGACAACATGAGCGCGCTCTACGGCGTAAATCCGTATAATCATAAGAAATAAAATGAAACATTAGCGCGCTTGTGCAAGCCGTAAAGCGACGCTTTTGCGCCTGAATCGCAAAATTGCATTCGAAATCGGGAAGAAGATTCCCGATTTCGTGAATGCTATTGAGAACGTAAGAGGTGGTAATAAAACTGAATTCGGGGTTATGGCGCAGTTGGTAGCGCGCTTGAATGGCATTCAAGAGGCCACCGGTTCGAACCCGGTTAGCTCCACCAGTCCAAACCTAAAACGAACCACAAAATAAGTGTTCGGGTTAGGTTTTTTCTTTTGCCGTTTTTCAGGCGGCACGCGTATGACGAACGCGGCGCACTTGTTCATACATTATTCAGGCACCCGCCACAGTGCCACAAATTCTATAACATATCCGATATTTGTTTGAAATTCGCTGTTTATGGGCAATGCTTTTCCATATTTGTATGATATAATAATGATAACGGACATAGGGAGGTATTCATTATGGATATACAAAAAATCGGTGTCTTTTTGTCTGAATTGCGGAAAGAAAAAAATCTTACGCAAGATGAATTGGGTGAACAAATTGGTGTAACGAATAAAACCGTTTCACGCTGGGAAAACGGTAATTATTTACCACCTGTTGAAATGCTACAAATTTTAAGCAAATTTTATGACGTGAGCATAAATGAAATATTAAACGGCGAACGGATAAACGATAGCGATTATAAAAAAGTTTCGGAAGAAAACGTAAAATGCGCACTGAATAGAAGTAACGTCATAATACGTAAGCACAAAAAAATTATGAATTGGATTATAGCCATTGTTGTGGCTTTATTATATATTGTAATTAGTTTAATATCACAAAAATGGCAGTACACTTGGATAGTTTGGATTGTGTATTGCGTATATCGTACAGTCGAAAGCATTGTCAATCACTTTTTGAATATTCGCGTTAAGTCTAAATAAATATTCGTTTTAGGTTACTACCGCCCCACCATTAGATGACTGATAAGAACCGCTATTTTGTCGGTCATTTTTTGTTATTTGAAAGAAGTCTCGGAGTGCCTTACGGTTTGCTTGATTGAATATTTTGTTTTTGCTATAATAATTGTACGATAATCAGTAATTTAGAGGACTGAATGATTATCAGAGAATATAAGCCGACAGACTGCGAGGATTTAGTTAAACTGTTTTATCATACAGTTCATACTATAAATGCCAAAGATTATTCGCAAGAACAGTTAAAAGTTTGGGCTACTGACAAAATAGATTTAGAGGTGTGGAACAAATCTCTTTCCGAACATTTTACTGTTGTTGCAGTTGAAAATAATATTATAGTCGGTTTTGGCGATATTGACAATTCGGGTTATCTTGATAGGCTATATGTGCATAAAGATTACCAGCGTCGAGGTGTTGCAACGATAATCTGCGACAAATTGGAACAAGCGGTAAAAGTAAATAAAATAATTACTCACGCATCTATAACGGCTAAACCTTTTTTTGAGCAAAGAGGTTTTAAGGTTGTCAAAGAGCATCAAGTTGTAAGAAACAGAATTGCCTTGACTAATTATGTAATGGAAAAACAAGTAAGATAAATTTCAATTTATCCTAGAATGGCTGATAAGACTAACTATCTTGTCAGTCTTTTTTTCTTTGTGCCGAGCGACTATTTTTTGCGGTTTTTGAGTCTACGTGATTTTGCCTTTGAAACGGTTCTTACGGCACACATTGTCGTCCACCGAAAATTGATAAATTCCGCAAGGGGTTTGTCGATTTTACTTAAAAAGAGCAATCGAGCGGATGCACCAAATTTATAAAAATCCTATATAATAGTCGGGGAGACGATATGCGGATTTGTTTTGTAACGGCGGGCGGTTTAAACGAATTTTCCGAACGGAACGAGGGTGCGGGGGCGGACGTTCTGCTCTTTCCATTTTCCGCGCTCGGGCAGGTCAGTTACGAGCGGGAACTGAAGGGGGAAACCAGCCTCTTCGAGGACGTGGCGCTGCTTTCCAAAGAGCGGCAGAACGTGGTCGTCAGCGGGTGCTATTCCGATGCGCGCGGCGTCAGGCGCAAGTCCGTGGTCGTGGCGGAGCGCGGGCGTATTCTCGGCGTTTCCGATATGGTGAACCGCATCGACGAATCGGAATACCGCGCGGGCGCCGGCATAAAAATTTACGAAACGCGGGCGGGAAAGCTCGGCGTTGTGGTCGCCGAGGACTTTTATTTTCCGCAGGTGTTCGAAACGCTTTCGGTCTGTGGCGCGGAGGTTGCGCTTTGCGTGTTCGAGGAACTGAACGAGGGGCTCGAACAGACGCTGATTCGGGCGCACGCCTATCTCTACGGCGTACCCGTTTGTCTGTGCGCGTACGGCTACGCGTCGGCGGCGGACATTTCTGGAAAGTTGCGGTTTGCCTCGCCGCAAAGCCCCTGCATGTACGATTTCGAGCGCGAGCAGGAATATCATCTGATCGAAGTGCGCCGCCGCGGCTTTTCGGTGCGTAAAAAGAGCGGATTTTAGAGTGAACCGCATTTTTTTACCCTCCCTTTCGTTTGCGAAAGGGAGGGCTTCGAACAAAGATTTTTTATATAAGCGCAACTTATAACAAAACCGATAAAAACGGAAGAAATTCAATATCGTATCAATAAAAAATAATTTCAGCTTATGGAAAGCGCGGAATAATAAGTTTTACTTATACCTGATATAACTGATTCTGATTGCAAAGATAAAAAAAACTTGCGAAAAAATCGCGCAAAGAGCATAAAAATGTGATATAATATATCTCAGTTCGGCGCATAACGCGCAGAGCGGGGAGTATTCGGAATGAATTATATCGAAAGAGTGTTGGAAAAGCTGAGAACGGAAAATCCGAACGAGCCGGAGTATCATCAGGCGGCGACGGAGATATTAAACGGACTGAAGCCCGTTTGCGAGCGTCATCCCGAGTATGAAAAGGCTGCGCTTCTCGAACGCTTCGTCGAGCCCGAACGCACGGTGGAGTTCCGCGTGCCTTGGGTGGACGATCGGGGCGCCGTGCACGTCAACAAGGGGTATCGGGTGCAGTTCAACAGCGCCATCGGACCGTATAAGGGCGGGTTGCGCTTTCATCCGAGCGTCAACCGTTCGGTCATCAAGTTCCTGGGGCTCGAACAGATTCTCAAAAACTCCCTGACGGGGCTTCCCATCGGCGGCGGAAAGGGGGGCAGTAATTTCGACCCCAAGGGCAAGAGCGATAACGAAATCATGCGCTTTTGCCAAAGCTTCATGACCGAGCTCTATCGCCATATCGGGCAGGACACCGACGTGCCCGCGGGCGACATCGGCGTCGGCGGACGGGAAATCGGGTTTTTGTTCGGGCAGTACAAACGTCTTACGGGCGAGCACGTGGGCGTATTGACGGGCAGGGGACTTTCCTACGGCGGCTCGCTTGCGCGCAAGGAGGCGACGGGCTACGGCTTGGTGTACATGACGGAGGAGGCGATGCGCGTCCGCGGCGACGGGTTCAAGGGCAAAACCGTACTCGTTTCGGGGGCGGGCAACGTTGCGATCTACGCCTGCGAAAAGGCGCAAAGTCTCGGCGCAAAGGTCGTTGCCATGTACGATAGCAACGGTTATATCTACGATAAGGCGGGCATAAAGCTCGACATCGTCAAGCAGATAAAAGAGGTGGAGCGCGGACGCATTTCTGTTTATGCCGAGCGCGTGAAGGGTGCGGAATATCACGAGGGCTGCAGGGGGATCTGGAATATTCCCTGCGACGTTGCCCTGCCCTGCGCAACGCAGAACGAAATCGAGGCGGAGAGCGCGAAAACGCTTGTGAAAAACGGCGTAAAATACGTGGGCGAGGGGGCGAACATGCCCACGACGCTTGAAGGGATCTCCGTGTTTCAGAACGCGGGAGCGGTGTTCCTGCCCGCAAAGGCGGCGAACGCGGGCGGCGTTGCCACGAGCGCGCTCGAAATGGCGCAGTCGAGCGGCAGACTTTTCTGGTCGTTCGAGGAAGTGGACGCAAAGCTGAAAAGCATTATGATAAACATTTTTAACAATATGTCCTCCGCGGCAAAGGAATACGGGGTGGAAAAAGACCTCGTTGCAGGCGCGAACATCGCGGGCTTCAAAAAGGTTGCCGAGGCAATGACGGCGCAGGGAATCGTGTAAGGACCGGTGAAAAACGACGCGGAGAAATCCGCGTCCTTTTTTCAGGCGCAAACGATTGACTTGAAAGTGAAAATTTCATATAATATGGGAAGAATCAAAGGAGAAAGAGAGATGAATGTTACCGAAACGTTCGGTTGCAATGTGTTCAACGACGAAGTGATGAAAAATTCGCTTCCCAAAGAGGTTTACAAATCGCTTCGCAGAACGATCGACGAGGGGTATCCGCTCGATTCGTCGATTGCCTCCGCCGTTGCCAACGCCATGAAGGATTGGGCGGTAAAAAAGGGCGCGACGCACTATACGCACTGGTTTCAGCCGCTTACCAACCTGACGGCGGAAAAACACGACAGCTTTATCGAACCTTGCGGCGACAAAGTCATTTTGCAGCTGACGGGAAAGAGCCTGATCGTCGGCGAGCCCGACGCTTCGAGCTTTCCCTCGGGCGGAACGCGCGCGACGAGCGCGGCGCGCGGCTACACCGCATGGGATCCCACCTCGCCCGCATTCGTGAAAGAGGGCACGCTGTACATTCCCACGGTGTTCGTATCGTACACGGGCGAAACGCTCGATAAAAAAGCGCCCCTGTTAAAGTCGATGACGGCGCTCGACACGCAGACGAAACGGCTTTTAAAATTATTCGGCATCGAATGCCGTAAGGTCTCTACGACGGTCGGACCGGAACAGGAATATTTCTTGATCGACGAAGAAGTATATCTTCAACGGAAGGATCTGATTTTAACGGGCAGAACGCTGTTTGGCGCACCCCCGACGCGCGGGCAGGAGCTGGAGGATCATTACTTCGGCACGTTAAAGACGCGCATTGCTGACTATATGCGCGATTTGGACGCAACTCTGTGGAGCTACGGCATTTTTGCCAAGACCAAGCACAACGAGGTTGCGCCCGCGCAGCACGAGCTCGCGCCCGTGTTCACGACGACGAACGTCGCGGTGGACGACAACCAGCTGACGATGGAACTGATGAGGAAGGTGGCGAAGAAGCACGGGCTCGTCTGTCTTCTGCACGAAAAGCCTTTCGAAGGCGTCAACGGTTCGGGCAAGCACAACAATTGGTCGCTTTCCACGGACACGGGGCTGAATCTGCTCGAACCGGGGGAGAATCCCGAAAATAACACGCTGTTTATGCTGATCCTCTCCTGCGTCATCGCGGCGGCGGATAAATATCAGGGTATTTTGCGCGCCTGCGTCGCCTCTGCGGGGAACGATCACCGTCTGGGCGCAAACGAAGCGCCGCCCGCAATTATTTCGGTGTACCTCGGCGACCAGCTTGGCGCTATCGTAGACAGCCTCGTTATGGGCAAACGTTACGTGCCCAAAAAGGCGATCCCCGGCTCGATCGGCGTGCCCGAATCTCCCATTTTTCCCATTGATACTACCGACAGAAACAGAACTTCGCCCTTTGCGTTCACGGGTAACAAGTTCGAGTTCCGTATGCTCGGCTCGCAGGCTTCCGTCGCCGATCCCAACATCGTGCTCAACACGATTGCGGCGCAGGTGTTTGCGGAGGCGGTAGAGGCGCTTTCGGGCGCGGAGGACTTTGAAAAATCATGTCGCGCGTATATCGTAAAACTGTTGAAGGAGCATTACAGGGTCATCTTCAATTACAACGGTTACGGTCCCGATTGGGAGCCGGAGGCGGAAAAGAGGGGACTGTTAAACAATAAGAACACGGCGGATGCCGCGCTCGAATTTTTCAAGGAAGAGAATATCGCGGTGTTCGTCGGGCAGGGTGTGTATACCGAAAAGGAAGTGATTGCCCGCGCGAACATTCAGCTGGAAAATTATACCAAGACGATCAACGTAGAGGCGCTCACTATGGCGGAAATGGCGCGCCGTCAGATTTATCCCGCCGTCAACGCATACGTTACCGAGCTCTGCTCGGCGATTGCCGCAAAGCGCGCAGTCAGCGATAAAATCGCCTGCGGAAACGACTACGCGCTTGCCGAACGGCTTGCCTGCATGAACGACGCGATGCTCGACGCGGTGAAGAAGTTGGAAAAAGATCTTTCCGAAATGCCTGCGGGCGAAAAGGCGGCTTCGCAGAAAATGGCGCACGTCGTGGTGCCCGATATGGAGGAGGTGCGCCGCCTTGCCGACGGCATGGAAAAGCTGTGTGCCGAGGACTATTGGCCCTTCCCCGGTTATACCGAATTGATGTACAGCGTGAAGTAACGCTATTGCGTTTATCGACAGTCCCGTTTTTAAAGACGGGACTGCTTTTACGTTTTGGGCGTTTTTATTCAGCAATTGGAAAAATGATGCCAATGTTGTAATTTACGGAAATGACGCGGGGTGTGAACAGATTGAACGGGATGGAAGTGTCGGTTATTCTGTAATTGTCGGTCAAGGGCTGGATTATATCGGGTTGGATGTCGATTTTCTTTGTTCGTATCTCGAAGAATAATCTAATACTTATTATGCGATTTTAGAATTTTCGCCGTATGCATTTGCGGGTTCGGTGTTTGGCTCTTTTACGGTGAAATGACGGGGTGGATCAACCGTCAACGGTTTCTGTTACGGATTTGGAGAATTGGACGAGGAAAAGCAACGATGACCGGGGGATCGGGAATCGAACCGAATTTTCCCGTGAATCCGCCCGTTTACCCGCCCGATACGCCGCCGATTGCGTAAAAATTCAAACAGATCGACACGAATAAGCCGACGGTTTCGTCGGCTTATTTTTTAGCGTATATTTTTTGCGAAAGTCGGCTATTCTTAAATTTATGGAACTCAAAGAAACGAAAACGGTGGAAAAAACGGTAGAAAAGACGGTGGAGAGAAGCGTGCCGCGGCGTACGGCGATCGTCGTGGGCGGGTCGTCCGGAATCGGGCGGGAAACTGCGTTGATGCTCGCATCGAAGGGTTGGCACGTCGTCAACGTGTCGCGCACCGCGCTCACGGGCGAACGGGTAAAATCGGTTACGGCGGACGCCGCGCAGGAGGGCGAACTTACGCGCGCGATCCGCGCCGTCGCAGAGGAGCACGGACTCGATCTTCTTATTTACTCCGCGGGTTTTTCCATGGCTGCGCCCGTGGAAAACGCCAAGAGCGGCGATTATCGCTACCTTTTCGAGGTCAACTATTTCGGCGCGATCGAGGCGTTGCGCGCCGCCGTTCCCTACCTGAAAAAACGGGGCGGCAGAGCGGTGCTCGTAGGATCGCTCGGCGGGGATATTCCCATTCCCTACGACGGGTTTTATTCTTCCTCGAAGGCGGCTTTGAGTATGCTGGCGCGCGAAGCGGATATGGAGCTTCGAACCCGCGGCGTACGGGTGAGCGCGCTGCTTCCCGGAGGCACTGCGACGGACTTTACCTATAACCGCCGCATCTACGGCAGAGAGGAGGCGTCGGAGTACGCGGGAGCGGTGAAAAAGGCTTCCGCAGCGCTTGCGAACATGGAACAGGGGGGCATGAATGTCTCGCTTGTTGCCGCCGCGATCGTAAGGCTTGCCGAGAAAAGGAATCCTTCGCCCGTGGTTACGGCGGGCGGGAAAAACGGCTTTCTGCGCTTCGTCAACAAGCTCCTGCCCGAACGCTTCGTCGACCGCATGACGATGCGGAAATTCAATCAGAAATAATTTATTCCGAGAACCCCGTAAGGGGTTTTATTTTACATTGACAGAAGGCGCGTTTTAGTATATAATGAAAAAAATCATCTTTGTTAAGGAGTCGAAGCATGATACTTGCGGACGGAAAGCGTTTTTTGTTGAGCGGAAAGAGTTACGGTTACGCCATGGCGGTAACGGAAACGGGCTTTTTGCAACACCTGCATTACGGCGGAAAGATCACGGAACGGGATCTGGATTACCTGTTTGCGATCGGCGCTACGGTTGCGCCGCATAAAGACGATTTCAACGCCGATATGGCGTTCGACTCCATGCTCGGGGAATACGGCTTTTACGCCCGCGGCGATTACAAAGAGCCGACGGCGATTTTCGAACGGCGGGACGGCGCAAGCATGACCAGGCTTCGCTACCGCGCTTACCGCACGCAGAAGGGAGCGCCCGCAGTCGCGGGAATGCCGCACGCGCGCAGCGGCGGCGAAACGCTGATTATCACGCTGAAAGACGACTTTTCGGAGATCGAGGTTGATCTGTACTATACTGCAAGCGACGATTCGGACGTGTTGGTCAGAAACGCGGTCGTCCGCAATACGGGCAGAGAAGCCGTTATGCTGAAAAAGGCGTTCTCCTTCCGCGCGGAGCTGCCCAACGGCAGCTACCGCATGATGCGTCTTGCGGGAACTTGGGCGCAGGAGCGTATTCCGGAAATCGCTCCGATCGCTCACGGCGTTACGCGGTTACATACTTTGCGCGGGGCGTCTTCGCACAACACGAATCCCTTTATGGGCATTTTGACCGAGGGGTGCACGGAGGAACGGGGCGAATGCTACGGGGTGCAGCTCGTATACAGCGGCGCGTTCGCGCTGACGGCGGAGTGGTGCAAGAACGGACCCCTGACCTTGCAGGGCGGAATCAACGACGTGGGATTCGGTTGGCAATTGAACGGCGGCGAAACGTTCGTAACGCCGCAGACGCTACTCACCTATTCGTACGAAGGTTTGGGCGGGATGTCGCGCAGCATTCACGACTTTTTAAGGGAGAAGATGATCGATCCTGCCTACGTTTACAGGCAGCGTCCGATCGTGGTAAACAATTGGGAAGCGACCTATTTCGGGTTCGACAACGAGAAACTCTTCCCCATCATCGACGAAGCCGCAAAGCTCGGCATCGATACCTTCGTTCTGGACGACGGCTGGTTCGGTGCGCGCAGGAACGACCGCGCGGGCTTGGGCGATTGGTTCGTAAACGAAGACGTTTTAAAGGGCGGCTTAAAAACGGTGATCGACCGCTGTAAAAAGAACGGCATGAAGTTCGGGCTTTGGTTTGAGCCCGAAATGGTGAACGAGGACAGCGATTTATTCCGCGCGCATCCCGACTGGGCGATATGCAAGGAGGGCGTGGAGCCCTGCCGTTGCCGCAACCAGCTCGTGTTGGATTTCACGCGGAAAGAGGTCGTGGACTACGTGTTCGGGACGGTCGGCAAGGTTTTAAAGGAAAACGATATTTCCTACGTCAAGTGGGATATGAACAGAAATATTACAGAGTGCTTTACGGCGGCTCTGCCCGCCGAGCGACAGGGTGAGTTTATGCACCGCTACATACTGGGCGTATACGATTTGGCGGAGCGGCTGACGGGTGCGTTCCCGAACGTGATTTTCGAGGGCTGCGCGGGCGGCGGCGGACGGTTCGACGCGGGAATGCTGTACTACTTCCCGCAAATCTGGACGAGCGACGACACCGACGGCTACGAGCGCGCGAAAATTCAGTGGGGGACTTCCGTCTGCTATCCGCTTTCGGCGATGAGCTGCCACGTGTCCGTCTGTCCCAACCATCAGACGCAGAGGACGACGCCCTTTCAAACGCGCGGGAATATCGCAAGCCTCGGCGCGTTCGGCTACGAGCTCGATCTTTCGAAAATGACGGATGAGGAGAAGGCGCTGGCAAAGTTGCAGGTGGAAGCGTACCGGAGGACGGCGGAGCTCGTTTTAAAGGGCGATCTGTACCGCTTGAAAAACCCGCTCGAGGGCGATTATTTCTGTATGAGCGTGGTGAGTAAGGACAAGAGCGAGGCGTACGTCGTGGGCGAGCGCACGCACGGAAATCCCTGCGACTATAACCAATATCTTTATCTGCGCGGACTGGATGCGGACGGACTCTACGAAATCGAAGAGCTGAAAATTACGGCGAGCGGCAAAGCGTTGATGAACGCGGGACTGTTGCTTCCGCGCCTGCCCGATTTCGGCAGCTGGGCGTGGCATTTGAAGCAAGTGCGTTAAAAATTTAACAACGTAATAAAACGTTAAAAAAGATTTCACCCGTTTCAACGGGTGAAATCCTTTCTTTTTTTAAGTGTTTGTGATAAAATAATCAGAATGAAAGATATGATGAAACGGTTCGGCAAAAAAGCGCGGATCGGAATACAAATTACGGGCGTGGGCGCAATTACGGGGTTGTTCGTCGGAATCGTGGTTACGCTGTATAATATCGCCACGTCGTACGCGGAAAAGTTTGCGCGCTGCTACTACGGTTTTTTCCGTACGCATCCCGCGTTTATTCCGCTCCTGTTCGTTGCGCTCTTTCTCGGCGCGATCATCGTGGGCGGAGTTACGCGCTTTCTGCCCGTCGTCAGGGGAAGCGGTATTCCGCAGACGGAGGGCGCAACGCGCGGTCTGCTGCGTTTTAAGTGGTATCAGGTGCTTACGGGAATGTTCGCCGCAAGCCTGTTTACCATATTCATGGGGCTTTCGGCGGGGGCGGAAGGCCCCAGCATCATGCTCGGCGGCGCGTGCGGTTCGGGCATGAGCGATTTGTTTCGTTGCAAGGCGGTCATGCGACGTTACCACATCACGAGCGGCGCGTGCGCGGGAATTGCGGTTGCCTTCAACGCGCCCCTGACGGGCATGGCGTTCGCCTTCGAGGAAGCGCACAAGCGCTTTACGCCCGAAGTATTCATCTGTTCGTTTTCGTCCGTCGTGGTGGCGCTCATCGTGCGCAACGTGCTGCGCCCGCTGCTCGGCTTCCCCTTGACGCCTTTCTTTCAGAATTATTCCTTTGCAGGCACGTCGCCCTTCGATTTGAAGTTTCTCGCAATCGTTCTCGTCTGCTCCGTTATCGTGGCGCTCGTCGGGGTGGCGTTCTATTATCTGATTTTTTTATCGAAAAAGCTCTTCGACAGACTCAACTTTCAAAAGGGGCTCTTCAAGCCCGTGATCCCCTTTCTGCTTGCAGGGGCGTGCGGGCTGTTTCTGGCGTACGTTATGGGCGGCGGTCATCATTTTATCGAGGCGCTCGGCAGCGGCGGCTCGTTTGAAAGCCCGTACGGGATGCCCGTCTGGGCGGTCGTGCTGCTTATTGTTGTTTTTAAAATCGCGTTCACTGCCGTCAATACGGGGGCGGGAATTCCTTGCGGGGCGTTTATTCCCATGCTTTCCGTCGGGGCGGGCATGGGCGCGCTTCTGAACTTCGTCTGTTTGAAAATCGGCATGGATTCCGCCTATTCCGACGCGCTGATCATTATCTGTATGGCTACCTTCTTTACGACCGTCGTCAAGGCGCCGATCACGGGCATCGTTATGGTGAGCGAGCTCACTTGGAGCTTTACGTTTTTACTGCCCGTCATTTTAGGCATTGCGGTGGGGTATCTGACGGGTTCGATTTTCCGCACCGCGCCACTTTACGACAAGCTGCTCGATGGCGTTATGGAGGAAGAGCGCAAACTTCACCCCGTATTGCGGCTTACGGAGCGTTTTCAGGCATCCGCCCGCGGTACGGCGGCGGGCAAGCGTATCCGCGACGTGCTCTGGCCGAGCGGGGTGATCGTTACGCTCGTCGAACGCGGGGAGGAAAAGGTGATGCCCGAAGGCAACACGCTTCTGGAAGAAGGAGACTTGATCACCGTCCGCGCCGAAACGACAGACAAAAACGAGTTTTACGAAACGATGGTGTCCATCGTCGGCTCGCGGATCGAGGAAGAGCCAAAAGAGGAATCGATCCGACGCGGTGTTTGAAAGCCTGTCATGAGCAAGAAAAAGAAGCATATCCAAACGGAGAAAGACTTTATCGGGAAGAGGCTGCCCGCAATCGTTTTTCCGTTCGGCGCGGTGTTCTATGCGCTCGGCGTCCGGCTTCTATTGCGGGAAAAGGGAGGCTCCTTCGTAAAACGGCTTCTCCGAATTTGGGTGCCGCTCTTCGCGTGGTGCGCGATTGTCCGCGTCTGTCATTCAGGGCGGAACGAAGTGAAGCGAAGAATTTTTAAATTTTACGCGCAGTTGCAAAAAATTTCCTCTTTGTACGGCGTATAACCTTTGCGCAAAGCGGTCAAAATAAGTAGCGTAAAGGAAGGTGAGGAACATGGAGTTTCAAAAATCGCAGACTTTTATCAATCTTGCACGGTCGTTTGCAGGAGAATGTCAGGCGGGAATGCGCTATCAGCTGATCGCTCGGCAGGCCACGAAAGAGGGTTTCGTTACGCTGGCGGACACGATCCGCACCATTGCCAAGAACGAAACGAATCACGCAAGAGTTTTCTTCGAGGCCATTCAGACGGCGGGAAGCAAGGAAAATATCCGCATTGACGCGGGATATCCCTTTCACGCAGGAACGCTATCCGAAAATTTAAAATTCGCGGCGGAGGACGAGCGGGAAGAACACGACGTCATCTATTCCGGCTTCGCAAAGACCGCAAGGGAAGAGGGGTTTGAGCAAATCGCGCTCAAATTCGAACAGGTTGCGGTGGTAGAGGATAATCACAGAATTATTTTCGAGTACCTGCACGAGGCGTTTGAGAACGGCTCTCTCTTCAACGCGGAGCGTCCTATGCTGTGGATTTGCAGCGAGTGCGGTTATATGCACACGAGTAAGTCTGCTTGGAAAGTCTGCCCGCTCTGCGGTGCGCCGCAAGGGGACGTGGAGCTTCATCTTCCTTTCAAAAAGGAGAATATATGAAAAAGACCAACAACAAGACGAACGTAAATTCCAAGAGCACGAACAGCACGAAAAATTCTACGAAGGCTTCGGGCAACAAGAATTGCGGCGGCAAGTGCAACGGTACGAAGGACTAACCGTGAGCGCCAAGAAAAAGCTCGAACACGGCGCGAAGATGCGCTCGGACGAGGACGCGCTCGGTAGTTATACGGGTGTATACGCCGAGGATGAATGGGAAAAACCCGTTCAGGACGCAGATGATTTATAAGCAAAATAAGACGGAAATGAAAATTTCCGTCTTATTTTGTTGTAATTCGGGTGGTTGTGTGGTATAATATAGCCGTATTATATCTTGGTGGAGGTATACTATGAAAGCAAAAAAAGCATTGGCTATTACGTTATCTGCGGCGCTTGCGGGGCTTGTCAGCCTTTCGTTTTGCAGCTGCGATTGGTTTTCGTCGGTTTCGGGCGGAAAAGGAAACGTAGACGGCGGAAAGAAAAATCCCTACGAGGTGGCAACGGATCTGGGCTACGGCGGGAACGTCGGCGAATGGCTTTCGGGGGCGGTTTCGTCCGATTCGGAAGCGCGCCGTATGTACGAGGAAGCAAGGGCGGACGGCTATCAAGGCACATTCCTCGACTTTTTAAAGGAACTGAATTGGAGCACGGCGACGGACGACGCGTCTTCGGTTGCCGCAGCGGTAACCTCCGCCGTAAGCATTACGAGCGAGTTTAGCGTTTACAATACGAGCACGCGGCGCACGGAGTCGGCGGTTTATGCAGGCGCGGGCGTGGTGTATTCGCTTGATAAAAACTCGTGGGACGCTTATATCGTAACCAACTACCACGTGATTTACGACGCAAAGAGCACGGGCAGAGAGGAAATCGAGCATATCAGCGACAACATTCTCGTGTATCTCTACGGCGGAGAGACTGCGGCGGAGGCGATGGCGGCGTCGTACGTCGGCGGCGCGATGGATTACGATATCGCGGTGCTGTTCATCGACGGGGACAAGACGGTGAACATCGTCGATTCTTCAGGCACGCGCTTTACACACGAGAACGGAGACGTTCTGAAAAAGAGCTCCGCCCGCGCGATCTCCGCGGCAGACAGCGATGCGATCTCCGTCGGGCAGAGGGTGTACGCGATCGGCAATCCCAAGGGGGAGGGCATGTCCGTAACGTCGGGCGTCGTTTCCGTGGACGCGGAGTACATCGACATCAAATCCTCCGACGAAAAGAAGAACTTATCCCTTTTGGAAATGCGCATCGACGCGGCGATCAATCACGGCAATTCGGGCGGCGGGCTGTTCGATAAGGACGGAAAGCTTGTCGGAATCGTAAACGCGCGCTCGGAGGAGACGGGAGTTACGGCGTTCGGATACGCGATCCCCGCCAATCTTGCTCTTTCGATTGCGCAGAATATCATCGACAATGCACCGAGCGGCAGCAGGGGTGCGTTGCGCGCAACGCTCGGCATTACCGTCATGACGGCGGACAGTTCCAGCGTGTACGATGCTACGGCGCAAAAAACGTATATTATGGAAACGGTTACCGTGCAGGGCGTGCAGTCGGGCGCGGCGGCAAGCGCGTTAAAGGCGGGAGACGTGTTCTATTCCGTTAAGGTTACGTCGCATAACGACAACGAGCGCGTGAACAAGGTGATTACGAGAAGACATCAGATTTATTCCATATTGTTCAATATGCGCCTCGGCGATACTCTGGAAATCACGGTGTCGCGCGGCGACGAACTCGTAACGGAGAAGGTCGTATATTCGGAAAGCTCGCAGTTTACGTTATTCGACTGATACTAATATAATTGATTTCCCCGCGCTTTAAGCGCGGGGATTTTACGAATGAGACATGACGGACGATTTTAAAATAACGGACGGCGTATTGACCGAGTATTGCGGAAGCGCCGCGCGCGTAAAAATTCCCGACGGCGTTCGCGCCGTTGGCTATAATGCGTTTTACCGAAAGAAGGAATTGCGGGAAATCGAGATTCCGGAAGGCGTGGAATGCATTCTCGATTGGGCGTTCGCGGGCTGCGTCCGCTTGGAGCGCGTGTTCTTTCCGCCGAGTGTAAAGAGTGTCGGCAAAGGCGCCTTTCTCGGGTGCGCCGCGTTGAAGGAGGCGGCGTTTTCGGAAGGACTGGAAAAAATCGGCACGGGTGCGTTTAAATTCTGCAAAAACCTTTCGAGAGCATACCTGCCGCGCACGCTGAAAGCAATCGGCGCGTCGGCGTTCGGCGAGTGCGACAGTTTGCTCTGCCTGTATTTTCCGCTCGGCGTGGAGCGCGTCGGCAAAGAGGTGCTTGCGGGCGGCGGATTTAAAACGATCTTTTCGGAGGCACGGGAAAAGCCGCACGGGTGGGATGCGGATTTCGACGTATCGGCGGACGACGGTTGGGAGATCGCGCGGTGCTGCACGATCTGGGGCTATTGCGAACGCAACGGAGAAATTACTTACGATCCGAAAAACAGAGAATAAACTTTTTGTTCGGAAAAGAAAATTTTTCATTTTTTTATCATTGTGCTTGACAGACGGCGTTTTATCGGGTATAATAACGATAACTTTGCAGGAATCGCCTAGCGGTATGGCGTCAGCTTCCCAAGCTGATTCCGGCGGGTTCGACTCCCGTTTCCTGCTCCATTTAAGAAGCATAGGTTTGATACGAAAAGTATTGAACCTTTTTTTCTTTACATAAAGGGAGTATTTTAGTCTCGATATTTTACGGCAAATTCTTGTATTTTTCTTAAAAAAGTGCTATAATTTTACATATCATTTAATAATTTGCAAGGAGGCATAAGTTATGAAAGCGAACTACCCTGCAACATTAATCAAACTAAGAGCGAAACTAGACCTATCACAAACAGCCTTAGCTGACATGCTGGGCGTTTCTTTTACTTCGGTTAATAGATGGGAAAACGGAAAATATGAGCCGACTAGACTTGCCAAAGAAAAAATCAGATTATTATGCGAAGAAAATAATATTAAAATGGAGGATAATTTGCATGAATAACTGGACTGAATTAAGTGTTCAATATGCGAATCAAAGAAATTATTTAGACTCTTTATTTAAAGTTTACCCTATTTCACCAAACATCAGAAGAGAAATCGATCAAAATCGATGGGCAAAAATTGAACGCGCATTTAATGAACAGGATAATGAGACTTTAGTTAAAACTTTATTAAAATTAGATTTATTTCCAATCAAAGATTCTTATGTTGCTTATTTAAAAAGAGACCCTGGTTCAATCGATCGTAATCCAAATACTATTGCGAGATTAGCGGGTAATTTATATGAATTAGGACTTGATCAAGTATATGAAAAGTGTACTGAGCCCAAGGAAACAAATAGACAAATGGGACCTTTGTTTAAAAGATGGATTGCTAAAGGTACACTAGGAGCACCTGTGTATACAAATTGTTTGTCATTCATGCAGTCTACCGGGAACGCGATCCTAAATTCATCAGACACAGAAATGGAAAAGTTTGCTAGAGAATATCTGGGATATAATCACGAAAAAGGACTTGATTTTCTAGCTCGATTTAATGATAAATATGTAATTGGTGAAGCAAAATTTCTTACTGATTTCGGAGGACATCAGGATGCACAGTTTGCTGATGCAATCTCTACAATCACATCACCTTTATTGCCCAATCGTTTTCATGCAGAAGTTGTAAAAATAGCTATTTGTGATGGTGTTTTATTTATTAAAGGAAATAATAAAATGCACAAGCATTTGATCAATCATGAGGATCAAATAGTTATTTCAAGTTTGTTGTTGAGGGAATTTTTGTACTCATTATAACGAGGTAATCTATGAAAATCATTTTTGAAAATAAAAGACCTAAGGAGTCTATCGTGAATGATATTGGTTCTTGTCAAACTTCAACGATTTTCACGATGGGGGAGTCATTTTTGTTTCAAGGTGATAATTTTATTGGTATGTCTGAAATTCTAAAGTTGTATAAAGGATTTGTTGACTTAGTATATATAGATCCTCCTTTTAACACTAACCGGATTTTTTCTGTTGGTGAACATAGGACGAGTACAATCAGCAGAAAGAAAAACGATAAGAGTGCATATTCCGATGTGATGGATACAGATAGTTTTTTGAAGATGATGTATGAACGATTTATTCTAATTAAAGAATTGCTGTCTGAACAAGGAAGTCTTTATGTACATATCGATACTAAAATGGGACATTATTTCAAAGTTATGCTTGATGAAATTTTCGGCAAGGAATGTTTTAAAAATGATTTGACCAGAATTAAGTCTAATCCTAAAAACTTTGATCGACGAGCATATGGAAATCAGAAGGATATGATATTGTTTTATTCCAAAAATCCCAAGAAAAATATCTGGAATGAGATAAAAGAAACTCTTGAAGAAAACGAAATCGAGAGCAAGTTCCCTAAAATTGATTTTGATGGCAGAAGATATACAACAATACCTTTACATGCACCGGGCGAAAGTAAGGGAATCACAGGACGGTCTTGGCGTGGAATGATGCCTCCGGAAGGGAGACACTGGCGAACTTCACCGGAGGAATTTGAAAAAATGGATGCTGCCGGGATAATCGAATGGTCATCAACTGGAAACCCGAGAATCAAAAAATATGCCGATGAACATAAAGGAAAGAAGATTCAAGACGTCTGGTCGTTTAAGGATCCACAATATCCGCTTTATCCAACTCAAAAAAATCAGGATATGATTGAATTGATTATTAAGCAATCATCAAATGAGGGGGGATACGTTATGGATTGCTTTGCCGGTAGCGGATCTACATTGATGGCTGCAATAGCAACCGGACGAAAATTTATAGGCATGGATATGTCTAGTGTGTCAATAGAAATCATTAAAAAACGATTAGAAGGGTATGATTACGTATTTGAAGGATAGTCATATCTGATTTTTAATCATTGTACGCAAAAATTAAGAACCGTACACATTGTTAAGGCGTATGCAAAGCGTATCGAAATTGGTCTTTTTATCAATAAAAGCAAGGTGTAAGGGTATCATCGTTACGGAGGCGGAAACGTGAGCAAACGAAAGATGTCGAGATTTCGTTTAAAAAAGGGGGAAATCCTCGTCAAACAGGGCGGAATAGACTATGCGCCCGCGGGTACGTTCGCACATTCGATGATGGGCTACGCCTATCTGACGAACGAGCGGCTGCACTTCGACTCGGACGGGCGCAGCGGGTATTATCTCACGTTTGAGATCCCGATTGCAGATATCATCGAAATAGGGAAGACGGGAATTCCCGTTCTTACGCGCAGCATCGTGATCATCACGGACGAAAAGCGTTACCGTTTTAACGTGTTTCCCATCGGCGGGTGGCTGAAAAAGCTGCACGAGGTAAAACGGGCGTACGACGAAGCGCGCGCGGCGGCAAGACGAGAATCTATACGATAGGAACGGATGAAATGCGTTATAATTTCAACGAAATCAAGCAACTCAATGCAAACGAAGTCAGACTGAACGACGGATTCTGGGCAGACCGGTACCGCCAGTATTCCGTGCGTACCGTGCACTATATGTTCGATATGTTCGATCTTTCCAAGAGCTTCGACAATTTCGACCGCGTGGCGGAGGGAGAAAAGAGAGTGCTCGGCAATACGGATAATCACGCGGGGCAGATCCTTCGTCCCGACGCGGTTGGAATTTTTAAGCTGAAACCGTGTATAAAACGCGCGCATTCGGTCAATCATTCTTCCGACTTCTGCAGGGAAATCCTGCGGGTCGGGAGGATTTTTTTATGCGGAGATTTTTAGCTGCCGTCAAATCGGTCGTCGCCGTGATCGCGTGCGCCGCCTCGGCGGTGTTTGCATACGTTCTGATTTCCTCCCCCGTATTCGAAAAGGGGGAGCGCTACGAATTTTATCTCGGCGCGTCCTCGTCCGCCCTCGTCGTGGAATCGGATCATCCCGCGCTCGATAAGCTTTTGCTTTCCGACGCGCAGGGGGAAAGCGTCCGTTACGCGGGCGATAAGGTGCAGGAGCTGATGAAGCGCTTTCGGGCAAAAACGCTGTTCACCGAACGGGTGGGGGAAACCGTAAACTATTACTGCTATTCACCTCTGCTCGGCAAGACGGTGGCTTTAAACGGCTACGCCGTCAATTTGCATCTGTCCGTCAACGCGGAACAGACGGCGGCAGGCACGCCCCTCATCTTCGGCGGATTTTAAAATATTTTTATTTTCTGTGTATAAACCGCAGAAAAGTTGGCAAGCATTTACATACAAACAAATTTCGGAGGCAAAAAACATGAAAGGCGAAAAAACTTCCAAACGAAAGAAACTGATTTATTACGTAATTCTTGCGATCAGCGTGTGTCTCTTGGTGGCGGCTACCGTCCTTACGGTTTACTTTGTAAGCGACGCGAAAAACGACAACGTCATCGATAAGGATCCCTCGACGCCCGTCGTTCCCGACGACTCGAATGATCCCGACGACTCCAAAGATCCCACTCCCCCCGACGTACCCTCCACGGGCGACGACGTCGTAAAGTTTACGGTGCCGCTCGTTTCGGAAACCGTTTCGGTGTACGACGTCATCTACAAGAGCGCGACCACGAATTTTATCTACCGTCATAAAGCGGTGGACTTCGCGGCGGCGGCAGGCACGGCGGTTGCCGCGGTTGCGGACGGCACGGTGGAGAGCATAAGCCTGAACGAAACCACGGGGAACATCGTTACGGTCGATCACGGCAACGGTTTGAAATCGCTTTATCGTTTCGTGGAACCCGTTTCCACGCTGAAGAAGGGCGACAGCGTGAAGAAGGGCGACAAGATCGCAGAGGTTGCCACTGCTTACGGCTCGGAAGCGAAGGACGGAGAGCACTTGCACCTTGAAATGGAGGAGAACGGGAAGAAGGTCGACCCCGCGAAATACCTCGATATCGAATACGACGAGAAATAAGATGAAACAAAAAGGACTTCCTGCGGGAAGTCCTTTTTTACGTTTAGAGGATATAATATTCGGCGTCGTTTAAATTATTGCCCCAACCGATAGCGTTGCCTTTTACTTTGTCGGGAACCTCTCGGAATTTGCATTTTTACCAAATCCTAAAAATACGCGTGCGCAAAAAAAGGGCAAAATAAAAGAATATCCCTTTCGATGCATTTCATTCAGTTTGTTTGGCAACTTCAAAATAACATATTTCAAAACAAAAATCAACCGTTTTATAAAATATTTTTTGCGGAGGGGGGGCGTTTGTGCGATTCCTCGCTTGGATCATAAGGAAAAAAGGATATGATGGTTCCCCCATATCGGTCAAAGCGAAGAATCTGAAAACCCACGCGGGTTGCGCGTGGGTTTTCCTTTTGCGTTTATTCCTCCGAGTCGTCCTCGGCATCCTCGTTTTCTCCGTCGGAGGAGTTGATTCTGCAGGGGGGGGGTGGCGTTTTACTTGCGTTCTTTCGGTACGAATTGGGGGAGAGTCCCGTCTTTTTCTTGAACAGATTCGAAAAATAAAACTGGTCGGTAAAATTCAGAATTGCGGCGATTTCCGCAACCGTATAGCGCGTGCGGACGAGCATGGATTTCGCGATTTCTATTTTCTGGTTCAACACGTAGCGATAGGGGCTCATACCGTAATATCTTTGAAATTCGCGGTATACGGAGCTCTTGGATACGTACAGCGCGGAGGCAATATCTCCGATATCCGTCTTGCCGTACAGGCTTTCGTCGAGCATATCCTTGATCGTGTGCCCCAATTGGGAATAGATGTGCTTATGTTTTTCGAAATACACCTTTTCGGACAGAGTTATCAGGATCTCGTGCACGAGGCGCATCACGGGAAAACAGATATCGTTGTTATTGGGCGAAGCCTTGGTGATGCGCACGATTTCGCGGAACTGCGCTTCGCAATCCACGCCGTGCACGACGGGAGTATCGCGCAGCCCGATCCCCGACAGAAATCCGTCCATATAATCGCAGAAGAAATTAGCCCAGACGAATTCGAAGGGTTCGTCGGGGTCGGAATAGTAGATGTGTCTGCTTTTAGGCGTAAGGATCACGGTGTCGTGCGGGTTCAGTTCGTAAACGTCGTCGCCGAATTGAAGAACGCCCTTTCCTTTTACGATGTAGGCAAGAATAAAGTGGTCGCACCGTTCGCGGGAGATATAGTATTTGGGGGTCGGCGGGGTAATGCCCGTTACGTCGAGAATAAACGGAACATTTTCGTTCGGGCAGTACACGAATTGTCTGTCTTCGCTCTCCGTTCCCCGCATAACGACGTTGGTGCCACCGATAAAAGTTACGCGCGGCATATTGCAACTTTTCCTCATTTATCTGGCATTTTTGAGTATGGTTTATGCCCTTTGCACAAATTATAATACAAATAGGGAAAAATGTCAATAAATCAGAAAAAATTTTCTTTTTTTTCATAAATAAAGGAGGTAAGGGTACGTGAAAAAGAAACTTTTGGCAGGATTGGCGCTCGCAAGTTGCGCGGTCATGGCGCTCGCGGGCGTCGGATGCAACGGCGGCGGAAGCGGAACGCGGCGCGGAAAGGTGCAGATTACCGTATGGGCGGTGTCCGACAAAAACAACCGTACGGAAATGAACGCCCTCGAAAAAGCGTTTAACGAGAGCAACGATCGGTATTTTGCGAAAATTATCGCAAAACCTGCGGGCTTTTCGAGCTCGATCGACGGAACTCTGCGCGGCAACAGCGCGCCGAACGTGGTGCAAATCGAGGACGAACGGTATTTCAAGGGCTACGTCGATCAAAAGCTGATTACCAATCTCGACGAATATTTCGTGGATAAAACGGAAAACGGCGAAGTCGTCCGCGCCGCTTCCACGCTCGATTTGAGCGACATCTGGGAAACGGCGGTGGCGCGCTACCGTTACAATCCCGACACGGGCTACTCGGGCGGCAACGAGCCGCTCTACGGGCTTCCGAACGGGATCGCCCCTTCGGTCATGTACTATAACGAGGATGCGCTAAAAGAGAACGGAATCAACGTTATTTCGATTGCGGAAGAGGATATCGCGGGCACGAAATACCTCCCGCACGGCTACTACGTATACGATGAAGCGCCCGCAACGGGGCTTACGGCAAAGGGCGGAAAGTATCACGTCTTTAATAACAAAATTCCAATGAATTGGGACGAACTCGTGTCTATTTCCAAGTTGTTCACCCGTTCGTACGCCGAGGGCGCGGGCTCTCCCACGACGTTCGGCTTCTATAACGAGTGGTGGTTCTCGTTTGGCTGGTCGGTCGGCGGCGACTGCCTCGAATGGGACGAGGAAAAGGATCAGTACGTGTTTGCACTTGGCGAAGAGACGGCAAATTATCTCGTTACGGGCAAGGACGTAATTACCGTAAACGGCACGCAGTACAAGGAAGGCGAGATTCTTTCCTATCCGGATAAACACTTCGTAGAGGATGCGCTTGCCGCAGGCTCGGGCGCAAATTACGACGCGGTCAGAGGATACGTCGAAGGAAAGCAGCTTTACGCGCTTCCCTCTATCCGCGACGCCTTCAAGCTCTTTTTGAGCTTATCGCAGGAGAAGGGCAAGCCGGTAACGGAGGAGGAATACGGATTACAGATTTCTCCCACGCCCGATATTATCGGCAATAAGTCCAAGTCGAATCTTCTCACGTCGAACGAGGTTGCATTCGTCGTCGAGGGTTACAACTCGGCGCGCGAGCTGGGGCGTCTGATGCAGACGGCGAAAAAGAATTGGAATATCGCTCCGCTGTACCAATACCGCGAATACAACGACGACGGCACGCTGAAAACGGTGAACGGCACCGAGGTCAAGGGTAAAATGTCCGCGCACAGCGGCACGGTGTGCTGGGCGATTCCGCAGAACGCAAAGGCGAAGGACGGCGCGTTCCAGTTCATCGAATTCATGGCGGGACCCGAAGCGCAGAAGGTGATGATGAAGACAAACCAGAGCCTTCCCAACCAGAAGAGCGTGGCTTACAGCGACGAATATCTCAATATGACGGATAATTATATCTGTTCGAACAAGGAAGCGATTCTCATGCAGACGGCAAACTCGTCGGTGGGCGACTGGTCGTATCTCGAAAACGGAAGCTGGGTCAACGTTTGGGCGAACGTGTTGAATACGGACGTCAGAAACGGAAAGATGACGCTTGACGAATTCTTCCGACACGACTGTATCGAAAAGACGAACGCGGCGTTAAAGCTGATGCACGCGAAAAAATTCAACGGTTGATCTATGGAAGAGATTGTATTAGACGCGGAGGTTCGCGGCGAGCCCGAATCGGCGGCGCCCGAAAAGAAACCGCATAAAAAGATAAAACAGACGCAGCTGCGCGCGATTTATGGCTTTATTACCGCCGCGATCCCGCTGATCGCGTTCCTGATATTCAGCGTCGTGCCGCTCGCAATTACGATTTCCACGATGTTCGTCAGCATGGATGGGTACGATTTTTCCACCATGAAGTGGAATTCGTTTGCAAACTTTGCGGAGGCGTTCAAGGATACGCGCTTCTGGCGGTCGATCGGGGTGAGCTTCACCCTTACCGTGCCTCATATGCTGGGATTGCTCATTTCCCTGTTCCTGAGCGCGCTGATCGCGCAAAAGCTTCCGGGGCATAAATTCTTCAAGGCGCTGTACTTCGTTCCCTACATCGTTTCGAGCGTTGCGGTCGCCATCATGTGGAATTGGGTTTTCAATCCCGAAAACGGAATTTTAAACGATATTATCGTCCGTCTGACGGGCGCGGCGCACGGACCGCAATGGTATAAGGATGCGGGGAAATTCACCCTCATGCTTATCATCATCATGGTGTGGCAGGCGCCGGGGTACGGTATCGTCATGTTTTCGGCGGCGTTTACGAACATCAGTTCCAGCCTGTACGAGGCGGCGGAGCTCGACGGCGCGGGCGCGATGCAGAAATTTCTGCACGTTACGCTGCCCGCCATTACCCCGACGATTTTCTACCTGCTGATCGCGGGTATCATCGCGGGCTTGCAGACGTTCGATATTCCCATGATGTTCAGCGGCTCGTGGGAGGGGAACGCGGGGCCCAAGGACGCGGGGCTTACCACGGTGCTTTACATTTATTTTCAGGGAATCGGCGGCGGAAGCGCGGGCAAGAGCGTAAACATGCCCGTGGCGTCGGTAATGAGTATGTTCCTTTTCGTCGTTATCTTCGTCATTCTGTTTATCAACTTCAAGCTGTCGGATAAGTGGGTGAGCTATGACAACTAATCAGAAAACGGTCGGGTTCACCGAGGGCGCGGCGGCGAACGGGGCGGCACAGCCCGCCGACAAGAGAGAAAAGAAACGCAATGTCGGAAAAATTATCGCACGGGTTGCGATTTACGCCGTATTCGTGCTGTACGCCGTCTGGATTCTCATTCCCTTCCTCGTCGTGCTGATCACGTCGATCACGCCCGAAGAGGAATACATTCTCTCGATGAAATTCATCTGGATGCCCAAGCATCCGACGCTGGTCGCTTACAAAGGGGTGTTCGTCGAAAACCTGTTCACCCCGTTCTGGAAGGCGTTTTTGAACACCATGTGGCAGGTCGTACCCTCGACGCTCGTCAGTTTGCTCGTATCGGGTTTGAGCGCGTATGCGTTCGCAAAGATTCCGTTTAAGGGCAAGAACACGCTCTTTATGGGGCTGCTCGCTACGATGATGATTCCGGGCGCGGTGCTTACCGTTCCCTCCTACCTTTTCTACGACGCGATCGGCTGGTCCGACGGCGTGTTGCCGCTCATTATTCCCGGGCTGTTCGGCGGGGCGGGGGTAACCTTCTTCCTGCGGCAGTTCTTCTGCGGACTGCCCGACGAGCTCATGGAGGCGGCGCGCCTCGACGGGCTGAACGATTTCCGGATCTATCTGCAAATCGTGCTGCCTCTGACCGCGCCCGCGTTCATCGCGCAGGGAGTGTTTATGTTCATCGGCGGATACAATAGCTATCAGGGACCCAAACTGTATTTGCCCAACCATCCCGAGCTCAGCCCGCTGTCCTTGGCGCTCGCCGACTTTCAGGGCGGGCAGGCACAGAATACGATGGAGGTGTGCGCGTCGGTCATTATTGCGCTGGCGCCGCTGCTGGTGCTGTACTGCTTCCTGCAAAAGTACTTTACGCAGGGCATTGCAATGACGGGGTTAAAGGCTTAACGGGCAGGATTCGACCCCTTGATCCCAAACGGTATTTCCGCAAGGAAAATTGAAATTTTATGATAAGGAGAACGAACATGAAAAAGAAGATGGCAGCGATCGGGGTGCTTGCGGCGGGGCTTATTTGCCTGAGCGCCTGCAACGGCGGCGGAGGCGGGCAGCTTCCGCACGACAATCAGATTCATCCCGATTTGGATCAGGCATTCGTCAGCGAGCTATTCTACCGCAACGATTTGGGCACGCTTGCGCCCGACCCGTGCGTTATACAGATTACGGACGAAGAAAGCACGGAGTACGGATATTACTATCTGTACGGCACCACCGACCCCGACATGGGCTACCGCGCCTACCGGAATAAGGATTTGACGGGCAAGTGGGAGGACGTAACGCCGATAAAAAACTATCTGGCGTTCGAGGCGAAGCCCTCGCACTACGCCTACGGCAAGGGGCACTTCTGGGCGCCCGAGGTGATTTACGAAGCGGATGAAGGGAAATATTATATTTTCTATTCGGGCGCGATGGAGATGAAGAATAAGTATACCGATTACGAAGAGGCTCACCGCATGATCGGCGTTGCGGTTGCCGACGAACCATACGGTCCCTTCGAGCCGTGCGGCGATCCTTCGAAGCCGATTTTCGACAACGACGTTATGGTTGCTTATATGAAGAGCTTCGGCATTAAAGTGGGTAAGTTCGACGGCAAAGACATCTTTAACTGTATCGACCCGCACCCCTACGTTGCGCCGGACGGTACGAAGTACCTGTACTTCGTCAGCGAGGGTACGTCTTACGGCTCCAAGTCGGACATCTTCGTATGCGAAATGGAGGATTGGAAAACGCCCAAGCTCGACACGCTGACGCAGGCAACGAGGTGCGGCTACTATACGGTGGACGAGGAATGGACGGATGAAAGCGGCTCGAATATTCCCAATTACGAGTCGGGCAACGGCGTCAACGAAGGACCCTATATGTATCAGAAGCAGCAGGAGGACGGAAGCTGGAAATATTACCTCACGCTGTCGATCAACGGTTATGCGGATAAGAGCTATTCGGTGGTTCAGGCGGTGGGCGACAGTCCCATGGGTCCCTTCCGCAAGCTGACGGAAGAAGAGGGCGGCATTCTGCTCGGATGCGACTGGCAACGGTTCGATCACGTTTCGGGCACCGGACACCACAGTTTCATTCCCGTGGACGGCGAGCTGTACATGGCTTATCACGAGCACGTGGCGCGCCAGACGGGCGGCTACGGCGAGCGCGACGTCGCGGTGGATAAGGTCGTCTGGACAAAGAATAACAACGGCGACGACGTGCTTTACTGCAACGGACCGACTTGGTCGTTGCAACCGCGCATCGCCAAACATTCCGGCTACCGCAACCTTGCCGCGGAGGCGGAGGTCAAGGCGAGCACGGGCAGCAACGTAAGCGCGCTGACCGACGGACTGCTCTCCATTTACACGAACAACACCTACGTAAAAGAGTTTGAGGCGCAAAAGACGACCACGATCACGCTGAAATTTGCGGAATACAAGGAGGTTTCGGCAATCATGGTATACAACAGCAAGACGTTCGAAAAGTCGTTCGTCGACGTCAAGCGAATCGAGTTCGACTGCAACTACGACGGACAGAACTGCACGGCGTTCATCGAGAACCTTGCGTTCGACTGGGATTTCTACAAGATGGAAACCCTAAAAGCCATGCGCCCCGGCGGAAGCGCGGTCGCGGTATTCAATCCGCTGCTCGTAAAGGAGATCCGCATTACGGTAGAGCTGCCCAAGAACCGTCCCGACGACATTGCGATCATAGACGAGGAGACGGGCTATATTATCGACCAGAAGAGCGTTGCGATTTCCGAAATCGTCGTGCTCGGAAAATAAGAGAAAAGGGGTAAAGTTATGAAAAAGAAAACGAGAAAAATAGCGATCGGCGTTCTTACGGGCTGCATCGCGGCTACGGGCGTTACCGCTCTGGCGGCTTGCGGAAAGACGGTAACCTTCCCGCCTTTTAATTACGATTATATCAAGACGGAAGATTTCGGCGACGGAATTGTGCTGGACGGTAAATTGGACGAGGCGCAGTGGCAGGGGCAGCGCGTGCTCGACGCGGATATCCGCGATACGAACTGCGTGTTCCGCATGACCTCCTATTACGGCGAAAAGGGCGTGTATTTCGGCTTTGATATTACGGACGACGCAGTGTACTTCAACGAGGGCACGCTGACGGAAATCAACTCGGGCGTGCAGTTCTGTATCGGTCCGAATTTAGCGTCCAATCCGCAGACGACAGTTGAAGAAAACGCATATAGAATTTCCGTAAATGCTGGAGGCGCTAAACTTATCAAAAAATGGGTGTCTCCCTCGACGGAAACCAACGACGGCTTTGCGGATTGGTCGAAGGATATGCACAGCAAGGTGTGGATGAACGGCGAAATCAACGGCGAATGCGAGGGGTATTCCGTCGAGCTCTATATGCCTTACAGTATGTTCCACGAACAGGACGTCGCCGATAAGGACGCGAAGCCCGAACACCTGTACGTGTCTCCCGCGCTGGTGCGCTCGTCGTCGCCTTACGCGACGAGCGATTGGTCGCAACGGCTTTGGTACGGCATCGGTAGCGAGGAACGCGGCATCGGCTGGAACTATCCCGCGGAGAACTGGTACCAGTTCAACGAGGACGGACTCATTGCCGAGGACGTTACGATCGCTGCGGGCGAGCACGGCAGCGTGGAGGGCAAGAACTGGTATATCCTGGGCGACAACTACGTGATGACGGTGAAGCCCGACGCAGGTTATTGCGTATCCTCGCTGAAAGTCAACGGCAAAGAGGTAAAGGATGAAATTTATTACCGCAGCGGCGTTGCGCTCTGCGCGGTTAAGGAAAGCACGGCGCTGAATATTACGGCTCGGTTTGAAGCGCTTCCCGAACAGAAGCACACGCTCAGCGGAACGGTGAGCGTGTCGGGCGGCGCGGCGCTTCCCTCGCTTACGCTTTACGCGGGGCGTGCGGGTGCGTACGCACCCATCGCGGTGGCGGCGGACGGCACCTATTCGGTAGAGCTTGCGCACGGAGAATGGACGATTTTCACCGAAGCGAACGGGTATCTCACCACGGCGCAGACGGTAAACCTCGTTGCGAATATTACGAAAAATATCGTGCTGTCGAGAAGCTTCATGCAGGCGGACAACGCCGCCGAGTGGGATTTTACCGACCTCGGAATGGGCACGGTCATCGGCATGAGCGGCGGCTGGATGGTGCATTCGCGGCATACGGAAATAAAGAGCACGGAAGTGTTTGTTTCGGGCAGACTCGTCGTGCCCATGGTTGCGGGCTCGGATACGCGTATCGGCTTTACGCTTTGGGACGGCAACAAAAAAGTGTACGTGTGCCTGCTGGCGAATGGCGAGAAGGGTGCGGATTCCTATGTCGTACAGATTATTGCAAACGGCGGCGGAGGCGACGAATGGGGCAACGGCGACGTCAGCGACCTCGAATCGACGGTTGGCAAAGAGATCCGCGCGCTTGCGTCGGGCGACGGCGTTCCCTTCGCGGTGCAGTGGAAGGACGGAAAGCTTTCCGTATGGGTCAACGGCACCTGCGTGCGCGACGCGATTGCGCTTAACGACAAATACGGGTTCACGGCGGATACGAAGGTCGTTCCCGGGCTTACCACCTGCGGCAAGGGTGCGTATTACGATTTGGATTTCGCGCTCGAAGGACGGGGCGCGGTCAACGGTACGTTGAAGGATAAGGACGGCAAGACGCTTTCGAACGTAACGGTAACGCTGACCCCCGCAAACGGTACGGCGTTGACGCAGACCACCAACGCGAACGGCGCGTTCGACTTCGGCAAAGTCGCGGTCGGGAACTATACGCTTACGATCGAGGAGTCCGGCTACAACAAATACGAGGGTGATTTCCTCGTAACCTCCGCGGGCGTGATAAAGGAAATTACGCTTTCCGGGTTTACGGCAGGTGCAGACCAGATTGTAAGCGGCGGCGACTTTTACGATTATTCGAAGATTACGGAAGGAAAAATCGTTTACACCTACGGCGGAGAGGTGTTTGACACCATGAGCCACGAGCTCGTGTTTAAACAAAAGGCAAAGGCAAACGAGGACTTCTACGTAACCGCGGTCATCAAAAAGCAAGACACGTTCGTTATGAACAACGAGGGCGGGATTCGTTACGGCTTCATGTTCAAAGACGGCGGCGGCAGCGAACTGGTCGCGACCTTCACTTATGACAGAGCGCATAACAATTGGCTGATGCAGTTTACCGACTGGGGCACATTGTGGAGCGGAAAGGAATTCGGCGTTGATGCGCCCGAAGATTGGACGGACGGCACGGGCTTGCGTATCGGCGTAGCGCGTATCAACGGTGCGTTCTTCTTCTACCTCGAGGACGAAAACGGCGTCATGCAGCAGGTTGCCACGGAAACGGGCAGCGCCCTCAAGGATAAGGAAATTACGATGAGCATTGTCTGCTGGACGCAGGTCAAAGGCGCGGAGTTCAATGAATTCAGCTGGATCACGGGCAAGGTTCCCGTAGACGTTGTAAAAAATACTCCCGCAAACGGTACGGTTGCGGTTTCGCAAAATCCCGTTATCGGCGGAAACGTAACGGTAACGCTCACACCCGCAAGCGGGTATCTGCCCGAATCGCTGTTGATCAACGGCGAGAACAAGGCGGCGGCGCTGCAAAAGGACGGCGACAATTACGTGCTTACGCTCAATGCGGTTACCGCAAAGACGCTGAAAATCAACGCTTCGTTTATCGAAGAGCAGGAAGTAAACGTAACGCTTGTGGTTACGGGGCTTGCCGACGGCACGCTCGTAACCTTAAAGGGCGCGGGCGGCAGCAAGACGCAAACGGTTACGGCAAACAAAGCCGCGTTTGAAAACGTAGCAAAGGGCAGTTATACCGTTTCGGTCGACGGCTACGAGGACCAGACGGTGGAAATCACTGCGGCGGGCGAAATCAACGTTACGCTGAAAGAATTCGATTACAACGCTGCCATGCAGGAAAAATACGTGGAAGCCGAAGGCGAATGCTACGACCTCGGCAAGATCGAAAGCGAAAAGAAAATCGTTTATACGGGCACGAGTGGCGAATCGCACTTGAAGTTTAAGGCATCGGCAACGGCGTCGCAAAATTTCTGGATGGAGAGCACGGTGAAGGTGCAAAACTCGTTCTTGCAGGGCGCGCCGGGCGGATTCCGTTACGGATTTACGATTTTCGGCGGAACGGAAACGCACTTCACCGTTCTCGACAACGCGGGCTTTGCAATCAACAATTGGGGCGATATCGATATGAAGTGCGCCATGACCGACGCGCAAAAGAACCTGATCAACGGCGCGGGCTTGCGGATTGCCGTTGCAAGGATAAACGGAACGGTTTATCTGCTTGCGGACGACGGCAACGGCAACATGAAGTCGATGCTTTCCACGACGGGTGGACAGATTGCGACGCAGGCGGTGAACCTCGGGCTTGCTACCTGGTATCAGGCGAGGGGGTTGGAGTACAACAGCTTCGGTTACGAAATCGGCAACGACATTGCGGTGAAGGTTACCAAGAATACGCCTGCAAACGGTACGTTGGAAGTTTCGGCGAATCCCGTAATGGGCGGAAATATTACGGTAACGCTTACCCCCGCAAGCGGTTATATCGTATCTTCGTTTACGGTGAACGGCGAAAACAAGGCGGCGGGCTTGTCCGAAAATAACGGCGTATACACGCTAACGCTTAGCAATTTCCTGTCCAAGGAATTAAACGTCAACGCGGCGTTTATCGAAAAGGCGGAAGTGAACGTAACGCTCAAATTCACGGGTATTGCAGACGGCACAGAAGTTACGCTCGAAAGCGCGAGCAACACTTATACCGTTACGGTCAATAACGGCGAAGCAGCAATCGAAATGGTCAAGGGCACGTACACGGCGTCCGCGGCGAACTGCCATTCGGCGGAATTCACCGTATCTGCGGACGGCGAAGTTGCAGTCGGGCTGACCGCGTTCACCGCGCAGGAAATTATGGCGAACAAGTACGTGGAAAGCGGCGCGGAAAACTTTGACGTTTCAGGTTACGAAGAAAAGAAGATCGTATTTACGGGCACGAGCGAATCGTATATGACGCTGAAACAGAGAATCCCCGCTAACGAAAATATGATGATCCTCACCCGTATCAAGGCGCAAAATACGTTTGAAAACGATGTGTCATTCGGTTACGTTTTAACGGGCGTGAACGGACAGCTCATCTGTCGGTTTACGCATGACGTTGCAAACGGTAATTGGCTGATTCAGTTTACCAACTGGACGGATTGGGGTTGGGGCGGACATTTGCTGACTGCCGAACAGCT
Source organism: uncultured Christensenellaceae bacterium (assembly GCA_910588615.1). GTDB lineage: Bacteria > Bacillota > Clostridia > Christensenellales > Borkfalkiaceae > Gallimonas. Next base: position 28,546 of record CAJUOI010000003.1, on the reverse strand, counting down.
TGCCCTGTATAACGGTGCGGAAGGACTTTACTTCGGAATTGCCAGAGTCAACGGAAAATTCTGTATTTATATCGAACAGAACGGCGCAATGCAACTCGTGCACGAGACGAATACGTATGCGTATATCGCAAACGACGAGCTGAAAATCGAACTCGTTGCCTGGGGTTCGGCTTCCGGGGCGGAATATAACGATTTCGAAATTCTTACGGGCAATCTTCCCGTTACGGTGAACATGGCGGCTGCGGCAAACGGCACGGTGGAAGTTTCCGCAAATCCCGTGCTCGGCGGAAATATCACCGTAACGCTTACCCCCGATGCGGGCTACACGCTTTCGCAGGTTACGATCAACGGCACGGTAACGGAGGCTACTCAAAACGGCGACGCTTTCACGGTTACGCTGAACAATTACGTTGCGGCAAGAACGCTTGCGGTTGCGGCAACCTTCGTGGAAAATACGGAGGTCAACGTTACCTTAAAACTCGACGGGGACGGTACTTATCCCGGCGGAAAATTTACAGCCGAAGAAACCAAAGCGTGGGCGACGGGCGAAGGCGTGCGCGTCGGTGCGGGTAGGTTCAACAATAAGTGGATGGCATTTATCGAAAGAACGGTAGGTGGCAAAAAAGTCATGGTAAAAGTTTGCGAACGCGATGCGGGTGCGGATGAATGGGGCAACCGACTTTGCACGACGTTAAAGCTTGCAGGAACTGCCAATGCGGTTTACGAAGATTTGCTGTGGCAGGTCGGCGAAGGCATCGACATGACGCGTTTGAAGATTGACTGAGAGGCATAGGCATGAAAAAAGCATTATTGACCCTCGGGTTGATCGCCGTCGGAACGGCGGCAATCGCGCCCGCCGGCATAGGGTTTAGGGCACGGGCGGCAGAACCAAAAACCGCCGATATCTGGATCGTTGCGGGACAGAGCAACGCCGCAGGGTATTCTCAGCTCAACCAAACCGTATACGGCGGTAGCGGCACGTATCGCACCAAACTTACAAGCGAGGACGGACGCAACGCCTCGGGCTATTCTAACGTCGTCTATTACGGCTTGACGGAGGTTCGGGCAACCGCCGAGCTTCCCAAGCCGCAACGCACCAACGTCGTTATGGGACAGGGCGCTTGGGGCGACAGAATCGGTCCCGAGCTCGGCATGGCAAACGTGCTGTCCGAAACGCATACTTCGGATAATCCCGCAGTCATCGTAAAGTACGCGGTGGGCGGCACCTATCTGGGCGATTTCGGCGGAGCGGGGAAGCAGACGGAAGATTACGGAAACTGGGCTTCGCCTACCATGACGAAGAAGGCGACGGAAGCGGACAAGATGCTGCACGCGAATAACGGTTTGCTTTACTCCCGTTTGCTGGATACATTGGAAGCGAGCTGCGCCGATTTAAAGACGCGCGGGTTTACGCCTTCGATCAAGGGCTATATCTGGATGCAGGGCGAAGCGGATGCGGTTACGTCCGAGCTTGCAAACGCCTACGAAGAAAATCTTACCGACTTTATCAACGATCTGCGCAAGGACGTTGCCGTGCGCGCGGAGGATGCGGAGGCGGTAAATCGCCCCTTCGTGGTCGGTAAAATCAATTCTACGGGTTGGTTCGGCGGCAATATCGCCACGGTGCGCGCCGCGGAAGATAAGGTCGCAAACGCCTTAAACGACGTTTTCACGGTGGATACCGACACGTACAAAATTCACGACGGTTCGACCCTCGTCGGTTCGGACGATTGGCACTTCAATGCAAGCGATATGTACGATCTCGGCAAACGCTTTGCAACCGCCGCAATTTCGAATATGTCGAAATATACCTATTACGTAACGGCGGCTGCGGGCGGCGCAGTAGAGGAAAAGACGGTGCGTTCCAACGGCGAAGCGGTGAAGATTCACGTAACACCTGCGCGCGGCAAGCTGGTGGATAAAATCACGCTGAACGGCGTCGAGCTTCCCGCATCCGTCTATGCGGACGGCGTGATTACCCTGACGCCCGAAGAGAGCCACGGTTCGTCGAGCAATATCAACGTTACCTTCCGCGACCGCGAAAAACAGTCGATTAGCGTGAAAACGGGCTTCGGCGGAACCATTGAACGCAAGCCGTCGGGCAGTACCGTGTACGAGGGCGAAACGCTTACCGTAACGCCCAAGCCGAGCTACGGCTACGTGGTGGATACGGTTACGTTAAACGGCGTACCCATGACGGAAGCGGACGGCAAATATTCGGCGGTTCTCGGCGCGGGGAATTACGTTCTCGAAGTTACGTTTAAAGAAAAGGCGGCTGTGCCTCCGCCTTCCGTAGAGCAGCCCGAAGAAGAAGGCTTTCCCGCCTGGGGCATTGCGCTGATCGCAGTGGGCGGCGTACTCGTTCTGGCGGGCGCGGGTTCGGGCGTGTTCTTTGGTTTGAAGAAAGCAAAAAAGGGCAGTAAGACGGAAGCGGATGAAGAGCAGCCGCAGGATAAGCAAGACTAACTCAGACCCCATTCCTCCTTTATTTTCCCGACGGGAGCCTCGTGCCCCGTCGGGTTTTTGTTTTCGGAAGAGTGCGTTTTTTTGGTTGCCGCATGGCGGTGCGAGAGGTGTTGGTGCGCCCGTCATTTACCAAGTGGAGCGACGAAGGAGCTTAATATTTTACGCTTTATACAAAAAATTTTTCGCTTTGCACAACAGAGGCATAAAAACCTTTTGAAAAAATCCGATCAAACGGTACGAATGCGGCGGGTTTGTGATATAATATTAGCAACAGGGAGGTAAAAAAGTGAAGGTGATATTTCTCGATATCGACGGCGTGTTGAATTCGAGCGCGTACGACAGGAAGAGGGATTGGGATAAGCTGACGAATATCGACGAATCGCGTCTGCCGCTCGTAAAACGAATCGTCGACGAAACGGGCGCGAAAATCGTTTTGAGTTCGACCTGGCGCGTCCATTGGGATACGGACGCGGAAAAATGCGATGCGGACGGGGGGTATCTCAACGAAACCTTTTCGAAGTGCTCGCTCGAAATATTTTCAAAAACGCCCGATTTGGGAATGGACGGGGACAGACCGGAGGAAATCCGGGCGTGGCTCGATGCCGCGGCGGAACCTGTTGAGCGTTTCGTGATTCTCGACGATTACCGTTACGCTTGGGGAAAGCTTTCCGATTTTTTTGTGAAGACCAACCCCCGTTTCGGGCTCGGATTGGAAGAGGGGCACGTGCTTCGGGCAATCGAAATATTAAACGGATAAGAGGCGCAAATGCTGCCTCTTAATTTTTTATTTTCTATTGACATGCAGGGGATTTCGGGTTATAATAGATTCAAAAAAACCATAGGGAGAAATAAGAAAACGATGGACATTCGGGATATTTTAAGCAAGTGCGACCACACCCAGCTTGCCGTAACGGCAACGTGGGGGGATATCAAGGCGCTGATCGACGACGGAATCGAATACGGCACCGCGTCGGTGTGCATTCCGCCCTGCTACGTAAGCCGCGCGAAGGAGTATGCCCAAGGAAAAATTGCAATTTGCACGGTGATCGGCTTTCCGAACGGCTACAACACGAAGGAAGCGAAGGTGTTCGAAACGGCGGAGGCTGTGGAAAACGGCGCGGACGAAATCGACATGGTGATCAATATCGGTGATTTAAAGGCGCGCGCGTACGATAAAATCGAGGACGAAATTTCCGCAATTAAAGCCGCTTGCGGCGGTAAGATTTTAAAGGTCATCATCGAGACCTGCCTTCTTACGGAGGAAGAGAAGATCAGGATGTGCGAAATCGTAACTTCGGCGAAGGCGGACTTTATCAAGACCTCCACGGGATTTTCCAAAGCCGGCGCCACGCGCGAGGACGTGGTTATCTTTAAAAAGCACGTCGGTAAGGGCGTAAAAATCAAGGCGGCGGGGGGCATCGCCTCCATGCAGGACGCGGAGGATTTCGTAACGCTCGGCGCGGACAGGCTGGGCACGTCCCGTATCGTAAAAATCGTAAAGGAGAGCAAATCATGAGCGCAGAAAAAAAGCATCCCAACGTTCCCACGCCGCACATCACCGCAAAGTACGGCGATTTCGCCGAAACCGTTTTAATGCCGGGGGATCCCCTTCGGGCAAAGTTCATTGCGGAAAACTTTCTTAACGACGCCGTTCTCGTCAACAACGTGCGCGGTGTCAACGGGTATACGGGCTATTATAAAGGCAAGCGGGTTTCGGTGATGGCGTCGGGCATGGGGCAGCCGTCCATCGGAATTTATTCGTACGAGCTGTTCAATTTCTACGGTGTGGAAAATATCATCCGCATCGGCTCGTGCGGTTCGTTCGACAAGGATTTGCACGCGCGCGATATCATCATTGCGCTCGGCGCGTGCACGAACGGAAACTATGCCGCGCAGTACAACCTCCCCGGCACGTTCTGCCCGATTGCGGATTTCTCGTTGGCGCGCCGTGCGGCGCAGCTGTGCGAGGATGCGGGCGTCCGCTATAAAGTGGGGAACATCTTCTCATCGGACACCTTCTACGACGACGGCAACAGCGGAATGCAATGGGCGAAAATGGGCGTGCTCGGCGTGGAAATGGAGAGCGCCGCCCTCTACTGCAACGCGGCGCGCGCGGGGAAAAAGGCGCTGTGTATCTGCACGGTAAGCGACAGCTTTATTTATCCCGAAGAGAATACGACCGCCGAGGAGCGGCAGAATTCGTTTACGGCGATGATGAAAATTGCGCTGGAGCTCGCGTAAGGAGGGGAATTATGGCAAAGAGATTTTTTTTGATCGTTCTCGACAGTTTCGGCATAGGGGAGCTGCCCGACGCGAATCTGTGGCACGACGAGGGCAGCAATACTTTGGGAGCGATACGCAATCATCCGAATTTCAACTGTCCCGAGCTGAAAAAAATGGGGCTCTTCAATATCGACGGCGTGGGCGGCGGCGTGGCTTCGCCCGCGGCAAGCTACGCGAGAATGCGCGAAAAGTCCATGGGGAAGGATACCACGATCGGGCACTGGGAGATCGCGGGCGTTGTTTCGCCCAAGCCTCTGCCCACCTATCCCGACGGCTTCCCCGACGAAATCATAAAAGAGTTCGAGAAGCGGACGGGCAGAAGGACGCTCTGCAACAAGCCGTATTCGGGGACGGAGGTCATCAAGGACTTCGGACGCGAGCACGTGAAAACGGGCGCGTTGATCGTATACACCTCGGCGGACAGCGTGTTCCAGATAGCCGCGCACGAGGACGTCGTGCCCGTAAAGGAGCTGTACGAATACTGCGAAATCGCAAGGGGGCTGCTCGTCGGCAAGCACGGCGTGGGCAGGGTGATCGCCCGTCCCTTTAACGGAGAGTATCCGTTTGCGCGCACGGCGAACCGGCACGACTTTTCGTTGCAGCCGCCCTCCGACACGATGCTGAACGTGCTGCAAAGGGCGGGCTTCGACACCATTTCGGTGGGCAAGATTTACGATATTTTCGCGGGCAGCGGCATTTCCGAAAGCAACCGCACGACTTCGAACACGCACGGAATGCAGGTAACGAAGGATATGCAGGATAGAGATTTCAACGGGCTTTGCTTCGTCAATCTTGTCGATTTCGACATGAAGTACGGGCACAGGAACGACGTGGCGGGTTACGCCGCCGCCGCAACGGAATTCGACGGCTTCCTGACTTCGTTCGTCAAGGATATGAGAGAGGAGGACGTGCTTATGATCACCGCCGACCACGGCTGCGATCCCGCAACGCCCTCCACCGACCATTCCCGCGAATACACCCCCATGCTCGTATACGGCAAAGGAATTAAGAGCGGCGTCGATCTGGGCACGCGCGCAAGCTTTGCCGACATCGGCGCAACGGTTCTCGAGTATTTCGGTACGGCGCAGGCGGGCACGCAGGGCGAAAGCTTTTTGGGAGCGGTAAAAAAATGACGGACTATAAATATTTGGCGGAACTTGCGCAGGAGGCGCGGAAAAAATCCTATTCTCCCTATTCGCACTTTTGCGTGGGGGCGGCGCTGCTTTGTAAAAACGGAAAGATCTATACGGGCTGCAATATCGAAAACGCGGCTTACACACCCACGAATTGCGCCGAACGCACGGCGATTTTCAAGGCGGTCAGCGAGGGCGAGCGCGAATTCGAGGCAATGGCGATCGTGGGGGGGAAGGCGGAGGAGAAGGGCGGCTTTTGTGCGCCCTGCGGCGTTTGCAGGCAGGTGATTGCCGAGTTCTGCGGCGATGATTTTAAAATAATTCTCGGCAACGAAGAGGAGTTCGGCGTGCATACGCTCGGCTCTCTGCTGCCTTTTTCGTTTACGAAAAAAGATTTGTAAGTTTTGCTGCGGAAGAATATGAAAAAATTTACGGTTAAAATTTCTGCATTGTTCGCTGCCGCGCTGCTGCTTTTTACGGCGGTCGGCTGTTCGCTTTTTTCGCGCGGAAAAAACCTGCCCGGGCTTGCCGTGCCCGAGATTACGGTGAGCGATAGCGGCGTGGCGCAGTGGGGCGGCGTGGAGCACGCGATCGCCTACGTTTACGTCGTGGACGGGGGCGGGGAGAAGCAGACGCAGGAGCGGCGCGTACTCCTTAGCGACGGGCAGAGCGTAAGAGTGAAGGCGGTGGGCGACGGCAAGGAGTATGCGGACAGCGAGTTCTCTCAGCCGAAGCAATACGTAAGCCCCGTCTCTCCGACGGAGCATTTGCACGCCGACTTCGACGGCAACGGGATCTGCGACGGGTGCGGCGAAAGCGTAACGGCGGAGCTTTCCTTCTATGCCGTAAACGATTTGCACGGCAAGTATATGGACACCGACAGGCAGCCGGGGGTAGACGAGTTTACCGCCTATCTCAAAGCGCTGTACGCCGATAAGACGCGGGAAGAGATTCTGCTCTCGTCGGGCGATATGTGGCAGGGCACGGTGGAATCGTCAACCAACAAGGGGCGGCTGATGACGGAGTGGATGAACGAGGTCGGGTTTGTATCCATGACCCTCGGGAATCACGAATACGACTGGGGCGCGGCGACGCTGACGCCCAACAGCGAGCTTGCCGAATTTCCCTTTCTCGCCATCAACGTAACCTATCGGGGCAAAGCGGTGGATTACTGCCGCGCGTCCACGGTTGTGGAAAAGGGCGGCGTGAAAATCGGGATCATCGGTGCAATCGGCGACTGTCTGAGTTCGATTTCGGGCGACTTTACCGACGGACTGCAGTTTGCCACGGGCGATGCGCTGACCGCGCTCGTAAAGAATGAGGCGGTGCGGCTGAGAGGGGAAGAGCAATGCGATTTCATCGTGTATTCCGTACACGACGGCTATGGCAGCAGCGTTTCTTCGAGCGTCGCCTCCGTTACGAACGGCGATATTTCGTATTACGACACCGCACTTTCCGACGGTTACGTCGACCTCGTGTTCGAGGGGCACACGCATCAAAGTTATATTTTAAAGGACGAGTACGGCGTCTACCATTTACAGGGCGGCGGCGAAAACAATTACGTCAGTTGCGCCGAAGTTTCTTTTAATACGGTTACGCACGGATACGCGGTTACGCCGCGAATCCTGTCCAATCGGGTGTACGCGAGCGATTCCGTTACGGGCGACCCCGTCGTGGGGGAGATCTTCGAAAAGTATTTCCCCGAGGACAATCCCTATACCGCCGTTCTGGGGACCAACGATTCGAGAAAGAACGACGGCGATATCTGCGAACAGGTGGCAAAATTGTACTATTCCGTTGGTACGCAAACGTGGGGCGCAAGCTATGATATCGTGTCGGGCGGCGGATATTTAAAGACGCGTTCGCCCTATTCGGTTGCGGCGGGCGGGGTTACATACGCCTCGCTGTTTTCCGTTCTTCCCTTCGATAACGAAATCGTTCTGGGCAGGATCAGGGGCGTCGATTTAAAGGCGAAATTTTTGGGAACGAGCAACGCCAACTATCACGTTTATTCGACGATCTCTCCGTCCGAGGTATCGAACGGTAAGGATTATTATATTATCGTCGACAGCTATACTTCCACGTACGCGCCCAACCGCATTACGGAAATCGCGCGGCTGAAAAACGGAAAGTACGCGCGGGATTTGCTTGCCGATTTCATTTCCGAGGGGGGCTGGAGCGCGCCGAAGAGCAGTCTTTCAGGATTCGGCGCTCTCGAAACTTACGCTGCATTGACGGAGGGTTTGTTATGAGGATCTACGACATTATCAAAAAGAAACGCGACGGGCAGGAGCTGAGCACCGAAGAAATCCGATTCTTTGTTGCGGGCGTTACGGACGGGAGCATTCCCGACTATCAGATTTCGGCGCTGTGCATGGCGATCTACTTTCGCGGCATGAGCGTGCGCGAGACGTGCGATTTGACGTTTGCCGTGCGCGATTCGGGCGAAAAGGTAAACTTCTCCGCCGTGAACGGAATCCGCGTGGACAAGCATTCCACGGGCGGCGTGGGCGACAAAACAAGTCTGGTGGTTGCGCCCGTCGTCGCGTCTCTGGGCGTCAAGGTCGCCAAGATGAGCGGCAGAGGATTGGGGCACACGGGCGGCACGGTGGATAAACTGGAAGCGATTACGGGCTTTCGGACGACGCTTTCCGACGAGGACTTTATCCGGCAGGTGAACGATATCGGGTTTGCGATCGTGGGGCAGAGCAAGCAGTTTGCGCCTGCGGACAAAAAGCTGTACGCATTGCGCGACGTTACGGCAACCGTGGACAGTATGCCGCTGATCGCCGCCAGCATTATGGGAAAAAAGCTTGCCGCCGACGACGACTGCATCGTTCTGGACGTCAAGACGGGCAGCGGATCGTTTATGAAGAGCCTCGACGACAGCAAGGCGCTGGCGCGACTGATGGTGGACATCGGAAAGAACGCGGGTAAAAAAATGGTTGCGCTCATCACGAATATGGATCGGCCCTTGGGTTCGGCGATCGGAAATTCGCTCGAAGTGATCGAAGCGATAGAGACGCTGAACGGGCGCGGCCCCGCCGACTTTACCGAGGTATGTTTAACGCTTGCGGGCTATATGCTCTCCCTTGCGGGCAAGGGGAGCGTGGAAGAGTGCAGACAAGCGGCGAAGCGTGCGATCGGGGACGGCAGCGCGCTTAAAAAGTTCAGGGAGACGGTTGCGGCGCAGGGCGGCGACGCGGGACTGATCGACGACCCTTCGAAGTTCGTAAGAGCGAAATATTCGCACGCCGTAAAGAGCGGGCGGAGCGGATATATCTGCAAGTCGGACACCGAAGCGTACGGGCTGGCGAGCCTTATTTTGGGCGCGGGGCGCAATACGGCGGAGGATACCATCGATTACGGTGCGGGCATTCTGCTCAAACGCAAGACGGGCGACAGGGTAAAGGAAGGCGAGGAAATCGCAACGCTGTTTGCGGACGATCGGTCGCTGTTTGCGGAGGCGGAGAAAAAGCTGCTTTCAGCAACCCGGATACAAGAGAAAAAACCGCAGGACGAGCCGCTCGTTTACTGCGTTATCGAGTAAAGATTTATGGCGAAATTATACTTCAAATTCGGGGCGATGGGCTGTTCCAAGACGGCGCAGGCGCTGATTACGAAATTCAACTACGAAGAGCGAAACATGAAGGTGCTGCTCTTAAAGCCCGCGGTCGACGACCGCGACGGCGTCGACGCCGTTCGATCGCGCATCGGGATTCGTGCGGGGGCGGCGGTCGTACAGGCGGAAGAAAATATTTACGAAACGTACTTAAATACGTATTCCGACTGCAACGTCGTTATCGTGGACGAGTGCCAATTCTTAACGCCCGAGCAGGTAGACCAGCTTGCCGACATCGTCATGGAGCGGGACGTGCCCGTTTTGTGCTTCGGGCTGAGCACCGATTTTACGACGCACCTCTTTCCTGGGAGCAAGCGGCTGTTCGAAATCGCACAGTCCATCAGCGAAATCAAATCGGTATGCACCTGCGGCGCAAAGGCGACGGTGAACGCGCGTATCGATGAACGGGGCAGAATCGTAACCGAGGGATCGCAGGTGTGCATCGGCGGTAACGACAGGTACGTTGCCATGTGCAGAAAGTGCTGGCTGAAACGGCAGGCGCGGGAGAGGGGATCGGTATGAGAAGTATAAAAAAAGCTTTTAAGGCGCTTGCGCTGGCGGCGGTTATCGGCTGTATTGCCGTGGCGGCGGGCTGCAGCGAACGATTTGAAAAGGGCGACGGCGGTTCTGAGGTCGGCGGCGACGGCTACTATGCAAGCATCACCGCATCGGCGGGCGGCGCGCTTTTAGGGCAGTTGCACGATTTGATTACGACGACGCATACGCACTATACCTCTTATGCCGACTGCAAGACGACGGAGCTCGTCGTGCGGACGGACAAGGGCAGGGAGGAAAATACCGTCATGGATTTTTACACGCAGGAGAGCATCCCGTCGCCGTGGGCGGGCGGTCAGAACGCCGGCACGTGGAACAGGGAGCACGTGTGGTGCAAGAGTCTTTCGGGCGGATTGTGGAATGAGGACGAGGTGGGCGGCGGAAGCGATATGCACCATATCCGTCCGTCGGAGGTGCGGCTGAACGCTACGCGCGGCAACCATAAGTTCGGCGAGGCGAGCGGCGGGGGGCTTGCCTATTTCATCGGTTCCGACGGAAGCAAAAAGTATGTGGGCGGCAAGGTGGACGGCGGCACGTTCGAGCCGCTCGACAAGGTAAAGGGGGACGTCGCGCGTATCGTTATGTACGTGTACGCGCATTACAATACTTACGGGAACGTATACGGCACCACCGACGGAAGCGGGTACGCCTACTATTTCGGTACGTTGAATTTTACCCAGATCACCTCGGCGGCAAGCGAGAGCGAGGCAATCGGGCTGTTGTTGCGCTGGCACGCCGCCGACCCTGTGGATGAAATCGAAACGGCGCGCAACGACGCCGTATTTGCAATACAGGGCAACCGCAATCCCTTCGTCGACCATCCCGAATATGCCGCGGCGATTTGGGGATAAAATCGGCATTTGCCCCGATCGGGGAAAAATATGGAAAAACTTATTCCATTTTTGCGCAAGTTTTTTTTCGTGAAAGTGTTGCTTTCTTGGTTGCGGTGTGATATAATCGTGAATAGGAAAAAAGCGGGCGGCTGTTTTTGCCCGTGGCAAACGGTTTACAGTAACTAACGGTAAATACGGAGATTACATATGTCGGGCATGAGGAGCGCGGTGTGCGCTTTAAACAAACTCAAGGACGTGGATATCGCATTTTTTATCATCTGCGCGGCGATCGTCGCGCTGATCGTGGCGGTATATTTTTTGATCCCCGTGTTCAATAAGAAATTTTACCGCGAACAGAGGGAAAATTTACAGAAACGCGAAGCGTCGTTCAAATCGAATCTTCAAAATGCGCGTGCTGCCGAAGCGGCGCAAGAGGAAGGCGAAAAGCAAGAGGGCGCGGAAGCGGGGGACGAGAACGCCGAACCGCAGAGCGGGAACGGCGAACCCGAAGCGGGGGCAGCCGAGGAAACTGCGGAAGCGCCCGACGGCGAATGATCCATGAGGAACGGAAAGCTTTTCGCCAAAATCGTCTATTATATTTTTACGTTTACGATAGGCATTCTGCTGGCACTGTTTTTGCCCTATATCTTCGGTTCCGATTACGGCGAGATCCTTAACTCCATGGAATCGTCGCTGAAAAAAGGAAATTACAGCAGCGCGATGCAGCTCGTCGGCGGATATTTCGACAGCCGCGAGGTATTTCAGCAGAATTTCGAAGGCGGCGGGGGGATCGTCATTTTCTGCGCCGCGACGCTGGTGAACGCCGAGGGCGAGGAAACGGCGGGCGAAACCAAGATACACGAGGCTTACGCGGGGTTCGTTTACGGCGCGGAGAACTATGCCGTAACTTCGGCTACGGACAACCGGACGCGTCTCGTAGCGGAAGACGGCGCGGGCAAGGAGCACGTCGTAGAGATTCTGAACGTCGATTCGGACGGCGACGGAAAAAAGGATACGATAAATACCCTCCGCTCCAATCGGTTTTTCTATTTCGATTTCGGTAGCGATACCTTCCCTTCGTTGAGGAAGCTGACGTTTTACGATAAAGACGGACGGGTTTTTCAGACGGTTACGCTGGATCTGAATTACGACCAACCGTTTTTCGCCGACGTTCGCGATTTCGTGGAGGAATACAACCGAGATTGGAAATCGGAGCAGTTGGATCGGTTGCACGAAGCGTTTCTTGCGAAATCCGAAAACTATAAAATCAGTACGACGGGCGTCGTGGCAAACAGCAAGGCGGATACGAAAGCCGCAATCGTCGTGGTGGCGTACTTCGTATGCGTGTACGTGATTGCAGACTTTTTGTTGGGACACCGTTTTATTCTGCGCTTCTTCCGCTGGTTTTTGTTCAAGGTGTGCAAAATCAAGCCCAAACAGAAAAAAACGCCCAAGCGGAGCGAGGTGTTCGGCAACGATTATTACTGTCAGGTTACGTTTGAGCTGGACGTTACGGAAGTTGACGATTTCGCCGAGAGCGTACAGATCAGATATACGGACGCGAAGGGCGAAGAAATTTCTTTTATTCTTATCAAACAGGAAAACTATCAAACCACGCAGCGTGTGAAAGCGGGGGTCTACGTAAATCTGTGGATCGATTTGAATAAAACCGAATACGCCACGCAGGATTTGCCGGAGGAGCTTCCGGTCGAAGGGTATCGCAAGACGTTTACGGTAAAGATTTTGCGGCGTACGCGCGGCGGGGCTTCCGAAGAAAAGACGGCGGTGAACGAAGCCCTCCCCGAAGCAAACGGCGAAGCGAAAGCGTAAAGACCGAATAAATTGCCCGAAAACAGGTTTCGGATATTGAATTTATTCGAATGGGCGCGCCCATTCGGTATGTTAGCGGACAGCTAACATAAAGAGATTTAACAAGACGAGAGGAAAAACGCGATGAAAATTTCAATCCGACATTTGACGAAGGCGTTCCCCAGCCGTGTAAAGAAGGGCGCGCCCGTCATTGCCGTAAACGACATGAACATCGAAATTCCTTCCGGCAAGCTCATCGGACTTCTTGGTCCCTCGGGTTGCGGGAAGTCGACGACGCTGTTCATGCTGTCCGGTCTGGAATCTCCCACGTCGGGTCAGATTCTCTTCGACGAACAGGACGTAACGACGCTTGCCCCCGAACGGAGGGGTATCGGGCTCGTATTTCAGAATTATTCGCTATATCCCCATATGACGGTCGAGCAGAACATTATGTTTCCGCTCACCAATATGAGAATCCCCAAAATAGAAGCAAAAGCTAAGGCGTTGGATGCAGCTCGGCTCGTGCAGATTGAGGATTTGCTGGCGCGCAAGCCTTCCGAACTTTCGGGCGGACAGCAGCAGCGCGTGGCAATCGCTCGTGCACTCGTCAAGATGCCCAACGTTCTTTTATTAGACGAACCTTTGTCCAATCTCGACGCCCGCCTCAGATTGCAGACGCGCGAAGAAATCAAGCGTATCCAGCGCGAAACCGGCATTACGACGGTGTTCGTTACGCACGATCAGGAGGAGGCGATGTCTATCTGCGACATCATGGTCGTTATGAAGCTCGGCTTCGTTCAGCAAATCGGCGAGCCGCAGGCGATTTACGACGACCCCGCCAATCTGTTCGTCGCCAACTTTCTCGGCACGCCGCCCATCAATATCTTCAAGGGCAGGATCGAGAACGGACAGGCGTATATCGGCGACGAAGCGATTCGCGCGGTCGAGCTCGAAGATCAGGAAATTTTCGTCGGGATCCGTCCCGAAGGGTTTATCTACGACCCCGAAGGCGCACTTACGCTGGACGTAGACCATATCGAGGTCATGGGCAGGGACAAGTCGGTCGTTTCCCGCCATACCTCATCCACCAAGCCCACCGTCCGTTCGATTATCGACTCGGACGTCAAGCTTCCCGCGGATTCGGGCGTGATGAAGTTCAACGTAAAGCCCAATAAAGTCTTTTTGTTTAACGCGAACGAAGAGAGGATACTCTAATGGCGAAGAAGAAACACGGAACCGAAGAAGCCGAAAAGCTCGAGCCCGCGGAAAACGGCGCGGAAGCCGGGCGCAAAGATACGAAGCCTTCGGCGGGACAAAAGATAAAGAACGCCTTCGTTAAGTCGTGGCATAAGGTCAGGGATTGGTTTGTCGGTGCGGGGCGCACGGTCAAGGGGTGGTTCGTTAAGAAGAAGCTTGCAGAAGAAGAAGTCGGACCCGACGGCATGAGGACCATTCTGCCCAACTATAATCTGACGAAGAAGGAGCGTTTTTTCCGTTTCTGCCGTTCGCAGTCGGGCTGGTTGTTCGTGCTGCCTGCCGTGATCTTGCTCTGTATTTTCACGCTGTATCCCATCGGCAACGCGTTCGTGCGCGCGTTCATGGAAAATTATACGCCCATGAACAAGCGCCATCCTTACGACGGATGGGGGTTTGAAAACTTCGTCAGAGTGTTAAAAGGCGATACCGGTATGGGCGGCGCAAATTTCTTGCAGTGCCTTTTGAACACGTTTACGATTACGATGATCTCCGTACCCGTGTCCATTCTGCTCGCGCTGCTGATCGCCGTCGCGCTCAATTCCATTAAAAGAGTGCAGAAGGCGTATCAGACGATTTTGTTCCTTCCGTATTTGACCAACGCGCTTGCAATGGGCGCCGTATTCGCAACCTTTTTCCAGATCATCGGCACGAGGACGGAGATCAACGAGGGGGTCGCAAACCTCGGTTTGATCAACGATATCCTCGGCTGGTTTAAAATTCCGCCCGTCGATTGGTTGAATCCGAATATGCACGCCTGGGGCAGCGGAACGGTAAAATTCTATTGGGCGAGCTATCTGGCTGTAATCATTTACGAAGTGTGGTCGGGGCTGCCGTTTAAAATTCTCATTCTGTTCAGCGCGCTGCAAAGCGTCAACAAGCAGTATTACGACGCGGCGCGCATCGATGGCGCATCCCGCAGCAAAATTCTCTGGAAGATTACCGCACCTTTGATTTCGCCGATGCTGTCCTATCTCTTTATCACGGGCATCATGGGCGGCATGAAGCAGTACTCGGCGATTGTCGGTCTGTTTGGTCCACAGATGGGCATGGACTACAACATGGGCACGATGGTCGGCTATATCTACCAATATATCGACAAAGGACAAACGGGATACGCGTTTGCAGGCTCGCTGTTACTGTTCCTGGTTATCATGGCAATTACGGGAATTAGCAACCTCATCAGCCGAAAACGGGTAACTTATACGTAAGAGAGGGGAAGCATGGCTAAGGAAACAGAAAAAATTGAAGAATCCGCCGAGCTTCAAAGCTCTGCCGTGCCGTCCGCGGAAGAAAAAACCGTTGTCAGTGCAAAGGATTCCGTAACCGACCAGACGGTATCCGCCGTGGGCTCCGACGCCGCGATTTTCAACCGTCAGGGGTTCAACGTAAATATCGAACAGGAGCGCAAGCGGCAGACAATTCTGCATATCTTTAAAAACATTTTCGTTTATTTGTTTTTGACGGTGTGCGCGGTGCTTGCTTTTCTTCCCTTTTATTGGATGATCATATCGTCCGTAAAGACGGAAATGGAATACCGTCAGTCCACACCCACTTTCTTCCCGCACGCGTTCAAATGGGCAAACTATGCGGCGGTATTAAATCAGTCGTCCGGTTCGAACGGGTCGTTCTGGCAGATTCTCGTCAATACGCTGACGGTGGGCGTGCTGTCCACGGTCATCGGCGTTATCGTTACGATCATCACGGCGTACGCCCTCGCAAGAATGAAGTTCAAGGGCAAGGGGGTTCTGTTTTCGCTGATGATGGCGACGATGATGATCCCCGGCGAAATGTACACGATCACCAACTATCTTACCGTTTCCGACTGGCAGTGGAAAAACTCCTTTACGGTACTCATTCTTCCTTTCCTTGTAAGCGTGTACTACATCTATCTGCTCAGGAACAACTTCAAGCAGATTCCCAATTCGCTGTATCAGGCGGCGAAGGTCGACGGTCTGTCGGACATGGGATTCCTGATCAAGATCATGATACCATTAACGGCGCCTACGCTCATTTCCATTACGCTGCTCAAATTTATCGGCACCTGGAACTCCTATATCTGGCCCCGCTTGGTGAACGACGCGAACTGGCAGATGATCACCAACTGGGTAACGGGGGGCTTCGTCGATCGGGGCGGCGTGCTGTACGACGGGTTCTACGGCACTTCGGAGCCGTTGACCACGCTGAAAATGGCTGCGGTCTGTCTGGTTTCGCTGCCGCTGTTCATTCTCTTCATCTTCTGCCGCAAGTATATCATGCACGGCGTGTCCAAGAGCGGTACGAAGGGTTAATGCGTCTTTGGCGCCGCTTTACGGCGACGGACGAAGTTTTGAATCGATAAAAATAAGAAGGAGATATTCTAATGAAAAAAGTTGTTTCACTTACTTTGAGTGCGGCAATGGCGTTGTCCTGCGCATCGGTACTGCTTGCAGGGTGCGGTCGGGACGGCGGCATTTCGGACTATGAACACACGATTGTGTTCTATTCGTCGCAGGGAGACGCGCTTGTACAGCAGACGGCGGTGGCGATTCAAAACTTCGAGGCGAAGTACCCCGGATGGAAGGTCTACCACACGCAGCCGGGCGGCTACGACGAGGTGAAGGAGAAGGTGGTTTCCGATTTGCAGGCAGACCAACAGCCCGATCTTGCCTATTGCTACGCCGACCACGTGGCGCAGTACCTCTCCACGGAGCAGGTTATCGACATGAAGTCGCTCATCGAGTCCACCGAAACGGTTACGGGCGTCGGTATCGACGCGCAGACGGGCGAGCAAATCGCGGCGGAATACACGGTAGGTTATTCCACGGAAGAGCTTGAAGACTTCATCTCCGGTTACTACGAAGAGGGGAAAGCCACCAATTTTAGCGATTACGAGAGCTTCGGCTATACCGACGATTCCATGCTCACGCTTCCCTTCGTTAAGTCTACGGAGCTGTTGTATTACAACGCGGACGCGCTGAAAAAGCTCGGATTGAAGGTTCCCGAAACGTGGGACGAGCTGTGGGCGCAGGCTCCGACGATCAAAGAGTTTTATCCGAAGGCGACCGTTCTCGGCTACGACTCCGAAGCCAACTGGTTTATCACGATGTGCGAGCAGAACGGTTGGGGTTACACGTCGGCACAGGGCAACCACTTCCAGTTCAACTCGAACAACGAGGACTTGAAAACGTGGCTCAACAGCCTGAACGGCTACTATAAGAACGGTTATCTGACGACCCAGCAGGACTACAAGGCGTACACCTCGGCTCTGTTCACCAAGGGCATTGAAAACGGGGCGGGCGGCATCGTCTACTGTATCGGTTCCTCGGGCGGCGCTTCGCACCAGTCGTCCAATCTGTTCAAGGCGGCAATCGCGCCCATCCCCGGCACGAGGAAAGCTGACGGCACGATCGACAACTCCGTCATTTCGCAGGGTCCCTCGCTTGTTATGTTCAACGCGGGCAACGGCGTTTCCAACGCGGACGAAAAGGCGAAGATGACCTTCCTCTTCATTAAGGAATTGCTCGATCCCACCTTCCAGGCACAGTTCTCGATCGCAGCGGGTTACAACCCCAGCCGCAACTCCGTATACGACATTCCCGCTTACCAAAAGCACATGGAAGGCAACGGTATGACGGCTATGGCGTGCAAAGCCGCAAAGGATCTGAACGACCGTTTCTTCACTTCTCCCGCATTCGTCGGTTCTTCCACCGCACGTACGCAGGTCGGTAACGCGCTGTACTACGTAATGCGCGGCGAAAAGAATGCGGACGCGGCGTTGAGCGACGCGTACAAGAACTGCGGCGGAAAATAATTTACGGTGGCGTAAATGAAAAGTATCCTACGAACAATAGGTGCGCTCATAACGGTTGTGTGTTGCGGCGTCGTTTGTTTCTCGGCTTGCGGTAAGAATTCGAAGATCGCCGACAACACGCAATTTTACGACGACGTTACCAAGACCCTGAAATTGGAAAAATCCTACGCGGGGAAGAACTTCTATACGGACGGGATCGGTTCGGCGACGGTGGACAAGTTCACCGACGGCGACACGACGCTGTTCAAGCTCGACGATACCTCGTCGCCCATCGGCGGCACCGCGAATATCCGCTATTACAGTATCGACACGCCCGAATCCACGGGCAGCGTGGAAAAGTGGGGCAAGTCTGCGTCCCTGTTCGTGGAGCAGCAGCTTTCCAAGGCGACCGAGATCGTATTGGAAGCGACGACGACGCCCGCCTCGAAGGACAGCTACGGCACCCGTTATCTCGGCTACGTGTGGTATAAGACGGCGGATTATAACGAGTTCAAGTGTCTGAACCTCGAAATCGTGGAAAACGGCTATTCGGAAAATAAAGGGATCAACACGAGCGCATACCCTTATAACGAGTATTTTAAAAAGGCGAACGATTTCGCGCAGAAAATCAAATTGCGCCTGTATTCCGATCTGGAAGACCCGCTGTACAGTACCGCCCCCGTGGATACCACGGTAAAGGAGTTTAACGATAACCCGTCGGCATTCTACAACGAAGAATTGCAAGTCGGCTCCAAAATCCGTTTTACGGCGTATCTCAAATCGCTTACGGTCGCAAATTCGGGCACGCACACCTTCGTTGCCGAACAGTACGACGCGGAAACGGGTAAAACGTATACCATCAACGTTTACACGGGCTACAATTCGTCGCCCGCGTCGGCAATGGAAATCGGGCATCTGTACCAGATCATCGGCACCGTGCAAAAGCACGACGGCAATTATCAGGTGGCGGGTCCCGTGTACAGCGCGCTGTATCCCCGCCCCGACAATACGCACGTAAAACAGTACGACTATTATTGGACGTTCAATTCGGGCGTAGGCTATACGGGCAACAACGGCGCAACGCTCTACTCCGACGTTACCGTAACCTCCGTGAAGGTGGAGGGCACGGTGATGACGGTAGAGGGCACGGCAAGAAAATGCAAAAAAGACGGCTATGCGGACGCCGAATCGTTCACGTTCGAAGCGAAGGTGGCAGAGGGATATACTCCGAAGCTTTCCGTAGGCAACCGATTCAGCGGAAACGCGTACAAATTCGACAGCGGCAAAAACGTATGGACGATTGCCGACGTTGACGGGATCGTGAAAAAATAATTATAAAAATAAAAACAGGAGAAAAAACAATGAAGAAATTCTGGATAACGCTTTTATCCGTTCTCACGTTTGCCTTGTGCTTGTTCGGCATCGTGGCTTGTAACAAGGGCGGAAAGGTTCTTGCGAACTATGCGTTGGCTCAGGACGGCACGCTTGTGGAAGAGGACTTCGTGTTGCCTTTGAAAGTGAGCGACAAAGAGGTAATCTGGACTTCCGACAACGAGGAGGCGATTGCCGTTGAAAAGCGTGCGGAAGATTACCTTGCCAAGGTGATCCTCGGCGACGAGACGACCAACGTGAAACTTACCGTAGCTTGCGGTAAGGAAATGAAGGAATTCAACGTAACCGTAGCGGCTTTGGACGTTTCCATGTTCGTAAAGAAATTTACCTTTGCGCAGGATAAGGCGACGGTCTACGAAGATTTCGAGCTTCCTACCTCCTATACGATCAACGGCAAGACGGCGACGATCGATTGGGCGGTGGAAAGAGACGAGGACAAAAACTATATTAGAATCGAGAAAGAGGATGCAAAAGTGATCTGCAGGGTGAAGCAATCTTCCCTCAACCCCGTTGTAAAACTCTTTGCTACCTTCTCCTATAACGGAAAGACGCAGGTTCCCAATTACGACGTAACCGTTTCTTTCGAGCGCGAGCATCAGGAAGAGGTGGATTATTGGTACTACAACACGGGCGTTTCCATTAAGATGAGCGGCTACGTGGTTGCGATCGGTACGGCGTATTCCGAATCTTACGGCAACGTAACCCTCTACATGGTTGACGACGACTTCTGCGCAGGCTACTACCTCTACCGCGTCAAGGCGGACAAGGAAAACGGCGCAAAACTCAAAGCGGGCGTTCACGTAACCGTTACGGGTACCACCAATACCAATTACAACGGCTTGGTGGAAACGAACGCGGGCGGCACGCTCGTCGTGGACGAGAATCCCAAGGATAAGGAAGGCAACGCGCTTCCCGCAACGATTGACGTCAGCAAGTCCGTTTACGCAATCGACAACGATTTGTTGGCGGGTACGCCCGAGGCGCTCTATCACACCTCGCGTCTCGTTTCCCTCACCAATTGGGTTGTTGACTCGGTAGAATCCAAAGCTCCTACGGCAGGGAACACCGCAACGATGTTCACCTTAAAGAAGGGCAACGTCAAGGTTGCGGTCGGCGTTTCCAAGTACATGGAAGGCGTTTACGCGACGAAGGCGGGCGATACGACTTGGGAAGGCTTGTGCGCTCTGCAAAGTACGGTTGCGAAGGGCGACGTCGTCAGCGTAACGGGTATTCTTGGCAACTTCAAGGGATTCCAGATTATGCCCATGAAGGCGGCGGACGTAACCGTTACCAAAGCAGCGGACGCAACGGATGTCGATACGTCTGTTGCCCAGATGTACACAAACGTGTTTAACGCAATCCGCGAGGTTCAATCGGTATTCAAATCGAACGGCGTAACTTCCTTTACGGACGACGCAAACGTTTGCTTCAAGCCGAATGCGGGTTACACCGTTGTTGCGGATAAGGAATTTAACGTTCCCACGTCGTATACGAGAACGGATGCGGATGCGTCGGAAAAGCCCGTAGAGATCAAGTACGAGCTGTTGCACGATTCCGATACGGTAGCAATCGGAACGGATAAAATCACCGTAACCGTGGGCGTAGAGGACATTGCAAGCATCAAGGTTACCTACACCGTAAAAGACGGCGCCGACGTGGTTTACAGCACCAGCACCTACCACACCTTGCACTCCAAGAATATGACCGATGAACAGGTCGTGGCAAATATCAGATTCAATTTCGAATTGGAACAGGATTCCACTGCGGTAGACAGCGTTACGTTGGCTACGGGGGTTGCACAGTACCCCGGCGCAACGATTAGCTGGGCTTTGAAAGAACCCGTTGATGGCATCACTTTGAACGGCAACAAGATTGAAGTCGTGCCCAGCCTTACGGCGGACAGAAACGTAGTACTCCTGGCTACGTTCTCCTACGGCACGGTAACCAGCAAACCTAAGGAATTCGATTTCAAAGTTATCAAAATCGATCCCGTTGAAACCGGTACGTACAAGCTTGCGCTCGATCAGAAAAAACTTGGCGATAACGGTAAAAAGTTGTATTACACGGGTGAATTCGACGGCTTCTACGGCGCTATGTCGGAAGATTATTACGACGCAGCGGATGTTGTTGTTGAGGAAGTAACGGGCGGTCATACTCTCAAAGTCGGTGAAAAGTACTTGGCGCTTGTAATGTCCGGCTCCCATGTAAATATTGCTTTGTTGGATGAAGCTACCAATGCGGTTTGGAAGTACGACTATTCGTTAAAAGTATTTACGTTTGCAATCAATGACGACGTATATTTCCTTGGAACTTCCGGAACATATAAAACGCTTTCTGCGCAACAGCTTAGTACGATTGCAACTAAATACCCTTCATTCATTGAAAAGCCCGTTAAAAAACCGGACGCAGAGGTCGTTGACGCTGCACTTGTAAGAGTCCCCGCGACGCTTCCCGCAATTACAGAAGCGGGTGAAACGGTTCTTCCCGTATCTAAGGTAAGCGGCGCAACGTTTTCCTGGGCGCTTGCGGAAGATACTACGGTTGCAACGCTGGGGGGGGGTAAGTTAACCGTTGCCACGCTTCCTGCGGCAAACACCGAAATTACTCTTACTTTGTCGGTAACCTGCGGCGAAGTAACCAAGACCAAAACGGTTAAAGTTACCGTGAAAGCCGAGGTGGTAATTCCCACGGACGCAATCACTGCTTCCGTAACGATTGCCGACTACAAGACGGCGAACAATTGGACGAACGACACGAAATATACAAGTCTCACGGTTGATACAAACGTAACGGTTGCTGTTGCGGGCGGAAGCAACAGCGGTAAATATTATGACAGTGGTTCCGAATGGCGTACTTATCAAAAGGAAAATCCTACGATTACCGTAAGTGCGGCAACGGGATATAAGATTGCTTACGTTAAGATTACGTATAATATTTCGAACACTGGCGTTTTAACCAATGCGGATAAAACTGTGCAGTATGCGTCGGAGGAATACGTTGCGGTAAACGGAGCAAGCGTAACGTTCTCTGTCGGAAATACGGGCACTGTAACGAACGGTCAGGTAAAAATTACTGCTATCGAAGTAGTTTACGTGGCTGATGCAGTATAAGTCAGCGGAAATCACATGAATTAAAAAACAGCTTTCCGAAAGGAAAGCTGTTTTTATTTTAATTCTTCGTCGCACCTTCGCGCTCCTTTGAATGACAAAGGGGAAGCGCGGCTCCTCCGAATGACGAGGAAAAAAGCCCCCCCTTCATATCGGGGAGGCGGGAAAGCGCCGTACGTTCATCCGACCTTTTTCGTGATCAATTCAAACGCCGAGCGGTCGGTCAGATCCCGTCGGATAGGGGTAATGGAAATATGCCCCGTCATTACGGCATCGGTGTCCAGTTCCAGATTTCGCGAGCCGTCGTAAAGACAAATCAAATTCGGCTTTACCATATCGTTTTCCAAAAACTCGAACCGATCGCTGTAAATCGCGGAACCGACTTTCGTTACTAAAATTTCATCGCCTGCTTCGGGGAAATTCACGTTTAAAATATCCGCAAAGTCGAACATTCTTTTATTTTGTATTTCCGCAAACACTCTGTCGATGTTCTTCACTGCGTTTTCAAACGAGGTAAAGCAGGCGGAAACCGCCATAGCCTTCATGCCGATTTTCGCCGCCTCGAAGCACGCGCCCACGGTACCCGAATAGTGGATGTCGCCGCCGAGGTTGAAGCCGCAGTTGATGCCCGAAATTACCAGATCGAACGTTTTCTTCATTCCGAGCGCGGCGATGCGCACGCAGTCGGCGGGGGTGGAATCGACGCTGTACGCCTCCACGCCTCCGAATAGGTCGATCCTTTTTACTTCGTATTTACCGTGTATTTCTATCGAATGACTTTTCGCGCTTTGCTGCACCTTGGGCGCAAGCACGGTTACCTCGCCCTTCGTCTTTGCCCAATTCACCAAGTGCCTGATGCCTTCGGCGTTGATCCCGTCGTCGTTTACGATAAGTAATTTCATAGTTTTTCCCCGTTTGCTTTTTTAAATTCGCCCAGCAGCTTATCTGCGTCCTCGATGAGCCGCTGCATTTCTTCCTCGGTATACACCGTCGCGCCCGCCGCCTGCGCGTGTCCGCCGCCGTGATAGCGGTTGGCAAGCTCGTTGATGCTCAAAAAACGCGATCGCAGCCGTACGCGGATTTCACACTTCTCCTGATTGTCGATAAATGCCAGCCAAATCAGGCTGCCGCGGATTTGGTTCAGCTCGCCGACCGTATTGCTTGCTTCTTCCAGAGTAAGGTTGAGCTTTTTCTGCGCCGCGTCATCCATATGGATATACGCAACTCCGTTCGGCGTAATACGGATATGGTCGTATACGTAGGATTTCAGCTGAAACGCTTCAAATTCCTGCGTATACAGGTTTGCGTACAGCGTTTGGGTGTCTATCCCCAAATCGAGCAGCGCGCCTGCAAGGCGCAGCGTATCGCCCGTAACGCCGTCGTAGAGGAATCTACCGCTGTCCGTTACCATACCGCAGTAAACGTAGGTTGCCGCCTGCTTCGACATTTTCAGCCTATCCCGAAAGGTTACGTAGAAATCGGCGATCATCTCGCACGCGGAAGAGCGGAAGTCCTCCACCCAGCTGACGTCGCCGTAAGGTCTGTCGTCGATATGGTGGTCGATTTTTATCAGTTCCTTCGCTTTTTTATAGTTACGGTTGGAAATGCGGTTTTCCGTGCCCGTGTCGATTACGATTTGCAGCGCGCCGTCGTATACGGCATCGATTTCGTTTTCCGCAATTTCGTCCTCGCCGCCCAAAAACGCGAGATAGTCCGAATAATCCTCGTTTAAAAGATAAATCTGCTTTTCGGGATAGGTTTCGCGCAGCATTTCCACGAGTCCCTTCGTCGAACCGATCGCGTCGCCGTCGGGGCGGACGTGCCGCGATACGATAATTTTTTCGTAGCTCTCGATTTTTTCTAAAATTTTTCGTTTGATTTCTTCGTTCATGATTTTACTTCCGTTTTCGTTTTTTTGGTTCGGACTTCGTTTGCGGGATTCTGCATGTTCGTTCGGCATGATCGAAACGGCAGGCGGAATGCAACGGGGGAGCGGTTATTCCGCCTTGTATTCCGCAACGACGGCGTCCAAATCGGCAAGCAGACGCATTGCCTCCGCCCTGTCTTTTACCACGCACCCGCTTGCCTTTTTGTGTCCGCCGCCGCCGTATTTCACCGCTACGGGGTTGATATTGCAGCGGTTCGAGCGCAGTTCCGTAAGCACGCCGTCGTCGCTTTCGGTAAAGTTAGCCCACACGTATACGCCCTTGATGTCGCGCATCAGTCCCACCATTTTTCGGGAAACCGAGTGCGCGGCTTCGCCGTTTTCCAAATCCTCCTGCGCGGTATAAATGTAGGCGACGTTGTTCGGCGTGAATTTGATTTTGTGCATATTGTCGGCTTTTGCAATCATATCGGCAAAATCCTCGGCGTACAGGTTGTAGTACAGCGAGCCTGTGTCGATGGGCTGCGACATTAAAAACGCCGCCAGCTCGAACGTCCGCGCCGATACGGAATCGAAAACGAATCTGCCGCTGTCCGTTACCATGCCCGTAAACAGCGCCGTAGCGGACGCGGGGCTGAGCTTTAACCCGCTTTCCTTTGCGAACATGGCAACCATGCCGCTCGCGCTTTCGTACGAGCTGTCCACGATGTCCACGTCGGCGATCTCTTCGCAGTAGAGGTGGTGGTCGATGCGCAGCGTTTTTGCCGCGCGCTTGTATCTCTCGTCGTTGATAAGGCGGGAGGCGCCGCAGTCTACGATGACGGCGAGCGCGTTTTCGTAATATTCGTCAGGAATCTCGTCCATGACGGCGTTCATAAAGGACAGGCGCGACGTGTCGTCGCCGACGACGTACACTTCTTTTTGCGGGAAGTTGTCCCTTACGAGTGCGGCAAGCCCGAGTTGGCTGCCCAAAGCGTCGCCGTCGGGATAAGAGTGGCGGTGTATGATAATTCTGTCGTATTCCCCGATCAATGCCAAAGCTTGTTCGAACATGATTTTCCTTTCTCCGTGAAATTCGTTAGTAAAATATTATATCACACGTTTATCCGTTTGTCAACCCCCGATTTTTGCCTTTTTTTGGGCTTGACAACGCGGTTGTTATATATTATAATGGTATTTGCGCCCGAACGCGATAAGCGTGGGGGAGGGCGCGAGAGGTCATACGATGAAGAAATACAGAATACGCGTCGGACTCGACGTGGACGACACGCTCTACGAGTGCAATTCTTACGCGGTGTCGATCATCAACCGCCGTCATCCGGACGAGCCGCCCATCAAAATAGAGGATATCCGGTATTGGGGCGGAACAAGCGAGCGCGACAGGGAGCGCATCCGCCTGTACTCCGATCCCGAATTCGTGCGGGGACAGCCGATCACCGAAGGGGCACAGGAATTCGTGCGGAAGCTTTCCAAAATAGCGGACGTATTCTTTATCACCGCCGTGCCTGCGTGCTGTATGAGCGCGAGGGCGGAACGGTTGATTCAGGACTTTCCGGAAATTTCCGCAGAGAACATCATTATGGGAACGCGCAAGGACGTCATTTCGCTCGACATCATGCTCGACGACGGCGCACACAACATTTCGAGCTCGCGCGCGGCGTATCCCGTGCTCTTCCGCAAGCCTTGGAATACGGGGCTTTCGGGCTTGCTGTCCGTCAACAGCTACGACGATTTCCTGCACTTCTGCGAAATGGTGCAAAATTCCTTTTCGGAAAAGTTTCCCGAGCTTTCCGACGGCGGCGTACTTTGTTTGGTGGGGCCTTCGGGTTCGTTCAAGACGGAAATCGCGGGCGGACTTACCAAGCTGGACGGCTTTGAAAAACCGCTGACCTCCACGACCCGTCCCCGTCGGGCGGGCGAAGGCGAGGATTCGTACCGCTTTATCAGCGAGGAGCAGTTTATCCGCGAAATGAGGGAGGGCAGGTACATCGAAACTACCGTTTACAGCGGATACCACTTCGGCACTTCCGAAAAGGAAATCGCTCCCATTGTGGAACGGGGCGCAGTCGCCGTCATTCCCATCGACATCTGCGGTGCGATTACGCTGAAAAATCTGTACCGCCGCCGCGCCATGCTCGTGTTTACCAATCGGGAGCGTTCGGAAGCGATCAAGAGCATTATCGGCAGGGACATCGGTTTAGACGACAAGACGCGGCGCATCATGTCGCTCGATTTCGAGTACCGCAACAGCGAAGTGTGCGACGCGGAGGTGAACGTGGGCGACGACGTAGAGGCGGTCGTGGAAAAAATCGTAAGTCTGGTCAATCCGGATTGAGAGGTGCGTTATGAATTACGACGTTATTATAATCGGCGCGGGTCCCGGGGGGATATTTTCGGCGTACGAGCTGAAGGACAGCGGGCTGAAGGTTGCCGTGTTCGAAGAAGGGAACGAGCTTTCCAAGCGCAAATGTCCCATCGACGGCGAAAAAATAAAGTCCTGCGTGGGTTGCAAGACCTGTTCTATTATGTCGGGCTTCGGCGGCGCGGGCGCGTTTTCCGATGGGAAATACAATATCACGAACGACTTCGGCGGAAGCCTTTACGAGCATATCGGCAAAAAGACCGCGCTTGAACTCATGGAATACGTCGACAGCATCAACGTGTCGCACGGCGGCAACAAGACGAAGCTCTATTCTACGGCGGGCACGGATTTCCATAAAATCTGCACGCAGAACAAGCTTAACCTGTTAAACGCCAAGGTGCGGCATCTGGGCACGGACATCAACTACACCGTGCTTACCAATCTCTACGCCGAATTGAAGAGCAAGGTGGACTTTTATTTCAATACGCACGTCAACGAAATAAGAAAGAGCGGCGACGGCTTCGAAGTGATTGCCGATGAAAGCTATTCGTGCAGATACTGCATCGTGTCTGCGGGCAGAAGCGGCAGTAAATGGATGGAGCAGGTATGCGGCAAGCTGGGCATCACCACGCATTCCAATCGCGTGGATATCGGCGTCAGGGTGGAGCTGAACGCGGAGGTGTTCGAGCACATTACCGACGAGTTGTACGAAAGCAAAATCGTGTACACCACCGAAAAATACGAGGACAAGGTGCGCACGTTCTGCATGAATCCGCACGGCATCGTCGTAAACGAGAATACCAACGGTATTATTACCGTAAACGGACACAGTTTCGAGGACGAGAGCCGCAAGACGAACAATACGAACTTCGCTCTGCTCGTGTCCAAGCATTTTTCCGAGCCGTTCAAGGACAGCAACGGCTACGGCGAAAGCATCGCCAAGCTTTCGAATATGCTGGGCGGCGGAGTTATCGTCCAGCGGTTCGGAGATATGGTCAGGGGCAGGCGGAGCACGCAGAAGAGGATAGACGAAAATCTCGTCGTTCCCACGCTGAGCGCCACCCCCGGAGATTTGAGCCTGATTCTGCCCAAGCGCATTCTCGACGGGATCATCGAGATGATCTACGCTCTCGACAAGGTGGCAAGCGGAACGGCGAACGACGAAACGCTGCTGTACGGGGTAGAGGTCAAATTTTACAATATGGAAGTGGAAACGGATGAAAACCTCGAAACCCGTTACGGGGGGCTGTACGTGATCGGCGACGGCAGCGGCGTAACCCATTCGCTTTCTCATGCGTCCGCAAGCGGCGTGCACGTGGCACGGCACATTCTCGCAAAAATTTCCTCGCGTTCGCTTCCCGAACGGTTAGCGTAAAACTTTATACGGTCTGACGGCAGACGAAAAGAAGCTTATCCCGATGCGGATAAGTTTCTTTGTTTTTTAAGCGGAAACCGTTCGATAGTTATGCAGAATACTACTCCGCCGAGCTTTCGCAAAAGGTTAAGCGCGGTATGCGGGAAACACGGTTAAAAGGATTATATCAGGGTGGTGGCGTTCCGTATGGATATAAGATAGCCGGACGGAAAGTCGTGATAGACGACGAGAGAGCCGAGAACGTGAGATTTATGTACACGCAATTTGCGGGCGGTGTTTATGTGAGAGAAATCATACGGCAGTTGACCTTGAACGGCAAGCAGTATAAAGGCAAACCGTTTGCGATGAATACCGTTTACAACATACTCAAAAATCAAAAGTATTTAGGCGTATATAAGCACGGCGATGAGATAGTTGATAATATGTATCCGCAGATAGTTGAACAGGAAACCTTTGAAAAGGTACAGAGAATCATCAACGCAAATAAACACGGCAAGCGTAGTACGGAAGTAGTCTATATGTTGCGCCACAATGTAGTTTACGCAAATGGACACACAAAATCTAAATTAGAATTAAAGCGGTCAAATCAATGTAAAAGCAAAAGTCGGGACTCCTTACGGAATCTCGACTTTTTGTCAACATATTTAGAAAGATAAATTGAAATTTACAGTTCTATCGTTTCAATCTTAAAATCGCAA
>CAJUOI010000002.1 GCA_910588615.1 uncultured Christensenellaceae bacterium | reverse complement strand
ACAACAACACGAAATATCCGCAGACTTACGACCCGTCCGTTTTGGAAACGTTTGCGAACAAACACCCCGGAAGGGACTATTTCGTAAAGTTCAACTGTCCCGAATTTACAAGCCTTTGCCCCATTACGGGTCAGCCCGATTTTGCTACGGTCTATATTTCGTACGTTCCGCGCGAAAAGATGGTGGAAAGCAAGTCTTTAAAGCTGTATCTTTTCGGGTTCAGAAATCGCGGCGATTTCCACGAAGATTGCGTAAACATAATTATGAACGATCTTATCGATTTGATGGACCCCGCATATATCGAAGTATGGGGCAAGTTTTTGCCCCGCGGAGGAATTTCCATAGACCCCTATTGCAACTACGGAAAAAAGGGGACGAAGTGGGAACAGGTAGCCTGGGACAGGCTTTCGCACCACGATATGTATCCCGAAAAAATCGACAACAGATAATAAAAAGCGGGCGTAAGGGGATCCGTTATAGGGATTTTCTTGTGGGCAAAGAAACAGCGCACTACTTCATTTACGAAGTATCGTGCGCTATACTTTTTCTTTTTAACATTTGTAACGACAAAATTGAAATTTACTGCTTACATTGTTGTTTTTTAATTTCTTTCAGTTTTTCAGTCAATACGGAGTATTCACCGTCATTTTCAAAGCCGAGAAAGTTTTCAAGTTCCTCGTCGCTCAGGTTAATCGTCAACATTTGCTCGTGGGAAATTGTTTCCAAAATACAACGGTCGCCGCGAAATACACATAAATCTTCATAAAATAAATTAATGATCGAATCAAAGAAGACATAACCCCAATCATGTGTCCAATCCTGTTCCCAAGCGGGTAATTCTTTTAACGAAGCATTTAAAAACGCGTTTTTAACATTATTGTTTAATTCAAAATCGCATTCTTCGTGCAATACGTTGGAATAGCCGAAAGTTATGCGTGGATTTAATGAATTATGAAATTCAAGCAACTCCTTCGATATGTGTGAAAAATTAACGTTAATAGTATAGCTTTTTGAAATACTATTTACAATGTTGTTCTCCTGCTTAATGAGTTCATTTACATATCTTTCATATTGCTTTTTTGAAGGAATACCGTTAAAATAACCAATAATCCCTTCAGTTGGTTCCAATTCGCCATTTTGATAGAGAATAATTTGCTGCTTGAATTTTTCAATTTGTTCAAGATGGCTTGACTTCAATTCACGAAGGGCGTAAGTAAGGTATTTTTGCTTAAACGGGCGTAAGATAGCGCGGGTAGAACATCTTGCACGTGTACCTATTACAATACAATAACGTATAAGCGCATTACGCTCTTGTGGCGTCAACGGTGTATCATAGGAAAATAAATTCCGTCGGTGCAAGCGTCATATCGCACGAAAAGGGTAAACAACCGAAATCGGGCGTTTTTGCATAGAAAAAGACACACGCGGCGGAGCCAAAGTACGCTCCTTTTGCGTGTGTCTTGGTGGCGCAGAAGACGAGATTCGAACTCGTGCTGCCGTTTCCAGCACTACTCCCTTAGCAGGGGAGCCCCTTGAGCCTCTTGGGTACTTCTGCATCTGCGGCGATATGTGGCTTTCAAAGAAAGCATGGTATCACTATACCACAAAAATATGAGAATGTCAAAGTAAAATGCAAAAAAATAATAAAATTTTATCGTCATATCTTGCGGATGGGCAAAAAATATGTTAAAATAAGAAAGAAGGGGAACGAGGATATGAATATTTGGCACGATATCGACGAAAAAAGAATCAAACCGAACAATTTCGAGGCGTTGATCGAAATTCCGAAGGGCTGCAAGGCGAAGTATGAGCTCGACAAAGAAACGGGACTTTTGAAATTGGACAGGGTCTTGTACACTTCTACGGTGTATCCCGCAAACTACGGGTTTATTCCGCGGACGCTTGCCGACGACGGCGATCCGCTCGACGTTCTCGTGTTATGCAACGAAACGATTTACCCCATGACGCTCGTCAATTGTTATCCCGTGGGGGTCATTAAGATGATCGACGGCGGGGCGCTTGACGAAAAAATCATCGCGATTCCGCTGAAAGATCCGACTTATAACGGTTATTACGACATTCACGAGCTACCGAAGCATATCTTCGACGAAATGATGCACTTTTTCGAAGTATACAAGAGCCTTGAACACAAAAAGACGACGGTAAAAGAAATTGCGCACCGCGACGAGGCGGTGGAAATTATTGCGAAGTGCATCCGCACGTATCAGGAGAAATTCAAGGCGTAAACGCTTGATTGGAACGCCGTTCGGCGTAAAAGGGGAATGAGATGAAAATTATATTTTTCGGAGATTCGATCACGGACTCCAACCGCAACCGCGCGGAGGTAAACGACCTCGGCGACGGTTATGTGAAGTTTGCTGCAAACAAAATCAAGCTTCTTTATCCCGAAAAGGATTTAACGATTCTCAATTGCGGGGTATCGGGCGATCGCACGGCGGATCTGTTGGCGCGCGTCGAAAAGGACTGGTTTCCGAAAAGCCCGACGTCGTGGTGATGCTCGCGGGCATAAACGACGTATGGCGCCGATTCGACGCGGGACTGATTACGACGAAAGAGGAGTTTTCCGCCAATTATCGGAAATTGGTCGAAACGATCGAGGGGGGCGGGGCAAAGCTGATTTTAATCGAGCCGTTCCTCCTGAACGTATCGGCACGCCGTCCCTTCCGTCCGTACGTCAGCGAGTTTGCGGCGGCGGTGCGCGAAATTGCGGGCGGCAGGATCCCCCTGATTCCTATGGACGAGATTTTCAAAGGACTTTCGCAGGATATCGCGCCCGCGCAGTTCGCCGCAGACGGAATCCATCCTACGCACAGGGGAAGCCGTTACATTGCCGATCAAGTGGTAAAGGAACTGAAAAAAATCATTCGATAATTTAAATAACGGCAGAGATTTTCTTTGCCGTTTGTCTTATCGGAGACAGGCATGAAATACGCAATAGAATTTTGACGGTCGTACCGAAAAACAGTTGTTTGCTCTGTCGCAAAAAATTGCCGACGCGGGCTTGGGCACGAGGTTTTTACAAGGAAAAACGCGTCCGCACCTGACGCCTGTCTTGTTTTAACGACGTGGACGAGCAGGTGTGTAGATCGAACGACTGAAATCGTTTGCCCGGGCGCACGAAGCTTATCCCGCGTATCTCGGTTCCGTTGTTTCCCGATACGAGAACGATTTTCGTGTCGCCGGTTATGAATCGGGGGACGTATCGGTTTCAGGCGGAATTGCAAAAATAAAAAAACGCCCCGCCGTCTTTTAAGACGGCGGGGCTGTCGGTTGTGTATAGTCTTGTTTTCTTTTACCGCATCAAATCGCCGAGCGAATAGCGGGATAAAAACTCGTTTACCGTCTCGTCAAGGGCGCGCCAAAAAGGGAGCGTCTTGCACCGTTCGGCGCGGGGACAAGGCTCCTTTAAGCAGCCGACGGCGGCAAGCGACGGCTCTGTCGCCGCAATAACTTCGGCGGCGGTGATTTCCTCGGGAGGACGCGTCAGGCGGTATCCGCCGCATTTTCCGCGCGTTCCTTCGCAAACGCCCGCTTTCACGAGGGCGGATATCAACGATTCGGCGTATTTCTGCGAAATGCCTTCCTTGGTGCAAACGCTGTTGACCGATTGGTATTCACGCCAATTTTGCGACAGAGCGAGGCAAATCCTCAGCGCGTATCTGCCTCTGGAAGAGACGATCATTTCAAGTCCTCAAAATTCAGCCCGTGTTTTTCGCAATAGTCTCTGACTGCGGCTTGTACCGCCTCCTCGGCAAGAACGGAGCAGTGCAGTTTGTGCGCGGGCAGCCCGTCAAGCGCTTCGGTAACCGCCTTGTTCGACAGTTTTAAAGCGTCTTTTACCGACTTTCCCTTGATCATCTCCGTTGCCATGGAGCTGGAAGCGATTGCGCTTCCGCAACCGAACGTTTCGAATTTGACGTCGGTGATGATGCCGTCGTCGACCTTTAAATAAATTTTCATGATGTCGCCGCAGACAGCGTTGCCCGCTTCGCCCACGCCGTCTGCGTTTTCGATCGAGCCGAGGTTGCGGGGATTGCGGAAATGGTCCATAACTTTTTCACTGTAAAGCGGCATAGCGGTTTCCTTATAAAATAAATTTTCTTTTTCCTGCGTTTAAATCCCGCCAGACGGGGGACATCGAACGCACTTTGTTCACGACCTCGGGTACGACCTTGATGAGACGGTCGATTTCCTCTTCGGTATTGTGCTCGTCCAAGGAAAAGCGCAACGAGCCGTGCGCGATCTCGTGTACTCTGCCGATGGCAAGCAGTACGTGCGAAGGGTCGAGCGAGCCGGAGGTGCACGCCGACCCGGAGGACACGGCAATGCCCAAATCGTCAAGGTATAGAATGAGCGCTTCGCCTTCGCATCCTTCGAAGCAGAGGTTGGCATTCCCGGCAAGCCGTTTTTCGCGGCTTCCGTTGAGGGCGGAATGGGGCAGGGAGGAAAGCAGACCGTCGATCAACCGTTCCCGCATGGATAGAATTTTTCGGTTTTTCTCTTCCATGCCGCTCACGGCTTCTTCGAGCGCTGCGGCTGTCGCGGCGATCGCGGGAACGTCCTCCGTGCCCGCGCGCTTGTTTCGTTCCTGCGCTCCGCCTTCCACGAGCGGGAAGAGGGGCGCGCCCTTGCGTGCGAATAAAATGCCCGTGCCTTTCGGACCGCCGAATTTATGCGCGGATGCGGCAAGATAGTCGCAATCTTTCGTACTTACGGGAATATGACCCACGGCTTGCACCGCGTCGGTATGGAAGAGGACCCCGCGCTGTCGGCAAAGTCTGCCGATTTCCTCTACGGGTTGGAGCGTCCCGATTTCGTTGTTAGCCGTCATTACCGAAACGAGGGCGACGGAATCGTCCGTTTCCCGCACGAAATCGTCGACCGAGACGATCCCCTCGGTGGACACGGGCAAAAATACAACCTCGTATCCCTCCCGCCGCAGGCGTTGCAGGGGATGAAGCACGGCGTGATGCTCGATTGCCGAAGCGATGATTTTCCTTTTTCCCTTGCCCGCTCCCGCTCTTACGGCGCTTGCGATTGCCTGATTGTCCGCTTCGCTTCCTCCTGCGGTAAAGTATATTTCGTCGGGGCGGCAGTTTAATATGTTTGCGATCCGTTTGCGACAGGAAAACAATGTATCGGCGGCGCGCTGTCCTTCGGAATACAGACTCGAAGCGTTGCCGAATACCGTTTCCGCCGCTTCCCGATATGCCTCGATGGCGCTGTGCCGCATTTTCGTCGTTGCGGCGCAGTCTGCGTAAATCCTCATGTTTTTTCCTTGTTAATTCCTATTTGATTCATGGGAATTATAGCGCAAAACTTGCCTATTGTCAAGTGATTTTATCGCATTTTTTACTTTCAAACGGAGGGGGGATGAATTTAGTGAACAAACGAAATACTTTGAAATACGTATTGACTTTGTATTAAATAAATTCGAAACAATTTCGCATAAAAGCATTGACATTGAAAACGTTTAGGAATATAATGTTGGTATAAAATTTATCGTATAAAAATTTTAAAAAGTAAAGAGCATGGTGTTTTATAAACATGGTGTTTTATGAACGATGAAAAAGCAACTTCGTTTCGATCTATATAAAATTCTTAAATCGCCGATCATGTGGGCGATCTTCGGGGCTTCGTTGATTTTGCTAACCTACGTGCCGTGCAGCGAGTATTTCGCTCAATATCGCTTGGCGTTAAGCGATTCCCAATATGAAATCGGACCGATGATGCAAACGATGGGTTCCCGCGACGTGTACCCGTACATAACGGGGTGCATTATTTTTTTCGTTGCGTTTTTTGTGGGAAAGGATTACGCTACGGGTTATTATAAAAACATCGGCTACGGAATCAATAAAACGTACTACGTCTTATCCAAAGCAATTTATATCGTTGCGTTTGCCGTTTTATGGTTTTTGCTGTATTTTCTCATGAACGTTATCGTATGCTCTGCGTTTGGCGGGAGCATCAATTATAAGCCGGGAGAGTTTTGTTTATCCATGTCGTTAATGGTGCTTTCGGTGATTGCGTTCGGACTGGTCGAGATGGCTTTGGTGTTTGCGACGAAAAATAGGATCCCTGCGTTGATCGTTCCGATTATTTTTTTATTCGCATGGAGATTTGTCGAGACGGCTCTCGACGATTGGTTGGCGCAGACCTTTCCCAAACAGATGGCGCAGATATCATCTATACCGTTTAAACAGTGTATCTTCGAGCGTTTTTCCATCATGAATTATTACAGTTTTTATAATGGGGTGGGCAATGTCTTTTGGTATGTGTCGGATACGGTGGCGGCTTACGGAACTTTGCTTGTTTATTGCTCCCTTGCAATCGGCGTCGGCTTGCTGTTCTGCTATTTGCAGAAGAGGAAGATTTAAATGGAAGCGTTGCTCGAAGTAAAGGATTTAACGGTCGCTTATCACAGAAAGCCCGTACTCGAAAATTTTAATCTGACCGTACAGCGGGGAGATATTTACGGGATCATCGGAAACAACGGGGTCGGAAAAACGACGCTGTTAAAGGTGATTACGGGACTGTTGCGATCGGATCGGGGCGAGGTCAAGATCCGCCTCGAAGGCGGAAAAAAAGCGACGATCGGAACATTGATCGAGAAGCCAGGTTTATTTAAAGATATGTCCGCCTATGAAAATATCAAAGCCAAGGCGTTATTTCTTGGCGTAAAGTACGCCAAAAAGGACGTGAACCGTTTGCTCGAACGGGTCGGATTGGGCGATGTCGGCAGAAAGCGAACGGGCGCGTTTTCCATGGGGATGAAGCAGAGGCTCGGCATTGCGCTCGCGCTGGTCGGCGATCCCGACATCCTCGTTTTGGACGAACCGATCAACGGGTTGGATCCGCAGGGAATGAACGAAGTTCGCAATCTGTTATTGAAAATTCACGAGGAAACGGGCTTGACTGTGTTGATTTCAAGCCATATTCTCGATGAGCTGGCAAAAATCGCAACGCGCTTTTTGGTGATGGGAAGGGGCGGAAAGGTGATTCGCAACTGCACGAAAGAGGAGTTCGTGCAAGAGTGCGGAGAGGAGAATCTCGACGAATATTACGTAAAACTGATCTCGGATTTTTCGCAGGATTCCGTCGATTAAATTTAAAACGAAACACGCCCGTGCGGTACCGCACGGGCGCGTTTTTATCTCAAAATTTGCAAAACATAAAGCCTTGCCGTTTAAATTCCTCGATGACGCGGGGCAGGGCTTCCGCCGTCGCCTTGTGCGGCGCGGAGTCGTGCATTAACAGGATAACGGGATTCTTTCCTTTCGCTGTTTTAAAGGTCTGCGCGTAAAGCGTTTCCGCGTCGGCGTGCGGTATTTCCTCGTCGCCGCAGACGGCGTTCCAATCGATCGGGCGCAATCCCTCGGCTTTTACGAGGGGAATCTTGTCCCTATGCAGAGAGCTCCCCCCCGGGAAGCGGTATATGCACGGCGTTACGCCCGTAACTTTTATAATGCGTTCCCGACAGGCGCGGATATCCTTTATCAGCGCTTCATCGCTGGCGTAAATTTCGGAATAACGGTGCGTCTTGGAGTGTATCCCGAGGGTATGTCCGTCTTCTGCAATACGTTTCAGCGTATCTTCCCGCCCCGCAACGCGGTCGCTGACGATAAAGAAGGTTGCCTTCACGTTCTCTTGTTCAAGCACGTCGAGGATCCTGCCCGTTACCTTGGTGCTCGGACCGTCGTCGAAGGTTAAGTATACTTTTTTCGTTTCGGCGTGGGTAAACGCGGGCACTGCGGTAACGCGTGCGCTCAGGTGCGCTATCACGACGAGCAGCACTACGAAGAACGTAACAATCGGAATGTATCGTTTCTGCATACCTCAAGTTTGTTTCATGCGTTTAATTTTATTTACTTTTTCCGCGAATTGTGTTATAATCTATCCGTAGCCGCATAAACGGTCGGCGCAGTCCAAGGAGGATAAAATATGATTACGAAAAGAGTATTCGGTAAAACGAAAGACGGCAGAGAGGTGCTTGCCTATACCCTGCACGACGGCGGCAACGCGCTTACGGTGTTGAACTTGGGCGGAATCGTGCAAAAGCTTGTGATAGCCGACGCGAACGGTAAGCCCTGCGACGTCATTCTGGGTTATAACGACGTGGAGGGGTACGAAAAGAACGGGGGCTACCTCGGCGCGCTTATCGGGCGGTTCGGCAATCGCATCGGCAAGGGTAAACTCACGATCGACGGCAAAGAGTATCGGCTCTACTGCAACGACCGCGGCAACCATCTGCACGGCGGCAAGGAAGGCTTCGATAAAAAGATATGGGATGCGGAGATCGACGGCGACGCGCTCGTGCTCAGCACCGTTTCCGAGGACGGAGAGGAGAACTATCCGGGGATGCTGCACGTAACCGTAACGTATACGTTTACCGACGGCGAGTGGAAAATCGTTTACCGTGCGAGCGCAGACAAAAAGACGGCGGTCAATCTGACCAATCACGCCTATTTCAACCTGAACGGCGAAGGGGACGAGACCATTCTCGATCACATACTCTGGATCGATTCCGATTACATTACGCCTACCAACGACACGATGATTCCCGAAGGCGGACTGCGTGCGGTAGCGGGGACGGCGTTCGATTTCAACACGCCCAAGGAAATCGGCAGAGATCTCGGCGCGGACGATAAAGATCTGAAGCAGGGAAACGGCTACGATCATTGCCACGTGTTGAAGAACGGCAAGGGGGAATACGTGAAATATGCGTTTGCCGAAAGCAGAAAGACGGGCATCCGCATGACTTGCTATACCGATCGTCCGTCCGTGCAGTTCTATGCGGGTAACGGGTTGAACGCAGACGGTAAGTCCGGACACTACGCCAACCGTTCGGGCTTTTGCCTCGAAACGCAGAATATCCCCAACAACGTCAACGTGGAAGAATACGCGGCATACGGCAGTTCGATCGTCGACGCGGGGGAAATTTATACGCATACCTCGGCTTACCGCTTCGAAGTGAGATAAGAAATCGTAAAAATCTCCCGGACGAAAATGTCAGGGAGATTTATTTTGTCAAATTTAAAACCGCCGTTCGAATGAGCGGCGGTTTGTTTTTTCAAATCGGTTAAAGAACGAGTCCGAGCACCATCCACAGGACGAACGCCCAGAGCACGATGCCCCAGAGTGCGCTCTTGCCCGTGGCGAGCGCAAGCGAACGGTCTTTGTTATAGTTTACGAAGTAAAGTGTGATGCCCGCGGGGAACACGACTGCGGAAAGAACTTCAAACCCGACGAGTTTAATGTCCGAAAAGGTCTTTTTAAACCAAGGACCGATCGAGGTATAAAAGGCTACCGAGTCCTGCACGCTCACCGCAAAGCCTAGCGCAACGAAAGCGATCGCGATAATGAAGTACAGCCAAGCGATGCCGTAATTTCCCGCAGCGTTCGTGCAGAGGTTCATTACCATGGAAATGAGCCCGACGCTGAGGAAAAACGAAACGTCGCGTTCGCAATGACGGGACATATAGCCGTAAAAAACGAGCATATAAGCCGTCAGAAACAGAGTGATAACACCGAGTGCAACCATAAAATATCCCCCAATATTTATAGTATACGTTCATTATAATACATAACAAACGGATTGTCAACCCCGAAAATAAATTTTAGTGGAAAATAACTGAAAAATTTGCTTGAACGCGCCGCGCCGCCGCCCGCATAGGATAGTAAAGAGAACAAATGAGTTGGGGGAAACACTAATGCAATGGTTTGCTTCGCTCGAAGCGTGGCAGCAGGCGCTGCTGGCTTCTTTGATGATGTATGCGATGACCGCGCTCGGAGCGTCGTTTGTCTTTTTTTCCAAAAAACTCAACGGTACATTCATTACGCTTTTAACGGGCGTGGCGGCGGGGATCATGATTGCCGCAAGCTTTTTCTCCCTGCTGCTGCCCGCAATCGAACAGGAAAGTTCGCTGCCGCCGTATCTTACGGTAACCATCGGCTTTGCGCTCGGGGGCGCGTTTATCGTGCTGAGCGATTTGGCGCTGTCTCGCTCGAAATTCGAGTTTAAGGGCGTCGGCGACAAAAAAAACGCTCTGTTGTTTTTTGCCGTAACGTTACATAACATTCCCGAGGGAATGTCCGTCGGGGTGGCGTTTGCCTTGGCTCCCTTTTCGGAGGGCGCGGCGCTGTCGGCGTTTTTGCTCGCGGTGGGCATCGCGGTGCAGAACTTTCCCGAGGGAATGTGCGTCGCCTTTCCGTTGCGGGCGAAGGGGATGTCGCCGCTGAAAAGCTTTCTTTTTTCGCAGGGCTCGGGTGCGGTGGAAATCCCCGCCTGTATTCTGGGCGCCGTTGCGGCGTCGTTTATCGCGGGGCTTCTGCCTTGGGCTCTCGCCTTTTCGGCGGGGGCGATGATTGCCGTGGTTTGTTCCGAGCTGATCCCCGAGTGCTTCGCGGGAAACAAGGCGGTGGCAAGCGCCGGTATTCTGGCGGGATTCTGCCTGATGATGATCCTCGACGTCGCGTTGGGGTAGGAAATCCGTTTTGCTCTGTTGTCGTTCGGAGGAGCGCGACGAACAATTTTACGTTTGTGCGTCGCGCAAAAAGCTCCTCGTTTCGCTTGGAATGAATTAAGGAAGAGCGTAGAATGGCAAACAGGGTGGAAAACGTCGTAAAAATGCTTGCGGTTTCGCAGAAATCGTGATATAATGCAATCAATCGGAAATTCTTTGGGGCGGAGTGAAATTCTCCACCGGCAGTAACAGTCTGCGAAGGACGCAAGTCCCCGAACGGGTGAAATTCCCGTACCGACGGTATAGTCCGGATGATAAAAGAAAAAAAGACGGATTTTTTTCGCGCCCCGCAAATACTTTGCGGGGCGCGTTTCGGCAAAACGCGTTTTTGGCAAAGGGCTTCCGAAAATATTTTCAGGAGGTCGTTTTATGGATAACGACGAAAATACGGAGGTTTTGAGCAAGACCGCGTCCGCAGAGCAGGCGGGTACGGAGGCGGGGGAAAGCGCACCCCGAACGGAGGAAGAGGAGAAAAAGGAAAGTAAATTTGTCGCCGTCATGCGCGAGCATTTCTCCGCGCCGCGGCTTGCTTACATGGCGGTGTTTACCGCGCTTGCGTTCGTGGTTACCTTCCTCGAATTTCCTATTTTCCCGCAGGCAAGCTTTTTAAAGCTCGACTTTGCAAACGTCTTTTTCCTGTTCGAAGGTTTTATATTCGGACCCGTCGAGGCGTTCGTATCCATCGTCGTCAAAGAACTGCTGTGTTTTTCCAAGTCCTCGTCCGGCGGCGTTGGAGAGGTGGCGAATCTGATTATGTCTACGGCGTTTATCCTCGTTCCGTCGATTGCCTATCGCTTTAAGCGCGGCAGGCGGTGGGTATGCCTGTATCTATTCTGCGGCTGCGTCATGCAAATCGGGTTCAGCCTTCTCGTCAACCGCTATATTAATTTTCCGTTTTTTACGCACTCGCAGGAGGCGGGGGCGCAGATGTTTTCCGGTTTGTGGCCCTTCGTGCTGTATTTCAATCTTATCAAGAGCGTCGTAATCAGTATCGTCGTTTTTCTCGTCTATAAGCCCGTTTCGAAATTTATCAAGATGACAACGGACAAATTCGACAAGCGCATGGCGGCGGCAAAGCGCAGACGAAAAGAGAAGAAAGTTCGCTAAGCGCCGAAAAATCCATTGCAAAATATCGCCGTATGCGGTATAATATCCGCATATGGCGATATTTGTTTCAAACAGCGAAGAAGAAACGCTTGCGTTTGCCGTACGGTATGCAAAGACGCTCCGCGCCGGCGACACCGTTTTGCTCGACGGCGATATGGGCGCGGGCAAGACGGTGTTTGCAAAGGGGGTAGCCAAGGGGCTGGGCGTTGCGGACGAGGTTACCAGTCCGACGTACGCCTACGTAAACGTATACGGCGGACTGTGCCATTTCGACTGTTACCGCGTGCCGAGCGAGGAGTATGCCGAAGCGCTCGGCTTTTCGGAGTACTTCGACGGAAAAAATATCTGTCTCGTCGAATGGAGCGAAAATATCGCGGGTTTGCTTCCCGAGGGATGCAAACGGGTAAAAATTACGGGACGCGGAACGCGTCGGGAGATAGAGGCTTGAAGTTTCTTGCAATCGATACGAGCGCGGAATATCTGAGCGTGTGCGCGTATGCGGACGGAAAGAGGGAAATTTTCTTTTCGCCCGACTGTGCGCGCGCCCATTCCGTGCGGCTTTCCGCGGAAATCGACGGCGTTTTGCGGCGGGCGAAGCTTGCCGTAAAGGATTTGGATTTTCTCGCCGTTGCGGTGGGGCCTGGCTCGTTCACGGGAATACGCATCGGCGTTGCTACGGTCAAGGGGCTGTGTCTTGCGGCGGAAAAACGCGCGCTTGCCGTAACCTCTTTCGATGCGCTTGCATACGCTGAAACAGAACCTTTGCTTGCCTTGATCGACGCAGGGCACGGCTGCAATTACGCCTGCGGATACGGCGAAAATCACGAAGTCGCCCTGCCCCCCCGTTTTCTGA
Source organism: uncultured Christensenellaceae bacterium (assembly GCA_910588615.1). GTDB lineage: Bacteria > Bacillota > Clostridia > Christensenellales > Borkfalkiaceae > Gallimonas. Next base: position 92,620 of record CAJUOI010000002.1, on the reverse strand, counting down.
CGGCGGACGAAACGGAAGCTTTGCTGCAAGAGGGTTGGCGCGCGGTGCGCTTTCCTAAGGCGGATCCCGCGGAGGGGCTTATCAATGCGGCGATCGCCAAATGCGGCGAAGCGGCGGACGCGGAGAAGCTGACCGCGCTGTATCTGCGCAAGTCGTCCGCGGAGGAGAAGCGATGAACGGCAGGGAGTGGACGGCGGCGGATCTGACGCAGATTGCCGAACTCGAGCGGGATTGCTTTACCGATCCGTGGAACCGGCGGATGCTTGCGGAAACGTTTTTGTCGGGCAGGTTTTTCGGAACGCTGCTCGAAGAGGAGAGCGTCGTAACCGCGTACGGCGGCATGAGTATTCTTGGCGACGAGGCGGAAATCGAGCTGATCGCGACTTCGGAGATGTACCGCAGGTGCGGGCGCGGGCGTAAAATCATAGAGGATTTGCTTGCTGAAGCGCAGGCGCGCGGCGTAAAGAAGGTGTTTCTGGAAGTGCGCGTGTCGAACGCCGCCGCGCAGATATTATATTTAAAGAGCGGCTTTCGCGGGCTGTATGCCCGTTCCCGCTACTATCCCGACGGGGAGGATGCGATCGTGATGTGTAAGGAGCTCGGTTGAAGGGCGTGATCACGTGCGGAAGAGGAAGGGATCTCGTGTTTCTGCACGGGTATCTCGCATCGAAGGAGAGCTTTTATCCGCAGATTGAGTACTTTTCGAAATTTTACCGCGTAACGGCTTTGGACTTTCCGGGGTTCGGGCAGGCGGAACCGCTGAAAAGCGCGTATTCGGTGGACGATTACGCCGATTGGACGGAGCGTTTTTTGCGGGAAAACGGGATCCGATTCCCGCTTGTCATCGCCCATTCGTTCGGCGGGCGTGTGGCGGTGAAGTGCCTTTCTCGGGGCGAAATTTTCGATAGGGCGGTGCTCTGCGGTTGCGCGGGGATCGTGCCGAAGCGTACGCTGAAATACCGAATTCGGGTAAAGACGTACCGATTGATAAAGAAGATTGCGCCCGAATACGCAGAACGGAAATTCGGAAGCAAAGAATACAGAACGCTGTCCCCGCTCATGCGGGAGAGCTATAAAAAGATCGTAAACGAGGATCTGCGGAAGGACGCGGAAAAGATTTCCCGCCCCGTGCTGTTCGTCAACGGGGCGAACGATCGCGAAACACCGCCGTCCTCAGCTCGGATCTATTGCAACGCTGTCAGAGGGAGTCGGGCGGTAACGATGGAAGGATGCGGGCATTTTGCCCATCTCGACGATCCGCTCGCTTTCAATCTGGCGGCAGAGGAGTTTTTTCGTGAGGGTTGAACTTTGGTATTATCTTGCAGTCGGCGCGATTCTTGCGGCAACGCTGTTTTGTCTGACGGCTGCCACCATGCCCGCGGTAATGCAGCAGGGGAATTATTCGAGCAGGTCGTTTTTGCGCTGGTACTACCGCCGCAAGGGTTATATGCCCGGTCGGCACGCGCTGCTGTCGCTGTGCGCTTTTCTTTTGTGCGTGCTCTTTAATCTTTGCTTTTCTTTTTTCGGCTACGAGATCGCCAATTTGATTTCTCTGATCCCGTTTGCCGGAGCGTGTATTCTGTTTTTTTGCTCGGGAACGCGCGCGCTGAAAGTGCCCATGAAGCGCACTTCGCGCGCGATACGGATATTCGTTATCTGGTGGTTTTTGCTTGCGCTCGTCGTGTATGGTGCGGGCGTGGGATTAAGCTACGCGGCGGAGTCGCTCGGGGGAGCGTTTTATCTGTTCCGCTACACGCCGATCACGTTCGTCCCGTTGCTTTTTCCCGTGCTGTACGCGGCGGCAAACGAACTCTCCAAGATTTACGACGTGCCGCATAACGCGCGCTTTGTAAAATACGCCGCCCGCGCGCTTGCCCAAAGCAGCTGCAAAAAGGCGGGCATTACGGGCAGCTTTGCCAAGACGAGCGTTAAGACGATGGCTGCGGCGATTTTGTCGCAAAAGTATCGCGTCGTCGCTACGCCCTCCTCCTTCAATACGCCCCTCGGCATTGCGCGCACCGTAAAGGAGCAGGGGCTTGACTGCGATATTTTTCTTGCGGAAATGGGCGCGCGCCGCGTGGGGGATATTAGAAAGCTCTGCGATATGGTGCAGCCCGAATACGGAGTGATCACGGGAATCACCTCCCAACATTTTGAAACGTTCGGATCGCTCGAAAATATCCGCAAGGAAAAGAGCGTGCTTGCCGAGCGGACGCAGACGGTGATTCTGGGCGAGACGGCAAAGGATTGCAAGCGGGACGCGCTGGTCGAAGGTAGGGATTTTGCCGCCGAGGAGATTGAACTGAGCGAAAACGGCACAAAGTTTACCCTGCGGATCGGTGAAGAACGCATTGCCGTCGAAACGGCGCTGCTGGGGAGGCACGCCGCCGAAGACGTTGCGATCGCCTCCGCGTTATGCCGTTCGCTCGGCATGAATATGCAGGAAATCGCCGCGGGGATAACGGCAATCAAGCCCGTGCCGCACCGCCTCGAAAAGAGCGAGGCGAACGGCGTTACGATTTTGGACGATTCGTACAACTGTAATGAAGAGGGCGCCAAATGCGCGGTGGAGGTTTTAAAACTGTTCTCGGGCAGAAAGTTTATCGTAACCCCCGGAATCGTGGAGCTCGGAGCGCTCGAATACAACAAGAACCGCGCGCTCGGCGAAAGCCTCGTGGGTTTGGATTTCGTGATACTTGTCGGCGAAACGCAGATCCTTTCGGTCAGCAAGGGGTACTATGCGGCTGGCGGCAACGAAGAGAAGCTGGTTACCGTGCCCACGCTGAAAGCCGCGCAGCAGATACTGTCGCGGGAGCTGAAAGAGGGCGATTGCGTACTGTTCTTAAACGATTTGCCCGATATTTACGGTTAATCGTTTCGCACGACGGAGACAGGGACGCCGAGAATAGGCGGTTTTGGGGATGCCCCCCGCAAAGGACGGCGGGCAATCGAATCAACGTCGGAAGCACCGAAGAAAAGAAAATTTTCGGAGGTGTTTTTTTATGCAAACGACGGTTGCGGTTTTTTTCGGAGGCAAATCCAACGAGCACGAAATATCAATCATAACGGGCGTTTACGCCGCCAATCTTTTGCGCGGGGCGGGCTACCGCGTCCTGCCCGTGTTTCTGCCGCGCGAGGGGGGCATGGCTTACGCCGACGCGAATACGGTGAAGGCGTTTACGGACGGAAGCGTCAAGCTTGTGCCCGTCTATCTTAACGGCAGTGCGCTCTTTTCGCAAAAAAAGCGCAAAAAACTGTTTGCGTTCGACTGCGCGTTGAATTGCTGCCACGGCGGCATGGGAGAGGACGGCACGCTGTCTGCGCTCTTCCGCTGGAACGGCGTCCGTTCCGCGTCGCCCGAAACGCCGATTTCCGCGTTGTTTATGGATAAGTCGTTCGGCAAGATCGCCGCCAAAGGCTTAGCGATCCCCGTTGCACGGGCCGTAACCGTACGCGAGGGGGAAAACGCCGAAGCGGCAATGGCGGCGGAGGGACTGACTTTTCCCGTCATCGTCAAGCCCGTCAAGCTCGGGTCGAGCATCGGCGTTCGGGTTGCGCACGACGAGAAAGAGCTGGCGGACGCTCTCGCGCTTGCATTCCGCCTCGATACGGGTGCGCTCGTGGAGGAGTACTTTCGGGATAAGCGCGACGTCAACTGCGCGGCGTACCGCAAGGACGGACGGATAATCGCCTCCGAGTGCGAGGAGGTGTTTACGGACAGCGCGATTCTGTCGTTTGAGGATAAGTACGAAAAAGCGGCGAAGCACAGCGAGCTGCCCGCCGACCTCCCTCGGGAAATTTCCGATAAGATCCGCGCCTGCACGACGTGGATTTACGAAGCGTTCGACGGCAGGGGCGTGGTTCGCGCGGACTTCATCGTCGCGGGCGGCGAGGCGTACTTCAACGAGCTGAACACCGTTCCCGGTTCGCTTGCTACATATCTCTTCGGCGAATCTTTGACGGAAGCAAAAGAATTCCTCTCCGCCCTCGTGGAGGAAGCGCTGTTGCGCGGCGGAGAGGAAAAAGAAACGGTAGTTACGGGAATTCTGAATTCGGACGTGTTCCGCGGCGGGAAGGGGAGCAAGCGTCGGGGTTGACGGTGCCGTACCGCTGTTTTACGGGATCGCTCACCTGTTTCTCCCCCTTCCCAGAAGCGAGAGCATCATGATAAGGAAATGCAGGAAGTAGACGAAGGAAATGAGAAGCGAAGCGACGTAGGTGAGGGCTGCGGCGTTCAACACCTTCTTCGCCCCGCCGACTTCGTCCTGTTCCAGAACGCCGTCCTCGACGAGCATCTTTCTCGCCCTGCGGCTGGCGTTGAACTCCACGGGCAGGGTTACGAGCATAAACAGCGTCGACAGCCCGTAAAGTGCGATTCCCGCATAGACGAGATATTCCCCGATCGGCACGACTGTCGCCGCGAAAAAGTCGAGAAGGATCCCGACGATGATCACGGGGAATGCGAGGCGCGAGCCGAGGTTGGTAACGGGTACGAGAAAATTTCTGATTTTATAGGGCAGGTATCCGCTTTGCTTTTGCATCACGTGCCCGATTTCGTGCGCGGCGACGGCGACCGCCGCCACCGAGGCGCTGCCGTAGGTGCTTTCGGAAAGATTCACCTGTTTTTTGGCGGGGTGGTAGTGGTCGGAAAGCCTTCCCCTGACGCGGTTGACGGAGATATCGTGTACGCCGCGGTTGCGCATAAGCAGCGTCGCCGTATCGTATCCGGTCATGCGGGAACGGTTTGCAACCTTGTCGAACGCGGAAAAGGTGGAATGCACCTTCGCGCTTGCAATCGCCGAAAATGCCAGACAGGGAAGCAACAGCAGTAAGAAAAGCAGATAGTAATACATATTCACCTCGTAATTTTATATAACCCCGTTACTTATTATTTAACGTTTTTTCTCTGTTTTTCACAGGACGTTCAAAATTCTTGCTTTGTTCTTCGATTTCTGTTATACTTTATCGAAAGGAATTACGAAAAATGGAAACCAAAATATTTACGGACAAGGTAAAAATCACCGTAAAAGCAGGCGACGGCGGCGACGGAATGAATTCGTTCAAAGCGTACAAGGGCAAGCCCGCATGCGGACCGGACGGCGGCGACGGCGGCAGAGGGGGCGATGTCGCGTTTGTCGGAGATAAAGATATGAACGATTTGCTGCCCTTTCGCTTCCGCTCCAAATACTTTGCGGAAAACGGAGAGCGCGGAGGCACCAACCTTTGCAGCGGCAAAAGCGGGAAGGCGTTGGAGATCAAGGTGCCGCTCGGCACGCTCGTCAGAGATGCGGAGAGCGGTAAAATCATCTGCGACGTGTACGAGGACGGCGAGCGGGTCGTCGTGCTCGAAGGCGGCAGAGGGGGCAAGGGCAACGTGCGATTTACGACGGCGACCCGCCACGCGCCCAACTTTTCGCAGAAGGGGGTAAAGACGGAGGCACACGCGCTCGTTCTCGAAATGAAGGTGATTGCGGATATCGGGCTCGTCGGCTTCCCCAACGTGGGCAAGAGCACGCTGCTCTCCAAAATTTCCGCGGCGCGTCCGAAAATTGCCAACTATCATTTCACTACGCTTTCGCCCAATCTCGGCATTGCCTCCTATTACGATAAGTCGTTTGCGGTGGCGGATATTCCGGGACTCATCGAGGGCGCGGCGGAGGGCGCGGGTCTGGGGCACGATTTCCTCCGGCATATCGAGCGCACGCGCGCTATCGTACACGTCGTGGATATTTCGGGCGCGGAGGGGCGCGATCCCTTGGAAGACTTCGAAAAAATCAACCTCGAACTGAAAGAGTATTCAGACAAGCTGTATTCGCTGCCCATGCTCGTTGCCTGCAATAAGTGCGACGTGTACGGTGCGGAAGAAAATCTGAAAAGGTTCAAAAAGAAATTCGGCAGGAAGTATCGGATCTATCCCATCACCGCCGTCAGCGGCGGGGGAACGGCGGAGCTCGTCAAGGCAATGGCGGAATTATTGGACACCCTTCCGCCTGCCGAGCGCATTCCTGCGGACGAATTCGTATACGAAAAAGAAAACGATACCGACTTCGATATTTTCCGCGATGAGGACGGCGCGTTCGTCGTTACGGGCGGGCTGGTGGATATGCTCTGCCGCAACGTGGTTTTAAACCGTCCCGAATCCATGGCGTATTTTCAGCGCACGTTAAAGACGCGCGGCGTTATCAAGGCGCTCGTTTCCATGGGCTGTAAAGAGGGAGATACGGTCGTGTTCGGAGATACGGAGTTTGATTTCGTTCCGTAAAACTGATTTTTTCGGGCAATAAGATTCGAAACAAAAAGGAAGCATGATATGGATTTTACAAGCAAGCAAAGAAGTAAGCTGCGTTCGCTGGCGTCTACGATGAAGCCCGTAACGCAAATCGGCAAGGGCGGCATTTCGGACAATCTGTTAAAGACGCTTTCCGATGCGCTCGAGGCGCGAGAGCTTATCAAGGTAAACGTGCTCGAAAACGCGGAGGCGGACGCCGATACCCTTGCACAGAACGTCGCCGACTTATTGGGGGCGGAGGTCATAACGGTCATCGGACGCAAAGCCGTGTTTTACCGCCGTTCCTCCAAGGAAAATTTCGAGCATATCAAGTTTTAAAAACTTGACAAGCGGGCGGCGAAGGGCTATACTTTAAGCGGTTTGCAAGGAGAAAAGGGAGCGCGGAAATGAACGTTGACAGGCATGACAACTCGATACTTCGCTGCGGCGTACTCGTCATCGGTGCGGGCGTGGCGGGTTTGAATTGCGCGTTGCACCTGCCGCGCGGGGAGAGCGTTTTCGTCGTATCCAAGGGCGGGTTGAAATCGAGCGACTCCTTTCTGGCGCAGGGCGGGATCTGCGTGCTGCGCGACGGCGGAGATTTCGACGGCTACTTCGAGGACACCATGCGCGCGGGGCATTACGAAAACGATGCCGATGCCGTTCGGTGCATGATTGAAAATTCGCGGGCGACGATCAACGAGCTGATTTCCTTCGGCGTGCGCTTCCGGCGCGAAAAGGACGGTTCGCTCGCTTACACGCGCGAGGGGGCGCATTCGCGTCCGCGCATCGTTTTTCACGCCGATTGCACGGGCAAGGAGATCACCTCGCATTTGTTAAAGGAAGCACGTTTGCGCGAAAATATCCGCTTTTTCGCCGATACGACCATGCTCGATCTGATTGCCGACGACAACAACGCCGTCTGTCTCGGCGCGGTGTTGCGCGACAACCGCACCGGCGAAATCTATCCCGTTAAGGCAAACGCCGTGGTGCTTGCCACGGGCGGCGTGGGGGGGCTTTACCGCCACTCCACCAATTTCAGGATTTTAACGGGGGACGGGCTTGCCGTGTGTATGAGGCACGGCGTTGCGCTGCAAAACGCCGATTACGTGCAGCACCATCCCACCACGCTGTACTCCGAAAAGCGCGGGCGGCGGTTTCTCATTTCCGAATCGGTGCGGGGCGAGGGTGCGACGCTCGTCGACAAGAACGGTAAACGGTTCGTGGACGAACTGCTTCCGCGCGACGTCGTAACGGCGGTGATCCGTCGGAAGATGGAGGAGGAGGGCACGAAGTTCGTGCGGCTCGATTTGCGCACCTGTGTCGGCGGAGCGTCCGCCGTCGGCAGGCACTTCCCTTCCATCGTGGCGCGTTGCAGAAAAGAGGGGTACGACGTATTCCGCGAGCCAATTCCCGTTGTTCCCGCCCAACACTATTATATGGGCGGCATCAAGAGCGATTTGAGCGGGCGCACGAGCATGAAGCGGCTGTACGCCGTGGGAGAAACGTGTTGCAACGGCGTGCACGGAAAAAACCGTCTGGCGTCCAACTCTTTGCTCGAATCGCTGATATTTGCAAAGCGCGCCGCCGAAGATATAACGAAATTAAGCGAAATACGCGACGAGGGGTTGCCCGCAATCGACTACGGACAGTTTTTGCCTCTACGAACGTATTCCGAGAATCATAAAAAAATGGTACGGGAGGTCGTTCGCGGTGAAAAGCAATAACGTTACGACGAAGCTGCATTGGGACGAAGATATTTTAAGGGCGTTGAAGGAGGATATTCCTTGGGAGGACGTTTCGGCAAACGCCGTCGTGCCCGAAGGGGTGCGGGGCAGAGCCGAGCTGCTTGCCAAGCAAAGCGGCGTGATCGCGGGGCTTCCCGTATTTGCGCGCACCTTTGAACTGCTTGACGGGAGCGCGGAGACTGTGCCGCACGTCAAGGAGGGCGACGAGGTAGTAAAAGGGCAGCTGGTTGCAGAAGTGTTCGGCGATATTCGCGCGATTCTTTCGGGCGAGCGCACCGCGTTGAACTTTTTACAGCGTATGAGCGGGATCGCCACGTACGCGCGCACGGCTTCCAAGCTGTTGGCGGGGGCGGACGTTCGCTTGGTAGATACGCGTAAAACGACTCCTGGGCTCCGCAGCTTTGAAAAATACGCCGTCAGAATCGGCGGCGCGGGCAACCACCGCTTTAACCTGTCGGACGGCGTGCTGTTAAAGGATAACCACATCGGCGCAGCAGGCGGCGTGAAGCAGGCGGTCGCTGCGGCGCGCGCGTACGCGCCATTCGTGCGGAAAATAGAAATCGAAGTGGAAACGCTCGCCCAGCTGAAAGAGGCTCTCGAAGCGGGGGCGGATATCGTTATGCTCGACAACATGACGTTAGATACGTTAAAAGAGGCGGTCGCGCTTGCCAAGGGCAGGGCGGAAATCGAAATTTCCGGCAACGTTACCAAGGACAACGTCGCGCAGTACGCATCGCTCGGCGCGGACTATATTTCGTCCGGTTCGCTTACGCACAGCGCGCCCATTCTCGACCTTTCGTTAAAAAACTTAAAGCCGCTGTCTTAACCGACTTTCTCATTCCGTCCCGCCGTTCCGGTCATTCCGAGCACGGCGAAGAATCCTGAAGAGGAAAGCAACCGTTGAAAAACCGCCCATCGGCGGTTTTATTTTTGTCAAAGCGGAAAGAAAACGCCGAAATCACATAAACCGCCTGTAAATTGCAAAAATTGATAACAAAACGTTAATTTTGAAAACATTTTGGGCAAATCTACGCGGACAAGGTTCACGTAAAAGTAAAACATTTTCGAAAAAAGATAATATTTTTTTAAAAAAAGTATTGACATCAATATTTTTTTGTTGTAAAATTATTACGCTATTTACCCAAAATGGCGAAAAAACAATTTCATTAGGGGGGAAAGAGACATGAGGAAACTTAGGGTCGTTTTGGTTTTGCTCTGCGCGATGCTCGTGTCGGTCGGCTTGTTTGCTTGTAAAAAGAAACCGAAGCCGCAAGAGACGGGTACGGAAATCTCGAGCGTAACGGGCGTAGAGAATATTCCTACGATTACCGACTCGGACAACGAAGAAGCCGTCCGGCAGAAAATCAACGGCATCACGGTGTCCTATCGCGCGGGAAGCACGCGCGGAACGGTGAAGGGCTCGGAATGCGAGATCATGGGCGAGATTACCTATCAAAAAGTAGGTACGTATACGCTTACGGTACAGCCCAAAGAGAACAATCCCAAGGAACAGAACTATACTTTCAGCATAAAAATCGTACACGATTTCGGCGAAGAGGATGCAAACGGCGTTGCAACCTGCAGACACGACGGTGCGCGCAGGGTCGCATCGGAAGAGGATATCGTCATTCACTACGGTAGCTTCCATCAGGGCACGCAGGCAACGCTTCCTTCGGGCGTATACGAGGAAACGAAGGTGGTAACCTACGGCGACGGCAAAGAGGCTACGAGCAACGTTAAGCCCTTCGGCACGGTCGAGGCGTTCTTTAACGGCAGAACGGAGGCGCACACCGTACCTACGCTTACCGTAGGCGATCTGGAACCGGGCACCACGATCACGGTGCGCGGCACGGCGCAGACCGCGTGGGAAAATTGGAAGGTTGTGGAAAACGCATACTACTATTTCCCCGTAATCGGGTTTGCAGACCCTTATATGAATAATGCGGAATTCGACGGCACGACGCACAAGACCTACGTAGGCGGTACGTCGGTTTTCGTGCGCGGTGAAGGTTGGGTTCTTTACAACGGCGTCGGCGATACGACGAGCGGTCCCCGTATGCTTGCATCGCTCTCCGGCGGTCAGTCCGAAAGCATCAACTACGGTTCGTGGAAGGACGCGTTCGCAAGCGAAACCAATCCCGTTCCCAACGGATACGTCAACGGTGAAATGCCTGCTCCCGATTCTGCTTCTTGGCACGATTGGTGGGTATATTCCTCGGGCGACGGACAGCTGAACTCGGGCGACTACTATCAGGACGAAACGCCTATCGAGCTTGTCTGGACGTATCGCGAGGACGGCATTATCGAATTACAGTATAATTACAACTACAAGAGCACGACGAACGCAGTTTCGCTCGTAGCTTATATCAAGGTTCCCATTTCGACGCGCGGCTTCTACCGCACGATGCTCCACGGCGACTACGTCGACATGACCGTTACGGAGTATGAGAGAATCGAAACCTTAACGCCCAGCGAATTCCGTTTCAACGCGGAGTCCACGGGCACGATCGTCGCTTATGAAGGCGCAATGCTCGATGCGGGCGCACTCAAGACGGAATTCAAGTACGTTCAGACGGGCGACGTTTGGCAGCCTTACACCGTAGTTTCGGATAACGTGTACGCCACGACGGATGAAACGGTTACCGAAGGCACCGAATGGGTATCGCTCGGCAAGGCTCCTCTCAGCACGAAGTATAACAACTACAAAATCGAGCTCGAGAAGGCAGGCAAGCCTTTCGGCGCTACGATTCCCAAGGCAAATATCAAGGTCGTTCCCAATGCGATCGGCGAAGCGTTCGGTTCCGACGTTACGATTGGCGGCGTAACTTTCGGCAACAACCGCAAGGTCGGCGCGTTTGCGCTCGGCGCCAATGCGGAAGGCACGGCTCTTACGCTTGCGCTTCAGGGGGCTGCGAACTACGCGCAGGCGCTCAGCGCAGACCAAAAGGCTAAGTTTACGGATCTTGCCGAAAATACCGAATACAGATACGTTGCGCTTCGTCTGACGAACAACGAACTGAAACAGTTTACGACGACGGGCGTCAGCGTGAAGTCGGGTGCGGCGGACGTTCCTTACCTGTTGGAGATTCAGGACGGCGACGCGCATCTCGTGCTTGCGCTTACGGAAGAAACGGCGAATGCAGGCGTTACGATCGAGGGCTTGAACGGTACGCCCGTTAACGTTACGTTTGCAAACCTCAACGGTTTCAAAATCACGGCGCAGGTATCGCCCGCAACCAGCGGTAAGCTCAACGAGGGCGGTTCGGTAACGTTCACGTTTACGGCAGTTGCCGGCAGTACGCTTTCTCACGTACAAATCGGTGCTTCTGCCCAAGCGGATTTGTTGTCCATAAGCACTTTGGTCGACGTTGTGAAAGACGCAGGTGAGAGCGGCTTCGTTTATGAAGGTAAGACGATTACGGAAGCTACCCTCGAAGGGCAGAGTTTTACGTTAACAATCAAATTCCCTGCGGCGAATATTTCCGATTATGCTTCCTGCTTCGTCGGCGCGAGCATAGACGGCATCCGTAGCGACATCGTCGAAGAGATTCACTACGACTTCGACTTTGCCGAAGAAGTAGAAGGGGATAAGGGTGCGGTACTTGCGGACGGCATGTATGCTTACGTGGAAAAGGGCGTATTGACGATCGTCGGCGCGCTTCCCGCTTCCGCAGACATCACGGAACTCGTCGGACAGAATGCGGCGGAATTCAACCTTAATATCAACGCGGGCGACAAGGAAAACATTCGCCTTCTCGATCTGTCGTTCGCATACAGCGCGGAAGAGGAGGGGCTCGTATTTACGGATGCGGCGAATCTTCCCGCGGGCATAGCGATCCGTTCGAACACGGTAGCGGGCATAGGTACGCTCGTCTACTTCGAAATCGACGCGGCAAAGCTCGGGTTCACGGGTGCGTATGCGTTCGAGCCGTTCTACGGCAACGGCAACACTTACTACACCGTAGAGAACGGCGAAGTAAAGGCGGTGGAAGTTGCCGACAAGGGCGACAAGAAAATCATCGTTGACGGAAACTGTATCGACGCAGGTATCGTTGCGAACGAAATCAAGAAAGAAAACGAAGTGATCTTCTATCTCAATCCGGCAAGCGTCGGCGGCGAGCATATCGTGAAAGGCGGCGTATGTACGCTTTGCGGCGCGGCTGTTTCCAAGGTTGCAACGAACGGTAACTGGTACGGCACGGGTGTCTCGAACGTAGCTCTCAACGAAAACGATTTGATTGAAGTTACGGGCGTTTATACGAAGGCCGGTAACAACCTCGACGGTACGATGGCGGTTGTTATCCGTGAATACAACGGCAGCAAGCTGGTCGGTCGTTTCAGTTTGAACGGTAACGGGTTTGCCGAATATCGCGAAGGCGATTGGGGCGCGAGTCAGCAACCCTATGCGGAAGGCGTCGAGGGCTTCATGGGCGACTTCACGCGTCTGCACAGCAGCTTGATCACGGAGGAGTATCCTTACAACACGCTTAACGGTAAGCTCGACGGCGACGGCAACGCAATTAGCGCAAGCACGCTTCACGAAGCAATGGTGAACGGTACGTTCCGTTATACGATCAGTTATCAGAGCGGTGCGATTGTCGTTAGAATGAGATTGTATAAGGAAAACGTTCCTCTCGACGGTACGCCTTATTTCGATTACTATTATACGTGCGAAACGCTTCCCGGAGCGACCTACGACATTCAGGGCGTTTGGGGGCAGGACAGCGGCAAAATAACTTTGCAAGACGGCAACGTCAACTACTACAAGGGAAAAATTTCCAACTCCGTTATCAGCGGAGCGGTAGCAAACGAGATTACGATCGGTTCCGTGAAATACAGTTCGCCTGAATTATCGATCGGGTCGGTCGCGTTGGACGGCGGACTTGCCAAAATCGCGCTCAGCGGTATGGCGAAAAAGCAGGACGTTACGGTTAACTCCAATGCTTATACGCATTTCGCGGCGTTTACACTCAACTTCTCGCAGGCGCTTGTTGCCTCGACGACCGTTTCGATATCGGGTGTTACCGATGCTACGGTACAGCTTGCGGCCGACAGAGAATCGATGATCGTATTCATTCCCGTTAAGGACGGCGTCAACGTTGGAACGGCTACGATTTCGGTTGAAAACCAGGAAGCCAGCACCATGCAGTGCGATATTCAAATCGACCTTTCGAACGTTATCGTATCGGACATCGTTGCAACCCCCGATACGAGCGGCTTGTACGTGAACGGCGGTTCGTTCACGATTGCGTACACGGGCGCTATTACGGGCGCAAGCATTTCCGTCAACGGCGGAACGGCGGCTACGCTTACCGAATTGTCGAACACCGATCTCGGCGACGTAACGGCAACTTATAACAACGGTACGGTTACGTTTACCACGAAAGCGGTTGACTTTAAGTCGGCGTTGAAAACGTATACGGTAACGCTTACCAAAGACGGAAAAACGCTTGGTTCGAATGTGGTTTCTTCTACGGCAATCAAAGCGGAAGATCAGGTTACGGAAAATGTGTTTGTTTCGGCAAACGGCACCGAGCTTACTTTCGTGTTCACGAATGCCGCATTCAGCACGCAGGACTTCTATCTCAATGCGAACAACGGTTATGCAATGGCGGATAAGACCCTGCTCGACAGCTATAAACTTAACTTCACGTTGGCGGAAAATGGTAAGATTTCCTTCGCAACGCGCAATCTTCTTACCACGGCGACTACGGCGGTTTATACCAAGATCGGTAACAACAACGTCGTTGCGCTTACGGTAGATCTTTCGAAGCTCGGCATTGCGGCGGATACCGCTTACGGCTTCGAAGCGGCAATCGGCACGGGTACGGTAGCATACCGCACCGTTTCCGCTGCAAGAGCGATTACGGCAATGAGCATCAACACCGACGCCGCGGCGGCAGTCGTTCTGGCTGCTACCTGCAAGGTGGAAGGCGTTAATGCAAAGGCGGTAGGCGAAGGCAACGATGCGATCTTCTACTACGGCTTCGAAAGAACGTATGCCGATCACGCGTTCGAAGATGGCGTTTGCGGCGTCTGCGGCGCGGTTCAGATTAGCGGTACGATAAGCGAAGCTAATTGGACGGTTGCAAAAGAGAAGCTTGCAAACGTGGCGGAAAACGGATTAACGGTTTCCTTCCTGCTGAGCTCCGGTGCGGCAGGCGACTGGAATACGAAGGCTGTGAAGATCGCAGGTTACGACGCGGTAATTTCTTCCGCGAACCTGTCCATTAAAAACAACGGTCTTGGCGAACTTGATACTTCGAAGCTTCCGGCGGGTGCGGATGCCGATCATCCGGGCATCAAGGAAAAGGCGGAAGCGTTAAAGGAGGTCAACGGCGGCGCGGCTTATCCCGGATATGTTGACGCAAGTTGGGGCGATGCTTACACCGAAGCAAACGCAGCGGGCTTCAACCCTTGGGCGGCAGACCAAATGTTCGAGGCGAGCACTGCGGATAAGACCGTTTACAACTATGTAACCGTAACGGTAAGCAAGACGGGCGGAATCCAGTACTATATCCGCGGTCAGCTCGTGCTCGACTATCAGGGTACGAGATTTGCGAAACCCTTCGCAGAACTCTTCCTGTTGATGGCGCAGGAGTACGGGATCGAAATTGCAACGCTCGGCTTAGAGGCGGTCAATGCAACGGTACTTCCTTACTCGATAAGCACGTACGCGGCTAAGGCGATGTACGATTCGTATGTTGCGGAAGCGGGCAAGCATCAGCACGTTTACGATCCCGAAACCGACCGTTGCACGGCAGAAGGTTGCCCCGTAGCAGGCGGCGCGTTGAAACCCGGTCATGAACACAGCTTCTCCGAAAACCACGTATGCCGTTGCGGCGAAAGAAACGCTCCCGTTTATTCCGAGAATCAAACGGCTACGACTGAGAATCCGATCGTTATCGGGACCACGGACAATGCAGCGCCTTATCCCGGATTGACGCCTACTTGGACTACGGAATTGAAGAGGGGTGAAAAGCTCGTATTTACGGGTACGCACACTTCGAAAGCGGCCGCAAACTACCAAACGGTATTTGCATATTTGTTCAGCGGTCTTGCGCCTCAGGGTCTCTTCCGTGCAGACTGGTGGGTGCTTGACGGGGGCAATGCCGGTGCGGGTGCCGATATGGCAAAGGCAGAAGGTTGGGCAATTGCGAAGGTTATCGGACCTAACTGGGATACGTTTAAAAATACGTTGAACGGCAGTCTGGTTGTGACATACGATTGGAGCAATCCGAACGCGATTATCGTTCGCTTTGATTTCTCGAACGGAACGGATAGCAATACGATGTCGTATACGGTTACGCCGGCGGAATCATTCACTCAAAACTTCTATTCGGTTGGGCTTGCTTGTGAGTCTTCGAGCTTTACGATCAACAGCATCGAAAGAACGACGCCCGAATTCAATCCCGAGCCCGCAACGCCGTCCGAAAATCAGACGAATCCTACTGTCGGTACTTCGGATAAGAATCTTGGTTTTACGAACCTGACACCCGTATGGATAGGGAATTCCTTCTCGAAGGGTGAAAAGGTTACGATTACGGGTACGTTGGCTTCTGCGGGTAACAGAGGTTGGGAATCCCCGATCGCTTATATCATGAGCTCGAAGGAAGTATCCGTTGGACTGCGCGGCGACGGCTTCGTGTTCGGAACGCCCGGCGTGGAAGCGATAAAAATCGTCAGCGATCCCGCCGTTGCAACCGCCGATAAGAACTATCCGGTTGACGCAGAAGCGGGTGTTACCGATGAAAACAGGGCTACGCAAGATACCGAGTATCTCAATCTGATCAAGGATTGTACCTTCACGTTGGTGTACGACTGGACGGGCGATAACATCGTTGTAACGCTCACCTACGCAAAGGATACCGTAACGAGAACGACGACCTTTACGATTACGTCTACGTTCGAGTTTGCAGACGAGTATTGGATTGGTCTCGGGGGAGAGAATATTTATCTCCAAGTCAGCAGCATCGTTAAGACGCCTGCGACTACGCCCGAAGCGTAATAAGTGAACAAACAAAGTATTAACAAGAATCCCTGCGGGTTTTCCGCAGGGATTTTTTGTTCGGCGAAAAGGAGCGCGGCGACCTTTGCTTTGGCATTCGGAGCAGAACGAAGCGGAGCGAAGAATCTTGCCTTTGCCGAAAGGCGGATGTCGAAAAAATAAAAATAAAAAATCTTTATTTCGCTTTCAAAAATCATTGACAAGCCCTTGCAATTGTGTTAAACTTGAAATACGCACCGATGAGGGGTGCAATTTTTTTGTATGGAGTTTTCGATTTATGGCTACGAAATCGACGAGAGCGAAAATTACGTTCGAATGCACCGAGTGCAAAAACCGCAATTACGACAGTTTTAAGAACAAGCGCAACGATCCCGACCGTCTTGAACTTAAAAAGTACTGCCCCGTTTGCAAAAAGCACACCGTACACAAAGAATCCAAGTAATTTAGCGCCGTTTTACGGCACGTTTCGGAGAATTGATTATGGCAAAGTCCGATAAGAAAGAAGAAGTTTCGGAGCAGAAGACCGCTCCCAAAAAGGACAAAAAGCAGAACAAGGATAAAAAACCCAACGTTTTCGTCCGCATGGGCAGAAAGCTGAAGGAGACGTTTTCCGAGTTGAAGCGCGTAACTTGGCCTTCCTTCGGGAAAGCGTTAAAAGCCACGGGCATCGTTCTTGTTATCGTCCTCGCCTTTACGGTTATCGTAACGGGAGTAAACTACGGTTTCTCCGAACTTTTGCAATTCATTACTACCTGGGGGGGTAACGCATGACCCGGTCGCAGGAGCCTCAATGGTACATTCTTCACACCTACTCGGGTTATGAGTCCATGGTGAAGGAAAGTCTTTTAAGGCTTATCGAAAATAACAATCTCGGCGACATGATTACCGACGTAAAAATTCCCACCGAGCAGACCATCGAAGAAAAGGCGAACGGCAAGAAAAAGGTCGTGGAACGCAAGCTTTTGCCTTGCTACGTCTTTATCAAGATGATTTACTCCAACCAGATTTGGTATCTCGTTACCAATACGAGGGGGGTTACGGGGTTCTGCGGTCCGCAGGGGCGTCCCATTCCCATGAAAGAGGAAGAGATCCGCAAGATGCGCCTTGAAGAGTACGTCGTAAACGTCGATTTTGCAGTCGGCGACCGCGTATCCATCGGCAGCGGCCCTTTGGAAGGATTTATCGGGAACATCAAGGAGCTCAACAACGCTTCGCAGCGTGCCAAAGTTACTATCGTTATGTTCGGCAGGGAGCAGGACGTCGAAGTCGATTACGTTCAGATCACCAAGATTTCCGATACTGCCGTCGAAATACCGAGAGAGGAAGAATAAAGCGGACTGCGCTGTCGGCGATTTGTCCGATCCTGCGTTATTTTGAGCAGGCAATAAACAGTTATATGATTCAAACAGGCGAAAGCCTTTTGATATACGTGGGAGAGACGGTAAATTCATTCATGCCGTCTTGCAAGTACCACGAACACGGAGGAGTTATATGGCAAAGAAAATTACCGCGGTAGTCAAGCTTCAGCTTCCCGCAGGTAAAGCCACCCCCGGACCCCCTGTCGGTTCGACGCTGGGTCCTCACGGAATCAACATTCCGGGCTTTACCAAAGAGTTTAACGCTAAGACCGCACAGCAAGACGGATTGATCATTCCCGTCGTCATCACGATCTATCAGGATCGTTCGTTTACGTTCGTCTTAAAGACGCCGCCCGCACCCGTTCTTATCAAGAAGGCTTGCGGATTGGAAACGGCGAGCGCGGTTCCCAACAAGACGAAAGTCGGAAAACTCACCAAGGCGCAGGTGGAAGAGATCGCCAAGATCAAGCTTCCCGACTTGAACTGCACCTCCCTTGAAAGCGCTATGAGCATGATTAAGGGTACGGCGCGCAGCATGGGGATCACGGTAGAAGAATGACGAGGAGAAGTGGGAGAGGGAAACCTCGCTGTACCACGAGGAGGTAAATAATGAAATACGGTAAAAAATACGCCGAGAGCGTAAAAAGCTACGACCGCTTGAAAACGTACGATTCGCAGGAAGCGATCAGGCTTGCGATTGCTACGGCGAAAGCAAAATTTGACGAAACGATCGAACTTCACGTTCGTTTGGGAATCGACCCCCGTCAGGCAGACCAGCAGGTCCGCGGCGTTATCGTTCTTCCCAACGGAACGGGTAAAACCAAGAAGGTGCTCGTTATCGCCAAGGGCGAGCGCGCGGACGCGGCGCAGGCTGCGGGCGCGGATTTCGTCGGCGCTGAGGAAATGGTTCAGAAGATCCAGACAGAAAACTGGTTTGGTTTCGACGTTATGATCACGACCCCCGACATGATGGGCGTCGTCGGTCGTATCGGTCGTCTGCTCGGGCCCAAGGGCTTGATGCCCAACCCCAAGTCCGGCACGGTTACGATGGATGTTGCGCGCGCAGTGCAGGAAGTGAAAGCAGGTAAAGTCGAGTACCGTCTCGATAAAACCGCAATCATTCACTGCCCGATCGGCAAGAAGAGCTTCGGCGAAGAGAAGATCGCGGAGAACTTCAACGCTCTGATGGATGCGATCGTCAAAGCAAAGCCCGCCGCAGCGAAGGGTCAGTATATCAAGAGCGTTACGCTTACGAGCACGATGGGCCCCGGCGTAAAAGTTAACTATAACAAATTGTGATTTTTCGTGCAAAAACGCTTGACGTTTTCCGAAAAATACGCTAAACTTACAAAGTAAATTGATCGACCGCAGACAACGGGTGTCACACGGCTTAATTTCCCGTCGAGGTTGGGTTTTTTCAGCGTGAAGAACTCCGTACCCGTCTGTGGTGCGGAGATTTTTATTCGGGCGCAAATGCGCTTACGGAGGTAACCATGGAGAAAGAAAAGAAAATTTCCGAGAACCGCAGAGCAAAAATGGCGGCTGTCGAAGAGATCAAAGAGAAAATCGGCAACAGCAAATCGGTTGTGCTCGTTCATTACGAAAAGCTTACCGTTTTGGAAGTAACCGATTTGAGAAACCGTTTCAAAAACGCCAACTGCGAATATAAGGTGTACAAAAACACGCTTGTGCGCAAGGCGTTCGACGAAATCGGTGTAACGGATTTCGACAACGATCTCAACGGCGCGACGGCATTCGTGTTCTGCCCCGACGAAACGAGCGGTTGCTCGATTATCGCCAAATCCGTGAAGGAAAACCCCGCACTCGAAGAGAAAATCGTACCCAAGAGCGCCTACGTCGGCGGCGCGTACGTGGATGCGGCAGGGGTCAAGAAGCTCGCGGCGATCCCTTCGAGAGAGGTATTGATCGCAAAAATGTTGGGTTGCTTGCAAGCTCCCATCGCAAATCTCGCATACGTATTGAACGCAATTGCGGGGCAAAAATCTTAAAATTAAGGAGAAAATTAAAATGGACGTTCAGAAACTCATTGAAGAAGTAAAAGCAATGACCGTCGTTGAACTCAACGACCTCGTAAAAGCGCTCGAAGCGGAATTCGGCGTAAGCGCGGCTGCTCCCGTAGCGGCTGCGGGCGCTGCAGGTGCGGCGGAGGCTGCTCCCGCTGAAGAAGAAAAGACGGAATTCAACATCGTGCTCAAGGATTTCGGCGCGAACAAAATCGGCGTTATCAAAGTCGTACGTGAATTCACGGGTCTTGGTCTTGCGGAAGCAAAGAAGGCTGTCGAGGGTCTCGGCGTGTTGAAGGAAGGCGTTCCGAAGGCAGACGCGGAAGCTGCCCTTGCCAAGCTCAAGGAAGCGGGCGCAACCGCCGTTTTGGAGTAATCGGAAATTGATACGGAGCTGCCGCAGGGATAACCTGCGGCTTTTTCCTTTTAACGGTTCTTTTAAATTGTTCCGTATTACGTCAAGCATTGCGTTATGACCCGCCGCGTTTGCATCTTCTTTATTCCCTGCCGTGGCGGGGAACACGTGTGATGGAATGCGCCCGCTTTTTATTTCACGCATTCATTTTGTAATTTTCACGCGCGGAAGGCGCGAAAGCGCTTGACGAAACGGGAAATGTCGGTTAAAATAGAGGATAGGAGGCAATTCCGTGAAAAAGAATTTATTTCGCCGTTTAGGCACCGTTATTTGTACTGCTGCCGTGTCCGTGAGCGCGCTTGCCATGTTTGCGGGCTG
Organism: uncultured Christensenellaceae bacterium; assembly: GCA_910588615.1. Taxonomy (GTDB): domain Bacteria; phylum Bacillota; class Clostridia; order Christensenellales; family Borkfalkiaceae; genus Gallimonas. The sequence goes on along the minus strand of CAJUOI010000002.1, from coordinate 72,481 downwards.
TTCCACGAAGCACCCGGAGATCACGATCAACTACGAATTCGATGGGAAGAAGTATGCCGTTGATTACGTTCTGTCGCGCAACGACGCACCCCAAACCGTTCAGCATTTTATCGAGCTCGCCAACGCGGGCTTCTACGACGGTACGATCATCCACGACTATCGGTCGAGTTTCCTCTACGGGGGCGGATATAAAATCGAGAACGGCGAGCTTACAGAAATCGATTATTATTCTACCGTGAAAACGCTGGAAGAGGAAGGCAATACGTTTACACAGTCCGTCTGGACTTTGGACGATACGCCGCTTTACACCGTTTACGGGGAGTTTTTCAGCAACGGCACGCGCAACCAGTACCGTACGGAGAATTACCATAAGGCGGGTGCGCTCGTCATGTACTATACCGACAAGGGCAACTACAACGGCGACGTGAAGGTTTTGCGTGCGGACGGCGGAAAGGGCAACGGCGGCAATCCCTATCAGGAAACGAAATATCCGAAGAACAGCGCGACTTCGCTCTTCTACACCTATACGAGTACGGCGTCTCAGGGCACGCTCGACGACAATTACAGCGTGTTCGGCATGGCGAAGGACTACGAAGGGCAGCTGGAAAACGGTTTATTGAAGGCGATCAACGACTACACGAAAACGTTGGCGGAAGACGTAAGTTTTACGACGGAAATAAATTGGCGGCTGAACCGTTACGAACCCTTCGAAGCGCTGAACAAGGGAGATATCGACGCTACCTTTAACGTCCCGCTCGAAAAGCAAATCGTAATCACTTCCGTAAAAGTCAATAAGTATTGATAAAAGCTGCGGAAAGAGCGATTTCCATAGGGAATTAAAAAAATTTTTACTTTCAAGCGAGGAGAGAAAGCTCTCGAACATTTCGTTCGAGAGCTTTTAATTACGCATTACACCGAAAAAATAATATTGCGGAATATAAAAAATATCCTTTGCGCAAAGGGGCGCGAATGTGGAAATCTTTTAAATGGGCTTGATATTGGTAACCTTGCCGCTTTCAACGGAAATGCGGTAATAGCGCACGTCGAACACGCGTTCCTTGCGTTCGTAAACGAGCCCGACTTTATCCTGTTCGCCGGTCAGTACCACCGAGCGGTAATCCCCCAAAAACTCCTTTAACGCGTCGGCTTTTTCCAACAGGTTGTCGGCGAGAAAGGGCGTGCAGTCCGCTCCGATGAGCGCGCTTTCGAAGAGCGCGAGCGCAAAGGTCGCTTCGCTCGGCTCGAAAGCGGTGCGGATAGCGGAGGAAACGAGCTCCCCGTTTTTCCATTCGCATACGGCGGAGTGCCCCATGCTGTCGTGAAAGGGCACCTCCGCGCGCAGCGTATCGCCCGCGTCCAGCACCTTTCCCTCCGATTTTACCACCGTCTTGCCGTCGTACGACAACAGGAGAAACGCGCCGTCGCCTTCCACGAGGAAATCGTGCCCGTAAGGGATAATATTGCATTCCTCGAACGCGTCGGAAAGGGGAACGATATGGAAACCCGTCTCGTTTTCCACGTTCAGTTGCAGCGTCCCCTGACGGTAGAGCGTGAACAGCGTGCCGCCGATACGCTTTTGAAAGAGCACGCGAAGCGTCTGGTTTTCGGATAAAAAACCGAAGCAGTACACGCATACGGCGTTTTCGGTAAAATACAGATTTACGTTGGGGGGAGGATCGAGTAAAAAATTGCCGTCGAAACGGAAGCGCACGGGCAGGTACCCGTTCGGGGGCGCGATTTCGCAGAAGATGCCGTCGTCGGGGTTCAGCTGCGTCGAACGCTCGAATCCGTCCACCAAACCCAAATAAACGCCGCCCAGAAAGAGCGCACTTTGCTTTTCCGATAAAAAATACACCCGCATATCATTATTTAATGTATACTCGGATAAAATTATGTCAACAATTATCCCGAGGTGAAGTTATGAATAAGATCAACGGTTACACGGAAGAGGAAGCTACGGGACTGATCGAGTACATCTACACGGGAAAAAACGCAGGCAAAACGCTTTCGTATCTCTTCGAAACGTACGGCAAGGAGCACAGCCGCGCCAAGGGGAGCGTCCGCAACTATTATTACGCGTTTTTGAAGAAGCGTGAGGATTCGCGCGTGAATGCGATTCTCGACGGCAAGGGGTTGCAGGCAGGCGAAATCAAGCCGTTCACCGAAGAGGAAACGGACGAAATGCTGCGCCGTGTGTTGCAGGAAAAAAGTAAAGGGCTTTCGGTGCGCCGCGCTATCATCAACGTATCCGGCGGGGATGAAAAACTGATGCTTCGGATGCAGAACAAATACCGCAATCTTGTAAAGAAGCAGCCCGAGCGGGTGGCGAAGGCGGCGGAAGAAGCGGGGATCCCGCAGGAAAAGACTTTTTTGCAGCGTAAGCTCGAACGGGAAATCGACGCGCTGTATTCGCGGCTTGCGATAGACCTGCGCAAGGAAAACGAGCGTCTGCGTTCGGAATTGGAAAAATTACGCAGCGGGCAAGAGGAATAACGGGCGGTTAATTTCACAAACTGTTTTCGAGAGGAGGCAGATATGGAAAAAGTGTTTTGTCTCGGATTGATGCTCGGCGCCGTCGGCGGTGCGCTGCTTACGGCAAACAGCTACAAGGCGCGTTGCCTTGTTAAGAAGAGCCAGTCGGAGTTGACCCAAAAGGTGAACGAACTGATGGACGAAAAGCTGAAAGCAATGTCCGAGGGAAATTCGGAAAAATCCGCTCAAAATTAAAAAGGGCGCGGCGTAAGCCGCGTCTTTTTTATTGATTATTATATAATAGGCAAAAACACGGTCAATCTTCCAAATCTGAAAAAGGAATTTTTCCGTGAAGCTCGATAGCATAACGCCCCGTCGGTTTTCCGTCCGGTCCGACTTCCATAAGCCTAAGTGAATTCATTTGGGAAAAATCAATTTCGTCGAAAACGTCTGCACATTCCGCAGACTCTTGGTCGCCGAGTTGATATAAAATGCACTCGACAGCTTCCTGAACTCTTTCAAATGCAAACTTTTCTATGCTTTCTATCGAAGCGCCTTCTTTTATCAGTGCGGATACTTCGGGAAATCTTTCGTCAAGCTCGCCTTGCTCTTGATATTTTTTTATCATATTCGCAAAGCCGCCTCTATGAAATTCAAGGTGGTCGCTAATCGGCTTTAAAAAACGGAAAGAAGCCAAAACCGCCCAAACGTCGCTTTCTTGTTTCAATTCCCATTTCGCCCATTCTTTTTGAAGTCCTAATTTTTTCATTACGTTCAACTTTTCTTCAAAAGTCATCTCTTTATCTTTCATTGCCATTCTCCTTTTTGCATCGCCAAATTACTGTTTATCGTGCAATCATTATATCACGAAGAACGAAAGAACGCAACCGATTGAATTTAGATGGATATTTAAAACATTCTATATCTCACTCGGCTACAAGTAGCCTTGTTCGTCCACGCAATATAAACATCAAAAAAGGCGCGGCTTATCGTAATTCCCATAGGGAATTTACCACAGGAACAGAATGTAAGTATAGAGCGCACTATACCTTGCAAGCCAGGTGAGTGCGTTTTAACTTTACCTTTTGATTGAGTTGCGGTTAATAGAGCGATAAACAGTGATTTATCGGAGTATTGGTATAATGGACAAGGGATTAAAGACTTTATTTGATAGATATTGGACGAGCGCCGGTTGGAAGGACGACTACGACACTTCCGAAGAGGATTTTGCGATTGCCAAATCCGAAGGCTATATGTTCGACGATATGCCGCGACGTACGCACGGCGAAATGCTATTCTTAACATTCTCGGTATTTGCGGTGTGTTGGATACCAAGGAATGCCCGTGCTATGTCGAAAAGTTCGTAAACGAGTACGAGCGTGATCCGATAGAATACAAAAACGACTTTGCGTATCCCGTCAACAGGTGGCGGGAGCGCGACGGCATAAACGAAGAACGCTTAAAAAAAGTTTTTTTTGACTTATAAATTTCAATGTGTCGGAAAATTATAAAAAGCGAAGAATTTTGAATTTCTTCGCTTTTTATCTTCCCTATTGGAAATACGCTTTCACGCCACGCCTAATTCTTTTTTTCCTGCGCCTTACCGAATATTCCCAATTGAAATTACGGCAACGGCGTTGGTTTTTTATTAAAAGAATTGATAAAAGAATTGACAAGTCGGCGAGCATATCTTATAATATATTTAACAAGAAAATACGGAGGATAATTTTATGGCGGAGGATCAGACGCCCGATTTAACGATGGACGGGGTGGACTTAGACGACTGTCTGCTTTTAAACGACGGCGAAGAAATCGTAAACGGTCTCGTGCAGATGTTTCAGACGCAGCAATTTGAAAATTTTACGGTGGAAATGGAGAGCGGCGAGGAAACGTACGAGTGCGAATGCCGCGCGGCCGGCACCTTCAAGCGGGGAGACAGATACCGCCTATATCTCGTGGTAAACAACCCGAGCGACGATTTGCTGTATACGTTGTATCTGGTTCAATCGGACGACGGGCAGTATTATATGGTGGACGAGCGGGACGACGAAATGCTCGAAACGGTGAAACGGCACTTTACGGGCGAGGGCTACGAAGAGGAGAGCAAAAGCGAGGCTTCGGACAAAGGAGATGCGGAGGAGGCGAGCGCGGCTGCGGCCACGGATCCGTCCGTTTCCGCCGCACCAACCGCCAAAGCCGCAAAGGAAAAGGGCGGCGGGGGAAAGAAGGCAGGGTGGATCATCCTCACGATCCTGCTGCTTCCCCTCTGGATTTTGTGGGAGTTCATTAAGGCGCTGCTTTCGCTTATCAACATCGGGATCGGCGACAGCCCGATGGTGCGGGCGTTTAAGCGCGGCTATTCGGGAGAATCGCAGGGGGCGAAAGAGTACACGTTTACCAACGATATGGGGTGCACCCAGACGGTGTACAGTTACGACGGAAAGACGTTTTACAATGCCGACGGAAGTTACGCAGGCAGAAGCGACGACGGTAAGACCATTCATAAATAGTTACGGTATCCGTTCCGAAATTTCGGAACGGATATTTTATTTTCCGTAATCGGTTTACATTCCCGTCCGTTTATGCTATAATTTGCGTATGGAAGTGATAGCGGCATTCGATATCGGCGACAGGCGCATCGGCGTGGCGTTCAGCGACCCGTTCGGGGAGTATGCGATCCCCTCGGATACCTATTTCCGTACGGGCAATTTCAACGAGGACGTGCGGGCTATCGCAGCACTTGCCGAGGGGCGCGGCGCAAGCCGCATCGTCTGCGGACTGCCGTTTAACGCCGACGGCACGGAGAGCGGACAGACGCAAAAGACTCGGAGATTCGTTGCGGCGTTGCAAGAGATGACCTCCCTTCCCGTGGAGTTCGAGGACGAACGCTATACCACGCGCGCGGCGAGAAACGATTTGAACGCAATGGGAATCAGCGCCAAAAAGGACAAGAAAAAGAAAGCCGTCGACTCGTTGGCGGCGGCGTATATTTTAGAAAGTTGGCTTGCAAGAGCTAAAAAGGAGTTGAAAATGAAGGAAGAAAGAGAAGATTACGATGAGGAAAACAACGTCGTCGAGCTTGTGGACGAAGAGGGAAACAAGGATCGGTTTGAGCACATCATGACCTTTGAATACAAGGGAGAATGGTACGCGGCGCTTACGCCCGAGCGCGAGGCGGAGGAGAGCGAGGAAGAAGAGGACGACGAAATCGCGATTTTCCACATTGTGGGCGAGGAGGACGAGGAGACGCTCGAACAGCTTGAGGACGAGGCGTTGCTCGACGAGGTATTTGCGGAGTTCTGCCGCCAGTACGAGGACTTCGAGGATGCCGACGAAGCGGCGATGCTCGATTCGGACGGCGACGACGAGGAATGACCGAGCGCAATACGAAACAAAAACAGACCGTTTACGACGCGCTGGTTGCGCTCGGGCACCCGTCTGCGACGGAGGTGTACGAGTATCTGTGCGCGTCGGGCGCCGATATCGGACGGGGCACGGTGTTCCGCGTGCTCTCTTCCTTTGCGCGCGTCGGGCGCGCGGTGCGGCTGCACGTAGCGGGGAGCGACGACTTGTACGACGCGACGCTGACCCCGCATTTTCACGCACGGTGCCGTGTTTGCGGCGCGGTGCGGGACGTGTTCGCGCCCGAGCTTGCGAAGGCGCTTTCGGGCGTTAAGACGGAAAACTTTATTACGGAACGGACGGAAATTTCATTTTACGGCGTGTGCGAAAAGTGCCGTAACCGATAAAGGAGTGCTATATGGAAAACAATCGCAGCGAACTCAACAGAAATCTGGCTCAAATGTTAAAGGGCGGCGTCATCATGGACGTTACTACGCCAGAACAGGCGAAAATTGCAGAGGAAGCGGGCGCGTGCGCCGTTATGGCGTTGGAGCGTATTCCCGCGGATATCCGCGCGGCGGGCGGGGTGTCGAGAATGTCCGACCCCAAAATGATCAAGGGCATTCAGAACGCCGTCAGCATTCCCGTGATGGCAAAGTGCCGTATCGGGCATATTGCCGAGGCGCAGATTTTACAGGCAATCGAAATCGATTATATCGACGAGAGCGAGGTGCTTTCTCCCGCCGACGACAAGTACCACATCGACAAAAACGCGTTCGCGGTGCCCTTCGTATGCGGCGCGCGCGATCTGGGCGAAGCCCTTCGGCGCGTTACGGAGGGGGCGAGCATGATCCGCACCAAGGGCGAACCGGGGACGGGCGACGTGGTGCAGGCGGTGCGGCATATGCGCATGATGCAGAGCGAAATACGCAAGGTCGTGTCCATGCGCGGGGACGAACTGTACGAAGAGGCAAAAACACTCTGCGTGCCTTACGACCTTGTTAAATTCGTGCACGAACACGGAAAGCTGCCCGTCGTCAATTTCGCGGCGGGGGGCGTGGCGACCCCTGCGGATGCGGCGTTGATGATGCAGCTCGGCGCGGAGGGCGTGTTCGTCGGCAGCGGCATTTTTAAGTCGGGCAATCCCGCAAAGCGCGCCCGCGCCATCGTGCAGGCGGTTACGAACTTCGACAATCCCAAGTTGCTTGCCGAGCTTTCGGAGGATCTGGGGGAAGCCATGGTGGGCATCAACGAAAACGAAATCAAACTCATTATGGAAGAAAGAGGGAAATAATTTTAAAACGTGTCGACCGACAGCGTTATTTACGTTCATGCTGACCCCCTTGCGGGTGAAGCATCTCACGAGATAAGCGACGGACTTCGTTGATAAGATTCTTTGGCTACGCCTCGGAATAACGGAACGGCGGAGGGAACGATTGCGGGGATCGCACGGTTTTGTTATAAGGGTTATTATGAAAATCGGAGTTTTTGCTCTGCAGGGGGCGTTTATCGAACACGAACGGGCTCTTGCAAAGCTCGGCGTCGAAACGGCGGAAATCCGCCGCAGAGCGCATTTTACGGACGGATTGGACGGCGTGATTCTCCCCGGGGGGGAATCGACCGTGCAGGGTAAGCTCATGCGCGAGGAGGGTTTGTTCGAGCCCGTGAAACAGGCGATCGAAGGCGGACTTCCCGTATTCGGCACCTGCGCAGGGCTGATTTTGCTTGCAAACGAGCTGACGAACGATAAAAACGTGTATTTCGCTGCGCTCGACGTAAGCGTAAAGCGCAACGCCTACGGGCGGCAGCTGGGCTCCTTCCGCACCGCTTTGCCCGTGAAAGGCGTTGGCGAGGTCGAGGCGGTGTTCATCCGCGCGCCCTATATCGAACGCACGGGCAAGGGCGTGGAGGTACTGGCAACCTACGCTGAAAAAATCGTTGCGGTTAGACGGGGCAGGATTCTTGCAACGGCGTTTCATCCCGAGCTGACGGACGATTTGCGCCTGCACGAATATTTTATCGGCATGGCGAAACAACGATGAATAAAATCAATTACGACGCGCAAATGCTTGCCGCATTGGAGCAAAGCGCGGGCAAAAAACTGTTGCTGCACAGCTGCTGCGCGCCCTGTTCCTCCTATTGCTTGGAGCAGGTTGCGTCCAAGCTGGAAACGACGGTTTTTTATTATAACCCGAATATCGACAGCCGCGAAGAATACGAAAAGCGTAAGGCGGAAGAGGTACGTTTTTTGCAGGAAACGGGGCTTGCCGACTTTCTGGATTGCGACTATTTTTCCGAGGAATACGAGGAGGCGGTGCGCGGGCTGGAATGCGAAAAGGAGGGCGGCGCGCGGTGCGAACGGTGCTTTCGGCTGCGGCTCGCAAAAACGGCGGAGGCGGCAAGAGCGCACGGATTCGGACTTTTCGGCACAACGCTTACCGTGTCCCCTTTAAAAAACGCGGAGCTTATCAACCGTATCGGGTTTGCGTGTCAGGAGGAATACGGGGTTGCGTATCTTCCCAGCGATTTCAAAAAGCGGGGCGGCTATCTGCGCTCGATAGAGCTATCGAAGGAGCACGGATTATACCGCCAGAACTACTGCGGTTGCAAGTATTCGAAGCGGGAAGAAGTTTGAATCGAAACGGAAGGGCGTTGCTCTTCCGTTTTCCATATTCCGCGGATTGGAAGAAAGCGCCTGAACGCAATCGCTTGACAAGCGTTTTTCGGGATGATAAAATAAAACAAAAGGCGGCGGAACAACCATGACGAACAGAGCGGAAAAAATCAGAACAATTTACGCGATTATTTTAAGCGTATTCATCGGCGCGGTGGGCATTGCGCTCGTTTGCGTTGCGGCGGATATTTACTACTCGGGGGAGGGACCCGGATTGATTTACAGCCGCGAAATCGTGGGCGATCGGCTGAAAAAGCTGGCGATCCCTTTGATTTGCCTGCTGGCGGCGATTATCGCGGGCGCGATTTTTCCCGCGTTTGAAACGAAGGCGAAGCGAACGAGCGAGGCGACGCTGCAAAAGCTCAAACGCAGAATGCCTGCGGGCGGCAGCGGAGAGGAGTTCGAACGGGCGAGAAAGGCGTATTACAACGAAACCGTGTTAAAAATTTTCGCCTGGTGTTTGGCGCTTGTTCTCGCTCTGATTTGTGCGATCGTCAGCCTCGTCTATCTTTCGAAAACGGCGCATTTTCGGGAGGGGGATCTTTCGCGGCAAATTCTGAACATGGTAAAAACGGTGCTTCCGTGCACTGCGGTGTCGGTTTTGGCGTTCGTCGGGGCATCCGTCGTAAACGGCGTCTGTTCGCAGGAGCAGGTAAAGCAGTTAAAAATCATGATAAAGTGCGGCTCGCGCGAAATTGCATTGCCCGCAGAAATTGAAATCCTCGACAGGGTAAAGAAGGTCGCTTCGCACGATATTACCCTTTGGGCGGTGCGGGGAGTCGTATTCGTGATCGCGGTGGCGTTGATTATTGCGGGCGTGTTAAACGGCGGTGCGCGCGACGTGCTCGTAAAGGCGATCAATATTTGTACGGAATGTATCGGTATCGGGTGAGGAAAGGGAAATGGAGATTGCAATTATCGTAGTATCGTCCGTCCTCGCCGCAGGACTGATTGCACTGTTCGTAACGCTGAGCGTCTTATGGAAACGGTCGTACCCCAAGACGCTTCCCAACGGCGAACCGCGCCCGAAACAGAGTGCAAAGCAATGGTTTTTAAACCACCTGCCGAGCAAGCGCAGGCTGATACAGGTGTACGCCGCGCTGCTGTACAATGCAAATATCAAAGGGTTTGTTTCGGGGCAGATTTACGACAGTAAAACCACGAAATACTTGTGCGTCCCCGGCTTCAATTGCTATTCCTGTCCGGGGGCGATCGGTGCGTGCCCGCTCGGTGCGCTGCAAAACGCGCTTGCCGAAACCAACACGCGCGCACCCTATTACGTGGTCGGTATTCTGGCGTTGTTCGGGCTGATTTTTGCCCGCACCGTCTGCGGATTCCTTTGCCCCGTGGGTTTGGGGCAGGACTTGCTGTATAAAATCCGCACCCCCAAATTGAAAAAGAGCCGCGTTACCCGCGTGCTGTCCTATCTGAAATACGTGTTCCTCGCCGTGCTGGTGATCGCAATCCCGCTGATTTACGCCAATTGGGATATGCAGCTGCCCGGCTTCTGCAAATACGTCTGCCCCGCGGGTACGCTCGGCGGCGCAATCATGCTGATGATCCACCCCGACAACGCGGGCATGTACGCCAACCTCGGACCGCTGTTTACCTGGAAGTTCTGCGTGTTGACGGCGCTCGTAGTTCTGTCTGTCTTTATCTATCGCTTCTTCTGCCGCTTTATCTGTCCGCTCGGCGCGATTTACGGCTTCTTTAACCGCATCGCCCTTCTGGGCATCAAGGTGGACAAAGAAAACTGTACGGACTGCGGCTTGTGCGTTTCTCACTGCAAAATGGACGTAAAACGCGTGGGCGACCACGAGTGTATCAACTGCGGAGAATGTATCCCCGTCTGTCCCACGAAGGCGATCCGCTGGAAGGGGTCGAAGTTATTGGTGCACGGCAACAGCATTTCCGCTTCCGAAGGGGACGCGCGCCCGCTCGGGCAAGCGTTTGCAAGCGTTAACGCCGCGGCCGTGGGCGAAACGCCGCTCCAAACGCCTCCGAACGCCGCCGTAACGCCCGAAAGCGTTCTTTCCGAACCGATTCCCGTTGAACAGGAAGCGGCGGAGGGGAAGGCTGTTATAAAGGCGAAACGAAAAGGGCGGGGCGCAAAATTCTGGTTGGAGCTGTCGGCTTGGCTTGCCGCGCTCGCGCTGCTTGTCGGCGCGCTGGTATACTATAACGCAATCGACGTGAAACGCCCTGCGCCTACGCCCCCGCCGAGTATCGACGGACAGGAAACGGGCTTTGAAGTTGGGGATTTGGCGCCCGACTTTACGGTAGCGTGGTATGGCAGGGAAGGGGCGTTCAATCTGTATGAAAACCGAGGAACGGTAACGATCGTCAACTTTTGGGCGACGTGGTGCGGCGGGTGTAAAAGCGAGCTGCCGTATTTCAACGAGCTGTCCGAAAAGCGCACGGAATGGAGCGTCGTGGCGATTCACGGAGACACGATGGGCGCGGGCAGCGCGGAGGATTACATTGCCAAAGTTTGCAGCGGCTGGGCGCTTCCTTTCGCGCAGGACGTTATCAAAAACGGAGAGTGTCAGACGTTCGCGTCCTTCGGCGGTCGGTCGATGTGGCCGCTGACGGTGATTATCGACGAAGAAGGAAAGATCGCCTATAACAGCACGTACGAATTTAAGAGCTTTGCGGAATTGGAAACGGTGATTCTCAACGCGTTGGGGGAGGGGACTTCCGCAGATTAAGGCGCTTGCCCGTTTGGCTGTACTCCGTGCCTTCCCTCGAGGGGGCAAAAGGCAACCCCCATATTCCCTACGCAAGGGGGGGGCGTCGCGCTCCGCGCTCCTCTGACTGACAAATAGGTATGCTCGTTTTGATAGGACGGGGGAGCGCATAGCGGAAGATTTCTTTTTAATAATACAACACGGCGGCAACCGAATGGTTGCCGCCGTGTTGTTAAATTCTCATGCTTTATAATTACGTCGTTGCTTTTTTAAATACGAAAGAAGCGTACTCGCCCGTCAGAGTGATCGTCTGCGTAGCGGCATCGTAAGAAACCGTAAACGTGTCGCCGGAATATTCGGTCGGGTCAACGAACGTATATTGTCCTTCTGTTTGTCCTTTGCTCCATGTTCCGGTAAAGCTTGTGTCATAAGAATTCTGGTGCGGATCGAGCCGGCGAATTGTGAAAGACTGGTTTTTGACGGTCAATAAATAGTCGTTTTCAGTAACTGTTGCGCCGTAGTACTCATCGCCCACCTTATAAGTCTTATCCTCCTCCACGAACGAAACGAGCTTGTAATCGCCCATGACTACGTCCTCGGGGGTGGTTATATCCGGCTCCGCGTAATAATAGAGAGGGAAGAGCCATTCGTTACCTTCCGGACAGCTTCCGTCCATAGGCAGTCCGTATGAAATCATGTTGATATTGTTCCGGCAGAAGCCCTTTAAAAAGGTTTTCAGCGCTTCCGTAAGCGGATAAGCGCCGTCCGCGTTTGCAAATTTAGCGTAGCTGTCCGCTACCGTTTCGGGTAACTCGTAAGTGTTGCCTCTCCCGCTCGGCGTGATAACGTAATCGTTGAAGCCGCGAATCAACATACGGTAGTCGTGGTACGTTTCGCCCTTGGTAAAGTCGGCTTTGTCCGCATCGCTCGTAACGTTGAACACGTAGTTGGCACCGCCGATATCCGTTCCGTCCATATAGGCAAGCGCAAGCGGATTGTCAAGGTAGAGGCGTTCTTCGTCGATTACTTTCGTAAGCACGACCATCACCACGGAATTGTCGTAACGGTAATAGCCGTCTTGTCCGAGAACGATTGCGCTTTCCGCCGTGCCGTAGGGGACTGCGGTAAGAACTTGCCCTTCGGGTTTCGTATAAACGGCAAGCGTTTCGGTTGCTTCGACGACCGTCGTCGTGTTCGTAATATCGGCAATCTTTTCAATACTGATCTGGAAATCGACGGGATAGGAAGTTACGCCCTTTACCGCAACCGAAATATACAGGCTGCCGCCGATATTGTTCGGGGTGAATTTCACGCTGAGCTCCGCATTCTTTGCAAACGCTTCGTCCCCGTGAGAGAAATCTTTGGCGACGTAGGAAGAGGTGCAAACGGCAAATGCCGTCAGCTGTTCGCCGATTGCGGTGAGTTTATACGAAGCGCCGATCGCGGGGGTCAGTTCGATTACCGCGTTTACGTTTTTATTCGTAAAAGAAACGTTTACCGTGCCTGCGCCCACCGTCTTGGAGTAGGAAGCTGCGAGTGCTTCGATTACGAATTCGGCGGTGATTTCCTCGTTTCCCGTATTGCTCACGTTAAAGAAGTACGTCGTGTCTGCCGTAAGAACGGGGAAGGCTGCGTAAAGACCGTTGCCGTTATTTCCCTTTTGGAACGTCGTGTCGTTGTACAGATAGCTTGCTTTGGTGTCCTTATAAATGTTGAATTCGCCGTCGTATGCGGGCGTCAGCGAGAAATACGCGGTTTCGCCTGCGGCAAGCGTTTGGGTAAAATGATAAGCGGTGAGTTCGGACACCGTGTAGCCTGCGTTCTTTGCGGCGTACGCCGTCTTTTCCGCGTCGGTCATAGGCGTTGCCGCCGTAACGGAGGTTACGGGATAGACGGTGATCGTCATTTCCGTTTTTTCGGCGGAGAAGTTTTCGCCCGTGTAGTATCCGTCCGCGTCCTTTTCGAACGTCGCCGTTGCGGGCAGGTTGAGAATCTGAACGTGGTAGTCGCCCTTGTCCGCTTCGCAGCGCGCCACGCCGTCCGTGCCGAGGAGTTCGGGCGTAAGGCAGTTGCCGGAAAGCGTGCAGATCCCGACCCTTACGCCCTCCGCATAGAAGGGGGTGCCGTCGGGGTTGACGAGAGAAACCTTATAGGAGAAGTTTTCGCTCAGGGTAACCGTCAGGCTGTGCTTTTCCGCAGTCAGGCTCACGTCTGCATCCGCGGCAAGGGAATAGTGCGCGGGCAGGGAGGAAAGCGCGATTTCGTAGCTGTCTGGCACGAGCTCGAATTCGACTTTGCCGTTCTCGTCCGTAGTCTTGCTCTCGTAGGTCGCGCCGCCTTTGCGGATGGCGACTTTTACTCCGGCGGCGGGCGTCGTTGCATCCGTCATAACGGTTACGGTGTAGGTAACGGCGTTATCTTCCGCTTTGTCGTCGTTACATGCCGTAAACAGGAATAGGCAGGCAGCGAAGAGCGTAAGAAAAACCGTTATCAACATTTTCTTACAGTTTTTAGTCATATATAGTACCTCCAAAAAGTTTCAAAATAAATATTCGTTTTGCCGTAAGCGATTACACATTATTTGCGTCGTAAATTCTCGTATACCAGCAGAATCTCAGCCATTCGTTTTCGAGCAAGGAGTCCGTTGCGCCGTTGAGCACCATGTTCACGCGCATTTCGATATAGAGCATGAGCACATCTACGACCTCCTGATCGACCTTGATCATTCCCGCATGTTCGCCTTCCGTCGGGGCGGAGGCGATCCAACGTTTTACGACGTCGGTGTAATCCTTGTATTTTTCGCCAAGACTCGTGTAGTCCGTTACGGGCGCATAATCGGTTACGTTGCCCTTCGTAAAATAGGTGATTCGATAGCGGAAATCGAAGAATTTATAGCTGAGATCGGAATGGTCGACGGGATCGGAAACGAATTTGTCCACCAACCGTTCGATTGGAATGGTGCCTAACGCCGTCGTGCAGGCGTACTTCAAGTCGAGGTAGATATAGTCGCCCATCGTTTTGTCGGGATTGATCGCGCGGTAGTAACCGTCTTTGTCCTTTTCGTATTCGATCGGATTGCTGAGCACGATTTCGCCGTTGAAGTTTCCGTTTCCGTCGATCACCATATCGTAGGTGTCGCCCGAGCAAGGAATCATTGCCGTTGCCGACTGTCCGACGTTGGTGATCGTAAAGTCGTACGTCCCGCTTTCCGCCATCTGGTAGGCGAGCGAAAGGTAGTATTTGTGTCCCGCCGTCATATAACGGTACAGCTCGAAGTTGTGTTCGTTCTTGCCGTCGCGGGTAACGTGCGCGTCGCCGCAGTAAGCGAGCGGATTGTCCGCGCTCGTTTCGTCGTCGTACAGCCAGATCTGCGCGGCTTTCGAAGCGGAAAGCTCTTCCGGAATGAGCGACGCAAATTTATATACGGCGCTCGTTTGGGGCGTAAACGTATAGATCGTCGTGGGGAAGGGGTAGGTGTTCCGCGTCAAGTCCGCCGTATTCGTGCCTTCTTTCACGGGGATCGCCGTTTCTTCCATCAAGCCGATAATGGGGTTTCCGACGGGATCGCCCTCGCCGTAGTGAGAGTAGAAGTAGCAAATTTCCAGCCATTCGTTCGCGTGTGAGTTATTTCCGCTTGCTTTCTTTAAAAAGTCGACGAGGATATCGTGCAGCTTCTGATTGACGGGGATACAGCCGTCTACGTCCGAAGAGGTGGCGGCGCGGAGATATTTGAGCAGATCCGCGCGGTAGTTGTACGGTTTGCCGTCTACGGTCATGGTGCAGTCGATAAGGTATTCGCCCGTTGCTTGGTCGGTGGCGATCGCCCACTGACTGATGGAATAGGACGACCAATTCGTCGCGTTCATCAGGTTGGCAAGCAGCAGAGGGCTGCTGTCGTTGCCCGCAAGCGTGGCGTTTTGCAGTTTGCTCGTATTTACGTGGTAGTAACCGTCGCTGCCGATGGCAGTTTCGGCATAATAGGGGAAAGTCGATGCGTTTTCCGTCGGGGTACCGTATGCGGCGGCACGCAGCATGTCGGCAGAGCCCTGAATATCTTCGATGTTCGCAAAGCCGACGCGGCGGAGATATACGTTGTCCTTGCCGACGTTCGCGCTGCTGTCCTTTCGGTACGCAATCGAGAGGCTGTGTTCTCCGTCCGTAAGATCGGCGTACAGATAACAGGTAACCCAGCCGTCGGTTTTCCCCGAAATCGTCTTGACGATTTTTCCGTCCCACAGCAATAAAAGCAGGTCGCAATTTTCTTCCGTATCGGCGTAGTATTCGAAGGTAAACACCTTGCCCGCCGCGACGTTGACCGTGGCGTAGAGAATCGCTATAGAGTTTGCTCTGCCCGAGTTGGAAGCGTAGATCACCGCATCTTTGTCCGAAACGCCCTCTACCGTTCCGTACAGAAAGGGCCATGCCATTTCGTATTCCGTTTCGCCGCGCCAGACAACGCTTGTGTTCGGCGGGAAGAGGTTGGTGTCGTTGAACGCCGCGCCCAGCTTTTCATAGTGGTCTGCGGGTACGGTTACGTCCGGTCTTGCGATTTCCTCGGTGATCGAGTCGCTGACTTTGTCGCCGGGGACGAAGGTCTGAACGTAGTCGTCGCCGATATATTTCAGAATCAAACGGTCCCAAGCCTCGTCGCTCGTAACGGCGCCCGATTCGATGCGCGCTATCGCGCCGTAACGGTCGATCACCACCGTCGTCGGCCAACCGCTGATGCCGAACTTCGATGCAAAACCGTTGGTATCCCGCATCATAGGGAAGGTGTAGGGGTTGTTCGCATGGAAGTTGGACACGACGGAGTCGGAATCGGGGGGGGACGGATAATTGCTTACGGCTACGATTTCGACCGAATCGCCGTACTTCTCGTACGCCGATTGCATGGCGGGCATTTCCCGCACGCACCAGCTGCAATTCGTACCCCAGTTGTTAATGATGAGCGCCTGCTTCGTTTTCAGAATTTCCGAAACGCTGCTCTGCCAGGGCTTGCCGTTTACGGTGTAGGGCGTCGTGAACGTGTAGTCGTGGAAGATATCGCCGATTACGTAGCTTGCGTTCGCGGAATCGCTTACGGGCAGAATTTCGGAAGCCAGAATCAGATCCGCTTCGCGTTTTTCGGCGGTAAAGCTTGCGGGACGCTGTGCGTACCCGCGCGGCAAATCCCCAGTGATCGCCGTATAACCGCCTGCCACTGCGGAGAAAGAAAACACGCCGTTGTCGTCCGTAACGCCGCTTGCAACGTCCAAGCGGTTAGCGTCCCGTACGGTTACGGGGTGCTGTTTAAAGAGAAGTCCGCCTTCGCTGCGCACCGTAACGGTATAGCGCACGCTTACTCCGTCGCGCAGGGCAAAAACCGCCGCGGGGGATTTCCCCGTAACGCTCCTCGCACCGTCCGTGTAGACGTTGCCGTCGGGCAGGTTGGAAATGGTTACGGAATAATTGCCGTAGTCGAACTCGCGCGAAGCGACCCCGTTTTCGTTCGTCGTCGCGGTGCCCGCGATTGCCGAGCCGTTCGCCCAGGTCGCGGTAACGCCCTTGGCGGGCGCGCCCGCCTTGTCCGTAACGGTTACGGTATAGGTTACCTTCTCTACGGAGAGCGTCAGCATAACGTTGCGCATGTTCGAGCTTACCGAAGCGGAGGTATAGGTATATCCTTCGCCGAAGTTTTCAAGCGAAACCGTATAGGAGCCGAGCGGGAGCGAAGCCGTCGCTCTTCCTTCCGCGTCCGTCGTTGCGCTTCCCTCCTTTTTCGAGGAGGAATTCCAGTTTACCGTAACTCCCGAGAGGGGAGTTTCGGCGGGGGAGAGAACGGTAACGCTGTAATCCGCTTTTGCAGCCGAACTGACGTTGCACGCGGCAAATGCCGCAGACAGTCCAAGTAAAAGTGTGATTGCCGCTACCGCTACCCAAATACGCTTTTTCATAGGATACCTCTTATCCAAGCAAAAATTTCCATACCCGATTAGTATGTGTGATTATGAGTAAATTTTACCATATTTTTTAAAACGGTGTCAATCATTCGTATCTTATAATATTGTATATAAACTATTAGAATTGCTAATATCATATATAAGCTGTACTTATATTTCTCGTTGAAACCTTTCGGGAAGCCGCAATATTTTGAAATCAATGAGGGCGCACAGTCTATTTTTTCCGTATAGACCGGGAATTGTAAATAACGCACAAAAACACCTGTTCGGGTCTGAAATCGAACAATCACTATTTCCCGATTACTTCCCCAACATAACAGAACGGGAGAAATTCTGTGAATTTTTCCCGTTCTGCTGGTGCCAGACGTCGGAAATGCGGGTCTCTATGTTTACGGCAAATACGACGGTGCTTACGACAAATTCAAAGAACTCATCCGCAACGAACGCGATCCCGAAATGAGCCGGGTCGGCAATATTGAGTTCGAGGACGGATACCCGAAAGACGATCATTACGAATTTGAGTTTGAGGATAACAATTCCTGCGAAGGCGAGGTGTATTGGCGCATTACGGATAAGGATGACCGGTATCAACATTCGTTCATGGATTTACGCGTTATGGAGGCAAGTTACCTTCAACCAGATAACCTACACCTTTCAACTTCTCGTCTTTGTTTACCTTTGTTATCGAGTAAACTACTTTTTGCATTTTTCTTATACCTCCAAAATTTTTTAGCCTTTCGGCAAAGGGGCAGTGTAGCACTGTTCGGGCAAAGGCTTGTCAATATTGCTATCAAGCTGTAAATGTAAACGACTCTCAATAATATGAATATTGTCGGATAATGTAAACGGGTTAATATATATTTGATTTTTAAACATTAAAATGCTATAATTATTAAAATTCAGATAGGAGTATCAAATGATTAAATTAGTTGACATTCTCAATATTGGAAATGCAGATTATTCAAAGTATAAAATTCATTTTGCAACTGGTGCGACAAATAAAAAAGAGCCGTATAATAAATTTTTAATAAATGAATTTGACGAATGGCAAGCAGACCAGACAAACAAAAATTTTAGTCGTGAGTATGTTATATCACTGATATATTATGATAAAGATATTTGGCTTTTTGGTGGTGTTTATAAAGTTAATAATCAAAATCCGCAACCCATATCGCATAATGACGGTTGGAGCGGTTGGCATTACGAATTAACTCTTACCGATAATCAAAAGGATTTAATCGGTAGAATTTTTTTTACTATAAAAAAGAGTATCGTGCCTCATACCCTAATTTGGAATTGCAACCCACAAACGGTATTAAGCCTGTGGATATTTGTATTTCCTCGATTTTAGATAAACGAGTTACCATAAACGATTTTAATGGCTTTGATAATGTAAATATTTCTTATCAGACATTAAAGCATATTATAGGAAACAATATTGCAACGTGGAAATCTGCGTTATCTAACGTAAAAGGCATTTACTTAATTGTGGATACGCTTACTGGCAAGCAATATGTAGGTAGCGCATACGGCGAAGATTGTATATGGCAACGCTGGTCTGAATATGCGAAAAACGGACACGGAGGAAATATTGAGCTGAAAGAAATATTGCAAAATAACGGCACTGATTATAAAAATAATTTTAAGTATTCGATTTTAGAAGTATGTAATATGAACTTGGGCAACGATTATGTTATCGGACGCGAAACTTACTGGAAAGAAGTCTTATTGACAAGAAAATTCGGAATGAACAGTAATTAAAATATTCAATTTCAAACAGGAGCTAAATTATGGAAGATTTAAAAAACTTTAATATTAAAAAGATTATTGAACTGCTATCACAACGCCGTCCTATTTTTCATAATGAAAGAGATTTGCAGTTTGAATTTGCATTATTATTAAAAGAACTCTATAATTCTGATGTTCGGTTGGAGTATTTTTATAGTTTGGAAAGCGCAAACGACAAACACAATAAACGAAATTATATAGATATAGTGTTACAAAATAGTAATGACTGTATCTTAATTGAATTGAAATATAAAACTAAAACGCCCAAAGAAACTATTATACATAATGGTGAATTATTTTTATTACAAAATCACGGAGCACAAGATTACGGTTGCTATTCGGTTTTGTCAGATTTGTCAAGAATTGAAAAAGTAAAAGAAATTAACGGCAAGAAAGTTATCGCTTATTATTCCGTATTATTAACAAATGATTTGTATTATCTCAAAGGTTTTAAGCAAGGAACATTATTTTCCAATTATTCGTTGCGACATAATCGAATAATACCAGCAAATCAAGTTTTAGATTTCTGTTTAAATAATAAATTAAAAAGTCAAACGTGTGCTGCGGGTTTTACAGAACTATCATTCCTTAACGAATACAATATTTATTGGCAAGAATATAGTAAACATTTATACTATATGTTTTTAGGCAAATCCACTTTATAATTAAATTACGGGGTGAACTGTTAGTATTACCAGTTCACCCCGTAACGTGTAACGTAAATTGCGTCAATATGCGGGCGGCGACAGCCGCCCGCAGTGGCGTATAGTATTACCTACGCCACTATGTAACACTGTAACACTTTTGGCGTAAAAAACGTAGAAACTTGTAAATCTATGACGAAATGTATTTATCTTAATTTACGACCATTAGGGTGGGCTCTCTTGGGTGGGAGATAGTAAAACGGCAACGAGCTTAAACTCATTGCCGTTTTACTTTTACCTTTTTGCGACAAAGCCCGCAACCCCGTTTACAAATACGTATTTGAGGTTCAAACTCTGTCTGTCTTGGTGCCCGAGGCCGGACTTGAACCGGCACGGTATTTCTACCGAGGGATTTTAAATCCCTTGCGTCTGCCTATTCCACCACTCGGGCATGGTTTTTGTTAAGTTTTCAGTCTTTTGGGCTATTATTCTGCCCGAGGGATTTAATCCTTGCGTCTGCCTATTTCACCGTTCGGGCATTGTATGCTCCGAACATCCTGCGTTATTTTCGATTATTTTATCAAATGCAAGGCGGAATGTCAAGTAAAAGTACGGCGCGTTGTAACCGAAATAAAAAAGTTTATTCCGTAAGCCGAACGATTTTTCCGCCGTGAAGGTAATACGAACCCGCATTGCCGTTAAAAAATAAGTCCCCGAACAGGGCTTGCGTTTCGTCAAAGTCGATTTCAATCACACAGTCCTCGCAGGTCAGCGTCAGTTTGCGTTCGCTTTCGTAGCGGAATAAAAGCTCACCGTAAGCAAACGTTTCGCCGTAGACGACGTTTGTTTCCTGTAAGCCCAAATCCGTTTCCTTCATCAAGCGGATTTCCTCTGCGTCGAGAAAGAGCGCCGTATTTACCGCCTGAAATCCGTTATCGGGGAAAGCGACAACGGCGCTCAGCGTGCCGCCGTAGTGCTGCGCCAGAAAACGTTCGCAAGAGGAAAGATTCGTGGAATTTGCGAGAATAAGCACGCATTCGTTTTTCGTGCGCACGAGAATCATTCCGTTTTCGGCAGCAACGATTTTGCAGCCGTTCCAGACGGCGTTCCGCACGACGAGACAGGCGGCAAACAATACGGCAAGCAGCGACGCTGCGGCGATGCGGGCTGCACGTCCGAGGCGGACGCGTTCGGAGAGAATGGCGGCTCCCGTAATCCAGACGGCTGCGCCCGCGCCGAGCGAAAAACCCGTCAGCACGAAGGAGAAATCCGCGACGGAAAAGAGATAGAGAAGGGCGGAAATCATGCCGTTCGGTACGGTGCAGAAAAATGACGAGGCTGACGGAATGATAAGCGATAAGACGGTGCAGGCGAACAGCCCGAGAAAGAGCGCGGGCAGAGCGGGAATCAAAATCGCGTTGAGCAGCATTCCCCAGACCGAGTAGTAGCCGAATGTTTCGTAAAGAACGGGAAAGGTAAAAATCTGGACCGACAGATTTGCAGCAAGGTACTCTGCGAGGAAGGCGGGGCATTTTATTCTTTTCAGTCCGCGCTTAAACGTACCCGAAAACAGAGCTAAACCGATGCACGCGCCAAAGGAGAGCCGAAAGCCCGCAGAGAGCCATTCGGCGGGGCGAATCAAAAGGGTAACGATGACCGCAAAGGAGATGGATTCGAGGAAGTCGTATTTTCTGCCGATCGACTGCGTCAGCCCAAGCACGGTGCACATGATCGCGGCGCGCACGGAGGATACCGAAAAGGCGCAGAACGCCGAATAGACGAAAGCAAGCGCGGAAGCGGGAATCACGCGGGCGCGTCGGAACCGTTTTAACGCCAAAGCGACCGCGCCGTACAGAATACCGATATGCAGCCCCGACACGGCGAAAATATGCGCGATTCCGCCCTGTCTTACCGCCGTTGCAAGTCCGTCGTCCATCCCGCCCGAATTGCCCGTTAAAAGCGCGTATGCGACGTCCGCTTCGTCGTCGCCCAAATTGTTGTGAAGAACGCCGTAACATTTTCCGTTCAGACGCAGCAAGAGGTTGGACGAGCGTCCCGTTACGTCGAAATGGACGACGTCCGCAGAGTAGCGTATATTTTTTACGAACAGATTTGTTCCGTAGGAATTTTCGGGTAGCGACAGGTGGGAAACGAAGGCGGAAAGAGTTACGACGTCGCCCGTGCGCACGTTCTCGGAAGCAAGCGTCGCCTGCATCTTTCCGTCTGTGCGTTTTCCGTCGAAAGAGAGGTGATTCAGAACGACGTACGTCTCTTCTTCGTCTACCGTAAACGAGACGACCGTGCCCGTAATTTCGTACTCGCCCGTATCCATGCCCGAACGGTAACGCTCGGCGTATAGGTGCATGAGCCCCGCGCCCGCGCCTGCCAGCAGCAGAAAGGAGAGAAAAATCGCAAGGTAGCGTTTCCACGAAACGGGGCGGACGGACAGCGCGAACAGCAAAATAAAAAAGACGAAATCAGTTGCCCTGATTCCGCCGAAGCGAATTCTGCAATATAGGAAGATACCGAAGATCAGTCCGAGTGCAGGATAGAGAAAGAAGCGCAGATTGATACGCGGTAAATTGGGTTTTTGCAGCCGAACCGCCCCTTCCCGATTGGATGCAACGTCCGTTAGCTGCGTCGGCTTGCGGTTTTCATCCGTGTGCATTTTCGTCCTTTTTTCTTGAGTGTTAGTTTCTGTGATTTTGTTTGATTATAGCATAATCGCATTGAGAATGCAAGCGCGAAAAGAAAAAAATTTCAACAAAGATTTTCTTGTCGTTATTTTCGATTCGGTATATAATAAAACAAAAAACGTTAAACAAAAAAGTTCAGCCGTTCTCGTTCGAACGGCTTTTTTCTTGCATTTTTCCTGCGGGCATGGTATAATTTTTTTATGAGATTATTTGCAATCAGCGATTTACACCTTTCGGGGCTTGCCGATAAACCGATGAACGTGTTCGGTGCCAATTGGGAGGGGCATTTCGAAAAAATAAAAGCCGATTGGCAGCATAAGGTTACCGACGAGGATATCGTGCTCGTCGGCGGCGATACTTCGTGGGGGATGAAGCTCGAAGAGGGGCTTTACGACGTGCGCTCGCTGAAAGAGTTAAAGGGCAAAAAAGTGTTCGTGCGCGGCAACCACGATTTCTGGTGGAACGGTATTTCGCACGTGCGCGGCGGAGCGCCCGATCCCTCCTTTTTCTTTTTGCAAAACGATTGCGTAAAAATCGGCAAATACGTGATCGCGGGCTCGCGCGGATGGTCCTGTCCCGGAAGCGCCGATTTTCAGGAGCACGACGAAAAGATTTATAAGCGCGAGGCAGAGCGCTTCCGCCTTGCCTTTCAAGAGGTCAAAAAGGTCATCGAAGAGGGAGACGAGCTCGTTGTTTTGCAGCATTTTCCGCCCATGAACGTTAAAAGAGAGGATACGCTGTTTACGCAGCTGTTCGAGGAGAACGGCGTAAAAAAGGTCGTATTCGGACACCTGCACGGCAACGGATACTATCCGTTGAAGACGGAGAAGAACGGAATCGAATATTTTTTAACTTCGTGCGACAAGACGAATTTTTCTTTGACGGAAATTCGATAAAATAAAAGACTCTCGGAGAATCGTCCGAGAGTCTTTTCTGTTCCGTTCAGTTTAAAATTTTCGGGTCTACGTTGAGGGTGTAGCCGCCTGCGCCGCGGTCTTCGGGGAACAGAGTCGCTCCGGGGACGACGGGAAGCGTCAGGGGATTGACGAGCGCGTCTGCGGTCAGGTTGGTGATTGCGGCGCGCAGATAGGGGAAAATCGTCTCCGTAGAGTTGATTGCGAAGATACGCTTGTCCTCATCCGTGTTCATGTTTTTCACCTCGAATACGCCGACGAAGCGCGCCGTCAGGTTAAAGGGCTTGGGGGAATCTTCTTTGCTCTCGATTTTGCATTCGAGCATGACGATATTGATTTCGGGGTTCTCGTTCGCCTGTCTGATTTGACGGGAAAACGTGGGCTTGATTTCGAATTTCATATCGGGTGTGGCCTTGATGGGGTTTACCTTAAAGAAAAGCTCGTCTGCCGTAAGCGCTTTTAAAGAATAATCAATCATTTTTCTACCTCTTTCAAGTTTATCCCGATTATTGTACCATAATTTAACTTTCTTGTCAATGCTTTTTTTCTATTTAAAGCAAAGCGCGGGATTTCGCTTGACGGACTGCGTCTGCGGGATTCTTCGCTGCGCTCGGGATGAGCGAAACGGCGGGACGGAAGGGAGGGAAACGGTTTTTTACACCATTCTTCTTGCCTGAATGAAATAGCTCCACCGCTGGGAAGAAATCTGTTCGATTTTCGCATAGTCCGAGGCGGTATGCAGAATATAGTTGTCGCCGAGGTACAAGGCGACGTGCCCCACGCGCTCGATCCCCGTATTGTTCTTGCGCGACGCGTTGGTGAAGAACATGAGATCCCCCCGTTTCAAATCGTCGCTTTTTACGGCTTTCCCCTGTAAAATCTGCGTACGAGTGGTCATGTTCAGCAATACGTCCGCGCCGTTGTAAAAGATATACTGCATCAGGGAAGAACAATCGAACTTCGCCGTTGTGAATCCCGTTAACAGTTTTCCCTTACCGTCGTGCAGGCGCGTTGCGCCGTAAACGTAAGGGGTGCCGATAAACTTTAATCCGTTTTCGACGACGGCTTCGACCTCTGCGTCCGCCTTTTCAAGCGATACGACGCTTGCGTATTTTGCGCTGACGTACGCTTTTTTTCCGCGATACGCCGTCTCGTACCAGTCGTCGGTTTTGCCCGTGTACTTCATTAAGATATTCTTTTCCACGCTGCCCAGAGCGGAGTACGAGGTACCCGCGCCCGTTCTCACCGTAAGGCTGCTTGCGTTGATTTTCAGATATTCCGTACGCTTGGGTGTTTCGGGCGGCTGCGGCTTTACCGTGTCCGCAGGTTCTTCTGCGGGAGGCGCTTCGGTTGCGGGCGGTTCTTCGGTTACGGGGGGCTCCTCCGTATTCGGCTCCTCGTTCGGAAGTTTTTCCGTCGCGCCCGTTTCGGGCAGAGGCGTTTCGCTCGGAATGATGATTGCGGGCGGAAGCGTTCCGATTTCCTCGTTCGGTTCCGTTCCGTTCGGGCGTATGCCCGTGTTGCACGCTGCGGCAGGCAATGCAAAGGCGATTGCAGCCAGCGTACAGGCAAGGGGTAATTTTTTCATGGTCGTTACTCCTTTGTGTTTTTTTTCCGACAATAGGGCTATCGGAGAATTTATCATATCATACCCGCAACCCGATTTCAAGGGAAGAATGCAGGTGGGTTTGTGGAAATTGAGTTAAATTTTGTAAAGAGGGTTGCAATTTTCCTTTTTTTAGCTATAATAGAAGGAGAAAACACATCGACGATTCGTCGGGAGGATGGAAAAAGATATGATATTCGAAAGTTTCGACGGCAAAAAAATCTTCGTTCACGAATGGCTGAATGCGCAAAATCCCAAAGGACTCGTGCAAATCGTGCACGGCATGACCGAGCACGGCGCGCGTTATCAGCCCTTTGCGCAGTATCTCAACGAGCACGGATTTCTCGTGGTTGCGGACGACCACCGCGGGCATGGTTATACAGACCCCGACACGCTCGGTTATTGCAAGGGGGACATGTTTGCCGATACGGTGCGCGATGAGGCGGCGCTTACTGATTATTACCGTAAAAAATATCCCGATTTGAAAATTTTCATCTTCGGGTTTTCTTACGGTTCGTTTTTGACGCAGAGCTATATTTCCAAGTACGGCGACAAGGTGAACGGGGCGGTCATCGGCGGCAGTAACAAGAAAAAGGATTTCGAGGTGTATCTCGGCGCGATCGTGGCGGGATGCGGCAAGGAGACGAAACCCGCCGCGACGATTGAAAATCTGTCGTTCGGAAAGTATTCCAAAAAGTTCGACGACGGGGAGTGGCTTTCGGCGGATGTGAAAAATAATGCCGCGTACCACAGCGACCGCTTCTGCGGATTCACCTGTTCCAACCGTTTTTACGCCGACTTTTTCCGCGGGCTGAAAAGCCTGTACACGCGCAAGTATATTGCGGGACTGCCCAAGGATTTGCCTTTGTTGCTGGTATCGGGCAAAAACGACCCTGTGGGCGATATGGGCAAGGGCGTGAAAAAGCTGTACGCATTCTATACGAAGAGGGCGAAGATGAAAAATGTTTCGCTCGTGCTGTTCGATGGGTCGCGCCACGAATTTTTAAACGAAGAGGAAAATCTCGAAGAAAAGCGCAAAACGCTGCTCGCCTTTTTCCAGAAGAATTGCGCTTCGGAAAAGAGCGGCGAAGAGTAACATTATATTGTGCCGAATAAGTTTTTCGGCACAATATTTTGTGGTTGAGCAAAAATAAATTACCCGAAAAATGTTGCGTGATTCGCTTGACAAAGTAATTTCGGCGTGCTATGATAGTGGAACAAGAGAAACCCGTGCGGCAACTGACGAAATCTGCGGAGCACCGCGATGGAACCGACACGGTACGGCGCCGTTCGTCTGGGCAGTTTTTTTTGAAACTGCCTTTTTATTTTTCCGTCTTGCGGGCGGCGTTCGCGCATCGGCTCGTGCGCCGAACCTTTTGCGGAAGGCATAAAAAACCGCGTGCGAGGCAAAGTAGAAAGAGGGCGTATGGGTAGAATTCATTCGGTAGAAACGTTCGGCACGGTCGACGGACCGGGAATTCGGTTCGTGGTTTTCTTTCAGGGCTGTCCGATGCGCTGCAAGTACTGCCATAATCCCGACAGCTGGGATGCTTCGGGCGGAACGGAAACGACGGCGGAGGCGCTGGTTGCGGAGGCGTTGAAGTACAAAAAATATTTCGGTACGCGTGGCGGCGTTACGGCGACGGGGGGCGAGCCCTTGTTGCAGCTCGACTTTTTGCTGGAACTCTTCGGACTGTTGAAGAAGAAGGGAATTCATACCTGTCTCGACACGTCGGGGATCTGCTTTCGGGAAGAGGACGAACGTTACCGTAAATTGCTCGAAGTAACCGATCTGGTGCTGCTCGATATCAAGCATATCGACGCGGAAGCGCATAAAGCTCTGACGGGGCAGAAGATAGACGCGCCCCTGAAATTTGCAGAATTTTTAAGCGACAACCGCAAACCCGTGTGGATCAGGCACGTACTCGTGCCCGGTATTACCGACGACGACGGCGCGCTGAGGGCGTTGAAAGCCTTTCTCGGCACGCTGACGAACGTGGAAAAGGTCGAGGTGCTTCCCTATCATACGATGGGAGTCGACAAATACGAAAAATTGGGGATTCCCTATCCGCTGGCGGGCGTGCAGGCGCCGAGCCGCGAGCGTGCGGAGAACGCGCGTCGTATTCTGAGAGGCGAAATATGAAAATCGAAATTCTCGAGGTGAGCGGCGAGAGCTGTGCAAACTGCCTGACGCTTTTGCCCGTACTTAAAAAAATCGCGGAGGAGAAACATCTTCCGCTCAGACATCTCGAAGTCAACGAGGCGAATCTGCGGGAGGTGCAGGCGTTGGAAGTCGAGCGCGTGCCCACGGTCATTCTGTTAAAGGACGGAACGCCGTTTGCCCGTTGCACGGGGTTTCAGCCCGAGGAAATCCTCGAGGTTTGGATCGAAGCTAAAATACAGGAAATCACACGAGAGGTATAACTTATGGAAGCATGGCGCGGATTTGAAAGAGGAAAGTGGTGCGAGGAAATCGACGTGCGCGATTTTATTCAGCGTAACTACGTCCCTTACGAGGGGGACGGCGCGTTTCTCGCGCCCGCAACCGAGGCGACGAAAAAGCTTTGGAAAATCGTGTGCGGTCTTTCAGAAAAGGAGCGCGAGAAGGGCGGCGTGTACGACGCGGATACGAAAATCGTATCCATGATCAACAGCCACAAGGCGGGATATTTCGACCGGTCGCTCGAAAAAATCGTCGGAATACAGACGGACGAACCCTTTAAGCGCGCCCTGCAACCCTTCGGCGGGATCCGCATGGCGGAAGAGGCGCTTGCCATGTACGGTTATCGGATCGACGGCGAAGTAAAGGACGTCTTTACGAGGTACAGAAAGACGCACAATGCGGGCGTATTCGACGCGTACACGCCCGAAATGCGCCGCGCCCGCCACGCACATATTTTAACGGGCTTGCCCGATACCTACGGCAGGGGGAGAATCGTCGGCGATTACCGCCGCGTCGCGCTGTACGGCGTAGATTATCTGATTGCAAAGAAACAGGAAGATAAGCTGTTGATGGACGGGGAAATGCTGCCCGAAAAAATCCGCGACAGGGAGGAGCTTTCCGAGCAAATCAGAGCGCTCGGCGCGCTCAAAGAGATGGCGGCGGAATACGGCTTCGATATTTCGCGTCCCGCCGAAAACGCGAAGGAAGCCATTCAGTGGCTGTATTTCGGCTATCTCGCCGCCGTCAAGGATCAGAACGGCGCTGCGATGAGTATCGGCAGGAATTCGACGTTTCTCGACGTCTATATCCAACGCGATTTGGACGAGGGGACGATTACCGAAACGCAGGCGCAGGAATTTATCGACCACTTCGTCATGAAGCTGCGCGTCGTAAAATTCATGCGTATCAAGGAATATAACGAACTGTTCAGCGGTGATCCCACCTGGGTTACCGAAAGCATCGGCGGCATGGGTACGGACGGCAGAACGCTCGTAACAAAAAACAGCTTCCGGATCCTGCACACGCTCGTCAATCTCGGACCTGCGCCCGAGCCGAACTTAACCGTGCTTTGGAGCAAGCGTCTGCCTGCGAATTTTAAAAAGTTCTGTGCGGAGATTTCCATTATGACCTCCGCGATCCAATACGAGAGCGACGATCTGATGCGTCCCGAAATGGGGGACGATTACTGCATTGCCTGCTGCGTTTCGAGTATGCGCGTGGGCAAGGATATGCAATTTTTCGGTGCCAGGGCGAACCTTGCAAAGTGTCTGCTGTATGCAATCAACGGCGGCAAGGACGAACTGTGCAAGGAAAAGAACGGCACGCCCATGCAGGTGTCGCCCGAGTTTGCTCCTGTTACGGGCGACGGACCCTTGGATTATCACGAGGTGCTGCGCAAGTACGAGCAGATGATGGAATGGCTTGCGGGCTTATACGTGAACACTCTGAACGTCATCCACTATATGCACGACAAATACTGCTACGAGGCAATCGAAATGGCGCTGCACGACACCAAGGTGCGCAGATTTTTCGCAACGGGCGTTGCGGGACTCTCGTGCGCGGCGGACAGTCTCTCGGCGATTCGCTACGCCAAGGTTTATCCTGTGCGCGGAGAGGACGGACTCGTTACCGATTTCAGAATCGAGGGGGACTATCCCAAGTACGGCAACAACGACGACAGGGCGGATGAAATTGCCGTCTGGCTCGTAAAGACGTTCATGAATAAAATCAAAATGCACGCAACGTATCGCGAATCGGTACCCACCATGTCCATACTGACGATCACGTCGAACGTCGTATACGGCAAGAATACGGGCAATACGCCCGACGGCAGACGCAAGGGGCAGCCGCTCGCTCCGGGGGCGAACCCCATGCACGGACGGGATTCGAAGGGGGCGCTTGCTTCGCTTGAATCGGTTGCAAAATTGCCCTATTCGTACGCGCTCGACGGCATTTCCAATACGTTCAGCGTTACCCCGCAGTCGCTGGGAAAGGACGACTGAGGGGAAAATGCACTCCGCAGAATCGTCGCATAAAATAATCGTAAACAAGAAAGGAGAAACTATTATGGCATCCAAACAACAGGCGGAAAATTTGGTAGATATGCTCGACGCATACGTGGGGGACGGAGGATATCACCTCAACGTAAACGTTTTCAGCCGAGAGACGCTGCTCGACGCGCAGGCGCATCCCGAAAAATATCCGCAGCTCACCGTTCGGGTCAGCGGTTACGCCGTCAACTTCAACAAGCTGACGAAGGAACAGCAGGACGACGTAATTTCCCGTACCATTCACGAGAGCATGTAACATGAAAAGCACGAAAGAGGAACGGCGGGAGAGCCGTCATAAACTGCCCTGTCCGCATTGCGGGAAAACGGTGCTCGATCATATGACGCAGTGTCCCTATTGCGGGGGCGCATTGAAACCGCGCGGGTACAATCCGCCCGACGAAAAGAAGATGAAAACGATAAAAATCGTTTCCTGGGTCGTCGGGTTTATCGTTGCGGTCGGAATTATTTTGATCGTCTCGCTGAATAAATAAGGAAAGCGTATGCGATTGTAACGGGAAGCAAAAAATCGCCCGCCGTCTTTTGAAAAAGACGGCGGGCTTATTTTTCATATCAGTCGTTTGATTTTTTCGGTCAGCGCGTTCCAATCCACGCTTTCGATTTCCGTCGTGTCCACGACGATATTTTCGCCGTTGACCCGAAATTGATCCATGCCGCGCTTGGTTACGATGTCGTAATAATGCCCATAGGTCATTTTGGGGATTTCGCGGTCGGGGTCGTCTTCGGGGTAGCAATCGTTTACGACGTGCCCTCTGTGTCGTTCGGGACTGAGCTCCCGCTGTGAAAACCGTGCGTATATCCTTTCGTAATCGCCCGTCAGCACGAGGCAAATTGCTTTGTAGCCGTACTTTTTTATCAACGCCTTGATTTCGTCTGCTGTTCCGTTTTCGAAGTTGTTTTCCAGAACGAACGGCAATCCGTTTTTCATCAGCTGCTCTGCGGCGTAGTACAGCGCCGCCGTCGCGCCCGCGTTCAGCTTTACTTTTTCCGCGCGGGAGGAAAAGCCGACGGTGTCAAACAGGCGTTCCTTTATCAGGTCCTTCGAGAAGCACGGAATTTCCAGAGCTTCCGAAATCAGTTTTGCAGCCGTGCTCTTGCCCGCGGCGGGGATTCCCGATACCAGAATGCAGCAGGGCGGTGTATTACTTTTCATAGATTTCGCGCTTTAAAATGCCGACGTAGGGCAGGTTGCGGTATTGCTGCGCGTAGTCCAGCCCGTAGCCTACGATAAATTCGTCTCCGATTTCGAAGCAGGAATAATCCGCCCGAATGGGAACGGCTCTTCGCGCGGGCTTATCGAACAGGCTCACGACGGTAAAGGATTTCGCGCCGCGCCCCATGATCAACTCCTTCATTCTCACGAGCGTGTGCCCCGAATCGACGATATCTTCGATTAAAATTACGTCCCTGTCCTGCACGGAAGAGGAGAGATCCATCACGATTTTGGGCACGCCCGTGCTCTTGGTGGAGCTTCCGTAGGAGGATACGGTCATGAAATCCAGTTGGACGGGCGTCTGCATGGCGCGCACGACGTCGCAGAAGAAAAACACGCTGCCTTTTAAAACGCTGATTGCCAAGGGGGGCGTATCGCCTGCTTTAAAGCGTTCGTCCAGCCATGCGGCGGCGTCTTTCACCTTTTCGGCAATTTGATCTTCACTCAGAACCAGACTTTCCAAATCTTTGTTCATAGTTTTCTCCTTTGTTGTCAATCTCCGTATATTATAGCATACTTTCACGCAAAATTCAAGGGTAAGCGCAAAATTTATTTTAAGCGGAAACCGGGCGCGCAGGAACGATTTCTATCGAGCGTAGAACGGCGATTTTTTCCGTAGAGTCGGGAATTTGCGGAGTAGAAACGGTCGCCGAAGGGGTAGTGCTGCGAAATGCAAGGATAGGTTGCTTTTTTCGTCGTCCGCGCTTATGATGAAGGAGAACGATAAATTTTGCGGAGGTGTTTTGGATGGAAACGACGGCGGATAGGATAAAGAAGAAAAAATTCGCTTCCTTTTACACGAAGGGCGAGGAGATATTCAACGCGGTATCGCACATCGCGGGCGGGGCGTTTTCGCTTGCGGCATGGATTTTACTTGCCTTGCTTTCGACGGGAGCGAAAGAAGCGCTTGCGGTTTCGGCGTTCGGCTTCGGCGCGACCGTACTGTATACGATGAGCGCGCTTTATCATTTTCTCCCTGTCGGTCGCGCAAAGACGGTATTCCGCGTATTTGACCACTGTACGATATTTCTGTTGATTGCGGGCACGTATACGCCCTTTGCGGTGATTGCGCTCGGCGGAACGCGCACGGGACTTGCGATCCTTATTACGGAGTGGGCGCTTTGCGCGGCGGGCATTGCGATGAACGCGGCAGCCATGGAGAAAAAAGCCGTAAAAATCATTTCCATGTTTTTGTACGTCGTAACGGGATGGCTGATCGTCGCGGCGTTTCCGCTGCTGTTGAAAAGTATTTCCGCGGCTGCGTTCGCGTTGCTTCTGGCGGGCGGAGTCGCGTATTCGGTTGGTATCGTCTTTTACGCACTTGGCAAAAGGGTGAAATATTTTCATTCCGTATGGCACCTCTTCGACGTTGCGGGAACGGTTCTGCAATGCATCAGCATTCTGCTCATTCTCTGAAATTTTTGAAAACATTGCAAAAAATTCTTGAAAAATAAATCCGTTTGTGGTAGGATAATAAGGCGTTTGCCGTTTTGAACGCAACGGAGGATAATTCATGAAGACGATCGTAGAAATACTTTCGGAGGAGCTCAACCAAAAAGAGGAGTACGTTTCGAACGTGGTGAATCTCCTCGACGAGGGGAACACCGTTCCCTTTATCGCGCGTTACCGCAAGGAAATGCACGGCGCGATGGACGATCAGGCGATTCGTACGCTTGCCGACAGACTGCAATATCTGCGCAATCTCGAAGCGCGCCGCGGTGAAGTGAAAACTTCGATCGAAAATCAAGGCAAGCTGACGGAAGAGCTGGCGGAAAAAATAGAGAACGCGGCAACGCTTGCGGAGGTCGAGGACTTGTACCGCCCCTATAAGCAGAAACGCCGTACGCGCGCAACGGTCGCGCGGGAGAAAGGGCTTGCGCCCTTGGCGGAGATATTGTTCGCGCAAGAGGCGGACTGTCCCGAGCCCTTGGAGGAAGCGAAGAAATATATCGACGAGGAAAAGGGCGTCAATACCGCGGAAGAGGCGCTTGCGGGCGCAAGCGATATTGTCGCCGAGATGATTTCCGACGATGCCGATATCCGTAAAATCTTAAAAAATTATTGGCGGGAAAACGGGGCGGTTTCTTCCGTTGCCGCAAAGAAAAACCCCGAGGATACCGTGTACCGCAATTACTATGCGTTCAACGCGGCGGTAGCGAAAATTCAGGGGCATCAGGTGCTTGCCGTCAATCGCGGCGAGCGGGAGGAGGTCTTGAAGGTCGCCGTCGAGGTCAACCGCGACGGGGCGTTACATATCGTGGTCGGCAAGACGGTGAAGGAGCCGAAGTGCGCTTCGTCCGACTTCGTGCGCTCGGCGGCGGAGGACGCGTACGACCGACTGATTGCGCCCTCGATCGAGCGGGAGATCCGTGCGGAGCTCACCGAAAAGGCGTCGGAGGGAGCAATCGGACAGTTCGCCCTGAATCTGCGCCCTCTGTTGATGCAGCCCCCCGTCAAGGGCTTTGTAACGATGGGTTTGGATCCCGGTTACAGGATGGGCTGTAAGGTTGCCGTCGTCGACGGTACGGGCAAGGTGCTCGATACCGCCGTCGTTTATCCCACGTACGGCGAACGGCAGAAAAGGGAATGTATCGCAAAGCTTAGCGCTATGATCAGAAAGAGCGCCGTCAGCCATATCGCAATCGGCAACGGCACCGCAAGCCGCGAAACGGAGCAGATGACCTGCGAGCTTATCTCCTCCCTCGGCGGCGATCCAAAGGTATCTTACGCTATCGTCAACGAGGCGGGCGCGTCGGTGTACTCCGCATCCGAGCTCGCGGCAAAGGAATTTCCCGAATACGACGTCAACCTGCGTTCGGCGGTTTCCATTGCAAGGCGTCTGCAAGACCCGCTTGCCGAGCTCGTCAAAATCGACCCCAAGAGCATCGGCGTGGGGCAATATCAGCACGATATGCCCGAAAAGCGGCTTGCGGAAACGCTGGACGGCGTGGTGGAGGATTGCGTGAATTCCGTCGGGGTGGATCTGAACACCGCCTCCGCGCCGCTTTTGGCAAGAGTGTCCGGCTTGAACGCCGGCACGGCGGAAAACGTTGTGAAATACAGGGAGACGAACGGCGCGTTCACTTCGAGAAAGCAGATTTTAAAGGTGCCCAAGCTCGGGGCAAAGGCGTTCGAGCAGTGCGCGGGATTCTTGCGCGTTCCCGAAAGCAAGGAGATCCTGGACAATACCTCCGTGCACCCCGAATCGTATGCGGCGGCGGAAAAACTTATCGAGATCTGCGGTTATACCATGGAGGACGTGCGTTTCGGACGGCTGAACAATCTGATGGAACGGCTTGCCCGTTACGGCGACGAGCGCGCGGCAAAAGAATGCGGCGTGGGGCTTTTGACGTTGTTCGATATTGCCAAGGAATTAAAAAAACCGGGGCGCGATCCGCGCGACGAATTACCGCCTCCCGTGCTCAGGACGGACGTTCTGGAAATCAAAGATTTAAAACCGGGCATGGAGTTGAAGGGTACGGTGCGCAACGTCATCGACTTCGGCGCGTTCGTGGACATCGGCGTGCATCAGGACGGACTGGTACATATTTCTCAAATCAGCGATAAATTTATCCGCCATCCGTCGGAGGCGGTGTCCGTGGGCGACGTCGTAACCGTATGGGTAAAAGAAGTGGACGAAAACAAAAAGCGCATTTCCCTGACGATGAGAAAGGACAAACTGGGGAAATAAAATAATCATTTAAAACCATAACGCCCGCGCCGACAAAAGTCGGCGCGGGCGTTTCGATAATCTTCTGAGGCGAAGCGTAACAGACTTCGCGCGGGGGATTAAGCGGACATTCGGAATGACTGAAACGACGGGGTGGAATGACCGAAGTAACAGGGCAAACTAAAGGAAACGGCGGTTCGGTATTTTGTTATAGCCGAACAGACCAGTCGCCATAGTCGAACGTTCCGGCACCGTGGCGTAGCTTCCCCTGCGTTTTTAAATCGCGGAATGCGTCGCGCATTCCGACTGCGATTTCAGGCTTGATATCAAGTGAGTGATGGGCGGGAAACAGACGCTTTGCGGGCAACGCCGCAATCCTTTCCAGCGACTGCAAATATGCCTCGGGGTCGGTGGAAGGATAATCGGCAAACAGCATATCTTTATAAATCAAATCGCCCGTAAACACGTAGCCGCGTTCTTCCTCCCAAAAGCAAAGGTGTCCGGGCGAGTGTCCCGCGGTATGGAGGACTTTGATTTTTCTATCGCCCAAATCAATCGTTTCGCCGCCGTGTAATATTTTGGTCGGCGTGCCCTGAAATACACTGTAAGCGTTTACGTCGAAGCCTTCGGGTAAAACGCATCGATCTGTCAGCGCATCGCGGACGGTCTGAATCGAGAGCGGAAATTTACCGTTCAGCCAATCCAACTCTGCTTCATGGGCGTAAAAATCGGGGAAATATTTATGACCGCCGATATGGTCCCAATGAATATGCGTCGCTACGGCGGTAACGGGTTTATCTGTCAGCTTGCGAACCTGTTCGTAAATATTGCAAATACCGAGCCCCGTATCGATCAGCAGGCACCGTTCGCATCCGATCAGAAGATAGCAGTGTGTTTCTTCTGGGTGGCGGTATTCGCTGATAACGTAAGTGCCGTCGTCGATTTTTTCTACCGTAAACCAATGATCCGTATTTTTCGTCGGAATTTCCTTATCGGCGTCGGACACGGATTTTTCTTTTTTAAATTTACGCAGCAACTTGTTTATTACTTTATCGTTGAATACGATGAATTTATCCCAAAGGAATTCCGTTACGAAGTTTAAAATCATCATCGAGGCGGTAATTACGAGTTCGTAATTTTCCTTCCAGCTCTCGCCTGCGGCGGTTTTCCACGCCGCATTGATCGCGTCTGCGCCGAAGGTGGAAAGGGGCGTAAACGCGCAGTAGTAAATTATGACGAGCGTCATTGCAAGCGGCAAGTTGCTTGCCGAACGGAAGGTGAATTTACGGTTCAGCGTAAAGTTCCAGATTACGGACAGCACCAATCCGATAAGATATGCAACCCAATAGTAGGGAATGAGAGAAGTCCAGGTAGACAGCACTCCCGTGGACACGAACTGAATGACGCCCGCCGAAACGGAAAATCCCGTAAACTTTAAAATCTCGATGATCTGCCGTTTGCGTGCCGCGCGCCGTTCTTTTGTTTGCGACATCCGTAAAACCTCCCGAATGGGTTTCGCTCTCCGTATAACCTGCGATATTATATCACGGGTTTTTGTTTGAGGCAAGCGTTTTTCGTCAAAAAACGCGCCGTTCTTTTCCAAAAGAATTTTGTGTTCACACCCCTCTATCCGCTTGACGGGACGGAGGTTTTTTTGTTATAATTCTTTCATGAAAACAATTGAAATCGTTTCCCGCAACTGTCGGAAATGCGGAGTCCCGCAAGGGAGTGGGAGACGGAATTGATTTTGTCGACCGACTGGGCAGTTTTATTTCCGTATGACGTACGGAAATAGAACCGTCCTGTTTTAATTTTTCGGAGGTTATCGGAATGAAAAAAGTAGCGGTTATTATGGGTAGCGACAGCGACCTGTCCGTTGTGGAAAAGGCGTTTTCCGTGTTCGAGGAGTTCGGCGTTCCCTATGAAACGCACGTATTTTCGGCGCACAGAACGCCGGAAGAAGCGAAGGCGTTTTCGAAGGGCGCGGCGGCAAACGGGTTCGGCGCGATCATCGCGGCGGCGGGCATGGCGGCGCACCTTGCGGGCGCGATCGCGGCAAACACCGTGCTGCCCGTCATCGGGATTCCCGTAAAGAGCGGGAGTCTGGGCGGAATCGACGCGTTGCTTTCCACCGTCATGATGCCTTCGGGCATACCCGTTGCCACGGTGGCGATCGACGGGGCGAAGAACGCGGCGTATCTTGCGGTGCAAATTCTCGCCGTAGGCGACGAAGCGTTGCAGCAAGCGTTTCTTGCCTCGCGCAAGGCGGGTGCGGACAATGTGTTAAAAAAAGACGCCGAAATTTCGGTGAAGTACCGTCTGTAAGCGGCACGAATCAATCAATGCGAAAAAAACCAAAGGAGATACAACAATGGAAAAAACCGTTCAGCTTTACGAAGGCAAAGCGAAAAAGGTCTATGCGACCGAGGACGAAAACCTGTGCATCGTATCGTACAAGGACGACGCCACGGCGTTTAACGGATTGAAGAAGGGCACGATCGCTCAAAAGGGCATAGTGAACAACCGCATGACCAATATGATGATGCAACTGCTTGAAAAGCAGGGCGTGCCCACGCACTTCGTAAAGGAGCTTTCCGACCGCGACACGGTGGTAAAAAAGGTAAAAATCGTTCCGCTCGAAGTAATTATCCGCAACGTGTCCGCGGGCTCGTTTGCCAAGCGTTACGGCGTGGAGGAGGGAATTCCCTTCGACGAGCCCACGATTGAATTTTCCTATAAGAACGACGACTTGGGCGACCCGCTGATCAACGATTATCATGCGCTCGCCTTAAAGCTTGCGACCAAGGAGGAGATCGAGCTGATTAAGAAGTACGCGTTCAAGGTGAACGACGTGCTCAAAGCCTACTTCCTGACGCTGGGCGTAAAGCTTATCGACTTCAAGCTCGAATTCGGAAAGACGGCGGAGGGACAAATCGTGCTTGCAGACGAGATTTCGCCCGACACCTGCCGCTTCTGGGACGCGAAAACCAACGAAAAACTCGATAAAGACCGGTTCCGCCGCGACATGGGCGGGGTAGAGGACGCTTATAAAGAAATTTTCAAGCGCGTAACGGGAGATTAACGCCGCATGGGAGGATTTTTCGGCGCGGTACGCAAACGTAGCGCAATCATCGACGTCTTTCTCGGTACGGACTACCATTCCCATTTGGGGACGAAGCGCGGCGGCATGGCGGCGTACGACAGCGAGCTCGGCTTGCAGCGCGAAATACACAATATCGAAAACTCGCCCTTCCGCACCAAGTTCGAACGCGCAGTCGATACTTTAAAGGGCAATTCCGCCATCGGGTGTATCAGCGATACCGACCCGCAGCCCCTGTTGATGTATTCGCGGCTTGGCAGGTACGCTATCTGCACGGTCGGAATTATCAACAATGCGGAAGAGCTGATGCAGAAGGTCGTTGCGGGCGGAGGATATTTCGACGCGATGACGGGCGGCAGGGTCAACTCCAACGAGCTGATCGCCGCGCTTATCAATACAAAGGATTCCTTCGAAGAGGGAATACGCTACGCGCAGGAACAGGTGCGGGGCACGGCTTCCATTCTTCTTTTAAAGGAGGGCGGAAACCTGATCGCCGCGCGCGACCGCTTGGGCAGGTTGCCCGTGCTTGTAGGTAAGGGGAGCGACGGGTATTGCGTATCGTTCGAGTCGTTCGCCTTCCAGAAGCTCGGCTACGCTCTCGAAAAGGAGTTGGGCGCGGGTGAAATCGTAGAAATATCGCAAACCGGTATTCGGGTTCTTTCCCCCGCGCGGAAGGAGATGCGCATTTGCGCCTTCCTCTGGTCGTACTACGGCTATCCCACCTCCACGTACGAGGGAGTCAACGTGGAAATCATGCGCACGCGCAACGGCGGGATCATGGCGGAGGAGGACGAAAAGCGGGGCAATCTGCACGGTATCGATTACGTCGGCGGTGTTCCCGATTCGGGCACGCCTCACGCGATCGGATACGCCAACCGCAGCGGCATTCCCTTTGCCCGCCCGTATATCAAATACACGCCCACCTGGTCCAGAAGCTTTATGCCGCAGAATCAGGCGGACAGAAACAAGATCGCAAAAATGAAGCAAATTCCCGTTCACGAGCTGATCGAAAATAAAAATCTGCTTCTCGTGGACGACTCCATCGTACGCGGCACGCAGTTGAAGGAAACGGTGGAATTTCTCTATTCGCACGGCGCAAAGACGGTGCATATGCGCTCCGCCTGCCCGCCCATCATGTACGGGTGCAAGTTTTTGAACTTCTCCCGTTCGACGGGCGAAATGGATTTGATAACCCGCCGCACGATCATGCAACTCGAGGGCGAGGAGGGATTTTCCCATCTCGGAGAATACAGCGACTCACAAACCGAGCGGGGCAAGGCGATGCGCAAGGCGATCTGCGATAATTTCCATTTCGAATCGTTGGAATTCCAATCGCTCGAAGGGTTGCAGAAGGCGATCGGAATCGAGCCTTGTAAGCTGTGTACTTATTGCTGGAACGGACGCGAATAATTTTTTGCGTCCTCTAAGCGGCGCACGCCTTGTCTTGCTTGCTTACGGAAAGCAAATGGGTGTATCGTGAGAATAGAAACGAGGTAACGTATGACGGATCATATTCACGAAGAGTGCGGGGTGTTCGGTATTTTTTCCGCGCAAACACAGGATGTTGCGGCAACCGCGTATTACGCGCTGTTTGCGCTGCAGCACCGCGGGCAGGAATCTTGCGGGATCGTCGTCAACCGCGACGGAGTGTTTTCTTCGTATAAGGACGTGGGGCTTGTCAACGACGTTTTCACCGCCGATATTTTAAAGCAACTCGGCGAGGGCGAAGCCGCAATCGGGCACGTGCGTTACAGTACGACGGGCGGCGGAGGCAGAGAAAATGCCCAGCCCGTCGTCGTTAACCACTTAAAGGGAAATATGGCGCTTGCCCATAACGGTAATCTCGTAAATTCCTACGAGCTGCGTTCCGAGCTCGAAAATGAGGGTAGCATCTTTCATACGACTTCCGATACCGAAGTTATCGCGTACACCGTTACGAAAGAGCGCGTCAGACGCGCCTCGATCGAAGAGGCGGTGCTCGCCGCCATGGACAAGATAAAGGGTGCGTATTCCCTCGTCGTCATGTCGCCGGCAAAACTGATCGCAGCCCGCGATCCGCAAGGATTCCGCCCGCTGTGTCTGGGGCGACGGTGCGACGGTGCGTACGTCGTCGCATCCGAAAGCTGTGCGCTCAACGCGGTGGGAGCGCATTTCGTGCGTGAAATCGAAGCGGGCGAAATGCTTGTGATCACGAAGGACGGCATGAAAAGCGATCGATCGCACTGCGGTAAAAAGAAGGCGCTGTGCGTATTCGAGCTGTTCTATACCGCCCGCCCCGACAGTGTGATCGACGGCTGTTTCGTGCACGATGCAAGAAAGCGCGCGGGCGCGTTTCTTGCCGAAAAATATAAAATCGATGCGGATACCGTTATCGGCGTGCCCGATTCGGGGTTGGACGCCGCGCTCGGATATTCGCAGGCGTCGGGGATCCCTTACGGGATCGGTTTTTTAAAAAACAAATATATCGGCAGAACGTTTATCGCACCCGACCAGAAGCAGCGCGAGGACAGGGTGAGGATCAAGCTCAACGTTATCGCGTCCGCGGTGAAAGATAAGCGCGTCATCCTCGTGGACGATTCCATCGTGCGCGGCACGACGAGCCGTCCCATCGTAAAACAGCTGCGCGAGGCGGGGGCGAAGGAAGTGCATTTTCTCTCCTCTGCGCCTAAATTTTTAAACCCATGCTATTACGGAACGGATATCGCCTCGCGTGAAAATCTGATTGCTTGCAGTCATACCGAAGAGGAAATCGCGCGGATCATCGGCGCGGACAGCGTGGGATACCTCGATTTGGATAAGGCGGGCTTGCTGACGGGCGGCGACGGCGCGGGCTTTTGTATGGCGTGTTTCGACGGGAACTATCCTACCGAAATTCCGATGCAGAGTAATAAAAATCGCTTCGAACAGCCAATCAGTGCAAATCCGAAATTTAAAAAGTGAAATTGAGCCGCTCTGCCGTTCCGTGCTCTTCTGTCATTTCGAACGAAGTAAGAAATTTTTTTACAACAGCAACGCGCGACATTTCTTTTTGTTTCGAAATGCCTTCCACGATTGCGCTGAGCCCGTGGAGCGAAATCGCGCTCGCAGACCGTTAGGAAGCCGACAAGGTATAGAAAAAGAAATTCGCGAAATAAAATTTAAAAAAGGAGTTTATTATGGAAAAGAGTTATTCCGAGAGCTACAAGCAGGCGGGGGTGGACATCACCGCGGGCTATAAAGCAGTGGAGCTGATGAAAAAGCACGTCGCCCGCACGATCCCCGACGGCAAGGCGGACATGATCGGCGGGTTCGGCGGGTCGTTCCCTCTCGATTTAACGGATATTCGGGAGCCCGTGCTCGTGTCGGGCACCGACGGCGTGGGAACAAAGCTTCGCGTCGCGCAGCTTCTGAATAAGCACGACACCATCGGAATCGACTGCGTCGCCATGTGCGTCAACGACGTTTTATGCGTGGGCGCGAAGCCGCTCTTTTTCCTCGATTATATTGCCTGCGGGAAGAACGTGCCCGAGCGCATTGCCGAAATCGTGGGCGGCGTGGCGGAGGGCTGCGTGCAGGCGGGCTGCCAGCTCGTGGGCGGCGAAACCGCCGAGCATCCCGGTACCATGCCCGAGGACGACTACGACATTGCGGGTTTTGCCGTGGGCGTGGTGGACAGGAGCAAGGCGATCGACAATCGCAAAATGAAGGCAGGGGACGTTATGATCGCCTTGCCCTCGACGGGCGTGCACAGCAACGGTTTTTCGCTTGTCAGGAGGGTGTTCGACATCGAGCGTTGCGATTTGACCTCCCCGCGCGAAGAGCTCGGCGGAAAGTCTCTCGGCGAAACGCTGTTGACGCCCACGAAAATCTACGTAAAATCTATGCTTGCCCTTTTTAAGGAAGTGCAGGTAAAGGGCGTGTCGCACATTACGGGCGGCGGCTTCTACGAAAATATGCCCCGCTCTATTCCCAAGGGTTTGGGCGTGAAAATCAAAAAAAGCGATGTTAAAGTACCGTCGATTTTCAGCCTTATTCAAACGACCGGGAACATCTCCGAGCACGATATGTACAACACGTTCAATATGGGCGTGGGGATGTGCGTCGTCGTTGCCGAAGAGGACGCGGAAAAAACGGTTGCCGTATTAAAGGCAAACGGAGAGGCCGCGTACGTGCTCGGCAAAATCGTCGCGGGCGACGGCGTGGAGCTCGTATAACATGGAAAAAATCCGTATCGCCGTTCTGTGTTCGGGCGGCGGAACCAATTTTCAGGCAATTGTAAACAATGCGGAGGCGGGGCTGATTCCCCACGGGGAAATCGTGCTTGCGGTAGCGGATTCTCCCGAGGCGTACGTGTTAAAGCGCGCCGAGCGCATGAATATCCGAACGGCGGTATTTGACAAAAAGCAATATCCCCGCGCGGCGCGGGAGGAAGAAATTCTCCTCTGCCTGAAAGAAAATAATATCGGGCTCGTGGTGTTTGCGGGATTCATGACGATTCTAAGCGAACGCTTCGTTTCCGCTTACCGCAACAGGATCATCAACGTACACCCCGCGCTCATTCCCAGCTTTTGCGGGGAGGGAATGTACGGGCTGCACGTGCACGAAGCGGTACTTGCGGCGGGAGTAAAGGTAACGGGCGCAACGGTGCATTACGTAACCGAGGTGTGCGACGGCGGACCGATCATCGCCCAGAAGGCGGTGGAGGTAAGAGAGGGCGACACGCCCGAAACTTTGCAGAAGCGCGTCATGCGCGAAGCGGAGTGGATCATCCTTCCCGAAGCAGTGGAAACGGTCTGTAAAAAGCTTTTGGAAGAATAATGGGTTTGTTTACGAAGTTATTTTTTGGAGTTGATTTGGATTGAATTTATGGAGGATGTATGAAATTAACGACTATGAAAGAAAGACTTACGGGCAACGCCTATCCGGGGCGCGGCATCGTAATCGGTAAGACGGCGGACGGAAAAAAAGCCGTATTTGCATATTTCATTATGGGAAGAAGCGAAAACAGCAGAAATCGCGTATTTAAGGAATACGGAGACGAAGTGCGCACCGAGCCCTTCGATGCGGCGAAAGTGCAGGATCCGTCGCTTATCATCTATTCGCCGGTCAAGGTCGTAAATGGGGACGTTATCGTAACCAACGGCGATCAGACGGATACGGTGGAGGAAGCGTTAAAGGCGGGTAAGTGCTTCCGCCACGCGTTGAAACGACGCCGTTTCGAACCGGACGCGCCCAATTATACCCCTCGGATCAGCGGCATCATTCATCTTGCGGGCGAGTATGCGTACGAACTTTCCATCCTCAAATGCGCAGACGGAAAGGGCGAAAAGTGCAACCGTTACTTTTTCGGCT
The DNA here is from genome assembly GCA_910588615.1 of uncultured Christensenellaceae bacterium. GTDB lineage: Bacteria > Bacillota > Clostridia > Christensenellales > Borkfalkiaceae > Gallimonas. Next base: position 29,893 of record CAJUOI010000002.1, on the reverse strand, counting down.
ATGAGCCGATAAACGGCGCGGGACACTTTATCCACACGTATATTTCGGACGGTGATCCCTTGCCTTCTTTCGAGGGCGAGCCCGAGCCCGTTGTCATCGGCAACGATTTGAAGGCGTTTGCGGAAGAAATCTGGCAGAGTCTGAATGCGGACAACAAAATTTCGCTTTACTGCCGCGCTTACGATTTGGCGAGCGGGGAGACGGAGAGCGTTTTATTTAATAAAAACGAGCAAGGGGCCGAATAAAGTTATGAATGATTTTTCTTTGAAGTACGGCTGCAATCCCAACCAGAAGCCCGCGCGTATTTTTATGGCGGACGGAAGCGATCTGCCCGTGGAAATTTTAAACGGCAGACCGGGGTATATCAACTTTTTGGATGCGTTCAATTCTTGGCAGCTCGTCAGGGAAATCAAGGCGAATACGGGCATGGTTGCCGCAACGAGCTTTAAACACGTTTCTCCCACTTCGGCGGCGGTAGGCAAAAAGCTTTCGGACGCCTTGAAAAAATCTTGCTTCGTGGACGATATCGAGGGGCTTGACGACAGTCCGCTCGCCTGCGCCTACGCAAGAGCGCGCGGAACGGACAGAATGTCCTCCTTCGGCGATTGGATCGCGCTCTCCGACGAGTGCGACGCCGTTACGGCGAAGATTATCTCGCGCGAAGTTTCCGACGGCGTAATTGCGCCCGCGTACAGCCCCGAAGCGCTCGAAATTTTAAGGGCGAAGCGCAAGGGCGGTTACAATATCGTAAAAATCGACGAAAATTACGTGCCTGCGCCCATCGAGCGCAAGCAGGTGTTCGGAATTACCTTCGAGCAGGGGCGCAACGAATTTAAAATAGACAATGACCTTTTAACGAATATCGTTACGAAGAATAAAAATCTGCCCGAGGATAAAGCGCTCGATCTGATTATTTCGCTGATCACACTCAAATACACGCAGAGCAATTCCGTTTGCTTTGCCGCGGACGGACAGGCGATCGGCGTGGGGGCGGGGCAGCAGTCGCGCATTCATTGCACGCGTCTTGCCGCACAGAAGGCGGACTTGTGGCATTTGCGCCAGCACGAAAAGGTGTTGGGGCTGCAATTTGCCGAAGGCGTAGGCAGACCCGAAAAGAACAATATCATCGATTTGTATCTTTCGGACGATTACGAAGAAGTGCTCGGCGACGGCGTTTGGAAAAATAACTTTGCAGTGCGTCCCCAGCCCTTTACGCGCGAAGAGAAGAAGGCGTATTTAAAAACGGTTTCGGGCGTATCCTTGGGCAGCGACGCATTTTTCCCTTTCTCCGACAACATCGAGCGTGCGGCGCTGAGCGGCGTTAGTTACGTTGCGCAGCCCGGCGGTTCGGTGCGCGACGATCTCGTGATCGAGGCGGCGGATAAGCATAATATGGTGATGGCGTTTACAAATATGAGATTGTTTCACCATTGATGTACTTCCTCTGAACGTCGCAATACGGCGTCGCGCTGCGGCAACCCTCAGTCGTTTACGCTTAGTAAACTCTTTCGGGTTTTCCTTGCGCCTTTTTGTCTTGCGCGTTCATAGAAAGTGAGAATAACCATACGCGAGGTATTTATGAATATTTTAATCGTCGGCGGCGGCGGAAGAGAACACGCCGTAGTGCAGGCAATCAAAAAAAATCCGAAGGTTGAAAAAATTTACGCGCTCCCCGGCAACGGTGGAATCGCTGACGACGCCGAATGTTTTCCGATCAAGGCGACGGATCTCGACGCAATCGAGGAGTTTGCAAAATCGCACGCAATCGGCTTTGCGGCGATCACGCAGGACGACCCGCTCGTTTTAGGCTGCGTCGACAGGTTGGAAGCGCTGGGGATTCCCTGCTTCGGGCCCACGGCAGACGCCGCGATCATCGAGGGGAGCAAGGTCTTTTCCAAAGAGCTCATGAAGAAATACGGTATCCCCACGGCGGAAAGCGAAACGTTCACCGATGCGGAGAAAGCGATTGCGTACTTAAAGAATACGGATTATCCGACCGTGATCAAGGCGGACGGACTTGCGGCGGGCAAGGGCGCGGTTATCGTAAACAACTTTGACGAAGCGGAAAAGACGGTGCGCAAAATCATGGTGGACAGGGTGTTCGGCGCAAGCGGAAACCGCATTCTCGTGGAGGAATTTTTGACGGGGCCCGAGGTGTCCGTTCTCTCCTTTACCGACGGCAAGACGATCATCCCTATGGTGAGCTCCATGGATCACAAGCGCGCGCACGATAACGACGAGGGCCCGAATACGGGCGGCATGGGCACGGTTGCGCCCAACCCGTACTATACCGAGGAAATCGCCGAGGAGTGCATGGAAAGGATTTTTCTGCCTACCGTCGAGGCGATGAATAAAGAAGGGCGCACCTTCAAGGGCTGTATTTTCTTCGGTCTGATGCTGACGCCCAAGGGACCCAAGGTCATCGAATACAACTGCCGATTCGGCGATCCCGAAACGCAGGCGGTGCTGCCGCTGTTGGAAACGGACTTGTTCGAAATCATGCTTGCGGTGCGGCAGGGGCGTCTGAATTCGGACATGGTACGCTTTAAAGAGGGCGCGGCGTGCTGCGTGATCGTGGCAAGCAGCGGTTATCCCGAAAAGTACGCTACGGGGTACGAGATCGCGCTGCCCGAAACGAAGGAGGGGGAATATCTCTACGTTGCGGGCGCAAAGAGGGACGGCGGAAGACTTTTGACTTCGGGCGGGCGCGTCGTCGGTGCGTCGTCGGTCGGAAGGGATTTAAAGGAAGCGATTGCAGGCGCGTACGCGCTTGCGGAAAAGATAAAATTCGAAAACGCGTATATGAGAAAGGATATCGGCGCACACGCGATGAAGGCGTTGCAGGAGGAATAAACGGTGGTTTACAGAATTTACGTAGAAAAGAAAGAGGGCTTCGATCGCGAAGCGAAAGCGCTGACGGCAGACGTAAAGGAATTTCTCGGTGTAAAGGGCGTAACGGAAATCCGTATCGTCAACCGTTACGACGCGGAGGATATCGAAAAGCCGTTGTTCGATTACGCCGTGAATGCGGTGTTCTCCGAACCGCAGATGGACGGGGCGAGTACGGAGATAAATTTCGGCGACGCAAAGGTTTTTGCCGTGGAGTATCTGCCGGGGCAGTTCGACCAGCGTGCGGATTCGGCGGCGCAGTGCATTCAGCTGATTTCGCAAAAGGAGCGTCCGCTCGTGCGTACGGCAAAGGTGTATGCCGTGTACGGCAGCGTTTCCGACGCGGAGTTTGCGCAAATCAAAAACTACGTTATCAATCCCGTGGAGAGCAGGGAAGCGTCGCTTGCCCTTCCCGAAACGTTAAAGATATCGCACCCCCTGCCGCAGGAGGTAGAAACTCTGCACGGCTTTTTAAACCTCGACAGGGCGGGGCTCGAAGCGTTTGTGCAGAAGTATGCGCTTGCCATGGATGCGGACGACATCGCGTTCTGTCAGGACTATTTCAAAACGGAAAAGCGCGATCCCACGCTTACGGAAATCCGCATGATCGATACCTATTGGTCGGATCACTGCCGGCACACAACGTTTTTAACCACGATCGACGGCGTAAAGTTCGAGGACGAATTGTTGCAGAAGACGTACGAGGAATATCTTGCGGCGCGCAGAGAAATCGGACGCACGAAGCCTGTCAATCTCATGGATATCGGCACGCTCGCTGCAAAGGTGCTGAAAAAACGCGGGTTGCTTCCAAAGCTGGACGAATCGGAGGAAATCAACGCGTGCACGGTCAAAATCAAAGTCGACCACGACGGCAAGGACGAGGATTGGCTGCTGCTCTTTAAAAACGAAACGCACAACCACCCCACGGAAATCGAGCCGTTCGGGGGTGCGGCTACCTGTATCGGCGGGGCGATCCGCGACCCGCTTTCGGGCAGGAGTTACGTTTACGCCGCCATGCGCGTAACGGGGGCGGCAGATCCTCTGCGTCCCGTAGAGGAGACGATGCAGGGGAAGCTTCCACAGCGCAAGATCGTAACCACCGCCGCGGCGGGATATTCCTCTTACGGCAACCAGATCGGGCTTGCCACGGGGCAGGTGGACGAAATATATCATGAAGGGTATGCCGCAAAGCGGTTGGAAATCGGCGCGGTAATTGCAGCGACGCCGGCGGAAAACGTGCGGCGCGAAGTTCCCGCGGCGGGAGATAAGGTTATTCTTCTCGGCGGCAGAACGGGACGCGACGGCTGCGGCGGCGCTACGGGGTCGTCGAAATCGCATACGCTCGAATCGCTGACGCGCTGCGGCGCGGAGGTACAGAAGGGCAATGCTCCCGAGGAACGCAAGCTGCAGCGTCTGTTCCGTAACAAGCGGGCGATGCTGCTCATCAAGCGGTGCAACGATTTCGGCGCGGGCGGCGTGTCCGTCGCGATCGGAGAACTTGCCGACGGACTGAAAATCGACTTGGACAGAGTGCCAAAAAAATACGACGGGCTGGACGGCACCGAGCTTGCCATTTCCGAATCTCAGGAGCGCATGGCGGTCGTCGTCGAGGCGGACAGGACGGAAGAATTTATCGCGCTTGCGAACGAAGAAAATCTCGAAGCGACCGTCGTTGCGGAGGTTACCGAAACTCCCCGCCTTGTTATGACGTGGAACGGAAAGACGATCGTAAACGTTTCGCGCGAATTTTTAAATTCGAACGGTGCGGAAAAACATATCGAAATCGCACCCGAAAAGATAAAAGATCACGAACGGGAGATCCCCGTCGATTTTGCAGAGGGGTATCGGGCGCTTGCGCAGGATCTGAACGTCTGTTCCAAGCGCGGGCTTTCCGAGCGGTTCGATTCCACGATCGGCGCGGGTACCGTTCTGATGCCCTTTGGCGGAAAATATCAGTTAACGCCTTCGCAGGCAATGGTGCACCTCGTGTCCACGGAAACGGGACACACGGACACCGTTTCGTATATGGCGTGGGGCGGAAATCCGTACGTTATGGAGAAGAGTCCGTATCACGGCGCATATCTTGCGGTCGTGGAAAGCGTTTGTAAGCTGATTGCAAGCGGCGCGTCCTTCGAGGATACCTATTTAACGTTTCAGGAATATTTCTTAAAGCCCGCGCGCGATGCAAAGCGTTGGGGACAGCCGCTCTCCGCGCTTCTGGGCGCCTTCCGTGCGCAGCTCGATCTGGGCGTTGCGGCAATCGGCGGCAAGGACAGCATGAGCGGCACCTTTGAGCGGATCGACGTGCCGCCGACGCTCGTCTCTTTTGCGGTTACCACGGGCAAAGCAGGCGAGGTGGTCTCCCCCGAATTCAAGGCTGCGGGGCATACCGTCGTGCTGTTAAAGCCCGAATACGATAAAAACGGCTTGCCCGTTGCAAAATCGCTGATTGAAAATTTTGCGACCGTAAACAAACTGTTGAACGAAAAGAAAGCTGTGTCCGCGTATACGCCTGCGTTCGGCGGCGTTGCAGAGGGCGTATTAAAGGCGTGCATGGGCAACGGCGTCGGCTTCGAATATTCGGACGGCGTTTCCCTCAGAGAAATTTTCGGCTACAACTACGGCGCGTTCCTGTTGGAGCTTGCGGGCGAAGAAAAGGTCGGCACAATAATCGGTCAAACGACGGAAGCGCGCGCTATCTCCTGCGGAAGGGCGAGCGTGCCGCTCGACGAGCTCGAACGGGCGTACGAGGAGAAGCTCGAATCCGTATACCGCTGCAATATCACGGCGCACGCCGCGAAGGCGGAAAAGGTTACTTTCGGTACGCGAAGCTCGGCAAGCGCAAGGACGAAGTGCGCCCGTCCCCAAGTTCTCATTCCCGTATTCCCCGGCACCAACTGCGAATACGATACCGCCAAGGCGTTTGATGACGCGGGCGCGCAAAGCGAGATTTTCGTTATCCGCAACGCCTCCGCTTCGGAAGTCGCAAAATCGGTGGAAGCGTTTGCAAAGAAAATCGGAGAAAGTCAGATCGTGTTCGTCCCCGGAGGCTTCTCGGGCGGCGACGAGCCCGACGGATCGGGAAAATTCATTACGGCGTTCTTCCGCAACGCCGCGGTCAAGGAACAAATCTCCGCATTGCTCGAAAAGCGGGACGGCTTAATGGGCGGGATCTGCAACGGATTTCAGGCGCTCGTCAAGCTCGGGCTCGTGCCTTACGGAAAAATCATCGACACCGACGAAACCTGCCCGACGCTGACGTACAACGATATCGGGCGGCACCAGTCGCGTATCGTGCGCGTGCGGGTTGCGTCCGTGCATTCCCCTTGGCTTGCGGGTGTCAATACGGGCGATATCATCTCCGTCCCCATTTCGCACGGCGAAGGAAAATTCGTTGCAAGCGACGCGCTCGTGAAAGAGCTTGCCCAAAAGGGACAGATCATGACGCAGTACGTCGATCTGGACGGCGAGCCCACCATGGACGTGCGCTTCAATCCCAACGGGAGCACAAACGCAATCGAGGGTATTCTCTCGCCCGACGGCAGGGTGTTCGGCAAAATGGGACACGCCGAGCGCAAGGGCTGCGGCTTGTATAAGAACGTCGTGGGGAATTACGACATGAAGTTGTTTGAGAGCGCAGTAAAATATTTTAAGTGATTCGCAGCTTTTCTTGCCTTGCAAAAAAACTCGTAAGATTGTTGCGCGGCGTTTCGGCATATTGGAAAAAATTCGGAATGTGGAAAAAGACAGGAGGGAACTCATGAAATCGGATATCGAAATCGCACAGGAAGCGAAGATGCGTCATATTCGGGAAGTCGCCGTGGCGGCGGGGCTTTCCGAGGACGAAATCGAATATTACGGCAAATATAAGGCGAAGATCCCGCTTACCGTCGCCGAGCGCAAGCAAAAGGACGGAAAGCTCGTTTTGGTTACGGCAATCACGCCCACCCCTGCGGGCGAGGGGAAGACGACCACGACCATCGGTCTTGCCGACGGGTTAAAGCGTATCGGCAAAAAGGTCGTCGTGGCGCTGCGCGAGCCTTCTCTGGGTCCCGTGTTCGGCGTTAAGGGAGGCGCGGCAGGCGGCGGATACGCGCAGGTCGTGCCCATGGAGGATATCAACCTGCATTTCACGGGCGACTTCCACGCGATCGGCGCGGCGAATAATCTGCTGGCGGCAATGCTCGACAATCATATTTTTCAGGGCAACGCAATGAATATCGATCCCGAAAAAATCGTGTGGCGCAGATGCGTGGACATGAACGATCGCCAGCTCCGTTTCGTGCGCGACGGCTTGGGCGGCGGCAAAAACGGCGTACCGCGCGACGACGGCTACGATATTACGGTGGCAAGCGAAGTTATGGCGGTATTATGCCTTGCAACTTCGCTCAAAGATTTAAAAGAGCGGCTTGCCCGTATCGTCGTGGGATATACTTACGACGATAAGCCCGTTACCGCTGGCGACTTGAAGGCGGCGGGCGCGATGTGCGCTCTTTTGAAAGACGCGTTAAAACCCAATCTCGTACAGACGCTCGAGGGCACGCCCGCAATCGTGCACGGCGGTCCGTTTGCGAATATCGCGCACGGCTGCAACAGCGTGCTCGCCACGAAAACGGCGTTGAAACTCGGCGATTACGTTATTACCGAAGCGGGTTTCGGCGCGGATCTGGGCGCGGAAAAATTTCTCGACATCAAGTGTCGATTTGCGGGGTTAACGCCTTCGGCTGTCGTCGTCGTGGCTACCGTGCGTGCGTTAAAAATGCACGGCGGGCTGGACAGGGAAGAGCTCGGGCAAGAAAATCTCGATGCGCTCGAAAAGGGGCTTCCGAATCTTTTGCGCCATCTTGCGAATATGAAGCAGGTGTACGGATTGCCCGCAGTGGTCGCCGTCAACCGCTTCCCCTCGGATACGGACGCGGAGATAAAGCTCGTCATCGAAAAGTGCAAACAGCTCGGCGCAAACGTGGTGCTGTCCACCGTTTGGGCGGAAGGCGGCAAGGGCGGGGAAGCGCTTGCAAAAGAGATCGTTTCCCTCTGTGAAGAGAAAAACGACTTCCGTTTCTGCTACGACGAAAAGCTTTCGATCAAAGAGAAGATCAACGCGATCGTAACCAAGGTGTACCGCGGCGACGGCGTGGAGTACACCCCCGAAGCGGAGGCGCAGATTGCGCGTTTGGAGCGCATGGATTTCGGGCATACCCCCGTGTGCATGGCGAAAACGCAGTATTCATTTTCGGACGACGCCAAGCTGTTGGGCGCGCCGGAAGGGTTTAAGATTACCGTACGCAACGTTAAAATTTCGGCGGGCGCGGGGTTCGTCGTCGTACTTACGGGCAACATTTTAACCATGCCGGGACTGCCCAAGGTTCCTGCGGCAGAAAAAATCGAAGTCGACGAAAACGGAAAAATTACGGGATTATTTTAATGAACGGGCTTTCAACGGAAGCGGTGCGGTTGCTTCTGAATTGGTTTCGGAGAGAAAAACGGGATCTGCCCTGGCGCGGCGCGAAGGATGCGTACCGCGTTCTGGTATCGGAAATCATGTTGCAGCAGACGCGCGTGGAGGCGGTAAAGGAATACTACGTCCGCTTTTTAAATCGTTTTCCGACGGCGGAGGCGCTCGCAGCGGCGGACGAGGACGAGGTTTTAAAATATTGGCAGGGCTTGGGCTACTATTCGCGGGCGCGCAATCTGCACAAGGCGGCAAAGGTCATAGCCGAACACGGTTTTCCCGATACGTACGAGGGAATCAGAAAACTCCCCGGGGTGGGCGACTATACAGCGGGGGCGGTTTCCTCCATTGCCTTTTCGCTGCCCTGTCCCGCGGTGGACGGCAACGTGCTGCGGGTACTGACCCGCGTGTTCGCGGACGGGAGCAATATTGACGAGGACAAAACGAAGGCGGAATTCCGCCAAACGCTGAAACGGGCATACCCGAAAGAGGCGGGCGATTTTGCCGAAGCGCTAATGGAATTGGGCGCAATTGTCTGCGTGCCGAACGGTGCGCCGCTGTGTGCAAGCTGTCCGTGGGAAAAGCTGTGCAGGGCGCATCTTGCGGGCGAGGAGGAGCGTTATCCCGTGCGCAACGGAAAGAAGGCGCGGAAAATCGTAGAGGCAACCGTGTGCGTGCTCGAAAAGGACGGAAGATACGCCCTTGAAAAGCGCGCGGATCAGGGGTTGCTTGCGGGCTTGTGGCAGTTTCCGTTTTTCGAAACGCCGCAGCCGGATTTCGGCGAGGTCGTAACAACGAAGAGCGCGGTGCATATCTTTACGCACGTGGAGTGGCGCATGACGGGAAAGCTGATTCGTGCCGAGGAGTTTTATTCCGCGTACGTGTGGGCGACGGCACAGGAAATTGCGAAAAAATATGCCCTGCCGTCGGCGTTCAAGGCGTTTATGGGGTGGATACATTAGTTCACGAAATTTGTTATGCCCGCAAACAAATTCCCATGAGAGTTTTGCGGTCGTGGATTTTCTTAACGGGAGAAGCGGAACGATGAGGTCAAGATATTTCTCGGCGCCTACCCTCGAAAAGGAGGGCTGTCCGCGTTGCTTTGCGCACCGAAGGGGACATGATCGCAACCCTCGCCACCGTTTTGCAGAGCCCGCTTTTATGGGGGTAGCCAAGGGAATTTTCCCCTTTCTTCATAGGGGACGGAAAAAAAGCAGAATTTAATTTTACTTGAAATAAAACGATAAACGACATTTTACCGCGTTGACAATAACGCGGTTTTTTGGTATAATGTGGCTATCATGGAAGAGAATCGTCAAAAAGGGAAATTCATCGTATTCGAGGGCACGGACGGCAGCGGTAAGAGCACGCAGATGAAGCTGCTTTCCAAATATCTTGCGGGGCGGGGCTTGTCCTGCGTTTTAACGCGCGAACCGACCGATTCGCCCATCGGCGCGATGTTGCGTTCCTGCCTGTCGGGCAGGATCGACACCGACGAAAGGGCGATCGCCGCGCTGTTCGCCGCGGATAGGCTCGATCATATTTTAAATCCCGTGGACGGCATTAAGACTAAGCTGAACGGGGGAATCACCGTGCTGTGCGACAGGTACTATCTTTCCTCCTTCGCCTACAACGGGGAATTCGTCGATTCCGCTTGGGTGGAGGAGCTTAACCGTCCGGCAAGGGAGGAGCTTCGTCCCGATCTCGTCGTCTACCTCGATTTAACGCCCGAGGAGGGCATGAAGCGCGTGGCGCGCCGCGGGGAGTGCGACCGCTACGAGACGCTCGAGCGGCAGGAAAGGATCAAAAACAGATATTTCGACTGCTTCCGCCGTTTTGCCGACGAGAACGTTGCGATCATTCAGAGCGAAGTGGACAAGATGCAGACGCAGGCGCATATCCGCGCTGCCGTGAATCGTCTGTTCGGGTGGTAACCATGGAACTCACCGTAGGATTGATCGTAAAGCCGCAGGGCATTCGCGGCGAATTGAAAGTAAAACCGTACACGGACGACGCAGAAGTATTCCGCGCGCTGAAAAGCGTGTATATCGACGGGATCGAATACCGCGTGCTGAATGTGCGCACGGGGGGCGGAGCGGCGTATCTGGGTTTGCGCGGCGTGCCCGACAGAAACGCCGCAGAACTTCTGCGCGGCAAGGAAATCACGATCCCGCGCGAGGACGCGCCCGAGCCGGAGGAAGGCAGGTATTATGTCGCCGACGTCTTGGGCAGCGAAATCGTAACGGAGGAAGGCGAGGTGCTGGGTGTGCTTTCCGACGTGCGTCAGGCGGCGACGGACGTTTATACGCTGATGCGGGGAGAGAAGGAGATTTTATTTCCTGCGGCGACGGGCGTGGTGATAGACGTGCTCGTAGCTGAGAAGAAAATCGTAGTAAATAAAAAGCGTTTCCACGAGGTTGCGGTTCTGTGAAAATTACCATCCTTACTCTTTTTCCCGAAATGTTTACGCCTCTTTCCGAAAGCATTATCGGACGGGCGCGGAAGAAGGGACTCATTGAAATCGAAGCCGTCAATATCCGCGACTATACCGAAGATAAGCACATGAAATGCGACGACTATCCGTTCGGCGGGGGAGCAGGGCTCGTGATGATGGCGCAGCCCATCGGAAGCGCCGTGGAGGCGGTCGACCCCGAGCATAAGGCAAGGCGCATCTATCTTTCGCCCAAGGGGCAGACCTTCCGTCAGGAAAAGGTGTTCGAGCTTGTGGAGCGCGAGCATATCGTATTGCTTTGCGGGCACTATGAAGGGGTAGACCAGCGCGTGCTCGACTTGTTTTTCGACGAGGAAATTTCTATCGGAGACTACGTGCTTACGGGAGGCGAGCTGCCCGCCATGGTGGTATGCGACGCGGTTGCGAGGTATGCGGAAGGGGTGCTTGCGCCCGAATCGCTCGTGCAGGAAAGCTTTTCGGAAAATCTGCTCGAATATCCTCACTACACCCGTCCCGTGGAGTACCGCGGTTTGACGGTGCCCGAAGTATTGCGTAGCGGCGATCACGCCAAAATCGACGCGTGGCGGCGCGAACAGGCACTTGCTATCACTAAAAAGAACCGCCCCGATTTGTTAAAATAAACGGGCGCGTCCGTGCCTTCTTCCTTAGGCATTCCGAACGAACGTCGGAATGACCGAAAATACGGCGAAATAACGGAGAAAGAATTTTCGTGAAAACCATTCAGTGGTATCCCGGGCACATGGCGAAAGCCGTGCGGATGCTCGAAGAAAACTTAACGCTGTGCGACGCGGTAATTTTTGTGCTCGACGCGCGCGCGCCCGCTTCCTCCTACAATCCCGTCCTGAAAAAGCTCGTCAGGGAGAAGCCCGTTTTATATCTTTTGAACAAACGGGATTTGAGCGACGGCGGCGCGGAAGCAATTGCGGACGCGATGAAAAAAAGCGGACGCTCTGCGTTGTGTTTTTCGGCAATGCGCGCGGACGTGCGTTCCCTGCAAAACGCCATGAACGCGCTTGTGAAAGAAAAAGCCGAACGTCTGAAAGCAAAGGGCTCCAACCGTGCGCTGCGTTTATTCGTAGCGGGCATTCCCAATACGGGCAAGAGCACGGTCATCAACGCGCTTTCGGGCGGAAAGAAGGCAAAAACGGGGGACAAGGCGGGCGTTACGCGCAGCAAGCAGTGGGTCAAGTGCGGCGCGTTCGACCTTCTCGACACGCCGGGGCTGATGCCGCCCTCTCTTGAAAACCAGGCGTTTGCCCGCCGCCTTGCATATCTCGGCAGCGTCAACGACGATATTCTCGAGTACGACGAAATCGCGCTTGCGCTTCTCGAAGAGCTTGCCGTAAAGTATCCCGACCGCCTCAAAGAGAGGTACGGGATCGAAGGGGGCGATCCCTTGGAAATGTTAAACAAAGTTTGCGCACGGCGGGGTTTCGTACTGCGCGGAAACGAATACGATTACGAACGGGGCGAGCGTGCGCTCATCGACGATTTCAGAAAGGGGAAACTTGGGCGCATCGTTCTCGACGGTTTAAACGATGCGGTTTCGGCGGGGCTTGCAGATGGATTTATTGACGGTTGAAAACGAATATTTCACAAACGGATATCGCGCGGTTGCGGGCGTAGACGAGGCGGGCAGGGGACCGCTGGCGGGTCCCGTGGTGTGCGCAGCCGTGATTATGCCGCTCGACGAAGCGAAACGCATTATCGGCGTAAACGACAGCAAAAAGCTTTCCGCGAAGAAGCGGGAGTTCCTTGCGGAAAAGATCAGGGAGACCGCCCTCGCATACGCAATCGAAGAAGTGGACGAAGGGACGATAGACGAAATCAACATTTTACAGGCGACGCGCCTCGGCATGAAACGGGCGATCGAGCGGCTTTCGCCCGCGCCCGATTTCGTACTGACGGACGGCAATATGACGCTCGATATCGCGTATCCGCAAAAGAGCGTCGTCAAGGGCGACGCGCTCGTGTATTCCATCGGCGCGGCGAGCATTCTTGCAAAAACACACCGCGATGCGCTGATGAAAAAGTACGCCGGGGAATTTCCGGAATACGGGTTCGAACGGCACGCAGGATACGGCACGGCAGCGCATATCAAGGCAATCGGGGAGTACGGCATATGCAGAATTCACCGCAGGACTTTCGTCGCAAAATTCTGGGACGGAAGGGAGAGGATTTAGCCTGCAAATATTTAAAAAAGCACGGCTATAAAATTTTAAAACGCAACTACAAGACGCCTTTCGGCGAAGCGGATATCGTGGCGTACGACGGGGAATATTACTGTTTTGTAGAGGTTAAGGCGCGTGAGAGCGACGCATTCGGTCTGCCCGCCGAGGCGGTGGACGAGGCGAAGCGGCGGCGTTACCGTCAGATCGCGGGGTACTTTTGTTACCGCAACAGAGAGGAGCTTCCCTGCCGTTTCGACGTCGCTTCCGTTTACGAGGGCGAAATCGAATACTTCGAAAACGCTTACGTATGAGAAACGGAGAAATAAATTTTTTTTAAATTGTCAATATTTTTGCGGTGGGCGCCGCGGGAGGAGCTATGGCTAAAAATCCGAAAAAAGCATTGAAAGAAAAATTTTCGATGGAGTTTTTGCTGCCCAAGTACGTCGGGTATTGCGACTACTATCTGGGTACGCAAGTTCCCGTTCGATTGAGAAACGACAGCGAGGAAGCACTTACGCTGACCGTGCGTCTGGAAGGGAACGATCTGTTCGTCCCCTTCGAGGAAACGGCGCAGATACCCTTTGAAAGCTCGGTGGAGTTTACGGCGGAGGGAGTGTTTTCGCCCCGCTTTCTTGCGGAGAACGACGAGCTCACGACCGTAACGGCGAACGTTGCAGTGTACATCGGCGAGGACAAGCTGACCACGCTTTCTTCTGCGGTTTCCGCGCTTCCCTTCGATTGGTGGGAGGGGCTCGATGGAAACGCCGAGCGCGTCGCCGCCTTCGTTCGTCCGCGCCTTTCCGAGTGCTCTCGCGTTTTGGAGGATGCGGGGAAGCGTCTGAAAAAGCAGAACGCAGACAACGAATTTTACGGCTATTCCGGAACGGACAAAAATACGGTGCGTCAAATCGCTGCCGCGGTGTACGCTGCGATCAAGGGACTTGCCATCGAAAAATCGGGCGAAACGGATTTGTCCCGTCCGCTGTGCGCGGCGCGCGACGGGTTGTTGAAGGAGCGCGTTTCCACTTCCTTCCGCCTTGCGGTATTTGCGGCGGCGTGTCTCGAAAGCGCTAACCTGCACCCCGTCATCGCTCTCGGCAAAAACAGCGTGGCGGTGGGCGTGTGGCTGTACGACAGCTGCTTTTTAGACCCCGTTACCGACGATGAAGAAATCGTGTTGAAATACGTGTCCGACGGAATCAACAATCTCGCGTTCTTCGATACGGAGGATCTGTTTACGGGCAATAACGCCGCGTTTACGCCTTCGGGCGAACACTTCCGCCAGAAATTAAAGGCGGGCTATTTCGAATGCTTTGTCGATATTCAGCGGTGCCGCCTCGGGCGCATCGTTTCTTGCCCCGTGCGCGGGCGCGGGCTGGACGGCTACGAGATTTACACCGAAAGCGAGGAGGGCGCACCCGAACCGCTGCCTGAATTCGGCAAGCTTTCCCTCGAAGAAAAGCTGCCCAAAAACAAGATTTGGGAGCGGCGTCTTCTGGATTTGACTTCCCGCAACACGCTGCTCGATTTTAAGGGAAAGAACGCCGTGCATTTGAGTGTTTCCGACGCGGACGCACTCGTGGAGACGTTGAGCGAAAAGCCCCTGCGTCTGAAAGGGGGAGCCGTGGAGAAGACGCCCTTCGGTGCGGAGCTGACGCGGCAGGAGAAGGATCTCGTCGCGCTCGAAATGAAAAAGGGCGTGGTGCGTACCTATCAGGACGCCAAGACGACGGCGGAAAGCGCGGTGAAGCTGCTGCGCAAAAACCGTGAGGCGGACGAAGAAACGGGGGCGAAGATCCTGTATCTCGCGTTCGGCTTTCTTGCCTATTCGGACAAGGAAAGCAAGGAGCCGCACCGCGCGCCCATCGTGCTTGCGCCCGTCGAACTCAAACGCGCCAAGGGGAACGAGGATTTTTCCGTTGCCTCCGCCGAGGGCGAATATTTCGTAAACTCTACGTTGCTCGAATTTTTAAAGCAGGAATATAACATCGACGTGCGCGGGCTGGGCGGCAACGTTCTGGGACTGAAAATTTCCGAAATTCTCGCCATGTTCCGCGCGGAAACGGCAAGCATGAAGGGATGGGAAGTGGTTACGGATACCTATCTTTCGGTGTTCTCCTTCCAGCGTTACCTCATGTGGAACGATTTGCGCACGCACTTCCTCGATTTTCAGAAGAACGCGCTCGTCAACGCCCTGTTGAAGGGGCGCGCGGTCAAGGAGGACGCGGAGGGCGGCGGGGAAGACGATATCCCGCCCGAAGAGGTGCTGACTCCCATGCCTTCGGACAGTTCGCAGTATTCCGCCGTCGCGCTCTCGGGCAAGGATGTGAGCTTTGTGCTACACGGTCCCCCCGGAACCGGCAAGAGCCAGACGATCACGAATATCATTGCAAACGCCCTGTATCGGGGCAAACGCGTGTTGTTCGTGGCGGAAAAGAAGGCGGCGCTCGACGTAGTAAAGAAGCGTCTCGATTCGGTGGGATTGGGCGATTTCTGCCTTGAACTGCATTCGAGCAAGACGGACAAGTCGGACGTTTTAAGACACATGGAGCACACCCTCTCGCTCCCCAAGGAGGAGAGAAGCGACGCGTTTGAAACGTGCGCTTCGGAATATGCCGCGCTTCGCAGGGAGCTGCGCGCGCCTATGGAGGCGCTGCACAAAAAACGCCGCTTGGGCGTTTCGGTTTACGAGGCGATCCTGCATTACCTTTCCTGCAAGGACGCGCCCGATATTCTCGATATCGAAAGCTCGTTCTACGATACGCTCGACGAAAAGAAGCTTTCCGAATGCAGAAGCATGATTCTTTCCGCGGCGGCTGCCGCGAAGGAGTGCGGCGGGGTCAACAATTCCCCCTTCGAAAACGTCAATCTGTACGAATATTCGCAGGAGCTCAAAGACAGGCTTGACTGCTCGTGCGAAGTACTGTTGACCGAAATCAAACACTTAAAGGCTTTCCTTGCGCTCTTCCTCGAATTTTACCGACAGAAGATTTCCACGCTGACGCCCAAGAAGCTCGGCATTATTTCGGAAATCGCGCAGGAGCTTAAGGACGGGGTATACGACAAATATTTCTCCGACGCGAACGAAGCGGAGTTCTACGTGTTCTATAACGCGAACAGGCGTTTCGACGTGTGCTACGGTTACTACCGCAATCATTTCCGTTCGCTGATCGACCTCGACGACAAGGAGTACGCCGAGTTGCAGCGGTTTGCGGAGACGGGAGGAGACTATAAACTAAGCCGCGTTTTGAAGGCGGTAAAGAAAAATCTCGATAAGGCGGCGCTTCATCCGCTCGCCGACGAGGATATGCCGAAGTATTTCGAGACGCTCGTCGAAATTTTCGGCGCCATCGAGCGCATGAAGACGAACACTGCGCTCGGCAAGGCGTTTTTCGATCGCTCCGGGCGTATCGTTTACCGCCGCAGAACGGAGTTCATGCAGCCGCTGTACGCCCTGCACGAAAAGTGCGCTTCCGCCTTTCTCGATTATAATCCCGACGCGTTCAACGGCATGTGCATCCGCGCGTCGAACGGCTATACCATGCCCGTAATCGAGGGCTACCTGAAAGCTGCCGAAAGCTTTTTGAACGCGGAGGAAGCCTTCCTCGAATGCACCAACGCCGACAGGAGCAAAATCAAGGGCGAGGACGTCATCGACTATTATTCCGCCAAAGCGGGCGCGCTTATAGACAATCTCGATATGCTGCCCAACTGGTGTATGTACAAAGCGACGGGGAAAAAGCTTTCCGCACTCGGGCTCAACTTT
The DNA here is from genome assembly GCA_910588615.1 of uncultured Christensenellaceae bacterium. Lineage (GTDB taxonomy): Bacteria > Bacillota > Clostridia > Christensenellales > Borkfalkiaceae > Gallimonas. The sequence goes on along the minus strand of CAJUOI010000002.1, from coordinate 13,142 downwards.
ATTTCCGACGCGCTGGAAAGCGGCAAATTAAAAGGGGAGAACGTTCTTGCGGGCTTCGAAAAGAACGTCTACAAGAATTTCCTCGAAATCAACATTCCCGCCGACGCAGACCTTTCCCGCATGACGGTGGGGACGCTCGAAGAGACGGTGGAAAAATTCCGTATGACGCAGGACGAATTCGTCCGTCTCACGCGCGAGAGGATCCGCGCGCGCCTGATAGCGAACCTGCCTTCCGAAAACGGAGCGTTGTCCGTGGAGGTTTCCGCGTTTACGCGCCTTTCCAAGAGTAATCTGCGCGGCTCGGGGATCCGCGGACTCTTCTCGGAGGTTCCCACGCTTTCGGCGCGGGTCAATCCCTGCCTTCTCATGAGCCCCTCGACGGTTGCGCAGTATCTGCAGCCGACGGCGGACGAGTTCGATCTCGTCATCTTCGACGAGGCTTCGCAGATGTCCACGGCGGAGGCGGTCGGCTCGATTGCGCGCGCCAAAAAGGCGATCGTCGTGGGCGACCCCAAGCAGCTGCCGCCGACGACCTTCTTCAAGGCGGCGTACGTGGACGAGGATAACCTTGAAAACGAGGATCTGGAAAGCGTGCTCGACGACTGCCTCGCGCTGGGGCTTCCCGAACGGCACCTCGACTGGCATTACCGCAGCAAGCACGAAAGCCTTATCGCGTTCTCCAACGCGATGTATTACGATAACCGTCTGTGTACCTTCCCGTCGCCCGATGCGCTGGAAAGCAAGGTCAAATTCGTCGAGGTCAACGGCACGTACGACAGAGGCTTTACCAAGCGCAACGTGCGCGAGGCGGAAGCGCTCGTCAAAGAGGTGGTGCGCCGCCTCTCCGATCCCGTGCTGTCCCGTTCGAGCATCGGTATCGTTACCTTCTCGAACGCGCAGAAGGAGGCGCTCGACAGTATGCTCAACCGCGAGCTCTCGGCACGCAAGCTGGACGGCGCGGCGTACGACAGAGAGGAACCGCTGTTCGTAAAAAATCTCGAAAACGTGCAGGGCGACGAGCGCGACGTCATTCTTTTCTCCGTCTGCTACGGACCGGATGCTGCGGGGCGCGTTTCCCTCAATTTCGGACCGCTGAATCAGGCGGGCGGCTGGCGCCGTCTCAACGTCGCCGTGTCCCGCGCCAGGGAGGAGATGGTGGTGTTCTCCACCATGACCTCCGCCATGATCGATTTGGGTAAGACTTCGTCGAAGGGCGTTGCGGGATTGAAGGCTTTCCTCGAATTTGCCGAAAAGGGCAGAACTACGCTTGCGATGCGTTCCTCCCTCGTTAAGAAGGGGGGCGGGATCGGCAAGTATCTTGCCAAGGAGCTTGCAACTTACGGCTACGAATGCCGTTACGACGTGGGTGCGTCGGACTTTAAAATCGACGCCGCCGTTATCGACCCTGCGGACAAGCGGCGCTTTGTGCTTGCGATTTTGGCGGACGGAGCGCGGCAGTTCTCGGTGAAGGACAGAAACGTTTTGCAGGTGCAAACGTTGAAGCGCGGTAATTGGAACGTGCTGCGGCTCAACAGCGTCAATTACTACAACAATCCCAAGCGCGAAATCAAGCGAATCAAGGACTTTATCGATAAGATCACGGGCGCGGAGAAAAAGACGGGCGCGCAGATCAAACGTTACCGCAAGGAATACCGTTTCCTGAAAACTCCGGTCGAAAGCGTGCAGACGGGCACGTTCGTTACGGAGGGGGAGCACGATGCGGAAATCACTGCGCGCCTGAGGGCGATCGTCGCGCAGGAAGAACCTGTTTCCCGCGCATTCCTCAAAAAGCGTTGCCTTGCTTCGTTCGGCATTCCCAAGAGCGGAACGCGGGTTGACGCGCGCCTGGACGCGCTCATCGACGCCTGCGTGTTCTTCCGTGAAAAGGTGAGCGGGGTGGACTATTACTATAAGAATCCCAAAGCGATTCTGCCCCTTACCTTCCGCGGGGAGAGCGGGACGCCCGTGCGCAAAACGGACGAGGACTTCACCCCGTTCGAAACGGCGGCGCTCATCCGCGCCGCGCTCGAGGACCGGGTTGCGATTTATATGGATGAGCTGACTGTGCTCGTTGCCGGCGTGTACGGCGTGCGCGTAACCGACAAATTCTCCTTGTTCGTACGCGACACCGTTGCCTACGGGGAAGAAAAAGGGTTGTTCGTCCGCTCGGTCAGCGACAGGATCTCGCTCGCGTAATATGAAATTTATTCAGTTTTCGAAAGCGTTAAAAGAAAAAATAGAGCCCGTGTATCTTATCGACGGCGACGACGCGTATTTCCGCGATTCTGCCGTGGAAACAGTTCGCGCGGCTCTGAATCTTACGCAACCCCTCCTCAACGACTTCAGATACGAGGGGGAGGCGCTGAAAGGGGACAGGCTCGCCGCCTTCCGCGACGAGTTGTACACGCTGCCCTTCTTCGATGAAAAGCGGCTCGTTAGGGTGTACGGGTTTTATCCCTCCGAAAAGGAGTTTTCGGGCGTTTTACAGCCATATCTCGAAAAACCGTGCGAATCGACGGTGCTGTTGATCGTCAATGCGGGGAAGCGGGCGAACGCCGCCGATTTAAAGAAAAAAAAGCTGATCGTAGTCGACTGCAATCGGGAGACGGAAGAAACGCTTTCGCGCTGGTTGTTCGCGCTTATGCGCAGGGCTGGACTTTCCGCCGATGCGGACGTATGCGATCTGATGGTGCGTTACTGTGCTTCGGACGCGGCGCGCTTGAAGTCGGAAACGGAAAAGCTGAAATCGCTTTTGGGCGAGGGCGGGCGCGTTACGCGGCAAACGGTCGATGCGGAGATCGCCAAAGATACGGAATATCGCATTTACGAGTTGACGCAGGCAGCGTCTGCGCGTAACTTTTCCTCGTTTACGGAGATTTTAAACGAACTGACCCGCAAGGGTATGGACGAATACGCCGTGCTGTCGTCGTTGACCGCGCACTTTAAAACGCTGACCGAGGTATCGCGTTTCCGCGGTTCGGACGAGGCGGCGCAGAGAACACTGAACTTAAAGGCATATCCGTTAAAGAAGAATCGGGAGATCTGCGCGCGTTTGGGAAAGGAGCGGGTAAAGGAGTACTATCTCTGTCTCTATGCGTTGGGCGCGGGGGCGCGGAGCGGAAAATATTCCAAAACTGGCGCGCTTTCGCAGGCAATTGCGAAAATTTTCTTTTCCTGAAGCCAGAAATGCTTTGCATTTTGCGGCGGGAAAGATTATAATAATTTTACGGAAGAAACCTTAGGGAGGATTTATGAAAGCACCTCAACAAGTTTGGGAAAGCATTTCGAACGTGTTCCTTAATTTCAAGGATTCATGGTCGTTTGTTTTCGAATTTTTGGTTGTACTCATCGTCGTCTACTTCGTGTTCCGTACGCTGAAAGAGAACAACGCGGGAAAGCTTATCTTCGTATATATCTTTCTCATTCTCTGTATGGGCGTCGTAACGCTGTTTTTCGGGGAGAAGTTCGGGGCGGCACAGTACTTTCTGTTTATCATGCTGCTCAGTCTGTTCTTTATGCTGCTGTTCAGCGTGGAAATCAAGCGACTGATTTGGAAGGGCGCGCACGCACAGGCTTCGGGCAAGGAAACGATTTCGAAGTCGAAGTCCGGCGCGGCGGTCATCCGTGCGGACGAGTGCATCAACGCCATCGTCAAGGCGGTGCAGAGCCTGAGCAAGAACAACATCGGCGCGCTTATCGTGCTTTCGAACGGCAACCTGCCCAAAGAAATCGTGGAAAGCGGCGTAGGGCTCAATTCCAAAATTTCCAACCAGCTTATCGAGGGGATCTTTATCCCCAAAGCGCCGCTTCACGATGGCGCCATGATCATTTACGGCGATAAGATACAGGCGGCGGGGTGCTTCCTTCCGCTGACGCAGAAGGATTTTCCCAAGGACTACGGCACGCGCCACCGCGCGGGAATCGGCGTTACCGAAGTCGCCGACGTTTCGAGCATTATCGTGTCGGAGGAAACGGGCATCGTTTCCATCGTGCGTCGCGGCGAAATTACGCGGTATATCGACAGCGAGAGTTTAAAGAAGTTCCTGCGCGAGTACTATTGGAAGGAGTTCAACGCCGAAGGGAAAAAGGCTTAACCGAAGGGGAGAAAAAACCATGAAATTTTTAGAAGGACTGAAAAAATTCTTTACGCGGAATATCCCGTTAAAGCTGCTGGCGGTTGCGTTTGCGTTCGTCGTGGCGATTATTCTCTGCGCCGTATGAAGAGTTGCTTTTATATTCCGCGTCTTCTGGTGCCGCGCAAAGACCGCTACCGCTGGTGCGTGATCGCGGGCGACAGGTTTGTAAACGACAAAAATTATTGGGACGAACAGCAACGAAAGGCGGACGCTACGGCGCTGCCTCTCGTTTTTCCCGAGGCGTATTTCGGCGACGGCGACGAGGAGCGCTGCGATGAAATCCGCGAGCGGCAGTACGAAGCGCTCGAAGCCGATTGGCTCGAAAAGCTTGTGCGCGGATTCACCTTCGTCGAGCGTAAGACTTCGGCGGGTATCCGCCGCGGCGTCGTAGCGGCAATCGACCTCGAAGCGTTTTCGTTTGAAGAGGGGACGCTCTCTCCCGTCCGCGCGATGCAAAAGACGCCGAAAGCGCTTGCCGAGCGCTATCTGCGCCTGCGCAGGGACGCGCCGATCGAGATGCCGCATACGATAATTCTGTACCGCGATCCGCGCGACAAGGTGAACAAGCTGTTGAAAAACGAGGACTTGGAGGAGCTGTATTCCTACGATTTGTACGGCGACGGCGGAAAGGTGAAGGGTTATTTCGTGCCCGAGGATTTCGCTGCTGCGATCGTGCCTCTGCTTACGTCCAAGCATGAACCGAGCTTCGTCGTCGCCGAGGGCAACGCTGCGGCGGTTGCCGCAAAGCTGCATTGGGAAGGGGTGAAAAAAACGCTGAGCGAGGACGCGAAGCGCCGCCACCCCGCGCGGTTCATGCTGGCGGAATTCGTCAACGCCGAGGATGACGCGGCGGAAATTCATCCCGTGCACCGTCTCATCAAGGAAATCGATGCGGAAGCGTTTATCGACTTTTTTACGAAGAGCGTGAAATGCACGCGCAAGGGCAGCGTGCTTACGCCCGCGCTTCCCGCAAGCCACGAAAGCGTAGCAAAGACGGATGAGTTGATTGCGGCGTTTATCAAGGCTAATTACGGGAGGGTCAGCTACGTGCACGGGGCGGACCGTCTGGCGAAATTTGCAGCCGAAGAGGGCTGCGTCGGAATAGCCCTGAAAGCCGTGGATAAGGACGATATTTTTAAAGAGGCAAAGGCGGGCGTCGTATTCCCGTATCAGACGTTTTGCATCGGGCAGATCCGCGACGCACGCTACTATTTAGAGGCAAGGGAAATCAGTTATGATTAAAGTTGCGAAATTCGGCGGAACGTCCATGGCGGACGGCGTAAATTTCAGGCGCGTTGCGGATATCGTCAATGCGGATTCGTCGCGCCGCTTCGTCGTCGTGTCCGCCCCCGGCAAACGCTACGGCGGCGATACAAAAATCACCGATTTGCTCTACTCCGCCCATACCGCGCTGGAAGCGACGGGCGCTTTGGGTGAAAGTTTTAAAAAGGTGCGCGAACGTTATGTTTCCGTCGTGAGGGAAACGGGGCTGGACTTTGCGATCGAAGAACTGCTCGACCGTACCGAAGAGGAAATAAAAAAGATAAGAAGCGCCGATTTTACCGTGTCGCGCGGGGAGTACCTCGCGGCAAAGGTGATGGCGGCGCTGCTCGGCGCGGACTTTATCGACGCGAAGGACGTCATTCGTTTTACCGCGGACGGCAAGCTGGACGAAGCGTCGTTCGCGTTGCTTGCAGAGGCGTTTAAGGGAAAGAAGAGGACGGTGATCCCCGGTTTTTACGGCGCGCTAAAAGACGGCACGGTAAAGACGTTTACGCGCGGCGGCAGCGACATTACAGGTGCGATTACGGCGCGCGCGGCAGGGGCGGACTTGTACGAGAACTGGACGGACGTCAGCGGGTTTATGGCTTGCGATCCGCGCATTGTCGAGAATCCCGAGCGCATTCCCTCCCTGTCCTATCAGGAACTTCGCGAGCTTTCGTACATGGGTGCGAACGTATTACACAGCGAATCCATTTTTCCCGTACGCGAGGCGGACATTCCCATCCAGATTAAAAACACTTTCCGTCCCGAGGACGACGGCACTCTCATTCTGCCCCCGTCCAAGTATCGCTACGGCGGACGCACGGTTACGGGCATAGCCGGCAAAACACACTTTACCGTCATCTTTCTCGAAAAGTCGCTGATGAACGCCGAAATCGGATTTACGTACAAGGTGCTTTCCGTGCTGTACCGCCACGGCGTGTCGTTCGAGCATATGCCCACGGGCATCGACACCATGTCCTTTTTGATCGACGGCGCGCTTCTCGAAGGGGGCGTGCTCGAACAGATTTGTCGGGAGATCAAAGAGGCGGTGAACCCCGATCATCTGCGCGTGTACGACGACGTATCTCTGATTGCCGTCGTGGGGCACGGCATGAGCAAGAACGTGGGTACGAGCGCGCGTCTGTTCGGTGCGATTGCATCCGCAGGCGTCAACGTGCGCATGATAGATCAGGGTTCGTCGGAGCTGAACATTATCGTCGGCGTCGATACGGAGGACTACGAACGAACCGTCCGCGCTGTTTATCGGGAATTTTTCGAGTGAAATTAAGAAAATCAAAAAGGACTTGCCGTCGCGCAAGTCCTTTTTCGTTACAAACTATTCTTATATTCCGTTCCCCAATCGCGCATGGCGTTCAGCAACGGGGTTAAAGATTTTCCGAGCGGCGTAAGCGAATATTCTACGCGCGGCGGTGCTTCGGCAAAAATATCCCGTTCGATAATGAACATTTTGTTTGAGCGCTTTTTACTACACGTTATCAGAAAGATGAATAACAAATTATCATATAACCGTTATTATACTGCGATGTATCATAGCAAAGCGCCTTGCCGTCCTTGCGTAATCGGCGGGTACGGTGCTTTCATAGTCGATCATATAAGCACGGTTCCGTTCATCACTTGCAGGAAGATTCCAATCTTTTGTCTATATTAATAATTCCGTCCTCCGAAGATCGCCGTGCCGAGGCGGATCATATTCGATCCGTGGTCTAAACATAATTTCCAATCGCCGCTCATGCCTAGCGAAAGGTGTCTGATATTTTCATCCTCGTGTTTCGCAGTGTCATACAGGTTGCGCATAGCGACGGCAAGTTTGTCTAAAGCGTCGCCCCGTTCGGGCAGCATCGCCATAAATCCGCGTACCGTCAACCCCTGCATTTCGCGCAGACGAAGATATGCGTCGTAGGCGTTTGAAAGGGGATAGCCGCCCTTGTTTTCTTCGCCGAGGTTGACTTCGATCAAGACGTTCGTCGTAATCCCTGCGGCAAGCGAACGCTTTGCGATTTCCGCTGCCAGCTCGTCCCTGTCGAGCGAGTGGATAAGCGCTGTCTTTCCGATTAAATATTTGACCTTGTTCGTCTGTAATCTTCCGATAAAGTGGCGGTTCGCGCCGACGATTTCGTCGTACTTCGCAGTAAATTCCTGTACTCTGTTTTCACCGATCTCCGTAACGCCCGCCATAATCGCACGGTTTATTTCTTCCGCCGTGCGCGTCTTGGTTGCGGCGACGAGGGTTACGGGTTCATGAAAGCAGTTGCCGCCCTTGATCTCGGCAAGCAGTTTTTTTACGTTTACTTCAATCATGTCAATAGCGTTTTAAACGATAGACAATGGAATTTATCGCTTTGCGCACCGCCTGTTTGGAGGCGCCGCCCACGCTGTTTCTTGCTTCCGCCGAAGCACGGGGGGTAACCGCTTGCAGGATATCTTCGCAGAACAGTTCGCTTGCCCCGTGAAATTCGTCTAAGGTCAGGGCAAACAGGGGTTTGTCGTTTTCGATGCAGTATCTCACGAGTTTGCCCGTGATCGCGTGCGCGTCGCGGAAGGGCACGCCTTTGCCGACGAGGTAGTCGGCGACGTCCGTCGCGGTGGAGTATCCGCCGCCTGCCGCCTCGTACATGGCGTTGACGTTCAGCGTAATTTTTTCAAGCAGGGCGGTGTAAATCGAAAGACAGGAGAACAGCGTTGTTTCAGTGTCGAAGAAGCATTCTTTATCTTCCTGCAAGTCCTTGTTGTACGCAAGGGGCAATCCCTTGATTACTGTGAGAATGGAGGTCAGATGCCCGTATACTCTGCCTGTTTTTCCGCGTACGAGCTCGGGAAGGTCGGGGTTTTTCTTTTGCGGCATGATCGAAGAGCCCGTCGAATATTCGTCCGGAATATTCCAATAACCGAATTCCTCGGAGGTGTACAAAATAGTGTCCTCGCACAGGCGCGAGAGATGTGCCATCACAAGGGAGGCGGCGAAGATATATTCGGCGGCGAAGTCGCGGTCGGACACGGCGTCGAGAGAGTTTTGGGAAATCGCCTCGAAGCCTAAAAGCTTGCGTGTGATCTCGCGGTCGATGGGGTAGGGCGTGCCGGCGAGCGCGGCGGAGCCGAGCGGCATCACGCTCCCGCGCTTTTTCAGGGTATGAAAACGGTCTAAATCGCGCAGGAACATTTCGGAATAGGCGTTGAAATACTGTCCCGCGTTGATAGGCTGTGCCTTGCGCAGGTGGGTAAATCCGGGCATTACGTATTTTACGCCCTCCCGAGCGCGCGATACGAGCACGGAAATGATGTTTTTAAGCAGCTCGGCCGCACGGTCGCAGCTGTTTAAAAAGTACAGGCGGAAGTCGGTTGCCACCTGATCGTTGCGCGAGCGCGCCGTGTGCAGGCGCTTGCCCGCGTCGCCGATGCGCGATACGAGTTCGCCCTCCACGAAGGAGTGAATGTCCTCCGCGCCCTGAATTTCCAACGTTCCGCTTTCGATATCCGCTAAAATCGCATCCAGCCCGTTTTGGATTTTCGTGCAATCCTCATCGGAGAGAATGGAGCATTTGCCCAGCATCTCTGCGTGTGCCTTGGAGGCGGTGATATCCGCGCGGTACAGTTTTTTGTCGAAAGAGAGCGATTCGTTAAACGCGTCTGCGTCCGCCGACATGGGGGAAGCAAACCTGCCTTGCCATAATTTCATAAAGACCTCTGTAAAATTGGTGTTTTTATTGTACACGCTTTTCGTAAAAAAAGCAAGTGATAATCGGTTCGACTTGCGCAAATCGTCTATGAGTAGCGCAAGATGCGCAATCTGTGTTTGCGTCGGCCCGTCCCGCAACGGAGCCTGTCGAAACGGACGGCGCTTGGGCGTTCGGCGGATATTGGTAATTTGCTTCGGACGGAAAGACGATAGAAAAAACGGAAATCACAGCGTGATCGTAAATCCGACGCGGATATTTTGCGCCGTCTTTGAAAAAGGCGGCGCATTTTCTGTATAATTCAAATTCGTTCTTCTTGACAGAAAACTTTCGTTCGGATATAATAAAGTTATGATAATATTAGGACTTGACCCCGGACTCGGTACGATGGGCTGGGGCGTGATCGAAAAAGACGCGCGCGGCAATTGCGTTCCCGTTGACTACGGCGTGGTCAAAACGCCCAAGGAAGAGAATCTTGCCGTACGGCTGCGTATGCTCGAAGAGGGAGTTAATCGGATTTTCGATCGGTTCAAGCCGGAAGAGGCGGCAATGGAAGAGCTGTTCTTTTCCAAGAATATCACCACGGGGATTGCGGTAGCTCACGCGCGCGGCGTAATGTTGCTGACGGCGAACAAGCGCTGCGGGCGCATTTTCGAATATACGCCCAATCAGATAAAGCAGGCGTTGACGGGCTACGGCAAGGCGGATAAGGTACAGATGCAGCGCGTGGTTGCCTCGCACCTGCGCTTAAACAACATTCCTCGCCCCGACGATGCGGCGGATGCTTTGGGCGTTGCTCTCTGTCATGCGTTTACGAGCAGGTTTGCAAATTTATTCGGGATAAAATAACCGTGTTCAAAGATTGGTTTTACAATACCGAAAAGGGGACCGGAAAGCCTTTTGCTTTCTTTGCGATAACGGTTTTACGATGACGGCGTATTTCGTCAATTCCGAGATCGACGTGTATTACGGCGGTAAGCGGACGGAAATCACCGTTACTTCCTTTTGGGAGATGGATGAAAATTACAAATCGAGACAGATGATAGAGGCGCCGATTACCGCCGACGGAGGGAGAGAAAATCTCTTGCGTATGGAAAAGTTGTTCGGCGCGGACGCGCTTGCGGCGCTTGAATCTCCGTTGCGGGGGCGAAGCATACGTGAAAAAGTGGAAACTTATGCGGAGTTTATCAAAGAGCATTTTTGTAAACTTCTGTGAGGAATAATTTATGATCGGTTATTTAAAGGGAAAAGTAAAAGATTTAACGCCCGAATACGCGCTGCTCGAAGTGAACGGCGTGGGGTACGAGGTCGTCTGTTCGGGCGCGGCGTTTTCGCGTCTTTCGGGTGTGCGCGCGGGCGAGGACGGCGAGGTGTACACCTATTTGCAGGTAAAAGAGGACGGCGTAGCCCTGTTCGGCTTTGTCGATTTAAGGGAAAAGGAGCTGTTCTTAAAATTGACCTCCGTGCAGGGCGTGGGGGCGAAGCTGGCAATCGCCGTACTTTCGAGTATGCGCCCCGAAGAGGTGTCCGAAGCGATCGCCGCCGCCGATGCAAAGCGGCTTTCCGCCGTGAAAGGTTTGGGAAAAAAGACCGCCGACCGTATTATTCTGGAATTGCACGGCAAGATTTCCGCGGACGAGCTTCTCGGCGAAAGCAAGGGCGCAATCCCCGTAAAGGCGGTTTCGGGCGAGGACGACGACGCGGTTGCCGCGCTCATGGGCTTGGGCTTTACGCGGCAGGAGAGCGCACGCGCGGTAGAGCGTGCGCGCGCCGCGGGGGCAAAGACGGTAGAGGACGTGCTCGCGCTTGCTTTGAGAGGGATGTAATGATTCACGAATTTCGTTTTGTTGCACAAAACAAAATTCCGTGAAATGCTAATGCCGTAAACGGCGCTTGACGGCGGAAGGTTGCAAGGCAAATGACGGAGGTATTTATGTTTGACGACGAATTTGACGGCGAGATCGGAGGCGACAGGCTACTTTCGAGCACGAAGAGCGATTACGATATCGAAGAAAACGTACTGCGCCCCAAGTGCATGGAGGACTACGTCGGTCAGGATAAGGTAAAGGAAAATCTTTCCGTTTATATGCAGGCGGCAAAGGGGCGGAGCGAGGCGCTCGACCACGTTTTGCTGTACGGACCTCCGGGACTCGGCAAAACAACGCTTGCGCATATCATTGCAAACACCATGGGTACGCAGATCAAATTGACCTCGGGACCTGCGATCGAGCGTTCGGGGGATCTTGCCTCCATTCTCACCAATCTCAACGATGGAGACGTTCTTTTTATCGACGAAATCCATCGCCTCAATCACGCGGTGGAGGAAATTCTTTATTCTGCCATGGAGGACTACGCGCTCGACATCGTCGTGGGGAAGGGACCCATGGCGCGAAATATCCGATTCCCCTTAAAGCGTTTTACTTTGATCGGCGCAACCACGCGGGCGGGAATGCTCTCTTCGCCGCTGCGCGACAGGTTCGGTATTTTATGCCGCCTCGAAATGTACACGCCCGAAGAACTGCAAAAAATCGTTACGCGCTCGGCGCGCACGCTCGGCATTGCGATTGCGGACGATGGGAGCTACGAAATCGCCCGCCGCTCGCGCGGTACGCCCCGTATCGCGAACCGCCTGTTGAAGCGGGTACGCGACTTTTCCGCCGTGCGAGGAAGCGCTACGGTAACGAAAGCGGACGCCGCGCACGCGCTTGCGAAAATGGAAATCGACGAGCTCGGTTTAGACGAGACGGACAGAAAACTTTTGGGGGCGCTCATCGACAAATTTAACGGCGGGCCGGCGGGCTTGGACACGCTCGCCGCTACGATCAACGAGGACGTGAACACGATAGAGGACGTTTACGAACCGTACTTATTGCAACTCGGATTTATCGCGCGCACGCCGCGCGGAAGAGTGTGTCTGAAGGGGGGCTATGCGCATCTCGGACGCCCCATGCTCGCAAGCGCGGTAAAGCAGACGTCCATGTTCGGGGGCAACGAATGAGTTTGAAAACGAGCGATTTTTATTACGATTTGCCCGAAGAGCTGATTGCCCAGACGCCCGCAGATCCGCGCGATTCCTCGCGGCTTCTGGTGTATCGCAGGGATGAAAGACGAATCGAACACAGAATTTTCCGAGACGTTACGCAGTATTTAAAAGCGGGCGACGTACTCGTCTTGAACCGCACGCGCGTACTTCCCGCCCGTCTTTACGCGCATACCGCAAACGGGGGCAGAGTGGAGGTTTTACTGTTAAAACGGCTGAATCTCGACGAATGGGAGGTGCTCGTCCGTCCCGGCAAAAAGTGTAAGATCGGCGTCAAACTCGTCGTCAACGAGGAGCTTTCCCTCGAGGTTACGGGTGTTACCGAGACGGGGGAACGGCATGTAAAATTTGATTATGAGGGGTCGTTCGAGGACGTTTTGTCCCGCGCGGGCACCATGCCTCTTCCGCCGTATATCCACGAAAAACTGAAAGATCCCGAGCGCTACCAGACGGTGTACGGCAGGGAGAACGGCTCGGCGGCTGCGCCCACCGCGGGTCTGCATTTCACGCCCGAGTTGCTCGAATCAATTCGCGCTATGGGGGTGGAAATCGTCGAAGTATTGCTGCACGTGGGGTTAGGGACTTTCCGTCCCGTTAAGGAAAAGAATATCACCGACCACGTGATGCACTCCGAATATTACGAAGTGAGCGGGGAGGCGGCGGAGGCGGTGAATCGCGCGAAGAGAGAGGGACGGCGGGTGATTGCCGTCGGCACGACGTCGGTGCGCACGCTCGAAACGGTTGCCGACGAATGCGGACTGATACGTTCCTGCAAGGGCGAAACGCAGATATTTTTGTATCCGCCCTACCGCATGAAGTGCGTGGACGCGCTGATCACGAACTTCCACCTGCCGGAAAGCACGCTGCTGATGTTGGTGTCCTGCCTTTGCTCGCGCGAAGAAATCTTAAAAGTTTACGAGGCGGCAGTAGGCGAAAGGTATCGGTTTTTTTCGTTCGGCGACGCGATGCTTATTGTAGGCAGGAGCGACGACGATAAAGAGAAACCGC
>CAJUOI010000001.1:28317-155803 GCA_910588615.1 uncultured Christensenellaceae bacterium | reverse complement strand
TGTTGATAGACCACTTCCCATTGAAATTTGACACGTCCTTGGTAAGGACGAGGTCGGCGGTTCAAGTCCGCTCAGCAGCTCCAAAAGCCCTTGCAATTCTTCAAGGGCTTTTTTCTATACGAAAAGGGCAAGCCGCATTACGTATAAAATATAAAAGTCAAAGTCGGAAAGAAGATCCGAAGATAAAAAAATCCGCCCGAGAAAATCGGACGGATTTTATTGCGTCTGTTAGTCTTGAACCTTCGCAAGTATTTTTTCTTCGAACGCTTTTCTGAGCCGTGCGCTGAAAATCCTGCCCATCCATTCGTAACCGGAATCGTTGGGGTGAATGGGATCGCTCATCATGGCGGACAGCGCGGAATCGGACACGACCGCCATGTCGCGGTAAAAATAGAAGTCGATAATTTCGATGCCCCACTTCTCCTGCACTTCGTAGAGCGCTGACACGAGCTTAATATAACTTGCGTCGTTGTACTTGGGGTTCGTATAGAACACGACGTCCGCACCCCACGTTTCCTTGGCATACGCGATGATATATTCGATTGCGCCGACCGTCGTAGAAACGTCGAAGTCCTCCTTCTTCGTGCCCTCCGACACCGCGCCGAGTTTCACATTCTGCGTTGCGTCGTTGGTGGAAAGCTGCACGACGAGCTTTTCGGGCTTCTTCGTTTTGTCGAAATTGTTCAGTCTGTCAACGTAGGATGCGTTGTTTGTCTTAGCGAGGGTCGTACCGCTGACCGCCTGTTTTTCACACGTTACGCCGAGTGCGGCGGCAACCTTCTCGACGAAGGACGTCCCGCCCGTCGTCGCGCCGTAAGTTACGGACGAACCGAGGAAGTAATATACAGGCTTTTCCGCAGACACGCTCTTTTCGGAGGACACCCACGTGCTCGCCGCACCCGTAATATCGCTTTCGCCGCTCGCGGATTTCTGCACGAGCTTCAATTGCAGATTTTCGGGTTGGGAAATATACGAGAATTTCAGCTCGTTGCCCCCTTCCTTCAAATCGAATTCGTATTTCATGCACGTAACGTTCGCGTCGAGGTACACCGTCTCTCCCGCAAGGGCGCTTCCGTTTGCGGAAACGGCGTAAGCGGGCGCGTCGTCCGGAGCGGCGTTCTTTACGTACAAAATGCCTTTCTGTTCTGCCGAAGCGAGGAAGTTCTTCGTATAAGTCGTAACCGTCATATCCGTTTGCATCTGAGTAATCTCTCCGCCCGAAAGTGTAAACGCGTTCGTAAAGTCAACCTGCGGCGGAAGATGCGCAAGGTATTTTGCATCGTTCGCGTTCGTGGTGGCATAGTAATCCGTCAGCTCCATGCCGTAGTTGAAGGACTTGATGCCGAGCACTGCGGAAGACCCCGCGCGGTACGCATAGGAGAAGGCAAGCGTTTCGCCGCTGTACAGATACACCCGAGTGCCCGTATAGACGAATTTTAACGAAATCGTCTTATCCTTTAAGTTGAACGCACCGTTCGTGCCCGCAATATCCGTCCATGCGCCCCAACCGTTCGAAGCGCGGTTATAGCCGAGCGAAGTGCCCGCGATGTTTTCCGTTTTCGTTTCGCCGCTGCCGCCGACGTACGCATCGACGTAGGTGTACAGCCCGTTATGGGTACCGCCGTCAAACAGCATGAAACCGAACTTGCCCCACCGCTCGTTCTTGTAAATTTCGGTAATTTTGAAAGTCGCCTCGGCGTACATCGTCGAGCCGCCGCGCGTACGACGGAAGAAGAGCATATTCTCCTTTCCGTCGGAGTTTGCAAGCGTAACCTTGCCATCCGTCTCCGCGTCGCCTTCGAGATTCCACTTTTCGCCCGCTTTAAGATTTCCGACGTCCCCGAAGCTGTACGACTCGTTATAGCGCGCGTTCTTTACGAAGCGGTTGTTTTCGGTAAGTAAAAGATAGGTGTTCGGACGCAACGCATAGCCCGCATCGGCGTGGCGCACCGTAATGGGAACGGGCGAAGTCAAATTGCCGTTCGTCAATTCGGGCAACATGGTAACCGTGCCCTTTGCGGCGTCTGCGCTCGGAATGCGAAGAGTGGAATATTGCAGCGAAGCGTTCACTTTATAACCGATGACCGTGTCGCCGTCCACCGTCCAAGGGGCGACGGTTGCCGCAAGCCCCCTCACTTCGCCCGTTTCGTACGTGCCGCTGTCGCCGCGGTAGGTGCTGACTTTTCCGCCGCGTTTCACCTCGATCGCAACGTTCTTTGAACTCAGTCCGTACGCCGTTTCCGACGTGCCGAAATAAATTTTTACGCCGTCGACGTCGTCGTTGATCTCTCTGTCGTCCACCCAGACGGAAATATTGAGCGAATTCTCTGCGAACTCATAACGCCAAGCGCTCTTCGCCATCACCTGATTGAGGTATGCGTTAAGGCGGAAGGCGGACACCGCGGGAACGTCCTCCTTGATAAACAACGGAGCGAAAGTAGCCGTCAACGTTACGTTTTCGGCAGGCATTTCGAAGGTCGCCGCATTATTGCTAATCTCCACCGCCGCGCCGTTTACCGTAAGCCCGCTTGCGCGGTATCCCTCGTCGGGAACGAGCGTAGCCGTAATGATGCTGCCCTCCGCCGCCGAAATCTCGCTTAACGCGACTCTACCGCACTGCGTGTTTTCAACGACCAAAGAATACTTGGTTTTCTTCTCGCACGCGGCGATTCCCAGACAGCCCGCGAGAATGCAGGCGAGCGTGAGAATGATGAGTAGACCCTTTCTGATTTTTTTCATGAAAGTCTCCTTTCGGTTGCTATTTTCCTCCCCGCCCGCCGGCGGAGAGAACGATTATTTTTACTCTTGTTCAGAAACCGCTTCCGTAACGTATACTGCCGCCAAGGAGCAGTTGCCGCCCGCCGTCGAAGTGCGGTGAATGATGAACGTCAGCTCCTCACCCGCACCTTCCGTTACGGTGTACGCAACGTCGTAGGCAAGCGTGTCGTCCGTTTGCTCGGCAATCGTTTCGTCGGAAATGAGATTGCCCTTGCTGTCGAGAACCTTGATATAATAGGTGCTTTTCCAACCGCCGACGAAGAGGTGTACGATATCGCCCTTCGAAACGGTAACTTTAATGCCGACCGAGCCGCCGCAGATACCGTCGTTTTCGCCGTGCGTATTCTTACCGCTGTCCGAAACGTTGCAAACCTCGTTCGTCGTGCCGTTCGTCCAGCTAAACGACGCCTTGTAATCCCAGAATTGGGATCCGCCGCCCATAACGCTCGATGAATCAATTGCCGTACCGCCGTTCTTTTCGTCCGCACCTTTGCCGTCGTTATTGGTGATAAACCAATCCTTCGTACCGAGTTCGGTGAGGTTAAATTCGTTTTCCCAATTCGTCATTTCCGTCTGCGTTTTGGTAACGCTCGTGGTTGCCGCGGGAACGGGCGCCGCCGTACCGAGCACCCTGATTGCCACCGTAGACGCATTGCCCGAACCGCTTGCATTGATGCGCACTTCGAGAACGACCTCTTCCGTACCCGTCAATTGCACGGGGAACACAACTTCGCGCGCGATACCGTCGTTGCCCGCCGTGATGTCTGCCGCTTGCGCAATTTTAACGCCGTTGTACCAGAGGCTCGTAACGTTGGTCGCGCTCCAAGCGCCTGTATACACGCGGATTTCCTTGACCGCCGCCGTTACCTTTACTTTGATATAGGCGCTGCCGTTGGGTTCGGTATGCTTGCCGTTCGTATTATTGGAGTATACGGGATTCGACGAACCGTACATCCAAGACAGCTTACCCTTATAATCGCCGAAGTTTCCGGGCTGAGACATGATATTGCTTTCAGGAACGAGTACTTCGCCGAACAGCTTCTTATCCTGTCTGCCGTTTTCCCAATGCTCCCAATAGAGATTGTCAAGCGTATCGACGCCGTCGCTGAGTCTTACGTCCTGTCCGCCGATGTCGTTTACGGTAACACTTCCCGCAGTAACGGGCGAAGTTACCGTAACGCTGCATTCCAGCGTTTCGCCTGCAACTTTTGCAAAAATCTTTGCGGTACCCGCACCAATCGCCTTTACGGCGCCGTTTTCGTCCACGGTAACGACCGCTTTATTCGTGGATTCCCATTCGATCGCGGGAAGCACCGAAGGCGTGGGCGTAATCGTTACGCTAAGCGTATCCCCCTCGGCAAGCTTTAAGGAAAGCGCCGTCTTGTTCAGTGCGTACCGATACTCAATCGCCGAACTGATAACCGATACCTTACACGTTAAGGTCAAACCGTCCACTTCTGCCGTGATCGTCGTTTCACCGACGGAAACCGCCGTAACCAGACCGTTATTATCTACCGTAGCAACGCGCTCGTCAGACGATTTATACGTTGCCGTAAAGGGTTTCCCGTCCGTGCGGACGAGTGCAAGCGACATCGTTTCGTTATCCTTGATTTCCGCCTGTGCAACGGGAAAACGGTAACCATAGCCGCCGACCGCCACTGCCGACAGGGAGCAATTGTTTCCGACCTTGTACAGCACGAAGGTAAGCGTATCTTCCTGTGCTGCGGTAACAGCAACTTCGAGCGCGCAGTTTACAGACTGACCCTGAAGATACTGCACCGCCGTGCCGTTGTAAATTATATTGCCCCGACCATCGATTATTCCGAGGTATCCCGTCGCGTCGTACGCGCCGACGTACAGAATTACCTTTTGGGTAAATCTATCGACCTTCACGTCGATCGTAACGAGGTTTCCGAACAGACAGTTGTTCGTGCCCTTGTTGTTGCAGTCGTTGTCGATCGGAGAGCTCTTGTAAGTCGTTCCGTCAGTCCACGTGAACGCGACGCGCTGCTGCCAATCCTTGTTGGTCGGCGTAACCGAGAGCGTATTGCCGAGAATGCTCTCTCCGCCCTCCTTCTCGTCGGATTTGCTGTCGAAATTCGCATAATACCAATCGAGCGTGCCTACTTCGGTGAGGTTGATCACCGTCTGCGGGTCGTTCCCGTTTCCGGGGAAGGGATCGCTTACGGTAAGCGCAACCTGCGTTTTTGCCGTATCCGCCTTTGCCGCGCCGCCCATCACCGCAAGGGCGACGACGGAAACGTTGCCGCCGTTCGCATTCGAAGGCGTTACGCGAAGCTCGAGCGTCAATTCCTCTTCTCCCGCATACTCTACGGTGAATTCGACGAGACGAGCCAGACTGTCGCCGCCCGCCGTAAACGTGCTTGCCGTTGCGATCGCCACGCCGTTGTAATACAGCGCAGTGGTATTGGTTGCGTTCCAAGCGCCGACATACGCGCGGATCGCCTTGACGTCCTTGGTGATTTTAAAAGTTACGCTGACGGGAGCAGTGCCGTCGGGTTGGGAATGCACGCCCGTGCGCACGTTGATATGGCGGGAAGAATCTGCCCAATAAAAACTCCCTTTGTAATCGGCAAAGCCGTGTTGAAGCGCCATGACGCCGTTGCTTTCCGCAGGAATATAGGCAGAGCTTTCCGCACTCTTATCCGCCTGGACCGCGCCCTTGGTGGGTTCGCCTTCGTAATAGTAATGCTCCCAATACAGCGTGCCGTACGTGCCGTCTGCGGAATCGGCGTTGAGGTCGATCATCTTGCCCGCAACGTCGCTCGCCGCCGCGCTTGCGCCGACGGGAGAGGTTACCGTAACGGTACAGCTAAGCGTTTGTCCGCCCACCTTTGCGGTAACCGTCGTGCTGCCCGCGCCGACCGCTTTGACCGCACCCGCGGTACTTACCGTAACCTTCGTTTCGTCGCCGCTCTCCCATACGACGACGGGAGCGGTTTCGGGCTCGGGCGTAACCGTAACGCCGAGCGTATCGCTCTCGCCCAACCCGAGAGAAAGCGTCGTCTTGTTCAGTTCATAGGTATATTCAACGGGTTTTGCCGTAACCACGACGGTGCAGGTAAGCGTCTGTCCGTCTACCGTAACCGTAATTACGGTGCTACCCTCGCCGACAGCCGTTACCGTACCGTCCGCGGCTACCGTAGCGACGGAACGGTCTCCCGAGGTGAATTCGGGACTGACGTCCTTTTCGGGATCGACGATGACGGAAAGCTTGCGCGTTCCCCCTTCGACGAGCTCGATACGCCCTGCGGAGAGCGCATACTCATAATCGGTACCCCCCCCCTGTTTTGCATTGACTTTGACGTTGAGCTTCAGCTTCGTGCCGTCCACCGTAACGGTAACGACGGCGTCGCCTTCGGCAATCGCCGTAACCAACCCGCTTTCGCTGACAGAAGCGATTTCGCCGTGATCCGAAGCGTATTCGGGGGCAAGATTCTCACCGCCCGTTACTTCGATCTGATGCGTGCCGCCGACTTCGAGCGTAACGCTCGTTTCGTTCAGCGCGTACTTCGGCTTGTCGTTGCACGCAACCAATCCGACTGCGAGCACGACGCACGCAAGCAGCGCCGCAACGTATCCGAACACCTTTTTCAGCTTCATATTTTTCGTCCTCCTTATCTTTTCGATCTTATTTTACCGCGATTGCGGCGATTCCGAATTTACCGCTTGCCGCCCCGCCCTTGTAACAGAGGAAGGTAAGCGTTTCCGCCGACGAGGCGGATACTTCGAGTTTGACGGCGGCGCAAGTCTTACCTGTCGACGAAGTAACTGGCTGTGCACGAAGCAATGCCCTGCCCTCGCCGTCCAATACCACGATGCCCGCGTTCGATCCGTTTTCCGCACTGACGTAGAGCTCGATATATTCCGTGTTTTCATCCACCGAAACGGTAAAGCGCACAAAGTCGCATTCCCTTCCGCCCGTCGCGCCGCTTTCGCTGCCGTCCGTATAGGTGAACGACGCTGCGTAATCGGTATAATCGTTTTTATAGGCGCTGAACGTAAGGGCGGAAATTTCGTTCGCCCCCGTCTTTTCCGCACCGCCGACGACGTACTTCCAATCGGTCGGACCCTTTTCCGTGAGATCGACGCTGCCCGACACCGCTGCGGAGGACACGCCGAGCGAGGCGCTCGGAGTCCCCTCGTTCTCGCCGAGAAGCGCCGCAGCAGCCAAAGACACGTTTCCGCTGCCCACAGCATTCACCGAACGGATAATGACGATGAGCTGTTCCGTCGTCGGACTGTTTACCTTGATCGTAACGGCTCTCGCCTCCGACGTGCCGCCCGCCGTAAAGGCGTCGGACTTCGTCAGCATTTCGCCGTTCTTGTTGTACACCTCCACGACGTTCGACGAATTCCAGGTACCCGTATATAGACGAACGTACTTCACGTTGGGCTTTACCGTAAGATTGACCGTGATATAGCCCGTGGTGCAAGTTCCCTCGCGCGTACCCGTATGCGCCCCGTTCACGTTGCCGTCGCTGTACGAAATGACCGAGGGATAGTCATAGAAGCCCTGACCGCTGCGGAATACGACGCTGTCGATTCCCTCGCCGCCGATTCTGCGCTCGGGGTTCGCGCCGTCGCCGCTGAAATGCTTCCAATCGAGCGTCTGCATTTCCAGATCCGCGCCTGCGTCGGACAAATTAACGGTGCCGTCGGGCGATTTCACGCTTGCAATTTCCGCTTGGATCTTGCTTTCTCCGCCTTCGGAAATTTCGGGAACGACGGAGGAAACGTAACCGCCGAGTAAGGTCAGATAGGTGGGCGTTCCCGTGCCGCTCGTTTCGCTGGCGTGCGCCGAATAGGTTACGTACAGCGTGCTTGCTTCGCCCTCTTCGCACTCGATAACGATGCGACGGAGGAATCTGCCCTCGATATTGCCGAACATCTCCGTGCGCACGTTGCCCGCGCGGTCGCGCACCGTAATCTTCGCCGTGCACTGATTGCCGCCGACGAACAGAACGTAGTACGCCTTTTCGCCCGTCGTTTTCAGTTCGAGAGAGAAATCTTTTTGCGAGGCGATCGCGCTTGCAAACGCGCGGCTGCCGCTTCCGTCGGTATACTGCTTTTCAAAGAAATTGTTATCCTCGATCCAAGGTTTATCGTACGAGCCCACGTACTCGATGAGGGGTTCGACGCCCTGCTTGTTGACGGGAGACTCTGCACTGCCGTCGCCGAACGAAGTCCAGCCGAGCGTGCCCAGCGTATCGAAATTCGCGCTGCCGCCCGCCGCACCGACGGATAACTTGAAGTCGAGCGCGGTGGCGTCGTATTCCTCGTTAATTGCCGAAGCCTGCGGCGATTCGAAATAAATTTCGATTTCGTACGCCTCGTTTACCGAACCCTTGAAGGTAAATTCCGCAATTCCGCTATCGAGCGCCGCGCCCGTAAATGCAAACGGTTTTGCCGTATTCGACTTGCCGTATTCGTTAACGGTTACAAGCTTTCCGTTGACGCGCACCTTGGTAACCGCGCCCCAATTTTCGTAGGCGTGAATCCGCACGTTCCAGCTGCGCTCTTCAAAGGCGAGCTTACCGTTAAAGCTCCCCTCCGCCTTGCCGATGTTCACGACGACCGCCTTCTTTCGGGCGTCGTAGGTCATGCCGATATCCGTCTTGCGATATTCGCCGTGTTTATAGGCGACCGTCGTCGTGTCGTCCTCGTAGAGATTGATTTTCGCACCGAAGTTGACGGAAGGATATACGTCGAGCGTAAGCTCGCTCCAATCCTTGGCGCTCGTATTTACCATATTGGGCGCAAGGGCGACAAGCGCGCCCTCCCTTACGAAGATGGGCGAAGTTTCGAGCGTGTGCGACACGGTTACCGTACGGGGTCCGACGAAGCGTTCGCCCGTCCATACGTCGATCCACGTGCCCTCGGGGATAAACACCGAGCGCGTGTTATACTGCGTCTGCGCGGCGTTGCTTTCCACGTAATACATGGACACGTGCGCATTTCCGCCCTCTTCGACGTATCTGATTTCGAGCGTGTGCCTGCTGCCGGCAGCGTACTCTACGGAAGTCGTCAAATAGTTGTCGTACACGTCCGTGCCGTCCACGACCTTTACTCCGTCCACGTAAGCGATAACGGTATCGTCCGCGTAGAACATGAGCTTTGCGGGTCTGTTGCCTATCGTGATGTTTCCCCGCCAGATAATGGAGAAATTGTCGTTCCCGAGTCCCTGCGGTCCGCCCGTGCCCCAATCGAAATCAATATTCGAATCGATACGGGTGATAACGGGCGTGCCGCTGAACGTAGTATTATTGTAATAGCTTGCCTCTAAGCCCGCGACCTCCGCGCCGTTTACGGTGTGCGTCAGTTGGGAATCGTCCGCCGTAACGGTGGGCGTCGCCTCATTGATCGGCGCAACGAGGATGTAGTCGCCGAGCAGATACTCATCGTTACGCGAAGCCTCGACGTATTGCGAATAGTTGATATCGAGCCGCCGCATAATCGGCAGTCCCTCGTCGTAGTTCTGGCGCGCAACCGCGTAATACAGCGGTAGCAGCCTGTAACGCATATCCATATAGGTATGCGCAACCCCTTCCGCCATATCGCCGAACAGCCAAGGCATACGACCTTCCTGCCCGATATAATCCTTATGCGTACAGTGCACGCGCAGAATAGAAGAGAGCGCGCCGTACTGGAACCAACGCACGTACATCGAGTCGGTTACGGGCTGCGTATGACCGCCGATATCCGAGCTCATAATGGGAATGCCCACTTCCGTACCGCCGAACACCGCGGCGTAAATTTCCTGCGCCAGCGCGTCGGAGGTCGAACCGATATCCCCCGTCCACTGGATCGTATAGCGGTGCGCCGAGATATCCGATGCGTAGTTCCACTTTCCATGCAGACACCCGTCCACGTTGCCCATGATAAGCGCACGCTCGGCGTACTCGTTTAAGTCGGTGATGCTTTCGAGGTATTCCTGCGTAACCCAATTGTAGACGTACATGCCGAACGCATACACGGAAATATCGGGGTCGCAGGAGTTGAGCGCAACCGACCAATTTCTGTCGTACCACCAATAATCAAGCCCAAGCGAAAGAATGAGCGTCAGGTTTTCGTTGCGGAAGGAAACCTCCTCCTTATCAAGCTGATTCCCGCCCGTTACGGGTTCGGGGTGATCGTTGAAAATGACGTTGACCCCCAAGTCATGGCAGTCGTCGAGGAAGGCGGACATATTCGGGAAGAGCTGCGTGTTGATTTCGTAGCCCGTGCCCGAGGTCGCCGTACGCCAGTCGGTGTCGATAACGAGAACGTCGATGCTGTAACCCCTGTCGGTATAATCTTTGATCTGCTGCAACGCGGTTTCCGCGCTGTAAGCGTACCAACGCGAATCCCAGAAGCCGAGCATTTGCAGGGAAACGAATTCGGACTTACCCGTCAAAGAGGTATAGTCGTTGCAAAACTGCGTGTAATCGCCCTGCGGCAGAAAGACGAAAATATCCGTTTCGTCGTTTTCAAAATCCCAATCCTGTAAGGGACCCCCGTCCTCGTTGACGGAATAGCCGTATTCGGAGGGAATAATGCGCGGACTGTCGGTGAAGTACCAGCTTTTCAATTCGTCGGAAGGGCTGGGCAGATAAACGTTCGTATCCGTCATGCCCGTAAACGTCCACAGCACCGCGCCGCTGTTGTCGGAAACGTATACGTCCTCCGCACTGCCGCCGTCAGGCACGTGCACGACGTAGTTTTCGGTACCGAGCAGCGTTTCGCCGTCCGCTTCCGTCCTTTCGTATTCGACTTCCTCCCATTCCGTACGGTTGGAAACGATATAGCTCGGTCGGTTTTCAAAGCCCTTCGCCCCCTTTTCTTCGATACGCACGAGCGTATCGGAAAGAAGCTGGACCCGAACGCTGCCGATTTCCACCGAAGTTATTTCGTTTTCGACGGGAGTTACGGGCCCCACGGGCGGGTTGACGCCGCCGTTGTTCCCCGGCTCCTTCTCTTCTTTGCACGCCGTAAATATTGCGGCGGACAAACACAGCGCGCACGCTACGGAAAACAGACAAATCCACTTCTTTTTCATCATGACTCCTTTGAAATTTGCGTTCAAAATTTGACAATGACACACATTTTCTGTTATAATTATCATATAACATTTTTTTTGCGTTGAAAATGAGAGATTGACACAAAAAAATGAGGATTCGGCGCGTTATCTTTTAAATAAAGGGTGAAATTATGGAAATGATGCACTACAAGGGGAAGGTGTTCGACCCCAAAAGCAATATTTTGTACGGAAGCACCAAGCAGGAAGTGTTTATCGGCTTTCCGTACAACCCGAACAAGCAATATCCCGTGCGCGTGGAGATGGTCGGCATTACCTATCCCGACAAAGAATACTTTATCGAGCGCAAGCACGGCGATTATTTTGTGCTCGAATACGTGGTTTCGGGCGGCGGATATATCAAGACGGAAACGGGTGAATATAAAGTAACCGCCGATTGCGTGTATCTTCTGCCGCCCGGAAAAGCGCACCGCTACGGTGCGGACAAAGCTCACCCCTACGAAAAAATCTGGATCAACTTTTTTAGTAGCATCTTCACGGATATTCTGGCGGCATACGGACTGTCCGACCGCATCGTTTATCCCGCGTCGAACTGTAAGGATCTGTTCGAAAAGCTGCTCGATCTTGCAAGAACGAACTCGAACAGCGACGACGCGCACCTCGACGTATCGGGCGTGCTCTTCGAAATTATTCTGCGTCTTGCCAAAATCACCGCAAAGGAGGGCGCATCCTCGGTTGCTAACCTCGTAAAAGAGACGCTCGACGCGTGCGTGTACCGCAAGGTTTCGATCGAGAATTTAAGCGAACAGCTGAATATCAGCAAGTCGCAGATGACGCGGGAATTTACGAAGTACTACGGCGTAGCCCCCTATCAGTACATTCTGGACAGAAAAATAGAGGCGGCGAAGCATCTCCTTTTGACGAGCTCTATGCGGGTGTACGAAATCAGCGAACTTCTGGGCTTTGCCGACACCTACTATTTTTCGAATATTTTTAAACAAAAAACGGGGCTTTCGCCCCTGCAATTTAAACGGTTGAAGTAAGGAGCAAGCAGAGCGCCGAAACGCGCCCGTTAATTCTACGCCTTTCCTTTTGTCAGCACGAACGCAGTGAGGAATCTTTTTCGCGCAACGCAAAACTCCAAGATCCTTCCCTTCGTTCCGAATGACGGGCTTATCCTTTACTAACGAAAAAGAGAAACGGTATTCCGCTTCTCTTTTTCAAGATTTATGGAGATTGTATCGGATAAACTATTATTTTTGCTCCTTCCCGCTATCCTTGCGACTATGGCAGGCAGAGCAGCCGGAACAGCTTCCGCAGCCGCAGTCGCAGCCGCCTTTGCCCTTGAGCTTCCTCACGATTTGCCACACGGCAATCCCGATAACGAACGCCCCCGCCGCAACGATCAACAATATTTCATACCACTGCATTTTATTTGTTCTCCCCGTCGGCGTCGTCCTTCTCCCCGTCCGAGGTAACCGCAGCCTCCGCCGATACCGTTTCGGACGGCACCGCCTCGGCAAGCTCCGCCTTCCACGGGTGTTTCTTGTTCCAGAACACGATCCCAACGATTGCCGCCGCCAAAACCGCCGCAAAGATGAACGCCGTCCACCACCAGCTGCCGATCAGATAGATTGCCGCGCTCACGAGATAGCTCGTCGCCATCCAGAAGAGCAGCGTCCATTTGAACTTGCCCTTGGGCAGCTCGGCTTTCGCCGTGGCGCAAGCCGCAAAGCAAGGAATGGTAAGCATATTGAACCCAATGAAGGCGATAAGAGCCGGAATGGTAATACCCGTCTGCTGAATGAGGAACATAACTTCCGTAACGCCCTCTTCCGTTGCTGCGAATTCCAGTCCCGCGCCCGATGCAATGGTTGCGCACAGTACCGAGAAGGTGGCAAGCACGTTTTCCTTTGCGATCAAGCCCGTAACCGCAGCCACCGCAAACACCCAACCGTACGCTTTCAACTGCGAACCGCAGCCGATGGGCGTAAGCAAAGGCTGAACGAGCATACCCAGGCTTGCAAGAATACTGCCGCTCATCTCCTCGTCGGGCAGATAGCGCCAATCCCAACTGAAATGAGACAGGAACCAAACGACGATGGTAGACGCAAGAATGATGGTGAACGCCTTTTTGATAAAGTGTTTGAGTTTATCCCACAGGTGGATCATCAAGCTCTTAAAAAGCGGACGGTGATATGCGGGAAGCTCCATGATAAAGGGCGGGACCTCTCCGCGCATGGTGGTCGAACGCATTAAAATTACGGTTGCAACGGCAACGATAATACCCAGCAAGTACATGGCGAGAACGATAAGCTCGACGTGCGGCGCGTCCACCGCGCCTAAGATTCCGCCCGAAATCGCCGTGAGTATCGGCAATTTCGCCCCGCAAGAGAAGAACGGAATCACGCGGATCGTCGCCGTACGTTCGTGCTCGTCGGCAAGCGTTCTCGTATTGATAAATGCGGGAACGGAGCAGCCGAAGCCCATGATCATGGGCATAAACGCTCTGCCCGAAAGCCCGAACTTGCGGAAAATTCTGTCGAGAATGAACGCGATGCGCGCCATATAACCGCTGTCCTCCAGAATGGAGAAGAACAGGAACAGGACGAGAATCTGAGGAACGAAGCTGAGTACGGCGGCAAGCCCCTCCCAGACGCCGTTGACGATGAATCCGCCGACCCATTCGGGCGCGCTTGCGCAGGCGGCTTCCAGCCCCATTCCGACGAGCCCGGTGAGCCAACCCATGATATTCTGCAATATGACGCCCGGTGAAAACACCGCCCCGTCGTAGAAGCAGGCAAGCAGCTGCACGCCGACGTTATCAACGTCCAACCCCAACTCCTCGAGCGTGGGAAGCCCGTCTCCGAAAAGCGACGCCCAACCGTTGATATACAGGAAGTCCTCCGCGAACGTCAGATGGAACATGGCAAACAATACCACGATAAAAATGGGAATTCCCCAGATTCTATGCGTAAGCACTTTGTCCGCTTTATCCGATTTTGTAAGCTTCGTCTTTTCTTTATTCTTCCGCGTAAACACGGTGGAATAATTTTCCGCAATGTATTTGTAGCGCGCGTCGGCAACGATCGCCTCGAAGTCGGTGCCGAAGGTGTCGTTGGAAAAAGTTGCCTTGAACGCGTCCACCATGGGCACGAGTTCGGCGTGCGCCACCGCTTCGAGTTCGTCCATTTCACAAAGCTTTACCGCGTGGAATAGAGGCGCATTCACTTCCTTCTGCGCGCCGAGCGCAATCGAAACGTCGCGGATGAGGTGCGCGATCGGCGAACCGTGCAGCACGGTAACCCCATCCCTGTGCTCCTTCGAGCATTTGACGGCTTTATCCATCAGTTCCTTGACTCCCTCCCCTTTCAGGGCGGAAATCTTGACGACGGGAACGCCGATTTTCTTTTCGAGCTCCTCCGCGTCGAGCTTATCGCCGCTCTTCTCCACAGCGTCCATCATGTTCAATGCGATGATGATCGGCACGTCGATTTCCATGAGCTGCGTGGTTAAGTATAGGTTGCGCTCCAGATTGGTTGCGTCTACGATGTTAATGACACACTCGGGTTTCTCGTCGAGAATGAAATTCCGTGAAACGACCTCTTCGGGCGTGTAAGGCGACAGGGAATAAATTCCGGGGAGGTCTACGATTTTCACGGGCTCTTCGCCGCGCTTGTAAGTCCCCTCCCTCTTATCCACCGTAACGCCGGGCCAGTTGCCGACGTACGCAGTCGAACCCGTCAACAGGTTGAAAAGCGTCGTCTTGCCGCAGTTGGGATTGCCCGCCAAAGCAAACTTTTTCATCCCTTCACCTCCATGGTTACGCACGCCGCCTCGCTGACGCGAAGGGTAAGCTCGTATCCTCGGATGGTTATTTCGAGCGGATCGCCCAAAGGCGCCTTTTTGCGAAGCAGAACGTCCGCCCCCGGCGTTACGCCCATATCGAAGAGCCTGCGCCTGATTTTACCTTCGCCCGCAACCGCCTTGATGACGCCCGCTTCGCCTACGGTAAATTCGCTTAACAATTTTGTCATATTACTCCTCCTTTATTAAGCAACGTAAATCCGAGACGCTACACTTCTGTCAAGCGCCAGCCGCCCGTTCTTTACCATACAGACGGTGCTCCCTCCCTGAGAGGACAGCACGGTTATCTTTGCATCCGCAAGAAGCCCCAAATTAGCAAGATGCTTTTTCGTCTTTTCGTCCGTAGCGATTCGGACGACGGTTACCTCCCTTCCTACGGGAGCAAGAATCAGCGGCATACAATCTCCTTATTCGGCGGAACGGTTCGGTTCCCACCGTGTTCGCATATGCGAACCTTATCTCCTGAAAAACGCCCGCATTGCCGTCGCCACTCGCGGTTCGGCATTGCGAACTTCACGAATATCATACCATCCCGCAAAGAGATTGTCAACCGTTTGAACGGATTTTTTAATTTTTTTTGAAAAAAATTTTTACATTGCGGGACAACCGCACCCCTTCGCACGTTGTATTATCGACACGCAAACAGGCAATCATATTAGAACACGTCGCAACGGACTGCGCGTTTGGCATTCAGAGCCCGGCGAAGAATCTTTACGTCTTTTACGCAAATAAAGACGTAAAAATACACTTATCAATATTGGATAAAAGAAAAAATTATGCTGATTTTTTACGGTTCTCCCTCCTATTTTTTTAATATTTTCATTGCGGCGCTCGTCGTGGTCGCCGTTTACTTTGCATTGAAAAACGCCGCGCCGCAGACGCAGAACAGCGTTCTTTTCACTCTCGCCGCAATCAACATTGTGCAACACTTTTTTAAGCCGTTCGTGTGGCCTCATCTGAGGGGGACGGAATTTAGCTTTATCCAGACCGCTTATAACGTATGCGCGTTCCTCATCATCGCAACGCCTTTTACCTACCTGTTGAAATCACCCTCCTTCCGCAGTTTCGTTTGGTCGGTAGGGTCGGTTGCAGGCATCCTTCCCTTGATCGCACCGCAATGGTTTATCGGGCAGACCCCCTTTCAGTGGGAATTCTGCCGCAGCTTTGTCTGCCACGTCCTGTTGCTGACGACCTCCCTTCTTCCCTTCCTGCTCCGCAAGATCCGACTGACGGAAAGGTATGCGCTCTCATCGGCGCTCTTGTTTTTCGCAATGCTGTTCGTTATCTTCCTCGATAATATCATCTGTATTCAAACGGGACTGCTGCCCCGCGGCGCAGAGGAATCGCTCTGGGACGCAATGCTGCGCGTGAATCCGTTCTGGATGATGGGTCCCTCGCCGGTCTTCGCCGAAGCGGGAAAATTCTTGGCGGGATTTTCCTTCGGCGTAACGTGCGGAACGCTCCCCTACGTACCCGTACTCTGGTATTTTCTTCCGATTTTCAGTCTGATATATCTGACTTCCGCCCTACTCGGACGGCTTTGCGATAAAAAATTTGTGGAGAAAATGAAAATTTATCCAAAAAACAGCGTTGATTTTGTGAAAAAAATCGCCGTGAAAGCCCCGAATGAAAAAATAATCCTTTCATATCATTGACATTCCCGAAAAAACACCGTATAATGAAACTACGCAAAAATGCCGTAGCTCTATCGGTATGCGCTTAACGATACGGAGAAAATAATTCAATGGTAGTGATACAGGAAGTAAAAACGAGGAAGCAGAAAAAGCAGTTTTTAAACTTCGGTTTAAATCTGTATAAAGATAATCCTTATTTCATCCCCCCTCTCTACGGAAACGAAAAAAAGCTGTTCGGAAATAATCACGACTACTGCGATCAGGCGGAATCGGTATTCTATCTTGCCTATCGCGACGGAAAAGTCGTCGGAAGAATTTCGGGAATCCTGCAAAAAGCGAGCAACGAAAAATGGAAACAGCAGCGCGTGCGCTTTACCCGCTTCGACTGCATCGACGATCAGGAGGTCGCAAACGCCCTCTTCGACGCCGTGGAACAATGGGCGAAGGAAAAGGGAATGAAGGAGATCGTCGGTCCCCTCGGCTATTCGGACATGGAGCGCGAAGGGTTGCTTATCGAAGGCTTCGACCAGTTGAACACCTTCGAGGAACAGTACAATTACGAATATTATCAGAAACTGATTGAAAACTACGGCTTTCAAAAGGACGTCGATTGGCTCGAGTGCCGCATTACCGCACCCAACGACGAGTATCTCGAAAAAGTAAAACGCGTCAGTCAAAAATCTATGGAGCGCTTCGGACTGCACTTCGGAGAAGCGAAAAACACCAAGGATTTCCTGAAAAAGTACGCCAACGATTTCTTTCATATTATCGACGAAACGTACGCGCACATTTACGGTTCCGTCCCCTTCACCGAAAAGATGAAAAAATCTATCATGAAGGATTTCGGATTGGTGATCAATCTCAACTACGTCGCCGTCATTCTCGACAAGAACGAAAAACCCATCTGTTTCGGTCTGGCGTTCCCCGGCTTCGGCAAAGCGTTGCAAAAATCGGGCGGGCGGCTGACCCTTTGCACCCTCTTTAAAGTGCTGCACGCCATTAAAAAACCGGATTCCATCGATCTGGCGCTCATCGGCGTGCTTCCGGAATACCGCATGAAGGGCGTCAGCCACGCACTCTTCGCCAAAATGGCGGAACGGCTGAAATACAGCACGGCAAAATACGCCGAAACCAATTTGATGCTCGACTATAACTATAACATTATAAACCAGTGGAAAAATTTCAACCCCGTGCAGCATAAAAAACGCCGTGCGTACGTCAAGGAAATTCAATAAAAACAAAATCAAAGGCTTCCCGCAGAGGAAGCCTTTTTTATTACGTCTTTAAAATTATTTTCGCCTCGAACGGCTTTAAACGTATTTCGCCGAGCGCGTAGCTCTCGCCCGTCAGTAAATCCACGCCCTCGCCGCCGTCGGCGTACACCGTGCAATCGCTCTCACCGATATTCGCCGCCGTGAACAGCGTTTCGCCACAGCCCTCGCGGCGGAAGCAGAAGAATTTATTTTGCAGCGTCCGCTTTTCGTAGCAGCCGTACGCCAGCGCACGGTGTTCGCCCCGAATACGATACAGCTTTTTCAACCGTTCGTACAACTCGGGATTCGCACTCCTGTCGATCTCGCTCATCGCGGGACGCAGGTGAACGTCCGCGTCCCCCTTGTCCCCCCGTGCGCCGTACTCCGAACCGTAATACAAGCAGGGAATCCCCGGCATCGTAAAGAGAACGGTATACAGGGCAAGCATCTTCCGCCCGTCCCGCAGCGCCGTGGCGACGCGCGGCACGTCGTGGTTGTCCGCAAAGGACAGCAAATTTTTGCCCGTGTACAGCGACCACGGCTGGTTGGAAAACAGGCGCGTGAGCGAATGCTCGATTTCGAAGAGGTTATCGCAGTTGAACGCCGACACCAATCCCTTGTAGCACTCGTAGTTTGTAACGGAATTCAGCCGCTCGGGCGAGATCCTTTCCATGGAATTGCCGATATGGATGACCTCCCCCACGAGAAAAAAGTCCTCTTTCAGCTCCCTTACCGTACGGCGAAGCATTTCCAGAAACCACACGGGCAGCGAATAGGAAACGTCCAAACGAAGCCCGTCGATACCGAACTCACGAATCCAATAGCGCACCGCATCCATGAGATAGTTCTGCAAATCGCAGTTTTCGAGGCGCAGCCTTACGAGCTCGGCGTGCCCCTCCCAATTGTCGTAGTTCAGCCCGTCGTGATAGGGTGAATCGGCGTAAAAATCGATATTGAACCAAAAACGGTAATCCGTATCCTCGCGCTTTTGAAGCACCTCGCGGAAGGGCGCGAACGCGCGTCCCGTATGGTGGAACACCCCGTCGAGAACGACGCGGATTCCCGCCGCATGAAACGCCGCAACGAGATTTTTCAGCTCCTCGTTCGTCCCCAATCGGCGATCGACCTTGAAAAAATCAATCGTGTCGTAGCCGTGCCGTTCGCTTTCGAACAGCGGATTGAACATAACCGCCTTGACGCCAAGCTCTTTAAGCCGCGGAATTTCCGCCTCGATCAGCCCCAGACGGTGCCTGATTTCGCCGAAATCGTTTTCCCGTTCCGCGCCGCAAAAGCCGAGCGGATAGATCTGATAAAACGCACCCTCGTCAAACCACATTATAAGGTCTCCCACTCCGTAAATACGGAAATGCAGATCCTTGCGTCCTCCGCGCCGACTGCGTTTGCGCTCAGGCAACGCGCGGCGTACGCCCCGCCCGACGGATCGCACTCCTCCGTTTTCACACAGCCGCCCAACCGTTTCCCGAGCGCGGACGCAACCGCTTCCGCCTTGCTCTTCGCGTCCTTGCACGCCTCTGCCAAAAGAGCGCGTCTGACTTCCTTTTCGTCCTTTACACCGAAAGAGAGCCCGAATTCCTCCTCTCCGTCCCCCTCCGTCATCGCGGAAACGGCGTTGATTACCGCCTCGGGCGTATACGCAAATTCGCACTTCATGCGGCAACGGCAGGCATAGCCCAGAAGAACCCGCTTCCCGTCCGCAAATTCGTACTCGGGCGCGACGGAAAAGGACGTCGTCTTTAATGAGGTCTGCGTAAACGAATTTGCCGCAAGCCGCTTTCCGAGCTTCTCTACTCCTTCCTTCACGTCCTTCGACGCCTCGTTCGCCGTCTTTCTCACCCGCTTTACCGTTAAATGTACCGTTGCCGTATCCACCGGCAACGCGCATTCCGCACTGCCCGTAACCTTAATTACCGCCATTTTCAAACTCCTCGTCTTTTTTAAACGCCGCGCTCCGCATAACGAACCGCAGCACCTCCACGGCGTTTCGCCGTAATTCTTCTACCGTCAAACCGCCCTCTTTTCCTACCGTCCTCAACAGCGTGCCGTCCGACTTTTTTACCACGTACCCGCCGCCCGGCATTAAGACGTTTACCCCCGAACGCACGCGGTAAGCGTTGACTCTCAGCTTTGGAAACTCGGGACTTGTCGCCTTTCTCATCCACCAATCGGTAACGATCACCCCGTCGAATCCCCATTCCTGCCGCAGTACTCCGCGGCACAGATCGTAGTGATAGTGTGCCCAGACGCCGTTCACTTTATTGTACGAGGTCATGATACAGTCTGGTTTTGCTTCCTTTACGCAGATTTCAAACCCGCGCAGGTAAATTTCGCGCAGCGCGCGCTCGGATAGACGGGAATCGTTTTTATTGCGGTTAAACTCCTGATTGTTGCAACAGAAGTGCTTCGGGCAGGCGGAAACGCCCTCGCCCTGCAACCCCCGTACGACCGCCGCGCCCATCTTTCCCGTCAGAAGCGGATCCTCCGAAAAGTACTCGAAATTTCTGCCGCACAACGGATCGCGATGGATATTCACGGCAGGCGCAAGCAGCACGTGCGAGCCGCGCTCCTTCATCTCCCGCCCGACGCAGGCGTACACCTCCTCGATGAGCTCGGTATCAAAGGAGCACGCCAACAGCGTTCCGCACGGCAACAGCGAGCACGCCGCCGCCATACGAAT
Organism: uncultured Christensenellaceae bacterium; assembly: GCA_910588615.1. GTDB lineage: Bacteria > Bacillota > Clostridia > Christensenellales > Borkfalkiaceae > Gallimonas. The sequence goes on along the minus strand of CAJUOI010000001.1, from coordinate 135,538 downwards.
GCCCGACGGTCCGTCCGTCATGGTAATCGGCGGCACGCCTTTTTCTCGCAGCGATTTCGTTACGCCGCCCATGACCCCCGCGTTACCCTTCGCTCCGAGCGGGCTATCCATGGAGAAGTCCCCGCGGGCAAGCCCCTCCGAATCGGACAACGACAAACTCGCCGCAAACTCTTCGAGCGTCAGTCTGCCCGCCGCAACGTCTTGCAACATGCCCTCTTTCCCCTGCGGAAAGGATGCGGGCAGAGCGGCTAAAATCTCCGTCTTTAAATCCTTCGTCCGTGCGGGACAAGCTGAAAATACGCCGTCTTTTTGCAGCACGGGAAAGGCAAACTGCGGCGCGCAACGCTCAGATAATCGCTCTACGATTTTTTCTTCCGATCCGAAGCTTGCGATTTCCCTTGCCGACGCGCTGTCCGTACCCGCGTAAACGCGGTACTCGCCTGCGGCGATCACGAACGCCGAGCGCGCCGCGTCGTAATACGCCAACGCACGCTCGTCTATTTTCAGCTCGCCCGCATCGCTTTCTTCGGGCGCAAGCTCCCGCGTCTTTGTAAACGCCGCCAAGGCGCGCTTCGCCCCGTTCGGCGTTTCCACGTAAACCTGAACGACTTCTTTTCCACGCCGTTCTCCCGTGTTTTTCACCCTCCAAAACACGGAACCGCCCGTATATCTAAATTCCGTTTCGAACTTCGTATAACTCAACCCGAATCCAAAGGGAAAACGCACCGCCTCGCGCGCGAACGTGGAAAAATAGCGGTAGCCGACGAAAATATCCTCGCGGTACTCGTTATATTTCGCGTTTCCGTAATTGCGGGAGGAGGGATAGGCGGCGTAGTCCGCCGCTGCCGTATCCGAAAGCTTGCCCGAGGGCGAAACCTCGCCCAACGCGAGCTTTGCCGCCGCGTTGCCCGCCTCCATGCCGCCCTGCCACAGCAGCAGAGCCGCGCCGATCCCGAACTCGTCCAGAAAGGAAAAGTCGATGAGATTGCCGAGATTGAGCAGAACTGCGGTTTTCGGGAAAGCGCGCGTTACGCGTCGGAGCATATCCCGCTCGGCGGACGTTAAATAATAGCTGCCCTCCGCCAAGTCCTGATCTCTGTCCTCGCCGCACGCCCGCCCGATGACGATCACGGCGGTATCCGTCTGCATACGCGCGCCCTCGACGAGTTCGTCCGTCAGCGGCATCTCCTTATGCGAGCAAGTCCAATCGCCCCAGTCCCCTTTCTTGGCGGGGTGCTTTTTGCAATAGACGAGATAGGCGGCTTTTAAATCCTCGCACAAATCCGCGCCCGCATTTTCAAAGCCCTGCAAGATACTGACGCTATACGGCGCGAGTACGTTTCCGCCCGAGCCGTAGCCTTTGTAGAAGGTATCGTTCTGCACTCTGCCGAAAAGCGCGAATTTACCCGAGAGCGGCAGCGTGCCGTTGTTTTTTAACAGCACCGCCCCGTCGCACGCGGCGCGGCATAAGAGCTCGGAGGAACGGACTTCGCCCCCGAACCTGCCCGAAAGCTGCTTTTGTTTTAATCCGCTGCCTTTTAATTTGAAATAAATTTTTGCCGCAAAATTCACGAGCTTTTGCTTGAACGTTACCAAATAGGCTCCTCCGATGCGGAAATCGAATATCTCGAAATATTATACACGAAACGCAACGCGTTGTCAACCCGTCGATTTCCTTGATTTTTTCAAAAAAACGCGCTATAATTAAAAAAAACATTTTCGAGGAAACCGTGAAAGAACTTTTAACCTTTTTAAACGACTCTTACACCGCCTACCACGCCACGGAAAACGCCCGCACACTGCTGTTGAAAAACGGGTTTACGGAGCTTTCCGAAAGCGAAGCGTGGAAGCTGAAAACGGGCAGAAAATATTTCGTAACCAGAAACGGAAGCAGCATTATCGCCTTTACGCTCGGCAAGGGAAACGGCTTTAAAATCGTTGCGAGCCATACCGATTCCCCCGCCCTCAAATTAAAGGAACAACCCGAAATGAAGGGCGTTTTTACCCGCTTGAACGTAGAAACATACGGCGGCGGACTTTGGTACAGCTTTTTCGACCGTCCTTTAAAGCTTGCGGGGCGCACGGTTACGGAGGAGAACGGCGCGCTTACGGGCAATCTCTATACCTCCGACTATACCGTGGTTATCCCTTCGCTTGCGATCCACATGAACCGCACCGCGAACGAGGGCTTTGCCCCCAACGAACAGACGGATCTGCTGCCCCTTTTTTCGCTCGGCGAAAAGGAACTCGGCATCAACGCGGTTGCAAAAGACATCTACGCCGTGCCGTGCGACGCGCCCTTTGAATGCGGCGCGAACGGCGAATTTATCTGCGCGCCCCGCGTGGACAATCTGACGAGCGTGTTTTCCTCTCTTCGCGCTCTGTGCAGCGAGAAAACGAACGGCGTTTGCATTGCGGCGTGCCTCGACAACGAGGAAATCGGCAGCCGCACGCGGCAGGGCGCGGGTAGCGACTTTTTAAAACGCACTCTGGAACGCATCGCGATTTGCCAAAATATCGGCGGAGAGGACTTTTTGCGCTTAACTGCCGATTCCTTTTTGATTTCGCTCGACAATGCGCATTCCGTTCATCCCAACCGTCCCGAAAAGTGCGACCCCACCAACCGCGCGGTGATGGGCGGCGGCGTAGCAATCAAGGCGCACGCAAACGGCGCGTACACTACCGACGGCATGACGGCGGCAATCGTCCGCACGCTGTTCGACCGCGCGGGCGTGAAGCATCAGAATTTTTACAACCGCTCGGATATGCGCAGCGGCAGCACGCTCGGCGCGATTTCTCTCGGGCAGCTCGGTATCCCCTCCGTCGATTTGGGGATCGCTCAGCTCGCCATGCACTCCGCCGCAGAAACGTTTGCAAAGGTCGATTACGAAGAACTCGAAAAGGGGTTGAAGGCGTTTTACGCAAGCGAAATCCGCTTCGGAGAAAAACGCGCTACGGTTATCGTTTAAGAAACCTAATACGAAAAAGAGCCCGCTCCTTTCCGCATGAAAGGGGCGGGCTGTCGTTATATGTTAAATGTATATTTCACGGACGGAGCGTCGCCGCTGTCCTGCAAGACGGCATTCCACTAAGTAAGATTTTCGCTTTGCACACGCAGTTGATTCCGTGTTCGCATTTCCCTTTCGTTCTTCTTCATATCCCTTATCCGATAAAATCCATCCGAGCGAATGAATTTTTTATTATTTTCTTACTTTGATAAAGCCCCTCAAACGCACGCCCAAAACCGAAGCGAGCAGCAGCTTTGCGGCATCCGGCAACAGGTACGGAACCACGCACATCGAAAGCGCGGAGGCAATCCCCACGGGATTTGCGCTTCCGCGGTTAAACACCGTAATAAACCACAGCGTGCCGAAAAAGTAACAGAACGCAAGCCCCAAAACCATTGCGGCATACATAACGGCGGTTTTGAAGATTTTGTTCTTGACGGGTAGATTGGAAAACAGACCAACGATGAATACGTCGAAAACAAAACCGATCAAATATCCGCCCGTTGCACCCATCAATGCGGGCACGCCCGCGCGGAAGCCCGAAAAAACGGGAATTCCGATCAATCCCATTAAAAGATACACCGCAACCGCGATCGTCCCCCGCTTTGCGCCAAGCAGCGCGCCCACGGCGGCAACCGCAAACGTCTGCATCGTTACGGGAATGACCCCGACGGGAATGGTGATCCATGCACACACGGTGCAGATAGCCACCCCGATTGCAAGATAGGCAAGCTCGGTTGCAAGACTCTTCGCCCGAAATTTCTTTTTCCCTTTCGTTTCGCTTTCCGCTACGACCATAATAAAGTCTCCTTTTGGGCCTCCCCTGTGTAAGGAGGTGTCCGCAAAGCGGACGGTGGGATTGTCGTCCGTAATTCGCGGGCTTATCCCTCCCCCGCCTCTCCCCTGATGCGATCAGGGAGAGCAAGGCATACGGTTACAGATATTTCTTTAAATCCTCAACGCGATCGATCTTTTCCCAAGGAAACTCCTCTCTGCCGAAATGCCCGTAAGCCGACGTACGCTCGTATACGGGACGGCGAAGCCCGAGCGTGCGGATGATCGCCGCAGGACGCAAATCGAATTCCTTTTTGATGATTTCGGCAATTTCGTCGTCGGGGAGTTTGCCCGTGCCGTAGGTATCGACGAACACCGAAACGGGGTTCGCCACGCCGATCGCATAGGCGACCTGTAATTCGACAACGTCGGCAAGTCCCGCCGCCGCCACGTTTTTGCAAATGTAACGCGCCATATAGGTTGCACTCCTGTCCACCTTGGTACAGTCCTTGCCCGAAAACGACCCGCCGCCGTGCGCGCATCTGCCTCCGTAGGTATCGACGACGATTTTTCTGCCCGTCAAGCCGGAATCCCCCTCCGGTCCGCCGATTTCGAAGCGTCCCGTCGGGTTGATGAGATACGCCGTATGTTCGTCGAGCAGATCCGAAGGCACCACCTCCTGCACGACGTGTTTTTTAATATCGCTTGCGATACATTCCTGCGTTACCTTTTCGTCGTGCTGCGTAGAAACGACGATCGTAGAAACGCGCACGGGAACGTTTCCTTCGTACTCCACGGTAACCTGCGTTTTTCCGTCGGGGCGCAGGTATGCAAGCGTTCCGTCCTTGCGCACCTTTGCAAGCCGCTGCGCAAGCTTATGAGCAAGCATGACGGGCAGAGGCATCAGCTCCTCCGTTTCGTGGCAAGCATAGCCGAACATCATGCCCTGATCGCCCGCGCCGATCAGATCGTCCGCTTCGCCCCCCGCCTTGTTTTCGAGGGAGCTGTCCACCCCGAGCGCAATGTCGGGCGACTGCCCGTGCACGCGGGAAATAATTTCGCACTTATCGTACGCGAACCCTCCGAAATTATAACCGATTTCCCGAATTGCTTCGCGCGCCGTCTTTTCGTAATCGACGACGGCTTTGGAGGTTACCTCCCCCGTGATAAACAGCGTATCGTAGGCAGCGCAACATTCCACCGCCGAACGCGTATATTCGTCCTGCTTTAACAGCTCATCCAATATTTTATCGGCAATACGGTCGCACACCTTGTCGGGATGCCCTTCCGTAACGCTTTCGCTCGTAAAAAACCTTCTCATATCCGTTCCTTTCTTCGTAATATCCTAATTATAAAAAACAAACGCGAAAAAGTCAACCGAAATCGGGTTGCTTTTCGCGCGTTCGCGTGATATAATCGGTTTATGGAAAAGTGCTATCTCTGCCCCGTAAAGTGCGGGGCGGACAGAACGAAGCGCGTCGGTCGGTGCGGCGTAAAGGGACTGACCGTAGCAAAAGCGTATTTGCACCCGTTCGAAGAGCCCGCCCTGTCGCCGAACGGAAAAAGCGGAGCGATATTTTTCGGCGGGTGCAATCTGCGCTGCGTCTTTTGCCAGAACTTCGAGGTATCGCGCGCCCGCAAGGGCAAAGCCGTTACCCCCAAAGAGCTTGCCGAAATCTTTCAATCGCTCGAAGCGCAGGGCGCGGAGAATATCGACCTTGTTACCTGCGACCACGTTATCGACCTCGCGGGCGAAGCGCTTTCCCTCTACAAACCCAGCATTCCCGTCGTGTACAATTCGAGCGGGTACGCCCTCGTCGGTTCCTTGCGGGAAATCGACCCTTATATCGATATTTACCTGCCGGATTTAAAATTCGTTTCCCCCGCGCTTTCCGAGCGCTATACGGGACGGAGCGACTATTTCGAAGTCGCCTCCGAAGCGATAAAATTCATGGCGAAAAAGCCCGTCGTCTTCCACGGCGGACGCATGACTTCGGGCATTCTCGTCAGGCACTTGGTGCTACCCTGCTGTACGGGAGATTCGCTGAACGCACTTTCCTTTTTAAAAGAAACGCTGCCCGAAAACGCTCCCGTATCGCTGATGAGGCAGTTTACGCCCGATCTCGGCAAGACGGATTTTCCGGAGCTCAACCGCACGCTGACTGCAAGGGAATACCGACGCGTAAAGGACTACGCCCTCTCGCTCGGCTTCGAAAACTTATACTTACAGGACAAGGCGAGCGCGAACGCGGCGTTCGTTCCCGATTGGGATTGACGCGTTACTTGTTGACGAAGTCGTCCTTGATTTTAACGAGCAGCTTCGTAAGCTTTGCGCTTTCGGCAGGCGTTGCGTATTTCAGCCGTTCTTCGAGCTCGCACACCGCTTGCAGTTGCCTATTTTTCATACTTTCAGTTTGATATAACGGAGTTATTTTTATGCTATTGACTGTTGAAAACGTTACCTTTTCATACACGGGCGAGCCCGTGTTAAAGGACGTTTCGCTTGCCGTAAACGAAGGCGAACGCATCGGCTTTATCGGCGGCAACGGCGAAGGAAAAACCACCCTCTTAAAGCTGATGCTCGGCACGCTTGCGCCCGAGGCGGGTAGCGTTATCAAAAAGAACGGGATCCGTATCGGCTACCTCGAACAGAGCGGCGGCTTCGAAAGCGGCGACACCGTTTACCGTGCCGCCGAAGAGGTTTTCGCGCGAGATAAGGAGCTGATAAAGGAGCTTGCACGCGTGCAGAGCATGATGGCGGCGGACGGAGCCGATTTAGCCGAATACGCGCGCAAGCAGGACGCGCTCGAAAAGGAAATCGCCGCGCGCGACAGCTACCGTTACGAGGTAAAAATCGCAACGGTACTGAACGGTATGGGCTTCGGCAACCGTTTACAGCAGAGCGTTTCCTCCCTCTCGGGCGGAGAAAAGACGAAACTGCGCTTATGCCGCCTGCTGTTGGAAGCGCCTGATTTATTGATTCTGGACGAGCCGACCAACCACCTCGATACGGCGACGCTATTCTGGCTGGAAGACTATCTAACCGAATACAAAGGCGCCCTGCTCATCGTTTCGCACGACAGATATTTTTTGGACCGACTGACGGCGAAAACGTGGGAGATCGAACGCGGCAAGCTTGTTTCTTATAAGGGAAACTATTCCAAATATAAAATTTTAAAGGCGGAGCGAGTCAAGGAGCAACAGCGCGAATACGAAAAACAATTGGAAACGGTTGCAAAATTGCAGAACTATATCGACCGCAACCTCGTGCGCGCCACCACTGCGAAGAGCGCGCAGAGCCGCGTAAAGCAGCTTGATAAATTGGAGCTGACGGAAAAACCCCTTCCCCCGCCCGCGCCGCCGCGCTTTGCGTTTACGTACGAAACCGGCCCGTATGAAAAGGTGATTTCCACCGAGAAATTCGACTTACGGGCGGGCGATAATATCCTGCTGAACAATACGGAATTTACCTTAATGCGCGGGGACAAATGCGCCCTTGTCGGCGCGAACGGCACGGGCAAGAGCACGCTGTTGAAATTTTTGCTTTCGGGCGACAGACGCGTTAAGTTTGCAAAATTCGTAAAGGCGGGCTACTACGATCAGGAAAACGCCGACTTGAATCCTGCAGACACCGTACTCGACGCTCTCCGCTTTCGCTTCCCCCTCTTTCCCTTAACGGAAGCGTACGGTTTGCTTGCAAAGTCGGGAATCGACAAAGACGATGCCTTAAAGCGCGTGGGCGAACTTTCGGGCGGACTGAAAGCAAAGCTCGAGCTTGCCATATTACAGGCAACGCACGCCAACCTGCTTGTGCTCGACGAGCCGACCAACCACCTCGACTTGCCCTCGCGAGAGGCGCTCGAAGAGGCGCTGTGCGCATTCGACGGCACGCTGCTGTTCGTATCGCACGACAGACGGTTTATCGAGTCGGTGGCGACGAGCGTTATTTCCATTGAAAACGGAACGCTGACCCGCTTCGAAGGAAATTATCGGGATTACGTTGCCCAAAAGCGCGCCCCCGCTACTTTAACGCAGCCGCCGAAAGAGCGTAAGACGCAGGAAGATACGGGCTATCGAAGCAAGGAAGAACGCGCCCGCGAAGCGCAGAAGCGGAACCGCACCAAGGAAATCGAAAATCGGCTCGAAGCGATCGAAGCGAAAGAAAACGAACTGAACGAACGGCTTGCTTTATGCGCCGCCGACTACGCTAAGGTAAAGGAAATTACCGAACGGTTGGAAGCGTTGCGCAACGAGTCGGACGCACTGTACGAGGAGTACGCGGGATTGATAGAATAAAAAATAAAAAGCTCTCGGAGAATCGTCCGAGAGCTTTTATAATATGCAATTCATAAAATGAGATTCTTACGAGCGTTACGCTTTCTCTGAATGATTCGTTAGATGCCGTTTACTTTCCGAACATGATTCGTTCGCTTGAAAGCATTTTCGTAATGCCGAACACGAGCAACGCGGTATACGCCAAATTCACCGCAAACGCCGTAAGCGGCACCCACACGGGCGCAGTGCCGGCAAGCACGCCCTGCATGGCGACGACGGCGTTGATGATGGGCACGGCAACCACCCAGTTTCCGATTCCGCCGACGAACACCGAAACGATGGAAAGCACCATGACGAGCATCATCATAACGCCCGTGTAACCAGACGCTTCCTTTACCGAACGGGAATAGGTTGACACAATGGAAATGAGCGACACCAACAGCGGCACGACCCCTACCGTAAGCAAGAAGATAAAGAAATAACTTAAAAATCCGTAACTGCCCACGACTGCGCCCACGGACAGCCCCATGAGCTTGGGCATAGAAAGCGCCACGCCGAGGAAGCTTGAAAGCGCGCCGATCGCCGCAATGCACGAGAGCGGAATAATTTTGCCGAGCGCGACGTGCGAACGCTTGACGCTGGTAACCAACACGGTTGCAAGCGTACCGCGCTCCTTTTCCCCCGCCACCGATTCGAGCGTGATACTCATACAGGATGAGAATACCAAAACGACGATGAGGAAGGGAAGAATACTGCCGAAAATGCTTTTCTGTAACCCGTCCGCGTCGGAAAAGTCGTATTTCTCCTCTCCGCCGTTCAAGTCGAACTTATTCGCAAGCGTACCCTCGTAAACGTCGAGCACCGACGACGCCATATTATAAAATACGAAGCTTTCCGTATCCTCCGAACGGTAGTAAATTTCCACCTGCGGCGCAGGAACGCCTAGTTCGGGCGTATAAGAATCAACGCGCTCGTCAAAATTTTCCGAAAAGATTATGAGCGCAGTTGCATCGCCCTTTTGCACTTTTTCCTTGGCTGCGACGGGATCGCCGGTCTGCTCTATTTTCAGTGTTGCGCCGTCCATCCCCTTTACCGCGCCTTCGATCAGGGCGACCGTCTGCGATTCCCCCGCAACGAGCACGCGGAAATCGTACTTCTCGGCTTGGTGCATCAAGCTCCCCATCAGCGTATATACGGCAAAGATGACGACTCCGGGCAAAAGCAGCGTAAGCCACAGCCGCGGATCCTGAAAGAAGCGTATGAATTCTTTTTTTATGAGGGCAAGCAGTTTCATACCGAGTCCCCCTTAATATTGCGATAAATTTCGAAAAATTTCTCTTCGAGCGAAAGCTCGCCGCACAGCTCATTCAGCCTGCCTTCGGCAACCGTTTTCCCGTCGATGATCACGCCGATTCTGTCGCACAGTTTTTCCACGAGCGAGAAGATATGCGTCGACAGAATAATGCTCTTGCCCATTTTTTTGAGCTCCGTCAAAAAGTCGGTTACCACTTTTGCCGTCAACACGTCCAAACCGTTCGTCGGTTCGTCGAAGATGACGACCTCGGGATCGTGGATGATCGACACCACGAGGGAGAGCTTTTGCAGCATTCCCGTGGATAAATCCTTGACGCGCACCTCGGCAAAGCGGTCGATCCCGAAGCGTGCGAACAGCGTACGCTTCCGCTCTTCGATCACGCTCTTATCCATTCCGTGCAACGCACCGAAAAATTCAAACAGATAGTCGGGCGTAAAGAAACCTTCGAGTTTGAGTTCGTTGGTTAAAAAACCGATGTTGTCCCGCACCTTCCGCGGCTCTTTTACGATAGACCGTCCGCATACGATCGCGTCCCCCGCGTCGGGTTTTATGAGGGTAGAAAGCATACGCAACGTCGTTGTCTTGCCCGCGCCGTTCGGTCCGAGCAATCCGTAAATCTCGCCCCGCCGCGCCGAAAAGGACAATCCGTTTACGGCTACCTTGCGCGGCGACTTCGTCTTTTCGATGCGCTGCTGTTTTCGGGAAAGAGAGAAAGTCTTTTTGAGTCCCTCGGCGCGCACGATTATTTCTCCGCCCGAAAAATCTTCGAACGGAATTTTATTTTCCTTTTCCATATCTACCATTATAGCGACCCCCCCCCGTTTGTCAAGCGCTGCAGAGGGGTTTCTTTAAAAAATCTTAACTATATATTTTTTAAAATTTCCAAAATTTCGCCATAGTTACGGGCAAACAATCCACCGTACCCCTCGGGTTTGTTCCCGCCGAACAAAATAAAGGCTATCCCCTTGCTCTTTGCGCAAAGGTAATCGGAAGAGAGACTGTCTCCTATCCATACGGCGCGCGCTCTGTCGTAATCGGGAATATGCGCCTCCACGAACTCGGCGTACAAGGACGACGGCTTGTCAACCCCCGCTTCTTCGGAAATAAATACGCCGTCGGCGTAACCGTTCAGCCCCGAGAGAGCAAAACGCGAACGCTGCACCTCGCGCGAGCCGTTGGTTACAATATAAATGCGACCCGATTTTTTTATAGCTTTTAAAAATTCTTCCGCGCCGTCAATAAAATATGCGGCTTGCTTCATCAAAGAAAAATAATGCTTCGAAACGCCTTCGGGTGCGGCGGAAGCATTGATTTCTTCGAATAGACGGCGGAAACGCTCGACAACGAGTTCCTGACGTTCGATTTCGCCCCGTTCGAGCTTTTGCCAGAGCGCGACGTTAATTTGATGAAAACGGCTTACAACCGCCTCGTTCACCTCAACGCCGTACTCCTTAAGAACTTCGCATAATTTTTCGCGCTCGCCGCGCTTAAAATCCAACAGCGTGTCGTCCGCGTCGAGCAAATAAATGTCTTTCATAGCGTCAGTCCTTAACAACAACCAAATCGGCAAGCGCGCGCGTATACGCGATGTATTTTTCGTTGTCCGTCATATCCTTATCGTATACGGCGACGGCGGAAAATTCCAAGCCCTTGCTTTCGTACACGCTCATAACGTTGATCTGCGTTTTGGAAAGCCTGCCGTGTTCGGAGAGCAGACGATACCCCCGCTTTTTAAACAGCGGAAGATATTCCTCTGTGGCAATCACCGCCTTCAAGCCCTGTTTGTCCTTAAAGAAAGCGTTCAGCTGCTTCGCGCCGACCTCCGCAACCTCGCTGCCGTGCAACCCGATCGCGCTCATTTCCACGCCCACGCGCTCCGTTACGAAATCGACGATTTCGTTGGTGTTGCGGTAGTTGCGTTTGAGCGTATATACCGTATCCGCAACGGCGTCCCAATTTTTCACCCCGCGCCAAGGGGTGATATTCTGCCGCAGATCCCCGAACACGTTAAACGCCGCGTCCGAATGGATTTTCTTCAAAAGCGCAAATTCCGCATCCGAAATATCCTGCCCTTCGTCGATAAACACCAGTCCGTAGCGGGGAGAAAGCTGTCTGCCCGCCGCCGCGAGCAGATAACAGATTGCGTACCCGTCCGAAGAATACACACCGCTCGCGCCATACTTCTTTTTCTGCTTTTTCACCGTCTCGCGGTACAGCCACCGCGCGATATCCGCCCCGTCTTGACACTTGCCCAGCTCCACACACTCTTTCGTCGCCTTCAATACCGTATAAAATTCTCCGAACAGCCCCAACCCGTCCTTCATCTCTTTAACGGTTTTGGCGATACTTTCGATTTCCCCGAGCAGCTCCTCCCTACGCGCAATGCGTTCGGCGTAGGTGTACACCTCGCCCTCGGCGCGACGCAGGCGATACCGCTTCAAATCATCGATTTCCTTTAAAACCGTCTCCGAAAGCGACTTTAAATCCCCTTCCGCACGGGTAAAAACGCCCTCCGCCGTACTTACGGCAAGGTGCGCACTACGGTAAAAGCGAACGAATTGGCGGAAAAAATAGTCGGGCGTGCGTTCACGTTCTTCCAAAACAAACGAGAGAAAATCCTCCGCATCGAGAAAAGCGCTCATCAGCGCGCGGAAGGGTTTGGTAAAACCGAAACCGCCGCCCTCACGCTCGCGCATTTCTCCCAATACCGCGCGCCGAACGCGCACGGACGAATTTTTGATTTTTTCGTATTTCTTTTTCCGCCGCCTGCTGTTTTCCAACAACTTCTGCGCGACTTCGCGGCACTCCCGCCCCGTAAACAGCCCGTAAATGTCGCCGTACAGCGTTCGGATTTTCTTTTCGGCGTCGCACGGAAACTTAGACGAATAAAGATATTCGAGGTACTTTCGCGGTTCGCGCGCCCCCGTTAAGTGAGATTTCAAGTCGAGCCCCTCACGCTCGAGCACGCGGAAGAAGTAGGAACGCAGCGTTACCGTCATAACCTTTCGCAATTCGAGCACGCGAGAAAGCTCGTCGATGAATTCGTTGAAGGAATCGGACGGCGTTATGACGAGCACGTCGCGCGGCAGCAAATTCTCGTTGTTGTACATGAGATAGCTGAGACGGTGCAACAGGATCATCGTCTTGCCGCTGCCCGCACACCCCTGTAACACGAAGCTTTCGCGTTCGGGACGGGTAATGACGTCGAACTGCTGTTCCTGTATCGTACGGATGATGTCGCGGATCCCAGCGTCGTCCTTTCTGCTTAAAATAATACTGCGAAGGTAAGGATCGAATAAAATTTCCTCGTCCCGTCCTGCGATCTCATCGGGCGTGAGCACGTCCTTTACAGAAAGATACTCGTTTTTGAAATCGATGAGTTTACCGTTCTTTACCGAAAGCGCACGGCGCAGAACGGTGCTGTAACTGTATTCGTTGATGGTGAAATTGACGCGGCTCTTCTGGTAGTATCGCACGGCAAGCGGCGCACGCCAATCGACGATGGAAAGATTCACGTCCCCCTTTCTGCCGATATAGTAACTGTTATAACCCTCCTTGTCGTCCACAACGTCCATGCGGGCAAAATACGGCTCGGAAAAGAAAGGCTTGTAGCTATTCAGTTTCTGCGTTTCGGCATTGATTTCGGCGTTCTTTTCGATAAGAGCGCGGTAATCCTCGGCGGAATAGTCCTTGCGCGCCTTAATTTCGTCGCGCTCTTTTTTGGCGTCGGAAATGCGCTTACAATACCGCCCGACGTAACGGATCTTTAACATTGCAAGCGTGTTTTTCAAATATTCCTCTTCGTACGCCTTCTGCGTATCGGCGTCGAGCAAGGAAAGATACCACTCCTTGTCGGCGGTCTTCTTCGAAGCGAGCTTCTTTTTGAGTGCGGTTAAAACTTTGTCCTCCATATCTCCCTGCCGAAAATATGACTTATACTATATAATAGCATATTTATACGAAAGTTTCAACCCTCTGAAAGTAAATCTTTTTGCGGATTATGCCAAATAATAGAAAACGCCCCCGACGCAGCTGCGTCGGGGGCAAACTTTCATCGGTTAAAACACCTTTTTCGTATCGTTTTCTTCCTTTACCATGGCGATGAACGCATTCTTGTCCATCGCGCCGATATCACCTTCGCTGCGGCGGCGGACGGAAACGGTGGAATTCTCCACTTCCTTGTCGCCGACAATCAGCTTATACGGCACCTTTTCAAGCTCTGCATCCAGAATTTTCTTGCCGATCTTTTCCTTTCTCAAATCGGCGGAAGCGCGAAGCCCCATTTCGTTCATCTCTTGTACAAGACTCTTGGCATACTCTGCCGCGCGGTCGGTTACGGGAAGCACTTTTACCTGCTCGGGTGCAAGCCATACGGGGAACTTGCCCGCATAGTGCTCGATCAGGATTCCGATAAAACGCTCGATGGAACCGAATACCACACGGTGGATCATGATCGGGCGGTGCTTCTGTCCGTCCTCGCCCGTGTATTCAAGGTCAAAGCGCTGCGGCATCTGGAAGTCGAGCTGAATGGTTCCGCATTGCCACGTTCTCTTGATACTGTCCTCGAGGTGGAAATCGATCTTCGGTCCGTAGAACGCGCCGTCCCCCTCGTTGACCGTATAGGGCAGTTTCAATTCGTCCAGCGCGGATTTGAGCGCGTTCGTTGCCGCCGCCCAATCCTCGTCGCTGCCCATGCTGTCCTTAGGACGGGTGGAAAGCTCGACGTAATACTTAAAGCCGAAGAGCGAATATACCTCGTCGATGATTCTTACGACGCCCTTGATTTCGCTCGTGATCTGTTCGGGAAGCATGAAGATGTGCGCGTCGTCCTGCGTGAAGCACCTTACGCGCATGAGTCCGTGAAGCTGACCGCTCTTTTCGTGGCGGTGTACGATCCCAAGCTCTCCCATGCGAATGGGAAAATCTTTATAGCTGTGCGGAGCAAGCTTATACACGAGCATTCCGCCGGGGCAGTTCATGGGTTTGACCGAACAGTCCTCACCGTCGATTTTCGTCGCGTACATATTGTCCTTGTAATGCTCCCAGTGCCCCGAAGTCTCCCAAAGGTTGCGGGTAAGGATAATGGGCGTCTGCACCTCGACGTACCCTTCGCGGCGATGGATCTGCCGCCAATAATCGACGAGCGTGTTTTTTAAAATCATACCGTTGGGCAGGAAAAACGGAAAGCCCTTGCCTTCGTTCAAAAGAGCAAACAGCTTCATCTCCTTGCCGATTTTGACGTGGTCGCGCTTCTTCGCCTCTTCGAGCATATTGAAGTATTCGTCCATCTCCTCTTTCTTGGCAAACGCCGTGCCGTAAATACGGGTGAGCATTTTCTTCTTTTCGTCGCCGCGCCAATATGCACCCGCAATCGATACGAGTTTGAACGCTTTCAGCTTACCCGTGGAAGGCAGGTGCGGACCGCGGCAAAGATCGGTAAACGTCCCCTGTTTGTAAAAAGAAATTTCTTCGCCTTCAGGCAGATCCTGGATCAGTTCGACCTTGTAATTTTCGTGGCACTTACTCATGAACGCGATCGCGTCCTCACGCGAAAGCGTAAAGCGCTCGATGGGCAGATCGCTCTTTACGATCTTCTTCATCTCCGCTTCGATCTTCTGAAAATCTTCCATGGAAATGGGAGTCTTGAAATCGACGTCGTAATAAAAGCCGTTGTCGATCACGGGTCCGATGGCAAGCTTGCAGGTGGGATAAACCGTTTTTAACGCCTGCGCCAGAACGTGCGCGCAGGTATGGCGGTAAACGGCAAGCCCCTCCTTATCCTTAATGGTTACGATTTCGAGGTTGTCCCCTTCGCAAAGCTTCGCATTCAGGTCTACGAGTTTTCCGTTGACCTTTGCAGCCGCCGCTACACGGGCAAGCCCCTCCGAAATCGCCTTTGCTGCCTGCAATGCGGTTGAGCCGTCCGCAAGCGTTAGCGTGTCGCCGTTCTTTAAAATTACGTTCATATTCGTTCTCCTTTTGCTGTTTTTATCCCTTTGGGGGCAAATTTGCCCGATTTTTACCGATTTACGTCTGACATAGTACTTCGAAAATCTTAAAAAACAAAATAAAACGTCCCTAAATTCTTCTCTTATCGAAAAAAATTTAAGGACGCAATATTCTTGCGCGGTTCCACCTTAATTGCCGAAGCACTGCTTCGACCGCTCTTTCTATTTGATTGATCGGACAAAAAGCGGTTTCAATCGGAAGTCTTTTTACGCCCCTTTCAGCCGCGGGCGGCGCTCTCTGGAAAAAAGATATTTCCGTCTACTTGTCTTTTCATAGGTATTGTAAATCTCTTTGATAAATTTGTCAAGAAAATATCGCCCGCTCGGCAAAATATTTTTGCAAAAAATCGCCGAGCGAATCTTCGACGTCGCCGAGACAGTACACGAAGCCCGCGTCCGAAAGCAGGATTTCCGTTTCCGCATCCTCCTCGCCCAAAAGGACGCTGCGCTTAAGCGGCGTAAAATTTTCGCCGAATACCGCGCTGCCCTTTAAGTAAATTTTATTCTTGCTTTCGCCGACGAGAAATTCGCAGAATTTTCTGAAATCTTCCGACCCGAAGCCAGCGGGAATATATTCTACGATACGCGTCCACTTTTCGCGCAACGGCGCAAGACGAAAGGAATACAGCCCGTCGAGCGCATACTCCTCCGTACGCCTCATCTTGCGCAAAATGTACGCTCTGTCGCTTTCGAAATCCGCCGCAATCAGCGAGGCGCACAATAATTTTTTCTCCCGTGCGGAGAGGGAAACGCCGAGACGCGCCTGCAAAAACTCGTACTTATATCCGATGCCGATGACCTCTGCCACCGCCGCGCGCACGCCGTCGGCAAGCTTCGCCCCCTTGGGTACGGCAAAACGCAGAGCCGTGCGCTCCTCCCCGAAGAGAAGTTTGCCCGAACCGCCCTGTTTTAAAACGCCTTCCATAAGCGCGTTATAAATATAGGTAATAAAAGAGCCGTGCTCCTTTCTATCGCCGATTAAAATTTCGTCCACAAGTTTATTGTATGTGGAATTCGGCAATTTATTTACGGAATCGAAAAAAGGACGGGCAGTCGGTTGTTTTCGGCAGGCTCTCCTTTTTTTGCTCCCTTTCGAGCCCGAATCCCACCCCCCTGCAAATTCTGTTGACAAAACATTTTAAATAGAGTAAAATGTACAGGATAATAAATTGGGAGATTTTCTATGGACATTAAGGAAATCGAACGGAAATGGCAAGCTCGCTGGGAAAAGAACAAGACGAACGCGTTCGACAAAAAGTCGAATAAGAAGAAATTTTACGCGCTCGAAATGTTCTCCTATCCTTCGGGGGCAAAGCTTCACGTCGGACACTGGTACAACTACGGTCCCGCAGATTCGTACGCCCGCTTCAAAAAAATGCAGGGCTACAACGTCTTTCAGCCCATGGGCTTCGACGCGTTCGGTCTGCCTGCGGAGAACTACGCCATCAAGACGGGAATCCACCCCAAGGACTCTACCGAGCAGAATATCGCCACCATGGAAAACCAGCTGAAAGCCATGGGCGCCATGTTCGACTGGTCGGCGGAGATCAAGACGTGCGAGGAATCCTATTACAAGTGGACGCAATGGATGTTTCTGCGCCTCTTCGAAAAGGGACTTGCCTACCGCAAAGAAGCGCCCGTGAACTGGTGCCCCTCCTGCCAGACCGTACTCGCCAACGAACAGGCAGAGGGCGGCAAATGCGAACGCTGCGGCACGGAGGTCGTAAGAAAGAACCTGACGCAATGGTTCTTTAAAATCACCGAATACGCGGAAGAACTGCTTTCGGGGTTAGACCATGTGGATTGGCCCGAAAAAACGAAGACTATGCAGCGCAACTGGATCGGAAAATCAACGGGCTGCGAAATCGAATTCGTCTGCGAAAACGATACGCAGGACGTCATCAAGGTATTCACCACCCGTTGCGACACGATTTGCGGCGTATCGTACGTAGTCATCGCGCCCGAGCACCCGCTCGCGTTAAAATTGACGACGCACGACCGCATGGAGGACGTTTTAAAATATCTCGACTATGCCTCCCGCGCCAACGAAATCGACCGTCTCTCTTCCACCCGCGAGAAAACGGGCGTGTACACGGGCACTCACTGCGTGAATCCCGTTACCGGCAAGAAAATCCCCGTTATGATCGCCGATTACGTGCTTGCAAGCTACGGTACGGGCGCAGTAATGGCGGTGCCCGCGCACGACGAACGCGACTACGAGTTCGCGTTAAAGCACAACCTCCCCGTCGTGCAGGTCATCGAAAAGAACGGGGGCGGCGCAAAACTCCCCTACTGCGAGGACGGCACCGTTGTCAACTCCCAGCAGTTCGACGGACTGTTCGGCGAAGAGGCGCGCGCGGAAGTTGCCTCCTATATCACCCGAATCGGCAGAGGCGGAAAAAAAGTAAACTACCGTCTGCGCGATTGGCTCGTTTCCCGCCAGCGTTACTGGGGCGCGCCTATTCCCATTATCCATTGCCCCAAGTGCGGCGCAGTGCCCGTGCCCGACAAGAATTTGCCCGTGAAACTCCCCTATAAGGTGGAATTCCGCCCCGACGGCAAATCCCCCCTTGCCAAGTGCGAAAAGTTCATGCGCACGACCTGCCCCAACTGCGGCGGCGCGGCGCAGCGCGATCCCGATACCCTCGATACCTTCGTGTGCTCGAGCTGGTATTATCTGCGCTATGCCGATGCAAAAAACGACAAAGCGCCCTTCTCGAAGGATGAGGTGGATAAAATGCTGCCCGTGGACGTGTACGTGGGCGGCGCGGAGCATACCTGTATGCACCTCCTCTACGCGCGTTTCTTCACCAAGGCGCTGCGCGATATGGGGTATCTCGACTTCGACGAACCGTTCAAGCGTCTCGTTCATCAGGGCGTCATTCTCGGTCCCGACGGCAACCGCATGAGCAAGTCGCACGGCAACGTGGTTTCTCCCGACGAGTACGTGGAACAATACGGCTCGGACGCCTTCCGCCTCTACCTCATGTTCGGCTTCTCCTATACGGAGGGCGGCCCTTGGAACGACGACGGAATCAAGTCGATTGCAAAATTCCTCGACCGCATCGAAAAGACGGCGCTTTCGGCATTCGAAGGCGAAGAGGACGCAGGCAAGGTCGAAGTGAAAACCGCCGAGGACAAAGCCCTCGACTACGCAAGAAACTACGCGATTTCCCGCGTGAAAAAGGACATGGAAAACTTCTCCTTTAACACGGCGATCGCACGCATGATGGAGCTTATGAACGCGCTGACGAAATACGGCGCGCTCGAAAATAAAAACGCCGCCCTGTATCGCGCGGCAGTCAAGGACTTGTTAAAGCTTCTTGCCCCCTGCGCCCCCCACTTTGCGGAAGAGCTGTGGGAGCAAATCGGCAACAAGGAATCTATTTTCGAGGAGAATTATCCCGAAGAAAATCCGGACGCGCTCGTTTTGGACGAAACGGAATACGCCGTACAGATCAACAGTAAAATCGTCGTACGCGCCTCCTTTATGAACGAGCTGACAAACGAAGCGCTGGAAGCACAGGCAAAAGAGTTGCCCGACGTGCGCAAAGCCCTTGCGGGACGCACCGTAAAAAAGTGTATTGTGGTAAAGGGACGACTTATCAATTTGATTGCGAACTAATTTAAATTTTACAAACGATAGAAACTCAATCAACGTGCGGACTTCCCAATCGGTAATATACGGAAGTATGGGACAGTGTCTTATAAAAGACCCCGTCCCATACTTCCGTATATTCGAAATTCCCTACTTTAATAAGCATCGTTCACCGCCAAGTTACTGTTGATCTTACGTTTTCGGTAGAAATTCGACTTTTGCGTCGATAAACCGAAGAAAGCGTCGCTGCTTCATCCGAAGGACTCCGCCCTCCAAAAAGAACAGGTCTACCGCCTCCCACAAAAATACCCAAGCGAAGATGTCGAGTACTTCCACAAGAATCTCCACCCGCTTCAACAGCGAGAGCGTAAGAACCACCGCAAGCGCGACAACACCGACGAGAAGCATTATCGCAGCGATCCAACGGTTTCGGTGTAAACTGCGCCGATTTTCGGTATAACGTCTGACATAGTACTCTTTTAAGGCGTTAGCATAGACCTTTTCTTCCTCTTCGTCGATACAATCGCTGTAAATTTTGAGGCGAATCGGCTCTTTGGGGAGAAACGCCATCGCGCTCTCCTCTACGAACTCCGCGACCTCGCTGCTGACCACGGGTTTGCCTGCGGAAAAATCCGAAAGAAAATCTTCGTCGCGCAGCACCGTCATCCCGATGATCGCCCTGCCCTCTTCGTCCCGTTCCACTTCGTCGGAAGCGGCGCGGGCGTCCATCTGTCTCTTTAATTCTTTTAACGCTCTTATCATCCGTTGCCCTCCGTAATTTGTTTTACGATATGCTCGGCATACAGCCGTGCGACGTTAATTCCCGTTACCCGCTCGAACGTTCGGAAAAAGGCGTTGGAGTTGACCTCGCATAGAACATACCCGTCCTTTCCGTACAACAAGTCCACTCCGCAATAATCGAGTTTTAACGTACTTGCCGCTTTCTCTGCGATCATGCGCGCTTCGCCGTCGAGCACCGCCGCCTCCGCGCCGCCCCCGCAGCCTACGTTGGAACGGAAATCTTGTCCCGTCCTGCGCATGGCTCCGACCGCCCGTCCGCCCACAACGATAACGCGCAGATCCCGTCCCGCACTCTCTTTAATAAATTTCTGGAACAGATGCGGCTTGCACTTTACCTTCGCTATCATTTCAAGCAATTCTTCCCGATTATTCGCAAGGTAAACCCCTTTTCCGAGCGAACCGAAGCATTCCTTGACCACGAGCGGATATCCGAGCGCTTCGACGCGCTTCAAGGTTTCCGCGCGTGTCGGCTCGTTCGGGTAATAGCACAGCAGCCCCGCCAGCGTTTCAGGCACGGGAATTCCGCTGTCCGCAAGCGCAAGACAGGTCAGCATTTTATCATCGCACGCCTCCACGGCAGCCGCGCGGTTAAACAAACGCAAGCCCCGCGCTTCGAGCATACGGGGGATATATTTATCCTTATCGAAATAGATGCAATAGCCGTAGTCCTCGACGCAAGACGAAACGCTGCCCGTCCCATCGATACGGGCAGCAAAAAAATCGTTGCGTCTTAAATCCGTTTCCGAGCCGAGTCCTTTCAACTCTTCCTGCAATCGCTTGGGCTGGTTAAGCTCTGCTGCGCTCGGTGTATAGGCGTTTACAAGAATCAAACCCTTTTTCACGCTCTTTGCTCCGAAAAAAGCGGAGCAAGCTCCGCTTTTTTTATTATCTTTCAAATTGTCAGGACGCTACACGAAGCACGCTTTTGATTTCCGCAACGCCGAGCGCGTTGATTTTCGCCACGGCGTTTCTTACCGCGAACTCGTGCGTTTCGTGCGTTATCAAAACGATTTCCGCTTTGCCCTCACCCTTCGCACGCTGAATCATTTCCACGATAGATACGTGGTTCTTTCCGAGCACGGAGGTGATTTTCGCAAGCGTGCCAGACTCGTCGTCTACGGAAATGCGCAGATAGTACGCGCTCTTGTAGTCCTCGATAAAGGCAACGTTCTTATCCGCATTCTCGGTGTTTTTAAAGGTGGAATACTTATGATCGACGTGCGTCGCGGCGTAGATGACGTCGCTTACGATTGCGCTGCCCGTGGGAAGCGCGCCCGCGCCCCTGCCGTAGAGCATCACGTCGCCCACGGCGTCGCCCGTAACGAACACAGCGTTGAACCCGTCGGACACGGAAGCGAGCGGGTGCCCCTTCCGAACGAACGCAGGGTGCACGCGCACCTCGATCCCTTCATCCGACTGCTTTCCGATTGCAAGCAGTTTCAAAACGTAGCCGAGCGCCTTCCCGTCCGACACGTCCTCGACGGAAACGTTCGTGATCCCCTCGCGCACGACCTTGGAGAAAGGCACCTTGGTATGAAAAGCAAGCGAGGATAAGATAGAGAGCTTATACGCCGCGTCAAACCCCTCGACGTCGGCGGAGGGATCCGCTTCGGCGTAGCCCAGACGCTTTGCATCCTTTAACGCCTCTTCGTAGCTCGCCCCCTCTTCCGTCATTTTCGTCAAAATGTAGTTGGTGGTACCGTTGATAATTCCCATCAGGGAGGAAATGCGGTTTGCCTGCAATCCGTCGAGCAAGGTGCGGATGACGGGAACACCGCCGACGCAGCTTGCCTCAAAATACAGTCCGACGTGCTGACGCTTCGCCGCGCGCTCCAATTCGTAAGAGTATTTGGAGTACAGCTCCTTATTGGAGGTTACGACGTGTTTGCCTGCTTGCAGCGACACAAGCACGAAATCCTTTGCCGCTCCTGTCCCGCCGATACACTCCACGACGATATTGACGTCGGGATTTCCCACGATTTCCGCGATATTCGACGCGATCGCCTCCTCGGGAACGCCTGCCGCCTTCGCGCGCTCCGCATTCGTTTCGAGTACGCTTACTACGGTAATCTCAACGTCCTGCGTCCGCGCAAAAAACTCTTTGTTTTCCGTAAGAATACGATACGTTCCGCCGCCGACGACCCCCATTCCGAGAATGGCAACACCGACTTTTTTCATTTAATTTCCTCCGAGCTGTTTAAATCGTACAGATACTTTAATCCGTTTAACGTCAACATCTTGTCAATGACGTCGATACATTTCGTTTCTTTGGCGATCGTTTCGGAAAATCCGCCCGTTGCAATGGTGATAACGTCTTTACATTTCAGCTCTTTCTTGATTTTGCCGACGATATATTCTACGAGCCCCGCAAACCCGAATACTATCCCTGCTTGCATATTCGTGACGGTATTTGTCGCAATTACGCTCTTGGGCGCTTCGATTTCCACGCGCGGCAGCTTTGCCGTGCCGCTGACGAGACTGTCGAGCGAGCCCTTGATCCCCGGGGCGATAACCCCGCCGATAAAACTGTAATCGGCATCGAGAATATTAAACGTCGTCGCCGTGCCGAAGTCGACGACGATCATCGGCTTACCCTGCCCGTACGCGCGGATCGCCGCAACGTTATTGACGATTCTGTCCGCACCCACTTCGCGCGCGTTATCCGCCCGCATCTTTAAGCCTGTTTTCAGCCCCGGAGCGATTTCAAGCGGCAGTATGCCGAAATAGACGGACAGCATATGCGACAGCGTATAGTCAAGCGAAGGAACGACGGAAGAAAATATTCCTCCCGTAATGTCCCCCCTGCCGATCCCGTTATACGACAGCATTCCCGCAAGCTGCGAACCGTACTCGTCGGACGTGCGCTTTAAATCGGTAGCGACGCGAAAGGAAAATTTCAACTCCTCTCCGTCGAACACCGCGTATTTGATATTCGTATTTCCAACGTCGATACAGATGATCATTCTTTTTTGTCCTGCGCCTTCGGTAGCACTTCCGCCGCCTCGGGCGCATTCCCCCCTTCAATTGCCGGTAGCTCATCAGGCTCCGACAACGCCTCCGTTCCGTTTTCGGGAAGCGCCTTCTCCTCTTCGAGGACTTCCACCCGTCCCTCGACCTCGCGGAACGCCGATTCATCGTTTTCCGCTTGTTGCGACTTCTTTTTATTGATTTGCTTTTCCACGACGAGCACCACGCGGTGAACGGCGGGAGAAAGCACTAAATTGATAGCAAATTCGATAAGAAAGTTGAACCCCGCGCAACCGATAAACAGAAAATACGCAACGGAAACCCCTTCGCCCGCAACGGCTGCAATCGTCTTGCTTATCATAAAGCAACCGACAATAAATAATCCCGTATTGACGACGGGCGCCGCGGCAGCCGCTACGAACACACCCGCAAGCACGTTCTTTTTTGCAACCAGCTTATAAAGATAAGCAGGCACGATTCCCGCCGCCGTGCCCTTTACGATGCAGATGAGCACCGTCATTACGGGCGAATCGTTTAAAAGATAGGTCGTAAACGGGTCGGCGCCGAAACCGTACATCAGCGTAACGAACCCGAACACAAACCCGAGAACCCCTCCGGCAAGCGGACCCAACAAAATTCCGCCCAGAACGATCGGAATAAGCACGAAGCTTAAACTCGTTGCGCCGATCCTGAAAAATCCGCCGCAACACTGCAACACGACGACAAGCGCCAGAAGTACCGCGAAGTACGCGATGTTCTTAGCCGAAAAGAATTTCTTCCTTTCCATATTCAATTGACCTCCATCGGATTCCCTTCGGGATATCCGTGTAAAAAATGTATTGATTTACGCCGTTTGCAGGGATAAGACCGCAAGCGTATCTTTCCAACGGTATAAACCTGACTCCATTATAACAAATTGCAATAATTTTGGCAACTAAATGAGGGACGCGGGGCGGAACATTTTCCGCACGGCAGGCATAATATTTAGTATAAAACCGCAGTAAGAAAAACGATACATAACCCTGCGGCGATGGAGGAAACCTATGAATTGCTGCATGAACGGCAACAACAGCTGTCTCTGGATTCTTATTATCCTGCTTATTTTGGGAACGTGCGGAAACGTGTTCTCTTCGAGCGTATTTTCGGGTTGCGGCTGGCCCGTACTCGCTGCGCTCGCGTACTGTATGTGCAAGAACGGCACGCTCGGCTCGCTCTTCGGAAGAAGCGGCAACGGCTGCGGCTGCAACTGATTTTCCAAAAACGCCCCGTGCTTTCCGCACGGGGCGTTTTTTTATTATTCGGGAAACAAAATTGCCGCGATCGTCTTGGAATCTCTGATTTGCCCGCGCTTGATCATTTCGACCACGCGCTCCCTTTCAAAATATTCCACGTCGAGAAATTCCCCGTCGTCGAGCTTGCTTTCACCGCACACCGCGGTTTCCGCGCGGTAAATATAAATCTTTTCGTCGGTATATCCGGGGGAAGGATACAGCACGGTCAAAAAGGTCAGCTTTTCCGCTTCCAGCCCCGTCTCCTCCTTCAATTCACGCCGCGCGGCCTCCATGGGGTCCTCCCCCGCATTCAGCTTTCCCGCAGGGATTTCATAAATCTCTTCGCCGTATGCGTAACGGAACTGCTTTACGAGCGCAATCCCCCGCTCCGTTTCGGCAAGCACCGCCGCTCCGCCGCTGTGTTCAACGATTTCGCGTTTACAGGGCTTTCCGTCGGGACGGCGCGCGTCGTCGCAGCGCAGATTTAAAATTTTTCCGCGGTAAACGTAATTTTTACTCAACGTTTCTTCGTGAAATTTCATTCCGCAGCCTCGCCGTTCGCAATCAATTCTCGGTCGCCTTCGAGCGAGAGAGCCGCTAAGAAGTACCGGTAAGCGTGCGTAAGCGCTCTTACGCGGGACGCGATCCGCTCATCCGCCGCCGACGCAAGTTCGAGCAAAATCGCCTCGCCCGCATCTCTGTCCTCGGTTGCAAGCGGGATTGCCGCAAGACGTACGCGTTCTCTGGTGGCGCCGTCGCTGATTGCGCCGTAACGTTCGTCCCGTGCCCGCTTCGCCTCCTCGAGGCGACTGCGCCTTGCGTCCACGTCGGGAAAACATTCCCGAACGATGTCGCGGAACGGGCGGAGCATACGCTCGGAAAAGAGCGCGAAGCTCGCCGTATAGCTTCCGTCCTCGTAGAAATACCGCAACAGAAAATCGTTGAAGCGGATGCGTCCCGCATCTACGTCCACCAGAATACAGAACACAAACGCCAGAATTTCACCCCGGTCCTTGGGCAGATACGCCGCGCCGTGCGCGGAACCCTTTTGCGCGGGAAAGCGAAGATACGCCTTTTTCGCCGTGGGGTAATCGAAGCGCTCCGTAACGGCGGAAAACAAGTCGGTAAGCGCCCGACTTTGGGCAATCGCCTTTAAAATTTCCGCAATCTTTGCGTCGGCAACCATGTATTTTTCCGTCATGAACGCGTCGCAGGCGTTAAAAAAACACTCCAACTGTTCAAAATTCGTCGCCATCGTATTCCTCCCGTTTCCGTTTCGAACTCCTCTTTCAAACCATTATATCACAAAATAAAAAAATGTTAAAGAAATTTTGAGAAATATCTTGATTTTATCGGACTTTTTATGTATAATAGAGAAAACCATCAGTTATGGGAGGAAACGCACTATGAAATCCATGAAAATTTCCCTTGAAATGGCGCAGAGAGTTAAAGACTTCGTTGCCATTACGCAGAACTGCGAATACGAAGTGCTTTTGAAGAGCGGTAAATACGTCGTAGACGCCAAGTCTATCCTCGGTATTTTCAGCCTCGACCTCTCTAAGCCCTTGACCGTAGAGATTTACAGCGACGATTGCGCAGATTTGTTACAGCAGCTTGCCAAATTCGAAGCGTAAGTCAAATTTGCCACAATTCAAGCGAAAAGTACGAACGGTCGCTTAATCATTTAAGCGACTTGTTTGTGTTTATCAAAAATCGCTTTCGGAGATATTCATGCAAATCAAAGGCGAAACCAGCGTCAACAAATTAATACTGCTCTTCGTCTTCGATAAGATGGAAAGTCCCCTTACCGAACGCACCCTCGTAGATATGTGCACCTCGTCCAACGACTGGATGAACTACATGGACTGCGTGGTACTCATACACAAACTGCTCTCAGACGGCTTTATCGCCGAAATCCCTTCGAGCGACGACCCCCTCTACTCCATCACAACGGACGGAAGGGAAACGCTCGCCAACTTCTACATCAATATCCCGCGCAGCCTGCGCGAAGAGATTTCGCGGGAAGTAAAAAAGAACAGTTCGAAATTCCGTATCCGGCAGGAATGTAAAGCGGACTACTACCAAAACAAGGACGGACAATCTTATACCGTGTATTTAAAGATTCTTTCCGCCGCCGAACCCATGCTGGAGTTGAAATTCGTCGTGCCGGACAAAAAAGCGGCGAACAACATCTTCAAAAAATGGGAGGACAAGGCTTCCGAGCTGTACAGCGCCGTCTACGATACGCTGATGGACTAAACTAAGAGGTAAAACAATGATTACGTATTCAACCAAAGGAACTTGCAGCAAACAAATTATTTTCGATTTAGACGAAGAGAACAAAATCCACAACGTAAAATTCATCGGCGGATGCAGCGGTAATTTACAGGGAATCGCCCGCCTCGTCGAGGGAAAGACGCCCGACGAAGTCGTTCCCCTGCTCTCGGGAATCCGTTGCAAACAGAACACTTCCTGCCCCGACCAGCTTTCGCAAGCATTGAAGCCCTATTGTAAAAACCAACCGAATCAATAACGCCCGTAAAAGCAAGGATGGAACGGATACCTTGCTTTTTTGTTTGATTTCGATAAGCCGTGATAAACAGTAATTTAGAGGTGTTTTAAGAAAAAAGGGAATAAAAATTTCTATAAGATTGATTTTCGGGTTAAATTCGTAATTGAAGAAGTTGAATTTCCATTTATCGCCTCACGCAAAATCATATCCCGCTGACTTCGCAAGCGAAGTCAGCGGGATATTTATTTTCCATCGTTTAACTTACTTTATTAAAATTCGCCGCCAATCCGCCTTTACTTGTTTCGCGGTAACGGGCGTTGATGTCTTTACCCGTTTCGTACATGGTTTTTACGATAAGGTCGAAGGAAATACGGCGCGTTCCCTTTAACACGCGCGCAATGCCCGCGCTGTCGAGCGCGCGGAGCGCCGCAACTGCGTTGCGCTCGATACAGGGAATCTGAACGTAGCCGTGCACGGGATCGCAGGTGAGCCCGAGCTGGTGTTCAAGCGCGATCTCCGCGGCGTACTCCGTCTCTTCGCTGTTTGCGCCCATCATCGAGCAGACTGCCGCCGCAGCCATGGCGGTCGCCGTACCGATTTCCGCCTGACAGCCCGCCTCCGCACCGCTGACCGACGCGTTCGTGCGGACAACGTTGCCCACCATTCCCGCAACGGCGAGCCCGTCGAGGAGCCGCTCCTCCGAAAGGGTCTCCCGCTCGAAAATATATCTGAGTACAGCGGGAAGCACGCCGCTTGCGCCGCAGGTAGGCGCGGTTACGATGACTCCGCCGCCCGCGTTCTCCTCCGCCGTCGCAAACGCGTAGCTGGATATGACGCGCTTTTCGCGCATTTCGGGCGATTCCCCCGCCGTCGATTCGGAAAGCATTTTCGCCTTGCGCAACACCTTTAAGTCTCCGGGAAGCACACCCTCCGTATTTAAACCCCGCCCGATTGCCGCAAACATGGCGTCGAGCACTTTTTTTAAGTAAACTTTAATTCCGTCTCCCTCGAAGCGGTACACCGCCTCCGCAAGAGAAACGCCCTCAATGTCGCAGTACTCCCGCCATTCGCCGAAATTGCGGAAAGGATACACGTTCTGAACGACGCGCTCCTCGCCCTCGGCGAGCACGGTGCCGCCTCCGACGGAAAGATAGTTGACGCTGCCGAGCAAGCCCTCCTTCCCGTATGCGAAAAAACACATGGCGTTAGGGTGCGCGAGCCCCTTTTTCTTGGGATCGAAAACGACCTCCGCATCCCGCCCGCGGAGCGCGGACAAAACTGCCTCGTCCGTCAGATGTCCCTTTCCCGTCAGGGCAAGCGAGCCGTACAGCTCGACGCGGAATTTTTCCGCTTGGGGAAACCGCTTCAAAAAATCGCGCGCAGCCCATTCGGGCCCCATCGAATGCGAACTCGAAGGTCCTCTTCCGATTTTATAAACCTCTTTCAGTGATTCCATCGCGATATACTTCTCTTAAATTTGCGCATACTTGCATTATGATATTTTGGTACGTTCTGCTATCGGTATATATTCTGTCCGTCAATTTCTGTTCCTTTCTCATCGTAAAACGGCAGTTCGAAGAATGGGAATCGGGCGATCCGACCGCCCGCAAAACGGACGGAAAGCTGATCCTTGCCGCGCTCCTCGGCGGAGCGGGCACCATTTACGCCACGATGTTCGCCTTGAAATACAGGCTGAGCAACCTGCTTCTAATGATTTTTCTGCCCGTACTGACGGTACTGAATATCTATTGTTTTTTCCTCGGATTCCGCGGAATTTATATGTTCTTTTAAAAGCCGGAATACCGTTCGAGCCACTTGGCGACGCCATCCTCCTCGCAGTAGCCGATGACTCCGGTCGCCTTTTGTTTCAGCCAATCGTCCGCATTCATTACGGCAAACTTTTCTTCGCAAACGTCAAACATATCCGAATCGTTGGAGGTATCGCCGAAGCAAACGAGACGTTCGCACCCCAAGAGCTCTTTCAGCTTTAACACGCCGTTCGCCTTGGTTGCGGCGCGCGGAGAAATTTCCATCCAGAAATCGCTCTGATAGGTTTCCTGATGGAAGATGCAGATAAGCCGCTCGTCGTATTTCAGAACATTCCACGCGCCCTCGAGCTGTTCGCGCGGACCGATACATTTAAAATAAAAGACGTACCCGTTCAAAAGCTCCTCCTCGCTGCGAACGGGACTCATGCGCCTGTCGTCGCTGCGGCGCGAGAGATAGCGCTCCATGCCGAACGTTTCACTGCCCGTGATCCAGAAAACGCGCTCCCGCTCCCCGTCAGCGCCGAACACGAAGGGGATGATGCCGCGGTCGCGCAGAACGGTATAAACGTAGCGCTTGCACTCCTCCGAAAAGAGCACGGCGTGCAGCGTTTCGCGTGTAAAGGAATTGTATATGAGCCCGCCGTTGTAGAGAACGGCGGGAATTTGTATGTTCAGCCCGTCGATCGCCCGCCGCGCGCTCTCCTCCGAGCGCGCCGTAGCATAGGTAAAGAGCATCCCCTGCCCGATAAGGCGATTGATGCGTTCGCGGCTGTATTCGGACACGCGCTCTTCCTTGGTGAGCAGCGTTCCGTCCAGGTCGGTTACGAATAACGTTTTCATCTTCGTTTTTATTATAGCACAATCAAACGGGAAATGTCATTTTTTCCGCAGATATTTTTTATGATTTTTAAATTTTTAACTTTTCTTGCGGAAAAGAAGTAAAATGATTCAAACAACAGCAAAAATCCCGCCGCTGCCCGCGACGGGATTTTCGGTTTTTCTTATTTTCCCTTCACTCTCGCTATATCCACGTTGTCCTTTTTTCTGTCCGAAAGAGCGCGGATCGGGTGATCTTTATCTTGCAACCGCCAATCCTTTCCGATACCGGCAATCGTCTTGTCGATGACGAGATGCGTTCCCACGCAGTTCAGGTTTCCGTTCGTACGCGCATTGTAGCCGAAATAACGGAATCCGTCCGGCACCTTGTCGAGCTCTTCCCAGCCCTCTTCGACGCCCGTTAAACGCACGCTCTTCAATATTTCTCGAATATAATCCTTCTGCGAACGGAACTTTAAAAGTTCGGGGAAATCGCCGCCCTCCGGCAAACACTGCTGCCATACCTTCCCCTCGTACGTTCTCAATAAGTCCGCCGCCTCGTGCAGGTGCGCAACCTCCTCTTCGAAGTGCATCTCCCAAATCTTCTTGATACGCTCGTCCTTTTCGTCCATATAGCACGAATAATTCAGATAACATTCGGTGTATTCGTTCATGAGAAGCGATTCCCACCAAGTCATCGAAGGGTCTTTCAGACACCCGTACCCCGTTACGTGCTGCTCCTCTATCATGGCGATTTCGTTGTACAGCTTTCTGCCGAGCGGCGTTGCGTACAGATTGCCCACATTCATATAAAAGTTCATGGTCTGCTGTTCCGCCGCCGTAATAATGTTGATATTCAGCTTGGTCTTTTTGTCGTTGAGGTAGCCGTTGATATAAAAATTCACGTCGTCGTACGGGTGTCGGTACTCCGAAACGGTGGGACGACCCGGCATGATTTCGGTATAATCCCCCACGAGTTTTGCGGGATCGCCGCCCTTCTCCAGCTCCATCAAATCGGAATATCGGTACAAGTGGTCGAAATCTTCGAGCAAAGCGAAATCAAGCTGCTTCTTTACGTACGAATTGCTTTCGGACATGGCGAGATTGGCGGTCAAATCCACGGCGAGCTGTTCGTAGCCGATCGTGTGTTCGAGAATAGTTTCATTGGCGGGCTTTAACCCCGCGACGCGCTTTTGCTGAATCTGCTCGCCACGGCGCATATACGCAAGACGGCGGCGCACGTCGTTATTGGCACAGTGCCGCGTAAACGCGTTGGAAAAACGCACCGATTCGAATTCGGTGCCCGACATTAAGATAACGCGAAGGCGCGTGTAGGGGTCTACCGTGTTCTTGTCGTAGGGCTTTACGAGAACCTTATTCCAGCTGGTAAAAATTTTGTCCGCTTTCTGCGGCTTTAAATCAAACGGATTCATTATGATCCTCCTTTCCTCCGCTTTTATGCGCCTTTTCTAAAAAAAGTATTCTTTCGTTTGCTTTTTTTTCCCAAATTCGTTATAATAACCGTAATCGGTAACGTTTCCCTTGTGTAAACGGAGGCGCCCGTGCCTTGCGGGAGCGGCGGGATCGTTTATCCCATGAGGGGAAGCTTCCGCGCAACGGTCATTCTGAGCGAGGCACGCCGGGACAACCGCGTGCAAACAATAAAACTACGTTATATAAGGAGTACGTCATGATTGGATGCGTAATCGCTTGCGACGGGGAAGCGGAAATTCTGCTTTCGCAAACGGAAATCGAAGGATTGAAATCCATGTACGGAAAACCCGTATATACGGGAAAGGCGTTCGGAAAAGACGTCGTTATCGTCGTGTGCGGCGTAGGCAAGGTGAATGCCGCCGCCGGCGCGTGCGCCGCTCTTTCAAAAGGCGCGGACGTTATTCTGAACTTCGGCGTTGCGGGCGGCTTACACCAAAACACCGAGGTTTCGGAAATTTACCTGATTGAGAAAGCCGTGCAGTACGATTTCGACTGTACGCAACTCGGCGCGCCGAAGATCGGCACGCTCGACGGCGAGACGGAAAACTTTTTGCCCCTCTCCGTTCCCGAACAGCTCGGATTCCCCCGCCGCGCCCTCGGCACGGGCGACCGCTTCAACGATTCGCCCGCAGATCACGAACTGTTGCTGGAACTCGGCTGCGACGTCCGCGAAATGGAGGCAGCCGCAATTGCACAGGTGTGCAAGTATGCAAGCGTTCCGTGCGTCTGCGTGAAAGCCATTTCCGACGTGTACGGTTTGGGAAGCACAACCGACCAATATCGGAAAAATCGGGATTTTGCCTTGCTCAACCTCAAAGCGCGCTTGCCCGAAATTTTTGCCGCCTTGGAGGATTGAAGCGTGGAACGGATCCCCTCCTTTCAGAAAAATCACGATACCCTTGCCGTCGGTCTGCACGCGGCAACGGACGCGCACGGCATTACCACCTTCGATTTGCGCTTTAAAAAACCAAACGCGGGCGACTATATCACCCCCAAAGCGCTGCACACGATCGAACACCTGCTTGCAACCGTACTTCGGAACAGCAGCGTAAAAGACGATATCGTCTACTTCGGTCCCATGGGCTGCCGCACGGGGTTTTATCTGTTGACCCGCAATTTAAGCTTTGAGCGCGTAAAACAGCTCTTGACCGAAGGCGTTGCAATGGCGCTTGCGCTGGACGAAATCCCCGGCAGCAAGCGCGAAGAATGCGGAAACTACCTCGAACACGATTTGATCGGCGCGAAGGAAGAACTGAAAAAATATCTTACGGTGTTGGTAAACTTATGATAGACTTAGGCGATTGGAACGAACCGCTCGCTCCGCTGTTCGCGGACGAACGCTATCAAAAAATTCGGGATTTTTTAAAGCACGAATATTCCCATTGCATCGTATATCCCGATATGTACGACATTTTCAATTGTTTCCGTTTTACGCCCTACTCCGAGGTGAAAGTCGTGCTGTTGGGGCAAGACCCCTACCACAACGAGGGACAGGCGCACGGGCTGTGCTTTTCCGTGAAGGACGGCGTGCCAAAGCCCCCTTCCCTCGAAAACATGTTAAAAGAATTAAAGAGCGATTTGGGCTTTTCCGCGCCCGTATCGGGCAACCTGACCAAATGGGCGAAGGAGGGAGTACTGCTTATGAACACCGCGCTGACCGTACGCGAGCATCAGGCAAACTCGCACGCAAACTGCGGTTGGAGCTGGTTTACCGATTCGGTGATTTCTCTCCTGAGCAAACAAAAGGAGCACCTTGTCTTTATATTATGGGGCGGAAACGCGCGACGCAAAGCCTCACTGATCGACAGACGCAAGCATATGATTTTAGAGTGCGCCCACCCCTCGCCCCTTTCAGCCTATAACGGCTTTTTCGGCTGCAGACACTATTCCAAGACGAACGAGTATCTGAAATCGGTCGGAAAAACCCCCATCAATTGGAATTTGAACTGACGTTATAAACCGCTCCCCGAACGCATTGTGCGTTCGGGGAGCGGTTTATAATCTTGCCCCTCGACCCGCCTCGGACGGACTCAGGAGACCAAATTTCCCGATCAAATCAAGCTCTGTTTTTTCTGAAAGGTCAGTTCGCCGTTTTGCTCCGCTACGATAACCGTATCGCCCGAACCGAAGGCGCCCTTCAACAGCTCTTCCGCAAGTTTGTCCTCCACCAGCCGCCGCACCGTACGGCTGAGCGGACGCGCGCCGAATTCCTCGCTGTAACCCTCGTCCACGAGCTTTGCCTTTGCGCCTTCGGTTACGGCAATGCCGATATTCCTCTCCTTCAACTGCACCGCAAGCGCGCCGATGATCTTGTCGCAAATTTGCGCCGCTTCCTCTTTATTCAACTTGCGGAACACGATGACGTCGTCCAAACGGTTTAAAAACTCCGGCTTGAACTGCTTTTTCAACGCGTCGTTGATCTGCTCCTTCATGTCGTCATACTCGCCCCTGTCGTCCTGCGAACGGAAGCCGAGCATACTCACTTCCTTCACCGCGTGCGCCCCGACGTTGGAGGTCATAATAATAACGGTATTCTTAAAGGACACCGTTCTGCCCTTGCTGTCCGTCAGCCTGCCGTCGTCGAGAATCTGCAACAGAATGTTGAACACGTCGGAGTGCGCCTTTTCGATTTCGTCGAACAGCACCACCGAATAGGGCTTTTTACGGATCCGCTCGGTAAGCAATCCGGATTGCTCGTCGAATCCGACGTATCCGGGGGGCGTGCCGATGAGCTTACTCACCGAATACTTCTCCATGTATTCCGACATATCGAGGCGGACCATTAAATCCTCGCCGCCGAACAGGCTTTCGGCAAGCGCCTTGGCGAGGTCCGTTTTCCCGACGCCCGTCGGTCCCACAAAGATGAACGATCCCACGGGGCGATTAGGCTGTTTCAGTCCCGCCCGTGCGCGGCGAATGGCTTTGCTGATTGCCGTTACCGCCTCTTCCTGCCCTACGATGCGGCGGTGAAGCTCCTCTTCGAGGTGCAAAAGGCGGTTGCTTTCCGTTTCGGTTAAGCGGTTGACGGGAACGCCCGTTCTGTCGCTGACGATAGCGGCGATATCCTCCGCCCCGATCGAGTAATGCGAGGCGTTGCGCTTGGTTTCCCATTCTCTGCGCGCCGTTTCCGCCTTCTCCTTCAACGCACCGATTTCCCGCTTCAACGCCGCCGCGCGGTCATAGTCCTGCAAAATATTGGCAGCTTTGCGTTTATCCGCTTCGAGTCGGGCGATCCTGTCGTCGTACTCGCGCAGTTCGCGGGGTCCGTTGTAGCTCTCCAGCCGCGCCCGCGACGCCGCCTCGTCGATAAGATCGATTGCCTTGTCGGGCAGAAAGCGATCGGTTACGTAACGGTCGGACAGGCGTGCCGCCGCCACGATCGCCTCCTCCGTAATGACGATATTATGGTGCGCTTCGTACTTATCCTTTAATCCGCGCAAAATGGTAATCGTATCCTCGACGCTCGGCTCCTCCACCGTAACGGGAGTAAACCTGCGTTCGAGCGCCGCGTCCTTTTCGATAAACTTGCGGTACTCGTCAATCGTCGTCGCGCCCACCGTCTGCAATTCGCCGCGCGCCAGCATGGGCTTTAAGATGTTCGAAGCGTCCATAGGACTCTCCGACGACGCACCCGCCCCGACGATCATGTGAATTTCATCGATAAACAGGATAATATTGCGGTTTCTGACGACGGCTTCCATCATATGCTTCAAGCGCTCTTCAAATTCACCGCGGTACTTCGCACCCGCCAACAGTCCCGTCAGATCAAGGGAAAATACGACTTTTCCACGAAGAAGCTCCGGCACGTCGCCCGCCGCGATCGACCGCGCCAAACCCTCGATGACGGCGCTCTTTCCCACGCCGGGTTCGCCGATGAGCACGGGGTTATTTTTCGTTCTGCGGCAGAGAATTTGAATGACCGTTTCAATCTCTTTGCTTCTGCCGATCACGGGGTCGAGCTTGCCCTCTCGCGCGCGCTCGGTGAGATCGACGCCGTAGTTCTTCAATTCCGCGTCGAGCGAATCCAGCTCCGTGCGGGAAGTCAGATCCTTATAGGCGCTCTCCCGCATCGACTTGATACGGCGCGCTTCCCGCTCCTTGACCTCCCACACCATGCCTTTCTCCTGCTCCTCGGGTTCGACGGCAGGTCCCAGCAACGCTTCCGTACGGTGGATCAGCGCTTTGATGGCGTCCGCACCGATAAGCCCGCGCAAAAGCCCGAGCCCCGCACAATTGTCGAGACTGAGCATGGAAAGCAATACGTGCTCCGTGCCTACGATTGACTTATAGGTACCCTCCACGTACGAAAATTCCTTCGCACGGTCCATAAGCTTTTTCGTGTTCGGGGTCAGTCCGATGATCTTAACGTTATGATCTGCGATCCGCTTCACCTGATCCAACAGACGCTGCTTGTCGAGGTTGGTTTTTTCCAGCAGATACGCCGCAGTGCAGCTCGGTACCGCGAGCATACAAACCAAAAGATGCTCGCTGCCGATATAGTTGATGCTCAGTTCCTTGCATAGGGCTTCCGCCTTCATCATCACTTGTTTGAGGTGATCGGAATAGCTACCTGCCTCCATAAAAATCCTCCGCTTAATTCTCTCTCAAATTCAATTCCGCAATCGCTTTCTGCGCGTAGCTTGCCCGCGCGACGTCCTGCTCCGACGGGCTGAGCTTTCGTCCCTCCAGACGGTTGAGATTTGCGGGACGGAGCTCCGCCGTAAGCGAATCCAGCCGTCCCATCAGAAGTTCTCCCTTTTCCTCGCCGCCAAGCCAGCCGAGCGCGATCGCCAATTTCAAGTCCGCAATGCGCGCAATAAATTCGTTCGAATCCATCTTACGGCAGTGCGTCAGCACGCCGTACGAACGGCTCAACTCGTCTGAAAGAGCCAATCCTTCCTCCGCCTTCATGCGCATCCGCTCGGTGATTTCCATGTCTGTAAGCGTAGTAACCGTCATGTCGACGAGATTTAAAATATGATTTTCGGAGAGCCCGAGCGTCATTTCGTTGCTTATCTGAAATAAATCACCCTCGGTGTTGCTCCCCTCGCCGTACGCGCCGCGCACCGTGAGACCGCCCTTATTCAATACGGAAACCATTTTACGCATTCTGCCCCGCCGCGACAGCGCGGGCAGAAACAGCATGACGGAAGCACGCAAACCCGTGCCGAGATTGGTGGGACAGGCGGTTAAGTAGCCGAACTGCGCGTCGTATGCAATGGGGATAAATTCGGCAATCTGTTCTTCCAGATTGAGCACCCGCTCATACGCCTTTACGAGGTCGAACCCCTTCATAAAATACTGTATGCGCAGATGGTCCTCTTCATTGATCATCACCGAAATCCGCTCGTCTTTGGAAACAAGCGCAGCGGAAATTTTGCGGTTGGCAAGCAAATCGCGGCTGATCAGATTGCGCTCAGACAAAAACGCGGCGTTCTCGTCGGAAATATTTTTCATTTCGTAGAGAACGAACGCGTCGATGAGCTTGAGTTCGGCGGAAATGAGCGAAATCATCTCCGTCGCCTGCTCCGCCGCATGGGGGTCGCGCAGTAAACGGTTGGGGAAGGGATACCCTTCAAAATTGCGCGCAAGCCGCATCCGCGTGGAAACGGCGATGCTATCGCAGCTTTCGATGACTTCCATTAAGACGACCTCCCCGCAAGCATCAGGTTTGCCTCTATCTGCCTCAAACGAGCCTTCAACTCCTTCGCGCGGCGGAAGTCTTCGTCGAGCATCGCCTTATCAAGCTCAAGCCTCACCCTCGCCTGCTCCTGCACGAGCTCGCGCACCATGTCGTACTTCGTGCCGGCAAACTCGTTCGGCTGCTTTCCGCGGTGCACGACGTCGCGCTGGATATAGCGGATCGAGGGCAGTAAATCATCGCGGAACGCATCGTAGCATTCGGCGCAGCCGACGAGCCCCGTCTTGCGGAAGTCGCCGAGCGTCGTGCCGCACGAAGGACACGCCTTGCTTCTGCGTCCGCCCGTGTTCCCCAAAAACTGCGTAAACAAATCGATTGCATCCCCTTCGGGATACAGTTTTCTGTAACAGGCGGGACAAAGGCAGAGCGTCGATTCCTTTCCGCCCACCATCCTTTTATAAAGTTGTGCCGAATTATTACCGCAATTCACGCAAGTCATCATAATTTATTTAAAATCGTCGATAAGTTCGAAACGGTATTTTGCCGTAACAAGCGGATATTTTTCTCTGTCCACTTCCGAAAGAAACGTCTCCGTCGGTCGAACGTACACCTTTCTGTCGCCGTACAGCGCGCGGTACACTACGTAGCTCTCCCCCGTTTCGCTGTGAACGGCTTCGTCCTCCACGTAATACAAATTACCTTTAAAGTGCCGATAGACGGCGCGCAGTTTCAGCTCTCGCATGACGCATCCTTTTTATGCTCGCCCCGCACGCGATCTACCAATTCGTACGCACCCTCCGCACAGGGAACGGTATATTTTCCGTAAGAACAGCGAAATTCAATGAGCGGAAAGCCCTTTTGTTCGATTCGGGTTACGCTCTCCACGTCCTGCCATTTTAAAAACAGCCGCTCGCTGCCGCTGCTTTCCTGCCAGAAGAAGCCTTCGAGATACACTCCGAACACAGCTTTCGCGCGTATGCAAGAATATACCGATTTTCCGCCGAGCAACAATCCAGCCGCCGCCAGCACGGAGCATATGGAAACCGAATAGAAAATGCCGACGGGTACCGCCGCAACGATCAGCAGCGCGGAAATCACGATGAAAACGAGCGCACGCCTGCGTTTGGCGCGGTTGGGCAGACTGAAATTTTTCACGGGTTTGAACTTGCAGTTCGTTTTGACTTTTTCCGCAGGAGGCTGCTCGCCGAGCAGCGCCAAACCGTGCTTTTCCAGCGTTTGATACAGCCTCGGCTTTGCGTCCGCCTGTACGAGCACGGGCTCGCCCGTCTTTTTTGCGCCTTTCTTGGCAAGATACTTCAAGGGAATTTCCACGGCAACGCACCAATCCCCCTTCTCCTGCGCCTTCTTACGCGTGCATACCGAAATAAAGCGCATTTCCGAATAAGGCACGCGGATCGGTTCGTGTTCGGAACCGCGCTCGTCGTGCAGACGCACGCCCTCCGCCTCGAAGGTCATCAAAGTGCCTTCGCCTACGAAAAAGCTCTCTTCGCCGTCGCAGCGCTCGCGGAAGTCAAGCTCGCGCGCAGCCGCCGCCGTCAGCGCCCTGGAAAGGAAAAACGCCGCAAGCCCGAACACAGCCGCCCCGCCTGCGAACGAACAAAGCAGGATATAGGAGAGCGTTTCATGGTTTTCGCTTTTGCCGAAATTGAGTATCATGACGGCAACGATAATTCCGATCAGGCACCCGATGGCAAGAAAGGCGCAGGCGTATACGAGAACAGCGACTAAAATACGCGTGCGCTTGCGCGCCGCCTTTCCTTTTTCGTTTTTTAAATAATCGTCGGTTGTATTCATTGTAAATCTCCTCGGCGTCCGTCGTGTTTGCGCAGCCTTACGACTTAAATAATTTGACCTTCTTCCACCATACGAAAAAGAACAGCGCAAGTACCTGAAGCGGCACGCCGATGAGGAAGATATACCACAGGTTTGGATTACTCGGCACCACGACGTACGCCGTCAGATAAATACAGGCAAGACAGGTCCATACCAACGTGGAAACGACGATGATCCTCATCCATTTGTAATGCCAGACGCAACTGAAGACCAACAGCACGATGCTTGATACGGGCACGGCGTAAAGGAACGCCAGCCAAGCGTACCGCGCAACGCCGGACGGCGTAAACAGTTGCAACAGAACGAACGCCGCAACGGCGACCAGCCAGACGAGCCCCGCCGAGCACGCCATAATGATGACGCGCCGTAACAGCCTGGTGTTTTTTGGCATCACCTTCTTTTCATGGTGTTCCTTAACGAGGTCGTCGAGCGTAACTCCGAACAGCACGGCAATCTGCATGAGGATCCTGATATCGGGCACTCCGTTCCCCTGTTCCCATTTCGAAACGGACTTATCCGAATAATTCAGCTTTTCCGCGAGCTCGAGCTGCGTCATATCCGCCATTTTTCTCAGGCGCGTGATATTTTTGCCGATGATCACGGCTAAATCCTGCTCTTCCGAGCCGACTTTGATTAAATTCTCGCTCATGCCTTCATTATAGCCCAAAAAGATACGATTGTCAACGATTCTACTGTGAGTAGAGCGTGAAAACGACACTCTACTCGAAAAAAATAGTTGATAGAGCAAAAAAACGAAAAAGTAGGTTGCTAACGCAACGGAAATCTTATAGAATATTGGATGAAAGGCGCAGGCAGTCCCAGCTGTTCACGCTTTTTTCTCCGGTAAAAGAAAAACCCCGTGCGGCTTCGCGTGGGGTTTTTCTTGCGTTTCATCTTTTGTTAAATATAGAACCCGCCGTTAACAGAGAGCGTTTCGCCCGTTACGTAGCGGTTACGGACGAAGAACATCACCGCCGAGGCGACCTCCTCCGCCCTGCCGAAACGGGCAAGCGGAATTTCCTGCGTCAGCACACGCTTTTCCTCCTCGGAAAGACGCGCGTTCATCTCAGTGTCGATCACCCCCGGCGCCACGCAGTTCGCCGTGATATTGCAGGGAGCAAGCTCTTTGGCGAGCGCCTTGGTAAAGGCAACCATCGCGCCCTTCGAAGCCGAATATACGCTTTCGCAACTGCCGCCCGTCTGCCCCCATACGGAGGAGATATTCACGATCGCACCGCCTTCGTCCTTCATTTTACCCACGGCGTACTTCGCCGTGAAAAACGCGCCGCCCGCGTTGACGTCCATCACCCGCCGCCATTCCTCCCGCGTCGTATCCTGCACCTGACGGTATAAATCGATTCCCGCGTTGTTCACGAGCACGGAAAGAGAGGGCAGCGCCTCGAATACCGCGCGCACGGCGTTCTCGTCGGCAACGTCCGCCCGCAGAAAATTTACCTGCGGCAACGCCGCTTTCGCCGCATTTGCGTCCGCTTCGCTTCTGGAATAGAGCGCGGTAACGCAGTACCCCTCTTCGCATAGGGCGCGGCACACGGCAAGCCCGATTCCGCGCGTTCCGCCCGTTACGAGTGCGCGCTTCATTTCTTTGCCTTTTGCAGAAGGGATACGATTTCCTCCGCAACTTCGTCGGGCGTCCTGTCGTCGGTCGCGACGACGTAATCGGCTACATGCTCGTATACGGGCGTGCGCTCCGCCAAAAGTTCTTTTAAGCGCTCGTCCGTGCTGTTGACCCGAAGCAGCGGACGCGTTTCATCGATCAGGACGCGCTTTAACAGCGTTTCGACCGACGCTTTCAAAAAGAAAATCTTTCCGTTCTGTTTTAACAGCTCGCAATTTTCGTGATTCATCATCGAGCCGCCCCCCGTGGAGATGACGAGCTCGTCCTCTTTGGAAAGCTTGCGGATGACTTCCGCTTCCAATTCGCGGAAGTGCGCTTCGCCGTAGTATTCGAAAATGTCCGAAATCCTGCCGTGGCGGTCGGCAATAACGGTGTCTGTATCAAACCACCGCCGACGCGTCAGCTCGGCAACTTTAATTCCGACGGTGGACTTTCCCACCCCCATCATGCCGCAAAGTACGATATTCATAACCAAAAACTCTCCAAAGCCAGTTTATAACCGAGCTTTCCGAAGCCGAGGATCTCTCCTCTGCATACCTCCGTCAGGACGTCCGTTCTGCGGAACGCTTCCCGCGCAAAGACGTTGCTCAGATGCACCTCGACGACGGGCGTCGTTACCGCGGCGATCGCATCGCGGATGGCGTAGGAATAGTGCGTGAACGCCCCCGCGTTGAGCACGATTCCGTCGTAGACTCCCGTTGACTGCTGAATTTGCGCGCAAAGCTCCCCTTCGAGATTGCTCTGGTAAAAGTCGACCTCGTGCCCGTTCGCCCGACAGAACGCTTTCAGATCGGCGTTGATTTCGTCCAGCGTTTCCGCGCCGTAAACGCCTTTTTCGCGCGTTCCCGTCATGTTCAGGTTGACGCCGTTGAGTACGAGAAATTTCATGCGTTCACCTCTCTGTATTTTCTCCAGAGTCTGTTCGCCGTTTCAACGTCCGGCATCTTATCGAAGAAGATACAATCCGCCGCGTACGCCTGATAAAAGAGCATTGCCGCGCCGTTTGCCGTCTGGCGGTGGAAACCGTCGGCAATGCGCAAAAATTCGCTCTGCTTCGGCTCGTAAATCAAATCGACCGCCGCCCCGCACTTGCTCAGCAGGGAGGGCAGAATATTCTGACCCGAACGCGTAGGCACGACGGGCGCGTAGCCCTCCGTGTCGTGCATACCGATTCCCGTACAGTTGACGATAATATCGAACCTGCAATCGGGCACTGCCGTATAGGGGGCGAACCCGCCGAATTCGCTGTACACCGCTTTCAAACGGGAAAGCTCGCGCTCGTACACGTGCACGTCCGCCTTCGCCGCCATCAGCGTCTTGATACAGCACCTGCCCGCACCGCCCGCGCCCAACACAAGCACCGTTTTCCGTTTTAATTGCAACCCTTCCCCCGCCATCAGCGCGGCAAACCCGAAGCCGTCGGTATTATATCCCATGCGCTTTTTGTTGACGACGGTGTTAACCGCCCCGAACTTAGACGCATCCCCTTTGAAAAAGACGAGATATTTCATGATGCTTTCTTTATAGGGAATGGTAATATTCAGCCCGTCGTACTCGTCGAGCAGGGCTTCGATTTTATGCGGAAAATCCTCTTCGGACAGAGAAATCGCGTCGTAAACGCTCTCCTTTCCCATCTGCCGCAAAATAAAAGAGTGCATTTTGGGACTGAGCGACTTGGAAACGTCCTTGCCGATTACTGCAAATTTCATAGTATTTCTCCCGTTAGTTTGAGTTCTTTTTCGTATGCTTCGTAGGGCAGCTGCAAAATTTTGTATTCGCCCCGTTTTACGGGCACCGTAAGCGCAACCGTATCCTTTTCTGAATTCTTCTTGTCCAGACGGGCAAGCGGAGCTACCGTTTCCGCTGCGGGAAGCTTAGGCGTTTTTCCGAGCGCAAGCCTTGCAAGCGCCTTCAACGCTTCCAAATACGCCCCGTCTGTTTCGCAATACCTTGCGGCTATTTCCGCCTCGGCAATAATTCCGACGAGCACGCACTCCCCGTGCGAGAGGTTCGTTGCGAGTTCGTAAACGTGCGCCGTGGTATGTCCCAGATTCAAGCAGACCCTTGCGCCCGCTTCGAAGGCGTCCCGCCGTACGACGCTTGCCTTGTATTCGATATTTCCGAACACGGTATCTTCGAGAAACCGTAGATCGAAGAGCCGCGCCTTATTATTTACGAGCCTGTCAAACAGTGCCCCGTCCAGAGCTGCGTGCTTCACGATTTCGCCCAAGCCGCAACGGATCTCCCTATCCGGCAGCGTTGAAAGGTAGCTGCAATCGACATAAACGCGGCTCGGCTGACGGAATACGCCGACGAGGTTTTTTACCCCGCGGAAGTCGATCGCGGTTTTACCCCCTACCGATGCGTCCACCTGCGCAAGCAGAGTCGTCGGCACGGAAACGAAGTTCGTTCCGCGCATATACAGCGCGCTTGCAAGTCCGCCCAAATCCCCGACGACGCCACCGCCGAACGCAAGCACGGTATCGCCGCGCATCAAGCCCGCGTCCTTCATCGCTTCGAGCGCCGAAAACAGCGTCTTTTCGTTTTTATGCTCTTCGCCCGCCTCCATCACGAACACGGGCGCATTCCACTGCGCGATCCTGTCGCCGTAGATGCGGTTGACGTTGGAATCGGTAATTACGAAGTCTGCTCTCTCGATTCGGGAGGATACGCCCCTGCCGAAAAAAATTCTGCTCTCTTCACACCGATCTGCCGCAATCGTAAGCTCTTTCATGCCTCGATGCTCCCGTAGCGGACTTTCAGCTCGTCCAGCCTGTCGCCGCCGAGCCGCTCGCATACGACGGCGGCAAGTTCGGAGGCGATTGCGCTTTCGAGCACGACCTCCGCGGCAAGAATCGCCGTAACGTCGCTGCGCTCCGCCGCTGCCCGCGACGGCTGCCTCGTAAGATAGTTTACCGTATTTAACCCGCGCATCAGGGTGGGAATGGGCTTCATCGCCGCACGCAAAA
This sequence comes from uncultured Christensenellaceae bacterium, assembly GCA_910588615.1. Taxonomy (GTDB): domain Bacteria; phylum Bacillota; class Clostridia; order Christensenellales; family Borkfalkiaceae; genus Gallimonas. The sequence continues at coordinate 92,830 of CAJUOI010000001.1, read as the reverse complement.
CCAATTCTTCCCCGTTCGACATGCCGCCCTCGATTCCGCCCGCGCGGTTGGTCTGCCTGTAAAACCCTCTCTCTTCGCTGAAATAGATTTCGTCGTGGACCGCACTGCCCCGCCGCCTTGCCGCGCCGAACCCCGCGCCCGACTCCACGCCCTTGATCGCCTGCACGCTCATCATTGCGGCGCACAGCCTTGCGTCGAGCTTCTCTGCGTATGTCATACAGCTTCCGAAGCCGCTCTTCAAGCCCTTCACTCGAATTTCCGCAACGCCGCCGAGCGTATCGCCCGCGTTTCTGCATTCGTCGATTTCGCGCATCGCCCGCGTCTGTAAAACGGGATCCAGCATAAACAGCTCGGGAAGCCGTCCTTTTCGAATCTCTTCGAAGGAGTATTCTTTATCGTCCTCTACGGAGCCCGCCGCGCGCACGTAACCCGTAATCTCCACGCCCAACTCGCGCAACAGCTGTCTGCACACCGTGCCCGCAGCCACGCGGACGGCGGTTTCGCGCGCGGACGCACGTTCCAGAACGTTGCGTGCGTCGCTCCCGCCGAACTTTTTCAAGCCTGTCAAATCGGCGTGCCCCGGACGCACGTCGCTCAGCGTACGCATTGAGGCGTCGCACGCTTCGGGAGAAAAACACTCCTTCCAATTTTCGTGATCGCGGTTATAGACGGCGATCGTCAACGGACTTGCAAGCGTAATGCAGTTGCGCGCGCCCGAAAAAATCTCCGCCGTGTCCGCCTCGATTTTCTGCCGCGCACCCCGTCCGTAGCCACTTTGGCGGAGCGACAGCATGGCGTTGATTTCCTCAATATCAAGTTTTAAACCTGCGGGCAACCCCTCGATCACGGCGAAAAGCCCCTTCCCGTGCGATTCGCCCGCCGTCGTAATTTTCACCGTCAACTCCTCTTGGGCAGAACGCCCGCCGCCTTCATCTTTTCTTTCAGCGCACCCATCTGCGCCTTTGCCTCGTTATATCCGATTTCGAACATTTTATTCATGTTTTCGAGCGACACGTCCGTCGCGCGGAAGTCGTACAGGTTGGGACGCAACATAAAATCCGCCGCCTCGTAGCCGCGCGTCTTGCTGTCGTCGAGATACTTGACCGAAACGAACGCATTGATTGCCGAGCCCAACAGGCGGGCAACGCGGCTCTTCTCCTCGTCGGGTTTGGTGAATGCCGACAAGTCCACTGCGACGACGAACTTCGCGCCCAAGTCCTTGCACACGTCTGCGGGAATCGCATTCGTAAACGCCCCATCGTACAGCTTTTTTCCGTCGATTTCCACGCCGCGGAAAAAGGGCGGAATAGCGGACGACGCGCAGCACGCCCGCGCCGCCTTGCCGCTGTTTAGCAACACGCCTCCGTTGGTTTCAGCATCCGTCGCCCAGCACGCGTACGGTACGGGCAGCTCTTCGATGTTCTCCTCTACGTACTGTCCCACGAACTCTTCTGCAAATCCCATATCCGCGAACGGACGCAAATTTTTTGCAAATTCCTTGCGGTTGAGGTTTTCGATAATTTCTATCATGTCCCGCGCCGTATAACCCTTGGCGTACAACGCGCCGACGATGGAGCCGATGGACGTGCCCGTAACGAAGGAAAAGCGAATATTCTCCTCTTCGAACGCCTTTAATACGCCGAGGTGAGCCAATCCCTTCGCCCCGCCGCTGCCGAGGGCAAGTCCCAGTACCGGCTGCTTCTTTCGTGAAAATTTTTCCTTCATAAAGGAAAGAAATCCCATTGAATCTCCTTATCTGCGGTCAAACCGCCACAACGCGGCTTCTATCTGCCGCTCGAAATAATCGCCGTTCGCGTACATCAGGCGACCCTGTTCGTAATAATCCAAATAGTCCTTCATGTACGGACGCACGGTAAGCACTCGTCCATGCCCGCCGTATTCGTCCGCCACTTCGCATAAGTATAATCGTTTCTGCGCCAACATACGGATTGCTTTCGTCCACCGTGCCCGTTCGCCACATTTTAATATTATTGTACGCAAAATCCCAATTGCCCGCGTACAGGTGCGTGAGCACCATATCCGATAGGGAGGTTACGTCCACCGTTTCCGTCAGCCTTTCGTACGTTACGGCGTCTGTAAAGTCCGCCGTCATCAAAAAATCGAACAGCTCGACCGCAAACGACATGCCCCGTCCCGCCTCTTTCCCCTGTTGAATGCTCTATAGTTCCAGCGTCATGCCGTCGTAAGCGGCAATCACGCCGTACTCCCGTTCCGCGCGGCGAAGCTTTTCTGCCGTCGGCTCCGCGTTGTGCGAAAAGTGCGTGATCACGCACCTCGTATTCCCGTCCGCCAGCCCGAGCCGAGTAAGCCGCGTTCTTATTTTCTCGTTTTCTTCTATGGTCATATGGCGGTCGGAGCCCGTTCCGAATAAAAACGTACAGTCAAACGTTATCAAATCGAACGGCTTGCCGCCCGCCTTTTGCAAAAATTCAAAGTTCTCTTCGGGCGGATAGCCCGTGTCGGTGAGGTGCAGAATACGCTTTCCGTCCTTTTCGAGGCAGTACGTCAGCGGGCTTTCGGACGAGTGGCGGGCGGGCAACGGCGTAACGCGCCACTTCCCGAAGAACACGGGCTCGAACGCTTTCACCTCGTGCAGGGCAACCGTCTGCCCAACGTCCGCGCGCAGCTCGCGCCGCGTGCATTCTTCGAACACCTTTAACACTTCCGCATTCCCGTAAATATCCAGCCGCCCCGCGCCGTACGCGTATTTGTAGCCGTGCAAAATGAAATCGTGCGCGTAGAAATGGTCCATATGCGAGTGGGTTACGAGCACGTATTTGATTTCGTTCAGCCTCGCCCCCGCAGCCGCATGGTAAAATGCGTCGGGCGGAAATTCCACGGACAGCTCTCCGTCGATGAGAATTTGCGAGCGCGAACGGATCTCCTTCCCCCCGCGGAGCCGCACGCCGCTGCAATAGGGACAGGAGCAGAAGATGGCGGGAATGCCCTCAGCCGCACCCGTTCCGAGATAGGCAATTTTCATTACGACACCTCGTGAACGATCGTAACGGGTCCGTCGTTTTCCTGCAAGATCTGCATATCCTCCCCGAACACGCCGCACTTGTAGGACACGCCCAAACCCGTAAGCTTCGAGTTGAACTGCAAGAGCGTAAAACGCGCCGAACGCGCGCTCTCCGCTTCGGTAAACGAGGGACGGTTGCCACGGCTGATGTCGCCGTACAGCGTAAAGTTGGAAACGACCAAAACTTCCCCGCCGACGTCCTTTACAGACAAATTCAGCTTGCCGTTCCCATCGGAGAACACGCGCAGATTCGCAATCTTTTCCGCGCACTTTTCCGCCGCATCGAGGGTATCGCCCTGCTTTACGCCGATATAAACGACCAACCCGCGCCCGATTTCGGACACGAGCTCCCCGTTGACGCGAAGCGACGCGCTTTTCACTCTTTGAACGACGAATTTCATGTTTCCCCCTCGTAAATACCGATAAGCGCCCTTCAATACAGGGCGCTCAACGACGTCGGATAAAAATTAAACTCTGCTCATATACTCGCCCGTGCGGGTGTCGATACGAATGGTATCGCCCTCGTTGACGAACATCGGCACCTGGAAGGTTGCGCCCGTTTCCACTTTCGCCGCCTTGGTAACGTTGGTCGCGGTGTTGCCGCGCACGCCCGGCTCCGCCTCGATAACTTTGAGTTCGACGAAGTTTTCGGGTTCGACGGAGAAAGCGTTTCCGTACAGGAATTTTACCGTAACAGAATCGTTTTCGCGGATATAGCGGAGCGCGTCCTCTACCTGCGAGAAGTTGAGGGGCGTCAGGTTGAATTCTTCGTCCATGAAGTAGTAGAACTCCCCGTCCGTATACGAATAGGTCATCTTTTTCGTTTCGACCTGCGCCGTTTCCAGTTTGGTGGTAGGGTTAAAGGTTTCGTCCGAAAGGACCTGACCCGTAACGACGTTTTTCAGCGTGGTGCGCACGAACGCCGCGCCCTTGCCGGGCTTTACGTGCTGGAACTCGGTAACGGTGTAAACGCCGCTCTTGTATTCGAACGTCGTGCCCTTTCTGATGTCGCCTGCCATAATCTGTGCCATAAAATTTTACTCCTTTCCGATTTTATAAAATTATTAAGTTCCTTTCCGTTTTCGTCATGAAAGAAACGACTTTCCCCTGTTGCAGCATCACGCTGTCCTCGATACGGATGCCGAGCTTTCCCGCAAGATATACCCCGGGCTCGTCCGAAAATACCATGCCGTCGCGCAAGACTTCTTCTCCGCGCGGGGCAAGCACGGGATATTCGTGGATCTGCAGTCCGATTCCGTGCCCGAGCGAATGCGTAAAAAATTCCGAAAGCTTCTTCGACGCAAGGTGATCGCGGGCAATAGCGTCCGCCTCGCGCCCCGTCATACCCGCAGTCAATTTTTCCTTCACCAACTCGTGCGCCGCGTAAACCTCCGCGTAGACCTTTTTAAACTCCTCGTGCTTTTTGTCGTCGCCGAAGAGGAAGGTGCGCGTACAGTCCGAACAGTACCCCTTCCACTTGCAACCGAAATCGATCAACACGGGATCGCCGAACTTCAACCTCGTTTCGCCCGTTTCATGGTGCGGAACGCTTCCGTTCGCGCCGAACGCCACGATCGTATCGAAGGATACCCCGCCGGCACCGAACGCACGCATTTTATATTCGAGCAGCGCGGCGGCATCCGTCTCCGTCATACCCTCTTTGAGTTCGGGAAGAAGAGAGATCAGCGCGTCCTCGGCGATCTCGCACGCCTTTTGGATACGGAAAATTTCCTCTTCCGACTTGATTTCCATTGCGTGCTTCAACGCGGGCATACAGTCGACGAGCGCAAACCCCGCCTTTTGCAACGCAAGATAGCGCGCCGCATCGGTAAAAGGATAGGCGACGCCCAGCGTTTTTTTGCCGTTTACAAGCTCCAACGCTTTGGAATACCCGCCCTCGATCACGGTAACGCCGTTTCCGCGAAGCGCGCGTTCCGCCGCTTCGAAATATCTTAAATCCGCAACGAAGCTGCAAGTTTCCCCGTCTAAAACGACGTAGCCGTCCGTAGAATAAAATCCCGTGAGATACTGCCGCAGGAAGTCCCGCTCCAAAAACAACGCATCCGCGCCGCATTCGTTATATATCGTGCGCAATTTTTCGGATAACATATCCATATTATACCAAAGTAATTGCGATTCGTCAACGATTTTATAAAAGAAAATGCCCCGAAAACCCTTTCGCGGAACTCGGAGCGCTTTCAAAAACCAAATCTTTATTCGTTATCGACGGTCTCGGGCGCAATCTTTTTGGGCTGCGCTTTCGGAACGGCGAAGACAGATATGCCCGTTTTCGTATGAATCATATATGAAATCCGTTCACTTTTTCTTTTTCTCCTTTTCCTTTAACCTCATTTCCGAAAAGAACGAACTCAATACCTCGGAGCATTCCGCTTCGAGCACGCCGCCCGTAACCTCCGTCGTGTGGTTGAGAAGGTTGGCGTTGGCAAGCTCGCGCGTCAAAGAACGCCCCTTCTGCTCGTAAGCGCCGAAATACACGCGGTCGATCCTCGCGTTTAAAATCGCTCCCATGCACATCGGACAGGGCTCGAGCGTAACGTAAATTTCCGCCCCCTGTAAACGCCACGACTTTATCTTTTTGCACGCCCTGTCGATTGCGCGCACCTCTGCGTGCGCCGTCGCCATTTGCAAGCGCGTGCGGAGATTATACCCTCTGCCGACGATCTTATCGTTTAAAACGACGACCGCACCGATGGGAACCTCCCCTTTCTTTTTTGCTTTGTATGCAAGGCGCAGAGCCTCGCGCATAAATTCCTCTTTCACTGCTGTTTTTCGCTTGCGGTTACTTCTTTTTCCTGAAAAACGAAATGCTGACGCGAATATGTTTCGTTCTTGTCCGAATTCCCCTCGAACGCCCTCTGCGTTTTTAAATAATCCAATACCTTTCCGCCGTTCGACGCGCCGTAAACTTATTTCTTCGCTCCCTCCGCCCCTTATTGTAACCGAAAAAAGAGAAACCTGTCAAGCCCTTTCCCGAAAAAATAATCGACGGAACGGTTACCACCCCTCGTTCAGCTTGGTCAACGCGTCTAAATTTTTGTCCACGATATCGGGCAGCGCCGAAAAACCCAGCGGATGCGCGAGCGAGTCCCTGCCCGCCTCCACCGTAAAAGCGGGAATTTTCAGCGTTTCCACGCACCAATCCTTATAGCCTCCCGCAGAGTTCGGCGTATTTTTTAACGGATAACCCGTTTCAGCGGAAAGAATTTTCGCAAGCCGCCTGTCCCGCAACGCGCGTTTCGGCGGCTGGTGAAACCGCCAATAAATTTCTTCGCCCTTCGTATGCCAACTTAGCGTATAGTCGGGCTTGACGTCCAAGGTGAAGTCGGCGAGCGCGCGGCTTTCGGGGGCGCACAGCGGTTCGCTTCCGATAAACCCGCTGTCGCACGGCGCAAAGCGATTGCCTTCGCCCGTGCCCCACCGCGCGGGAAAGTTTACGTTCAGATCCACCCCGTCCGCGTTCGCTTTCCAAAGAGAGAAGTCCTCGCCGTTCAACGCTTTCAAAAAAAATGCGCGCCGCTCGCAAACGCTGCCCAAGCCTCTGTCGCAAAGCAGCGCCCCGTCCGGATTCGTCAGGGGCAGCACCCATACCCCGCCCCGCGGAACGCCGCGGCGAAGATGCTCGAGCGCCAGAAGCGCGCCGATCCATTCCCGCGCGTGTATCGCGTATTGGCTGATCCCCAACGGCTTGGAATGCGTTCCTATAAAAAAGGCGTAGAGGCTTCTCCCCTCCGCGCTTTTTCCGTAAATGCGCTTTTCGCCGCGCCACCGTTCGTAAAAAGTCGTAACCGCCTGATAAATATCCACGGTTCATCGTATGAAAAAAAATCTATTTATGGTACTTTGCCCCCGCGTTGATGCTGAACGCGCGATACGTCTGTTCAAGCAACATCACGCGCATGAGCCTGTGCGGAAAGGTCATATCCGAAAAGGAAAGCAACCCGTCCGCGCGCGCCTTCACTCTCTCGGACAAGCCCTCGGAAGAACCGATAACGAAGGTGATCTCCCCGCCCGCGTCCGCGATCCGTTTCAGCCGCGCCGCAAACCCCTCGCTCGACAGCTTCTTCCCCTCTACGGCAAGCACGATCACCGTGCCGCGCAACGCGCGCAGGATATCGTCCGCCTCCTCCTCGGGCGTGCGCCGTTCGGCGATTTCTTTGACCTCCGCCCTGCAATAACGCGAAAGCCGCTTCAAATATTCGTTTGCAGCGTCGACGAAAAACTTTTCCTTTAAATTGCCGACACACACAAAATTGACTTTGATCATTGCGCCCTCGGGGGCAGAAATCCCACAACCAACAGGACGAGCCACTGAATCGCGCAGACGGCGATGCCCGCAATCGCGCCGAACGCGAATTTTTTTCCGTGAACGGGCTTTCCCTTCTGAAAGTCGCGGCGGCGAAAGAAAACCAAAAAGGCAACCGAGCCCAACAGGCAGAGCGAGGCAACGACCTGCACGGCGATATACGCGCCGAGCGACATCTGCCACGCAGTCCCGTAGCCCGTGGATTCAAGCGTGAGTATGGCTGCGTTATTGAGGAAATGCGCAACCATCGTAGGATATACGCTGCCCGACTTTACCGCAACCAGCGTTAAGCACACGCCGCAAACGAATTGGTACAGCGTCTGCGACGGATTGCCGTGAAAGAGCGAAAACATGGCGCCAACCGTAAACACGACGGAAACCGCCCCCCAGCCGTCGGCATGAAGATTACGGGAAATGATACCGCGGAAAAGCGTTTCCTCGAAAATTGCGGGAAGCACGGCAATTACCAGAACGGCAGGCAGCAAATTCCAACCCGTAAGCGTAGGAAGCGCGCCGAGAGATTCCCGATACCCGAGCTTTTGCAATAACGAAATAAACAGTCCGTTCAACTCGGACAGCGGGAACAGCAGCCCGAACTGCATGATGATCGCTATGGGGAAATAATACCACTTGCAAGCGGGAAGCAGAGCGCGGACAGGTTCCTTGCTGCGATAGAAATAGATAACCGCCGTCGCCGCAAGACAGAGCTGCGGGAGTAAATAGCCGAGATAGGCGTACCAATCCGTATGCTCGTAAGCGTTGCTCTTCGGAAACGCGAGAGCGCATACGACAGACAATAAAAGGGACGCCGCTAAGGGCAGCACCGCCCCCGCCGAAAAAGAAAGCCCTGCCTCGAACAAACATTTTTTGCGAAAATTCTCGCTCGTTTCTTCCGCCACCGATTTCATACCGCCATTATACAGGAAAATTAAAAAATACTCAAATAAAAACTTTGCTTTTTCGGGAATTTGTTTTATAATGTTATAAGAATACGACGACGGAGAAAGCAATGAGAACGGTCAACACACAGGAAATTGCCGATTGCGTATACTCGCTCGCACGGAAAGCGGGGCTGACGCTGACGGACGGCTGCCGTACGGCGCTCGAACGGGCGGCGGACAAGGAGACGGGCGCGGCGAAGTTTGCCCTCGATACGGTGCTCGAAAACGAGAAAATCGCGCAGCGCGAAAAAATGCCCGTCTGTCAGGATACAGGCATGGCGGTTGTGCTTTTGGAAATCGGACAGGAGGTCGTGCTCGGCGGCGCCCCCCTCTCGGCGGCGGTAAACGACGGAGTTCGGCGCGCCTACGAAGACGGATACTTCCGCAAAAGCATCTGCGACCCGCTGACCCGCGTCAACACGGGCGACAACACGCCCGCGCATCTGCACGTGGAAATAATTGCAGGCGATAAAATCAACGTTACCTTCTTGCCCAAGGGATTTGGCAGCGAAAACATGAGCCGCATCTATATGCTTACCCCCGCCGAAGGACGCGAAGGCATTATAAACGCCGTTGTGGATACGGTAAAGATCGCGGGCGCGCGCCCCTGTCCGCCCGTATATATCGGCGTGGGAATCGGCGGAGCGTTCGACTCCTGCGCCCTGCTTGCGAAAAAGGCGCTGACGCGCGAAGTCGGTACGCATCATTCGCGCGCCGACGTTGCCGAAATCGAAAAGGAAGCGCTTGCGCGGGTGAACGAACTCGGAATCGGCGCGCAGGGCTTCGGCGGAACGACAACGGCGATCGGCGTCGCCTGTGAAATCGCACCCACGCATATTGCAGGGCTACCCGTGGCGGTAAATATCCAATGCCACTGCGTGCGCCTCGGAAAAGCGACGCTTTAAAGGAGCATGGAATGAAAAAGCTGACCCTTCCCCTTTCGGAAAAAGATTATAAAAATTTGCACGCGGGCGACTGTGTGCTGCTTTCGGGCACGGTGTTCACGGCGCGCGACTGCGCGCACAAACGCATTTTTGCGCTGCTCGACGAAAACAAGCCTCTGCCCTTTGCTTTGAACGGTGCGTTTATTTACTACGCCGGTCCCTGCCCCGCCCCCGCGGGAAAGGCTTCGGGCAGCTGCGGCCCTACCACTTCCGCAAGGATGAATTCCTTTGCGCCGCGGCTGTTGGACGCGGGCTTGGGCGGAATCATCGGCAAGGGCGGCATGAGCGAGGAAACCCGCCTTGCGGTTCAAAGAAACAAACGGGTATATTTTGCGGCGATCGGCGGTGCGGGCGCGTTTTACGGAAATGCAATCAAGTCGTCGGAGTGCGTCGCCTTCCCCGACTTGCTGAGCGAAGCGGTCTATCGGTTGGAAATCGCAAATTTCCCCCTCGTCGTAGCCGTCGACGCGGACGGAAAAAGTATTTTTTGAACTATTAAAATAAAATCAGCCCGCCGTCTTTTCCGTAAAGACGGCGGGCTGATTTTTCGTTCCGTCGCGAACAACCGTTCCCGCTTATTTCAGCGCGTCGAGCGCCGCCTTTGCAAACCGCTGCCCGAGAGTAAACATATCGCCTGCATTAAAGTGCCACCAATCCGAGCCCAAACAAACGCCGTCGCCGGAAATCGGTAAATCCAACGACTCCACGGCATATACCGTAGGATCTCCCGCAGCAACGCTGTCCTGTGCCGTGCGTACTTTTTCTTCGTCCTCGTCCCTACCGTATTGACCCGTGGAATTGATTTTACCGACGATAAAGGGACGCGTTTTCACCGCTTCGTCGCCTGCGATTTTTGCAACCGCATTGCGTAAATCGGAGATAAAGAGATTTAAATTCCGTTCGTAAACGTCCGCCCATTTCGAGGGGTTCGAGACGGAGTAGGTTCCTGCGTCCGCCTCGCCCTGCATCCAGACGAATCCCTTTACGGTAACGATATAGCCTTCCGCTTCGAACGCGGAAATTGCATTCTCCACCGTCGCGAGCAAACGGGTATACATGAGTCCGCTGTTTTTATGCGCCGTAACGCCCGATTGGGCAATGATCGAAGGAGACGCCCAACCGCCGTACTGGGTGTTCGTCGTAGACATCTCCCCTTCCACGTCGCCGAGCCAAGTACCGCCGCAGGCGTATTTCACGATGGCGGATTTCGTGCCGCTGTTGCCGTCCGCAAAGCCCTTTGCCATACCGAGCTCGGGTCCGATAAATTCAGGCGACCGACCCAAACCGAGCCCCACCCGATTGCGGATATGGATTGCGGGCATCGGATCTCCCGCGCCGACGTCCGTCGCCCCGTAATACAATACGTCGTAACCCGCCGCCGTGCGCGCATCCTGACGGCGGAGATATTCGCGATAATCGTAAGTCTGCCCCTGAACACGCTGGGTGGTCTGGCTGTATCCCGCCGCATTGCTCTGCCCCGCAAGTATCCACATATCGAGCGGGACGTCCTTTTTCGGATCCTCCGTCGCCGATCCTCCGTCCGCCGTCTTTTTGACGGACACGGTATAGGACTGAGAAAGGTCCGTTCCGTTGAGTTTGACGACGATCGTGTATTGTCCCTCCGTCGTAGCGTCGTACGCCGAGGAATCCACCGTATAGTCGCGCGAGGGCGCAACAGCCGTAGTTTCATCCGAATAAGACACGACGACCTTCAAGCCCGTGGCTGAAAATTTGTCGCCGAATACGAACTCGGTTTTCATGCCCGAAATCGTAATGGACTCGGGCGTTGCCGAGGGCGCTTGAACAGGATCCGAACAACCCGCAAACAGCGCCATGCAACAGAGAAGTACGCCGAAAACCGACGCGAATAATTTTTTCATAACCGTGCCTCCCTTCCTTTCGAAAAATAAAATTATTGTATGACCAGCGTATTTTCCAGCTCCGTTACGGCGCGCAGACAGGGGCGCTCCAAGGGGCTCGAATTGGGAAGGTGAAAGGAAATTTTCTTTTCCCCTTCAAACGTGTTAAAAAGCATCGCGTGCCCGCCGTCGCCGTCGAACAGCAGTTTTTCGTGGCGGTATTTCCCCGTAAGCGAATCGCTCGCGGCTACCGCAATGTTGTAACCGTTATCTCCGAACGTAGACCAGAGCAGCAGATACCTGCCCGACTTCGTCTTATAAATCAACGGAGAATCGGTTACGTAGCCGGAAACCTTTTCGCCGCGGCGCAAGCCCGATATTTCGTTCGAAATTCCGCTCGAGAACGCGTCGAGAATTTCCACGCCGTCGTCGAGCCGTTCCGTCAAATCGTCGCTGAGCCGGCTTATCACGATTCTGCCGTTGCCGACCTCCAACCATTCCCAAGAGTAGAGCAGATAGGGAACGCCGTCCTCCACGTAGAGCGTGGCGTCGAGACACTGCCTGTCGCGCGGGGTAATGGGATCGGGAGATACGGGCGTGAAAATGCCCGTAGGCGAATCGGAAACGAAGATATGCGTTCCACGCTTTCTGCCCTCCGCAATACAGCTCAAAAACAGGTAATATTTTCCGCGCCATAAAAATACGTCCGGCGCCCAAAAGTCGGAGTCCGCCCAAAAACCGTTCGAAAAATCAAGCGTGATTTTCGTCTCCTCCCACTCCGTCAGGTCGCGGGAGGTATAGGCGGGAAATTCCATCGTATCGCCGCGGCGCGTTCCTCGAATCGTTCCGTAGAGATAGTAAACGCCATCCACGGGTAGTACGAAGGGGTCGCGTACGTGAATTTGAGATAGTTTCATATTCGTCTCCTATTTTTCTTTGGGATCAACGGTACTGAGGCAACCAATCGCCGTGCGCCTCGAACAAATCGTCGCAAAGCGATTTGATATCGTCGAGCGAGAGCTCGGAACGCGTGTGCGGATCGAGGTACGCCGCCATGTACACGTCCTCCCTCTTCTTGGAGAGCGCAGCCTGCAAGGCGAGAATCTGCACGTTGATATTCGTTCGGTTGAGCGCGGCGCACTGCTCGGGCAAATCACCCACGGCGCAGGGCAGAAATCCGTTTTGATTGACGAGAACGGGCACTTCCACGCACGCATTTTTCGGCAGATTGGAAATGAGGTTTTCGTTCATCACGTTGCCGTTGAACGAATAGGTTTTTCCCGTTTCGAGCGCACAGATAATGTGCGCGCCGTACTCGCGCGAAAGCTCGTGGGAGAGTTCCCCGTTCAGTAGCCGGTCGCGCTGCCCGTTCCAGTCCGCAATCTGCTGTTCGCAGCGGCGGGGATATTCGTCGAGAGGAATTTTGAATCTGTCGATCAGTTCGGGATACTTCGATTTGATGAAATAGGGATTGTACTCCGCCGTGTGCTCGCTCGACTCGGTGATGTAATAGCCGAAACGGAACATCATTTCGCGACGGATGAGATCTGCCCCGCAGTCGTATTTTTCGGGCATTGCACAGCGGCGTTTGACTTCGGGATAGAGATCGTTCCCCTCCCTGTCGCGCAGCTCCAACAGCCACGCCATATGGTTGATGCCCGCGATTTTCTCCTTGTGCCCCTCGATTTTATTCGCCATGCCGATGGGCGTCAACAGTTCCTTGACGCACACCTGAACGCTGTGGCAGAGTCCCACCGTCTTGATCCCCGTCTGCGTCTGCATATAGGCGGTAAGGATCGCCATAGGGTTTACGTAATTGAGGAAATAAGCGTTCGGACAGACCCTTTCCATATCCCGCGCGATTCCTTCGAGCACGGGGATCGTGCGGAGCGCGCGGAAAATCCCGCCGATCCCGAGCGTGTCGGCAATCGTCTGCCTGAGCCCGTATTTTTTCGGCACCTCGAAATCGGTAACGGTACAGGGCTTGTAGCCGCCCACCTGAATGGCGTTGATCACGTAGTCCGCGCCAGTCAACGCCCGAATGCGATCGGTCGTCGCCTCCACCTTCACCTTTTTGCCGAAGAGCTTTGCAAGACGGTTGACGAGATCCTCGCTCTCCTTCAGCCGTACGGGGTCGATGTCGAACAGAGACGCCGTAAACCCCTCGATTTCTGGCAAAAGCATCAGGTCGCCGAAGAGATTTTTGGCAAACATCGTGCTTCCCGCGCCGATAAAAGTTACTTTCATTTTTTTACTCCTGTTTTGGTTCGGCTCCCCTCCGCAGAGGGGAGTCGAACAGTTTCGTTTTTTAAGCGCTCACGCTGACCTTCGTCGCCGTGCCCCACTCCTGCAACTGAACATCGACCTCCGCCTTGGTTACGGCGTAAGAGAGGTCGGAAACAACGCCTGCAAACACGCCGCAACGGAATCCGAGAATTTTCCCGTTTTCCGCATACATCGTTTCAAAGCTGCTGCCCGCCGCATTCGTAACTTCGAAGGCGTAATGCGTTCCTCCGAGAAGGATATGCAGCAGATGATCGTCCGAGCTGAACGCCACCGAAATCGTAAGCGGCGCGCCCGTGCCCCGATATTCGTAGGGAACGCGGAATTCGAGATTCCGGGTTGCGCTGTTCAGATAGAACACCGTCGTCGAAGCGTTCTCGCGCATGGCGAAGAAAGTATATTCCGTACCGCCGATATAAATTTGGAAGTAAGGCGTATCCCACGAGCCCTCCTGCTCGAAGTATCCGTCCATACGCTGCAACGTGTAGCCGATTACGAAATTGCCCTGCGCGTCGGAGGTTAAAAACCGTTCCGCTCCCGTGGGGTCTTTGAGCCAGTGCGTCGCGCGCGCTCCGAGCCCGATGCTTCCGTCCGTATAATCGCTCGCCAGATTGGGATCATCGAGCAGCTTACCCGTATTATTCGTTACTTTCATATCGTCGGGAAGCGCGCTGACGGGCGAATACGCAAGTTTCGTGTAACGGATTTTCGTCTGGGCGCCCGTATCCATCGTCGCTATGCCGATACTTACCGTATCGTTTGCGCCCTTGGTGAATAATCCGACGTAAGGCGTATGATCGTTGCCGCCCGCATTTCCGCTCTGATAATTGCTTGCGTTGAGCGAAAGTACCGCCTTGCGGTTGATCAGCAGGTGCAATTCGTCGCCGAGATAGACGAGCGAAAGCTCGATCGGCGCGCCCGTACCCTGTACGTAGGTGTAAACCCCATGGTACTCGTAGGTCGCCCACGTCGACGACGTCTGTAAGTAGACGTATACTTCCCCGCTGTTTGTCCTCATAACGTAAATCAAAAACTCTACGCCGTTCTTTTTCAGCATGAAGCCGCCCGTACCCCAGCTGCCTTCGATCGTGAAGTTTCCGTCCTCTCTCTGCAATCTGATATCGGCACGGATTCCGCTTGCTGCGTCGATTCCGGCAAAGTATGCGCCCGTCCACGGGTTCGTCGGCGTTAGCACGTCGTTTCCGTCGCGCTCGTAATGCGAATCTTCCGTAAATTTGATTTGACCGAATTCGACCTTCTCGCTCACCGTAGCCGCCGCGCCGTTCACCGTAACCGTTACCGTCTCGGAAACGAACCGCTCGCTTTCGAACGTAACCTTGTGCGTGCCGTCGGGAAGCTTGATCGTCCAATTTTCACCCGAAAGCGTACCCATGAAGGTTCCCGAAGAAATCGTAACCTTGTCTCCCGTCCGGTAGAGCCCTGCGGCGTAGCCGAGCCTACCCGTTACCGCATACACCGAAACCCCTTCCGTCTCGACTTCGAGCACGTGCTCGCCCGCCGTCAGAACGATCGCAAGCTTGCCGCCCGAAAGTTTGGAAAGAACGTCCGTTCCGTCAAGGGTGAGCGCAGAAACCGTCTTGCCATCCGCCAAGTCGAAGATCAAAACGACCGTTTCTCCGACAAGTCCCGCGAGTTTTCCGTTCTCTGCGGTAATCGTAAGTCCGTCGGCTGCCGTTGCGGGAAGCTTGACGCTGCCCTTCATATCGGCGGGAATTTCGGTTACGGGCGCGTATTTTACGTTCTTGAAGAACACACCCTTGTCGTCGCTCGGCGAGTGCGCAAGGCGAAGTCCCACTTTATACTGAGAAATATCGCTTGCGAACAAGCCGTTCAAACTGTCGAATGCCGTCGGCTTACAGGCACCCTTCCCTTCGCCCGTGCCCGTCGTGTCCGCCGTGATCGTAACCACCGTCCGTCCGCCGAGCATGAGCGTGATCGATCCCGGTAGGTATACGAAGGAAAAATCGAGCTCGTCGCCGGTGCCGCCGAAGGATACGGGCAAGTCGTACCACCACCAGCTGCCCCAAGCGTTCTGCGTTTCGCCGATCATGATCTGAGAACCGTTTTCCATGGATTTCAGGAACACGATATAGGTGTTCGAATCATTCCCGATAAAGAATCCGCCCGTCTGCCAATCGCCGTACTGCAAGCTTTTCCCGTCGGCGCGGTGCATATTCGCGTCGATTCGGATCCCGCTGCCCGCTTTCACACCGGCAAAGTAAGAAGCCGTCCACGTACCGCCCACGATTTTGAAGTCGTTATTTACGTCGTCCTCGTATTCGACGGCGCTCGCATTTTCCATTTTGATCTGCGTAAACACAACGTTCTCGTTTACCGTTATGCTGCCGCCGCTTACGGTTACGGACACCGTCTTGGTGCGGAAACGGCTGCTTGTCAGCGTAATTTCGTGCACGCCGTCCGGAAGTTCGATCGACCAGTTATTGCCGTTTACCGTGCCCGAATATCTGCGCGAGGATACGCTCACGGTATCGCCCGCCGTATACAGACCGCTCGCATAGGAGAACGTACCCGATACGGTATACACATTCTCCTCGGTGTCGCCGTTGAACATCGCTTTGGTATCCTCTTCGTTGAACGCGAAATCGTAGTCCTGGAACACCATATCCTTACCGACCGTAATGAGCCCGAGATATTTCGTCTTGCTTGTGTTGAAGAGAACGTGCAACGCCTCGTTGGAGGTATTCTCTCTGTTCACGGTAAAGGAAGTCGTACCGTCGAACAGGAAACGGAATTCCCCGTTGAAATAGTACACGTCCATCGTGAGCGGCGCGCCTGTACCCGAGAGCGAATGATATATCCCTCTGTACTCCTGACTTGCTCCGCCGTCCACTTCGATATAGAGATAGATTTCACTTGCGTTGAAGCGCATTGCATGAATGCGGTACAAGACGTTATCGATTTTGATGCCGAAGCCGCCCGTCTCCCACGTTCCTTCTACGCCGAAGTTACCGTCTTCGCGGAAATGGTATGCGGTCATTCCAAAGTAATCCGTCGCCGTCCTGTTCGCCACTTCGCGGTATTGGTTATATCCGCGGACGATAACGGAGCCGTCCTTCTTCGTTTCGACGTCGCCGACAAACACCCAGTTGAGCGGCGTTTCAACGTCGGAAAGCGTTACTTTTTCGCCGTTTACTTCAAAGTCCTTGCTCGCACGGTAGATCCCGTCCACCAGCACGCGCGCCTTGTATGCGCCGTTCGGCAGATTCGCATAATACTCCGCCCGATTGTTCCCGTCCGCCGCGGAAGGATTGACTTGCAGGAACACCTTTCCGCCGTCGGGCGTCTCGCCCGTAATCAGCACGGAAACGCTCTTCGGGCGCGCGTTCTTCTCGATATAGTGCAGGAAGCCCTCGACGAGCTTAGTATCGTTCACTCTTTCGAAAACGGGCGTTACCGTCATTTCGCCTTCGCTCATTTCCACGGTCAGCTCACCGTCCACGGTGAGCTCGGAAATCTTTTCTTGTCCGTTCACCTTCAACGAGGTGAGCTTGTAATTTTCGTAACAGGTTACCTGTACCGTGGCGGTTTCGCCGATACGGTATCCGAGCTGCCCCACCGTAAGTGCTCCGCCGTTCTTCTGGTCGAGCTTCAAAACGGAAAGGACGCTGCCGGTAAGCCCCGTAATCACGTCCGCGTCCGTGGTAACGGCGTAATCGCTGAACTCCACCTCGCAGCCGAGCGTATAGAACCCCGGCGCGGCGTTGCCCGCCGTTTCCGCGATCTCCTGCATTCCGACGAAAGTCCCGCCGAATTTCGCCGTTTCTTCCGTTCCCGCGAATACGAGAAGGTATCTGCCCGATTTCACGCCCGTCAGGCGCACTTTTCCGTTCGTGGCGCCGACAGGCAATTCACTATCCAGCGATTTAAACCCGTAAAGCTGCCATACGTCGCGCGGTTCGGGATTGCCCTTTCTAAAAAACATTCCCTCGCCGACCCCGTGGCGGTGTTCGCTGTCGTAGTTGAGCAGATACGCCTGTATCGTCGTATCGGAGGCAAGAATCAAGCCTGCCTTCGGATAGGGGTCTTTCTGCCAGTACAGATTGTTCGCCCAATATTCGAGCGCGTCCTTGTATTCGACGAGCGCTGTTACAGCATAATCGGTCTCGTAGATCCCTTTGAAGAAAATGTACTGATCTCCCGCCGTCTTACTGCGGACGACGCCCTCCGACTCCCTGCCGACGTCCCATCCCGCCGACTTCGCTCTGCCGTAAGAACTGTCGCCGATCGTCGCGCTCACCGCATCCGCATCAACGAAGCCGTCCTTATCGAAGAGCCAATAGTGCATCGGGTTTCCGAGATCTCCACCGTTATTTACCCAATAGGTACGGGCGGAATCCATCTCAGCGCCCGAGGATTGGTTGTATACGGGCATGATTTTCACCCTTTCGGGCGGAGTGAAATTCTCCTTCGTAAAGTCGTAGCCGAGCGCGTCCCAGCGAACGAAAATCTCCGCCGTCATGCCCTCCGTATTTCCCGAATTAACGATGCCCTGCACCTGCGTTTTACCGTAAATCGGCAGGTAAGTCATGCTCCAGCTGTCCTCTTTCGTCTCGTAGCCGTACAGGGTTTCCCATTGGTCGAGCGCACCCAGACGGTATTGGAAGGTGCGTTCGCTCTTCTTGGTCGCGTCCCCTCTGTCAACGTACATTTCTACGGAGGAGCCCTTCCAGACGTCGCGCCCTTCCACCGCGTAGACCTGCGCGTCCGCCACTTCGTAGCCGACGTAGAAGCCGAGGTCGCCGAACACCGTTTTCACCCGAACGCGCACGTTCTGATAGGTGAAATCGAATTCTTTTTGGTTCTGCCAGCAGTCCTCGTCGAGCTTGCCGTCGATTTTGACTTTTTTATCCGTAACGAGCTCGTTGCTCTCGTCGTTGGAGGAACCGCCGAACTTGCTATCGTCAAACGGATCAACCTTCGTCGCGCAAGCCGTAATCAAGCAAGCCGCCATCGCAGCGCAAAGTCCGCCGATTAAAAAATATTTCTTTTTCATAACCGTCTCCCCTTTTCCCTTATTTGCCGAGCACCGCAATTTCCGAGATTGCGATTCCCGCGTAATCTGCGTCCGATACGTCCTTTTTCAGCTTTTCCGAAATTTTGAACGTGATCTTTTTTACTTTGATTTCTTTAAATTCGGCAATCGCCGCACCGCCGGGACGCATCTGCGACAGATCCTCCCAATAGTACGCCTCGGGGAACGCCAGATTTTTAATGACGAATTTTCCGTCCGAACCGTCGAATGCTACGGAATCGATCTTGGCAAACGCGAGCCAGTTGTCGCGGCTGTTGTATACCATGACCGCGCGCACGCTCTTTTCCTTTGCAAACTCCAAAGTAATTTCCGTTCCCTTTGCGCCGACGCGGAATTCCTTATCGTTATCGTAGCTGTGCACCGCAATCAGTCCGTCGTTGAGAAGCTCGGTCGAAAAACCAGCTTCCGCGTTCGTGGCGGTAACCGTCGCTTCTCCTGCAAGGTTGCGGTATCCGCTCGCCCCCGCAGGGACGGGCTGCAAGCTGTAAGTCGGTCCGTTGCTATGCAGAATATCGTAGCCGAGCTCCTCGTCGTACACCCAAGATACGCGGTCGACGGCGATTGCTCGCTGGTTGCTGCCGTGCTCGCGGTCGGTATGCGCGTGATAGATAATGAACGTTTCCCCGTCCGCCTCAACAAGGCTGTGATGTCCCGTTCCCGACATATGGTCGAAATCGAGATCGATCCCGTGGAAAGGCTGACCGTGCGAGCCGTCGAGCTTGGTAAACTCGCCGAGCGGAGAATCGCTTACCGCCGTGCAGACCGAATATCTTCGGTCGGTATAGCCGTAAATCGAGAAAGTGAGATAATATTTCGTAACCTCTTCTCCCCGTGCGTTTACGCTCGTATGCTTCGTCATCCAGGGCGCTTCGTTGACGCTGTTTTCGTCCTCTGTGTTGATGATCGCCCCGCCGAGAGTTGCATAGCGCGGCTCGGCAAGCTTCGTCAACGTGGAATAATCGGGCTCGGTCATCGACTTCATCTTCATGCCCCAAAGACTGTTGCCCGACTTATTTCTGTCGGTGTGCTTCACAAAATACATATAGAGTTCGTCGCCGTCGTAGAAGGGATGCGCGTCGATTGCCGCGAAAATCTTCGCGGAAGCATTGCCGATGAGTTCGAGACCCTTATCGCTCCGCGCAATATCGAAACTTACCGTCTTTTGCTCGGAATCTCGGCACTCGCGGTACGGTCCGTATACGTTATCCGAAACGGCGACCCCGATGCGCATACGTTCGTTCATCCCCGCATCGTTCGCACCGACGGGAAACTCGCGCGCACCCGCCGAATAGTACAGATAAAATTTTCCGTCCGCCTTGCTCTTGATGATCTCGGGAGCCCAATAGTTGCCGTAAGACCACGCATCCTCGGCGGGCGTAAAGGCAAACCCCATGTATTCCCAATTCGCAAAATTCTGCGTACGGTAGCACTTGAAGGGCGCGCCCGTCGTTACGGTGTAAAACCATCCGTCCTCGTAAATTGCGCCGGGATCGGGCGCGTCCTGAAAGACGAGATCGTTCCTGTAAAACAGCTCGTTATCGTAGAGCCCTTCCGCGTTGATTCCCGTGGAATAGGACAGCTCCGTCGCACCGTTCCCGCAAGCGGAAAGCGGTATCGCCAACGCGAGCAACCCCGCCACGGCAATGCCGACTAAATTTCGTTTTTTCATATAATTTCCTCCTTATCAATTACCTTTTTAATCCTTCATACCGGACACCGCGATTCCCGAGATAAAGAATTTTTGGAACGCGATATAGAGCACGAGCAACGGAATGATCGAGAGCACCGACGACGCCATGATTGCGGGAATGTTCTCCATACCGCTGTTCTGCGACGAAGAGAAGTACGCCAGCGCGACCTGAAGCGTCTGTTCGCTCACGTCGTTCGACTGCAAATAGATGAGCGGTCCCATATAATCGTTATAACCGCCGATAAACCACAGCACGATCTGGGAAATGAGCGCAGGCCAGCTGAGCGGCAGAATCAGATAAACGAAAATTTTAAAATAATTCATTCCGTCCAGCTTTGCCGCGTCGATCAGACTGTCCGGGATCCCGCGGATGAACTGCCGCAGAAAGAACACGCAAGTCGCCGAACCGAACATACCGGGGAGCATTAAGGGAATCACCGTGCCGATGAGGTCGAGATCGGCGAAAATAATGTACTGCGGCATCATGAGAATCGTCCCCGGAATCATCATCGTAAAGAGCAGAATGGAGAACAGGATACCGTTCCCGTCGAACTGCCGCTTGGCGAAGGTGAATGCCGCAAGCGCGGAAACGAACACACCGACGAGCATCGTAGGCACGGTGATCAGCAGCGTGATCCCGAAATTGCCCAACAAATTAATGTTATAGGGATTGTTGCCGAGAATGTAGCGGTACCCCTCCACGCTCGGCTCTTTGGGGAACCAGGTAAACGTACCGAGCGCCTCGCCGTACGTCTTAAACGAGCTTTCGAGCATGAAATAGAAGGGCAACAATACAATGAGCGCAAGTACGGCGAGCACGAGATAAAGCGCCGTCTGCACGGCAACGCGCTTAACTTTCGCGCTACTCTTGATTCTTTTCGGCACGATCGCAACGGAATTTTCAGTTCTCATAATGCACCCAATATTTCGACAGTTTGAAATTGAGGACGGTGATCAGAAGAATGCCTGCCGCCAACACCCATGCCGCCGCGGCGGCGACGCCGCCCTGAATGACGCCCGTGCCCGTCGCAAACGCCTTGTTGTAAACGTAGTACACGATCGTGATCCCCCTGTCTCCCGGACCCCAACCGTATCCGCTCGCCTGAATGGGGTCGCAGATAATCTGAAACCAGGTAAACGACTGCAAGCCTCCGATCACGCCCATGACGAGAAGATAGAACGTCGTGGGAGAAATCGTGGGAACGGTGATGGCGAAAAACCGTCTGATCGGTCCCGCGCCGTCGATCTTCGCCGCCTCCACAAGGGACGGATTCACGTTCGTGAGCGCCGCTTGAAACAAAATGATATAATAACCCGTACCCGTCCAAGTCGTAATAAAGATCATCAACGGCATAAACAGCTTTTCTTTAAGGAAAAAGTTGATTTTCGTGCCGAGCAGATTGTTGATCACGCCGAATTCCGTGTTGAACATCCACTTAAACACGAGGGTAACCGCAACCGTGGAACAGACGTACGGAATAAAGAAAAGCGTTCGGAAAAAACGTTTCCCTTTCAGTAAATCCCGCGTCAGAACCTGAGCGATCAGAAGCCCCAGAAACATGGAGAGCGGTACCGAAATCATGGCGTACAGCGTGTTCGCAATGGATTTTCCGAACAACGGATCGGAGAACAGTTTCTTGAAATTTTCGATTCCGTTAAAGGTTGCAGAGTAGAAATTGAGCGTGCTCAGTTCCGTAAAACTCAAATACAGCGAAATGACGAGAGGCACGAGCGCAAAGATGAAGAATCCGAGCACGGGCAAGCCGCACATCAGATAGCAGCTTATATTGTTTTTCGCTCTGCGCGAAAGCCCCGTTTTAGCGGCGCTCCTCATCAAACCCACCCCTGCTGTTTATAATTGCGCAATACTTCGTTCGTCGCGTCGGTATAGGCTGCGAAAAATTCGTCCGTCGTCTTATCGTTCTCACGGTACTGCGTGTTGAGCGGCGTCGCCCAGGTATCGATCCAGAGATTGTCGGGCATATACCACCAATCGGCGGGACGCGCGGTTACGGCAGCCTTCGTAAAGAGATCTATATTCTTGGGCTTGTTCCCGCTTTCGACGTTCTTCTGAATGTACTCGTTTTCCGCAAGCAATATATTATTCGGAATACGATAACCGTTCTGCGCCTGCAAAGTCTGCGCATATCCGTCGGAAAGATAGAGCGCAACCTTGAACGCTTCGTCCTTCACCTTGGACTTTGACCAGACGCCGAGCCCCGTGGAGCCGCTGTGCCCGATTTCGAGTCCTTTCGTTTTTACCGTTACGTTGTCGCGATCGTATTCCTTGTAGACGGGCAACGGCGCAACGTCCCAGTCGAAGTTCTTGATTGCCTTGCGGAAGGAAACGGTATTACCGCTCTCTCCGACAAGCATCGCAACGCTTCCGGAGACAAAGAACGAAGTGGACGTGGAAAGACCGATATCCGCTTTGACGCGGGGAGCGACGCCGAGTCCGCCGTATGCCTGCGGCTTGCCAAGCTTGATAAAGCGGTCGAACGCTTCGTACTGCGAGGGAAGCACGTTGCCCGCATACTGACCGTCCGTCAGGCTCCCCTCCTCTCCGTCCGCGATAAATTTCACTCTGCCGTGGTCGTCCGCAGCGTAGGATCCGTCCGCGTTATACACGATACGCTTGTGCGTCTTGTCGCCGAGGGAAAATTCCCAATCGCCTTCGCCCGTCGTATCCACCGCGCAGTCGCCGCCTATTCCCCAGCCGTAGTTAAACCACCATTCCGTATAGTAGCCCCACTGCGTGTCGTTCTGCACGTCGAGGTTGGGGTTATATGCACGCGTCAGAATCATGGCGAGATCTTCGATTTCATCCCAGCTCATGGCGATGCGGTTGTTGAAAATCATCGTCTCCGTTACTTTGCCGTTTAAACCGTATTGCGGCGTCGTAAAATTACCGTTTTTGTAATTCTGTTCGCGGTAGAAGCCCTTTGCGGGTACGGTCATTTCAATACCGAGAGAGGCTTTCGTGTTGCCGTTGCGGTCTTTTCCGCCCGCGTTGAAGGCAGCCATATCCTCCTCGTTCACCGAAATAATCTTGATTCCCTGCCGCTCCATCACGGAAGCATTATAGTAAAGCGCAGTCGTGCTTACGTCCTTGGGGAGCGCGTAGACGGAATCGTCCATGTTGTTGGTGTTTTTCTTGGGATCGTACCTCCAACGGTACTGCGACGAAGTCCACATCTGAGTATAATCGAGATCGGATTCGGCAATGTAAGAATCGAGGTTTTCAAGGTAACCGCGCTTTGCCCAGCGCTTCAAATAGCGGTCGCCGAGATAGAACACGTCGGGTCCGCGGGAAGAATCGAGCGCGCGCTCCGCCAACGAAACGTAGGCGCCGCCCGGTTTGGGCTGATAATCGATATAAATTTCATCTTGATTATTCTCGTTATACCACTGCGCAATCGAACGGACGGTGTCTGCCTCTTCTTCGTCGGCGTAACCCCAAAGCGTAACGACTGTCTTGCCCTTTTTCAGAGGATCGCCGCAGCCTGCAAGCGCGCCCAACCCCACGCAACACGCCAATGCAATCGTCGAAATTTTTGCGATTTTTTTCATGGATTTCCTCCTTAAACAGTTGCCGAATGACAAAATTCAGCTTTTTTCAAAGTAATTTTAATACGGTTATTTTCCCAAGTCAATAGCGAAATCCAACATAATGTTTTATTTTCTAACAGTACTGTTAGAAAAAATGATATTATCTTTCAAATGCTTGACCCCCCCCCTGCTTTGTGCTATAATCACAGTATGGACGGTTCTCGAGAACTTACGTTAAAACAGCTTTCTTCGCAGCATTTTGTGCCCGTCGGCTGGTATCAGAACATGTTTGCAACGGACTTTACTATGGAATGGCACCACCATAGACAGTTTGAAATCATGTATTGCCAAAAAGGCGCCTTTGCCTTTGAATACATGACGACGGACGACGGGAAGACGGTTGAGCGCGTATCCGTCCCCGAAAAGTGCTTCATTTTCGTAAATACGGGATATTATCACAGAATTTCCGTCGAAGTGAACGGCACGCAGATTTACAATGTGGAGTTGCTCCCCGAAAGCTGCTTCGGCGAGGAGGATTCGAAGTTACTCAAAAGTCTCTCCCCGAACGTCCGCGATATCTTTTCCTCCAACCGTCAACTTGAAGAAATGCGAGAAGAGGATGCACCTTTCTACGTATTACATGACTCGGGAGACGTAGGACTTACCATGAAGTCGCTTGTGGAGGAACTCGATGCAAACGGCGAACCAGCAAAGAGCTTGTCCGCGCGGCTGCTCTCTTTGAAATTGCTCTTCGACATCGCCAAATGCCGCACGAGCAAAAACGCACAGCCGATTAAGCTCAGCTATGTGAGAAACGCCGTACAGTTTATGCAGAAAAACTTTGCGAATCCCGTTTCCGTAAAAGAAATCGCCGCCTCCGTAGAACTCTCCCCCGCCTATCTGCAACGGCTTTTCAAAGCGGAATTTAAAAAAGGGATTCACTCGATCCTCACCGAGATTCGCGTAAAAAACGCAAAAAATCTTTTACAGGCAACCTCCCTGCCCAACCAGGAAATCGCAAAGCTTTCGGGCTTTACGTCGCGCGAACAGCTCATCTATTCCTTTCGCATTCTCGAAGGCTGCTCGCCGTACGAATACAGGCTTGCATACCGTTCCAAAAACATCCGCGCATACCCTTGGCCTACGGACACGAAGCTTTTGCAGGACTGATCCTTGAAATCCAATTCCTGCAACGGACAAAAAAATCAACTTGAATATAAAAAGACAGCGCGCCGTTTCCTATTAAGGATACGGCGCGCTATTTGTTCTGTAACAATCATCCGACGCTATCAGACATAGATCAGTTTAATTCTTCTTCCGTTTTTTTTCGTATTTTCTACGCGTAGCATCGCCGCCGCGCAAATGCCGTTCCTTCAAATTGAAATCGAGCACGGCTTTTACTCGTTCCCACAGCTCGGCGTCGATAAACATCAACCGCTCCGTTACGTCTTTATGTACGGTAGATTTGCTCACGTTCATTCGTTCGGCGCAAGCGCGAACGGTACAGCCCGTTTGCGCGATGTATTCCGCATTTTTCTTTACCCGCTCTTCAATATTATCCCACATAAGCACCCCTTTTTCGACAAAAGATACTTTAATCTATGTCGAATTTCGGGGAATTATGCCAATGCTGTTTCCTTACATCCCGATGCAAAACTACGCGTCAAATCTCCTCTTTCCTCTCGTACAGGCATTCGCCCGTTTCAAGGCAAAAACAGCCGAGCAACCCTGTAAGCGCCACCCCCGTATCGAGATGCACGCGCGAATATCCCTTCCCATTCCTGCGGGGGTACAAAATAATCTCCCCCGTACCGTTGAAATAACAGGTCGGCGTATGTCCGAATAAAACCGTTCTGTCGTCGTTAACGAGCGTTTTCGGATTTTTGAAATTCCTGTCGTACACGAAGTCCTCGATCGGGTTTTTTTCAAGCGGCTTTAGCGTACCGTCCGGAAAGAGCGGCACGCCCGCATGGACGCCGACAAAACCCTTGGAACACACAAAATGCGGCAAACGATCCATCCAGTCAAGAATCTCCCAGGTCAGCCGTGCGGTATCGCTCGGAAAATATGCCTGCAATCGATTTAATACCTCATCGAAACCGTCGTGCGTTTCCCGCATAACAGCGCGGTAATATTTCAAAAAATCATATTCGTGGTTTCCGATAATACACGAGGCGTCCGTCATGGAAGAAACAGCGTTCAGAAGCCGCACGGATTCGTTGCCCTTGTCGATCATATCGCCAAGCACGTAAAGCCGATCGGCGGGAGAAAACTTTATTTTATCGAGTAGACGGAAAAAAAGGCAATACTCGCCGTGGACGTCCGAAATAAAATAGGTCATGCGCGCCTCCCTCCGATAAAGAAACTCGGTTCCGAGAATCCGATTTTGAACAAGCCGTTCCGATCAATACCCCTTCGTCAAATCGACCACCGACGACAGCGGCTCGCCGTTGAGGTAGCGCAGCACGCTGTACAGCGTATCCTTAACGTACTTTTCATGTCCGTCGGCAATCTGCATTGCCTTATGCGAGGAAAGCAGAACGTTGTCGAGCTCGTGAAAGGGAAAATCGTAAGGATAAAAATCCTTCTGCCCTGTTGCGGGCTTCTGCCGCCATGTGTCGATTGCCGCCCCCGCGAGCACGCCGTCTTTCAGCGCCCTGTAGAGCGCAGCCTCGTCGATACAGTTGCTTCTGCCCACGTTTACGAGGAATTTTCCGCGCATACTCTGCAAAATTTCCCGTGAAAACACCCCGTCCGTCTCCTTTGTGCTCGGAAGGGAAGCGATGATAAGGTCGCACGTTCTGCACAATTCTTCCAACGATACAACCTTGTTAACCCCTTCGTACTCTTTTCCGCGGTCAATGGTGTAGGTGGAAATTTTATTCATTCTCAGCAGTCTGTCGATTGCCCTGCCGATACTGCCGTATCCCGCAAGCCCCACCTTCATCGAAAGCAGACTGCGCCAATGGGGATCCGCAGTCATCCAATCGCCCCGACGCATTGCCTTGTCGAACTGCGCGACGCGGGTTACGAGAGCGAGGCTCAACGCAAAGGCATATTCGGCGATGTAGCCCGAATTTACGTGCGAATTGATAAGGAGAATCCCCCGTTCGCGGAACGCCCGAAGCGGAAAATCGTCGACGCCCGTCTTATAGGCGAACACCGCTTTCAGCGAGTCGGCGCCCGTCAGCGTTGCTTCGCTCATCTTTTTTCCGATAAAAATATCCGTTCCTTTCAGGGAATAGCCGTCCAGCCCGACGACTTCGACTTCGGCAACCCGTTCCAACTGCTCGCGCATTTCGCGGAAGGCGTCGTCCCAAGCCGCAATACTCAGACAAATTTTCATAGGTTCACGCCAAGCTCCTTTGCATATGCAATAATATCCTCCTCCGTCCCCGTAAACGTATCGCCTGCGATCGTATGCTTGAGCGCAAACGCGGCGACCGCGTAATTGACCGCGCCCTTCAAATCGCTCGGATTTTGCAGACAGCGGTGCAAAAACGCACCGTCGAACGCGTCGCCTCCGCCGATTTTCTCCCTGACGGGAAAGAAAATTCTATCGCACACTGCGGCGTTCGTTTTTCCCGAAATCCTCTCAAAGGCACGCACGCCGACGCTGTGGCGCGCCGTGCTCTCCACGATGCGGCTGCGGAGCACGAGCAATGCACAGGGATAATTTTTCAAAAACGCCTCTTCGTCCGTCTGCAAAAAGGCGGATAAATCGAGCGGACTCGCAAGCACGATATCGACGAGCGGCACGACCTCGCGGAATACCCTTCCCGCCTCCTCGATACTCCAAAGCTTGGCTCGGTAGTTAAAGTCGAAGCTCACGGCGACACCTCGCGCCCGTGCCTCCCTTACAAGCCGGAAGGCAAGGCTGCGGCTGCTTTCGGACAGTGCAAACGAAATACCGCTGATATGAAAGAGCTCCGCACCCGCAAACACTGCGTCGTAATCGAAAGCGTCCTCGTCCAATTTGGTAAATTCGGAGTGCGCGCGGTTGTAAATGACATTCGCACCCCTGCTGCCGCCGCCGTCGGAAACGAAATACGTCCCCAAAATACTGCCGCCCGTTACGATTTGCGAGCAGTCTATGCCGAAGGAGCACAGGTGCGCCTTGACCGCGTCGCCAAGTTCGTTATCCGGCAAAGCGGTAAGGTAACACGTCTCGTGTCCCAAGCCGGAAAGGCAGGCGAGCACGTTCGCCTCCGTCCCGCCGTAACATACGTCGAATGAACGGCACCTTGCGATTTCGGTCTTTGCCGAAAGACGCAGCATGATTTCCCCGAACGATACTACCCTGCTCATCTCGCTTCCACTTTTTCGTCATAATCCGAAATATCCGTCTGCAAATCGATGCGTTTGCGGCAGGCGTCCACGTAATACAGGCAGGAGAGCAACGCCTCGCCGCACTGCTTTTTAATACTGCCGTGAAAGGCGCGCTTCCAACGGAAGACCGATCCGTCGAAACACTGCCGTGCACGCGAAACGATCGGGGCGTATTTGCGCTTGACGCGGTATACTTTCCGCGCCTTCACCTTCAACGCGTAATGATAGTCGATCGCGATGTCGCGGTAGTTGACGAGATAGAATTCGCTTTCGAGCTTCGCCTTCGTAAATTTGGGCAGCGAGGCGTCGTTTTCGCGGGCGCAAGCCGATTTCGCCTTGCGTTCGAGGTACTCCTTCATTTCCTCCGCCGACTTGTCTACGACAACGTAACAATAAAGGTTCGGTTTGCCTCCTTCCAAAAGATCGCGCGCAATTCCTAAAAAGTTGGTCTGCGCGTGAAAGGACACAATATCCTCTTCCGTAAACCCGAAGTTGTTCCCGATCGTCGTGAGCACGGTATTTTTGAAATTGTTTTCCGCGTCGGCTTGCGAGGGTCCGATCCCGCCCTTGGGATCGACGAGATTGCTCGTCTTCATGGCAAGGGAAATCGGCTGGGCAAACTTATTCTTCCACACCGCTTTTTTTCGTCCGCGCTTTTCCAAAAGAAGATAACCGTTATTCGTAAAAATTAAACCGTTCAGCCCGATTTGGTTGCTCAGCTGCGATTCTCGCAAAGGCGTTACGGTAGAGTTGTACTCGTACACTTCGCGCAGGGTTACCACGTTGTCCAGCTTGTAATCCATACAGCGATTGGTAACGAGCATGTCGAAGTAGTGCGTGCGCATGGTATCGAGCGTAACCGTATTTCCGTCGTAGGAAAAATCGTTCAGGCGGACGGTATCGCCGTTCGTCGTGTCCGACACGAAGTGCGCGTGCATCAGGGCGAGCACGTTTTCACGGACGAAAGTAGGAAGCGTAAAGGTTTCTCGACTGTCGTGAAAGCGCATTTGCGTATCGCCTCTGGTATTCGTAAACACCGTTAAAACGGGAAGATACAGTTTCCCCCCGCAATACGCCTCGATTTCCTCCCGACGCGTTATATAATCCGAAGATTCTTTATTTGCCTCGGGATTGCTCTGTTTTTTTCGATTTTGCGGCACTTTCGTCAGATACATGAACGAACCGTCTTTGTTGCAGTAATTGCGTTCGTAATCGATTTTATCCTTGGAATGGGAAAAATACTTGCATACGATCTTGTGGTGGTCGTTTTCCAGCTTGCGCGATTCCTCGACGGCGCTCATCGCCTTAAACGTAATGCGCGCCACGGTGATCGAAACGAATGCGGCGAGAAGAATGGAGATAATGTCGCCGCTCGTAACGAATTCAAGAATTTTCGCGCCCAAAGTTTTATCCGACTCCATCACGCACGCCACCGCGAAAATTCCGACGATACATGCGAGCAGAACGACGAGCTGCACCCAGAAGTTCGTTGCAACCGCCTTGATAAAGCGACAGAATTTTTTCATACGTTCTCCCTTCGATCATTGTTTTCCGAAAGTATTATATCATAACGGCACGGCAAAAACCAACGCCTTCCGTTTTTGGCGCGATCGCGTATGCAGCGCCAAAAAAATCCCCCACGCGGAAACGCAGGGAGAAACTATTAGTCCAAAATGCGGTCGAGGGCGGCGTAAAGACGGAATGCATCCGCAATCAGATGCGTAACGCTCGTTTCCATCATCAGCGTTTCATTCTCGACTTTGATAAAATCCCAACTGCGCTCCGCCATGCTCAGTTTCATGCGCGCTGCGATTTCTCCGCTCTTTTTCGACACGGTTTCGAACACGTATCCGTCGTCCGTCAAATACGTCGACCCGCTGTCCGTAAACATGACTTTCAGCGTACAATCCTCGCCCGAGGAATATTTCAGCCAGACGACGCGCAGACGGAAGGAGTAGTCGCCCAGCCGTTCCCACGTCATCTGTTTGCCCGCGACGATGAGATTGGGCTCGAAACGGAGCGAACCGAAGGGAGGGTCGCTTTCGGCTTTCTCCCCGTCCTCCTCCTTCTCCTTTTTCCTCTCACCGTCCGTCCGCTCGGATTCCGCATCCGTGCGCCCTTCCTCGGATTTTGCGCCTTCTTCTTGCTCCTCTTTCCATTTTTTAATCAACTCCGCGCGCTTTCTGCGCAGTTCGCGCGCCATAAGATCCGCACGCTGCTTTTTCAGCTTTTCCAGCGTTGCATCGCACGCCTCGTCCGAAGTCTGCCTCGCTTCACCTTCGGAGGACTCTTCGGCGAGCCGTTCCTCCGCCGCACAGAAAGCCTTCTCCCCTCGTTTCGTACGACGGAAAACGACGCCGCTTTCGTACCTGAAAGCGTCGTTTGATACAAGCTCCTCCACAACGGCGCGCGCCTGCGGATAGGTGAGCGAAAATTCCTTTTGCAGCGCGGGAATACTGACGGTTTCCCGCGACAGCGCCTCTTTGCAAATCTTTTCTTTTTCCATGATTCCTCGACCGCGCTTACAACCAATCGTCATCTTCGTACGGGTTCTTCTTGCGCGGTATATACTTATACAGGTAGCGCTCGTCAAACGGATTGACCTTAGCAACGTAGTCCTTTTCGCTGGAAAGTTCCAGATTTTGGAATTCCATACAAGCGTAATAGCGTTCGAGCTTGCTGTACATGACGTATCCGCAATTCGCCTCGGTTACGATGCACTCTCCCGGCTGAATGTGCGACAACGCGCTCTTCGGTACGAGCGGTATGGTTTCAATCTGATAATTTTCGATTTCCACACCCTTGCCGTTGAGCACGCTCATGGGCGAAAGACGGGTGCGCAGACCGCACTCGTTGGAAAACTCCTCGAGCGTAGAGGGATTGTTGCTTCCGAAAAAGACGTGCACGTTCAGGTTGTCGCGGATAATCGTGGCTACGTCTTTACCGTAAACACAGTCGAGCTGCGCGTACGATTGGATGATGAGAATAAAGAAAATATTTCTGCCCGCACAGGCGGAAATCGTCGTTTCGAAATCGGGAATGGCGGGGAAATTGCCGAACTCGTCGAGCACGAAATAGAACGGCACGTCGAGTTTCTTGTTCTCCTTTTGCTCCGTCTCTTCGATCAGCCGTCGGTATGCGTCCTGCACGAACAAACTGATAAGCTGATAGTGCGTTTTCAGCTCGTCGTGATAGTCGATGAACACGGCGACGGGGCCGCCGATCAGCTCGCTCATTTCAAAGGAATTGCAGCGCGTGATTAAGTTTACCGTGCTTTCGCGGAACACGGAAATCTTGGTGTTAAAAATCGCGAGAATGCACTTGCGCGTGGAATCGCCGTTTTCGAGAATGATGCTCTTTGCCAGAAGATACGCCCGCGACGCGGTGTTCCGCGACGAGAAATACCCCTGGTCGTCGTAGCGGTTACGCCCCTCCTCACGGAATCCGGACATGATAGTGAAAATCGTACTGAACGAAAAAGTATCCTCGGTAATACGGCCGGGACAATTTTCATCCGTGTCCTCCAGCATCGCCCAAAAGAACGCCTTTAATAAATCGCGGCTGCTGTCCTCCCAATAGGGGTCGCGCGTGTTTTCGGTGGTAACGAACATCTTCGCCACGTTATCGATGTCGTTTGCAACCTCCTCGGTAAGCACGGTCTGCAACTGTTTGATTTCCCTGTCGAGCATTGCCTGATCGTCGTAAATCCTGCCGCGGAAGCGATTTCTCAATCCGTTTTTCGTTTCAACGACGACGGGCTCGTTGGGAATTTCGCGAATGCCGATGTACTTTCGGTAGATGGGCGTGAGAATATTCCAGCACTCGCTGCACCTGTAATCGCGGAAATTCAAAAGCTTTACGTTATATCCCTCTTTTTTCAACGCAGCCGCCGTATAACGGTAAATCTCGCCCTTGGGATCGGAAATAATCATGCTACGCTTCTGCTTCTGGCGCGCAAAGGAAAGAATGGTCGGAATCACGTACGAGGTCGTCTTACCGAGGCGCGTGGCGGCGATCACTCCGACGTGGTTTTCATGCTCGGTGTACGTCTGGGTCAGCTTGCCGTTCACGTATTGGTTCGCCTTCAACACCCCCGTAACCGAACGGTTTGGCAGCTCGTCGTAGGTAACCGTGTTCGGAAGCGTCGCCGCTTCGTCAAAATGAACATAAGGCGTGTTTTCGTAGCCCTGTAAATATTTCCATTCCTTATTCATCTTCCCCTCCGAAGCCGTATCCTCTGCGGTTGCCGACACCCTTGTTGTGCTCCTTCAAAAGCTCCTCGGTTACGATAAGCGTTTCGCCGCGCCTGCGGTTTAAACGGATGACTCTATCCAAAAGCTCGTCCGCGTCGTCGAGCGAACGGGCGTAGAGATACCGCATCGCTCCCTCGTCCGCCTCGAGCTTTTCCACGTCGTACAGCTTTTCTTTGACGGAAATCATATCGCAGATCAGCGCCTTCTTTTCCGCCTCCTTTACGGGCGCGAGCGCAATGACGTCGCACAGCGCGCGCAGACGGTTTGCGTTCTCCTCGTCGCACAGGCACACGGGAAGCACTGCGCTCAAATCGATGACTACCCCCGGATGGTGCAGGCGGTATTTTCTGCGCTTTTCCGTTTTTAAAAACTCCTCCACCCGCTGCATAACGGTTTCCCTGATGTGCCCCGAAAAGAGCAAAAGATAGACGTTGTTCTTATCCTCGTTGCAACCCCGCAGAAAGATATTGTTTTCCGACGGCTCCAAATCGTATTCGGTGATATCCGCAACCTCGAAGCGTTCGACGTGCGTCTTGCCCTTTAACCCGAGTGCGATCGCGTCGGCGTACATATTCTTTAAGTATTCGCTTTCACCGCACAGACACATGGGCTGATAGGTGGAAAGCTTCCGCAAATCACCGTTTTCGATTCCGCGGATAATCTTTTTCTTCTCCGCCTCGCGCTTTACGGGAAGCGCGGCAAAGGCAGACGAATCGAATTCGATATTGCGGAAAGACAGCTTCAGGGGAAAATCGCCGATGTCCGAAATCCTGTCCTTGTTTTCGGTAAAAATCTGGCGTTCCTTTTCGTGATAGCGCATGATTTTACTAAAAATAATGCGCGCAAACTGCGGATCGTAAGTATCGGGATTTGCGGCGCCCGTGCCGAAAAGTTTATTGAGAAGAAGATTTTCGCGCAGCTCCCGTACCTCTTTGACGCCGTACTTTTCTGCGGCTGCCGCGGCGACCCCTTCGTACGGTGTGCCGCGCGTAACGGTATAGAGGCGGCTCACGTTCTCCTCTCTGTTCTCCCCGTCGTAATACAGCGCCATTAAAATGCCTTCGACGCAGTTCCACTGCGCCGCCCTGCCGATGTACTTTAACCCCATCGGCAGATTTCGCCCCACGAAAATGCCCTCGCAAAGCAAAAAACCGAGAATCCTGAGCGCAGTCAAAACGCCTGCGTTCGCCGATTGCGAAAGCTTGTTGAAAAGCGCGCTCTCCGTCAGCTCGTCCGTATCGTTGAGCTTGATTTTTTCGGTAAAGGCAAACGCGTCCCCCTTAATGGAGATCAGCCTGTCGCGAAATTCGTCCGCGGCAGCCCCCTCTCCCATCATGGCGGAATACTTTTTTTCCCGCTCGTAGCGGTAGTATGCCTTTACCGTGTCGATTTCCCTGACTGCCTGCTGACGGGTCAGACCGTACAGTTCCTCCTCCCGCTCCGCAGGCAAAAGATAGCATTCGTACAGCCGGTGAAAGAGAAATCTTTCCTCCTTTAAAAGCGTGCCCGCAAGATCTTCGAGCAGAAAGAATTCCCCCAAAAACATTTCGGTGAAGCTATCGAACATCGCTCGACTCCTCCTTCGTTTCCGGCATCCGGATCATTCTTCCGACTTTGCGAGCAGCTTGTAATACTCCTCGAACGCCGCCGCGGCAATCTTCTCGTCCGTCTCCACTTTCAGAACGGAATAGCCTTCGTCGTCCGTATCGACGA
The DNA here is from genome assembly GCA_910588615.1 of uncultured Christensenellaceae bacterium. GTDB lineage: Bacteria > Bacillota > Clostridia > Christensenellales > Borkfalkiaceae > Gallimonas. The sequence goes on along the minus strand of CAJUOI010000001.1, from coordinate 58,828 downwards.
GAAATACGATCGCCTCGTCTTCGGCAACGCCGTGGATCTTATCCGCAGGCTTTAAAATGGCGTACAGCCTGCGCTCGCCCTTTACCGTTTTCGGTATGACCGCAACCTGTTCGAAGGTCATCGACTTTCCGTCCTCCGAAGTCAGCACGATGGGCTCGCGATTTTCCGCGTCCAACAAAATGTCCAGCAAATCTCTCTCCATAACTTACTCTCCTTAACGTTTCTTATATTTTCCGCCCGCGAACATGCCGACGAATTTTTTAATTGACGGGCGCGAAGTACGTCCTTAACGTCCTGATTTCCGCCTTGCCGCAAAGCATGTCTTGCACCGATGCGGAAAAGGCGTCCTTCTCACTATCGCGCACCGCAACCGTTAATACGGCGCGCTCGCCGAACTCCCGCGTCAGTACCTTCACGCCGCAACCGGACAAAAAGCGCATGAGCGCGTCCGTTTCGGAATAAGCCGCGCATATCTGCGTCTCTGCACAGAGGTCGTATTCGGAAACGCCCGCCTCCGATACGGCGTCCTGTGCGGCTTTCGTGTAGGCGCGCACCAGCCCGCCCGTACCCAGCTTTATTCCGCCGAAATAACGAACCACGGCAACCGTCGTTTCCAACAGTTTTTTGCCCTTGATCACGTTTAAAATCGGCAGCCCCGCCGTGCCCTGCGGCTCGCCGTCGTCCGAAAACCGCTGCCCGTTACCCGTCCTGTCCGCAACAAAGCCGTAACACACGTGCGTCGCCGTCGGGTGCAGAGCGCGCACCTCGCCCAAAAAAACGCGGGCGCTCTCCTCCCCCTCGGTACGGGCGCAATAACCGATAAATTTGGATTTTTCAACGACGTACTCCCGTTCGGCACGCCGTAGCACGCTGAAGTACGCCATTATTTACGCACGATTTTCAAGCGTACTTTCTTACCCTTGGCAAGCACGAAATCGTTTTGCGGAAGAAGCGCGTTTCCGTCCGAAACGCGTTCGCCGTCAATCGAAACGCCGCCCTGCTCGATCAATCGCCGCGCTTCGCCGTTCGACTTCGCAAGCCCCGCCGCCGCCAGCGCGCCGATGACGTTTACAACCTCTTTGCCGATTTCCTTTACGGGCATTTCACCCTCGCCGCCGAACGCGGCGCGCGCTTCGCTCTGCGCCTTCAACGCCTTTTCTTCGCCGTGCACCTCCCGCGTAATCTCGAACGCAAGCCGCTCCTTGGCGGCATTCATGCGCTCGTCCTTATGGGCGGTAAGCGCGGCGATTTCTTCAAGCGGCAAAAAGGTCAGAAGCTTAAAACACTTTTCCACGTCCGCATCGTCCGTATTGCGCCAGAACTGATAGAACTCGTAAGGACTCATCTTATTTTCATCCAGCCACACCGCGCCCTTCTGCGTCTTTCCCATTTTCTTGCCGTCGCTCGTCGTCAAAAGCGTAAAGGTCATCGCAAACGCACTCTTCTGCTCCTTGCGGCGGATGAGATCCGCACCCGCCAAAATGTTGCTCCACTGGTCGTCGCCGCCCAATTCCAAAAGACAGTCATACTTGCGGTTGAGCACCAAAAAATCGTACGCCTGCATAAGCATATAGTTGAATTCGAGGAAGGAAAGCCCCTTTTCCATACGCGCCTTAAAACACTCTGCGGTAAGCATTTTATTCACGGAAAAATTTGCTCCGATTTCCCGCAGGAAGTCGACGTAATTGAGGTCTAACAGCCAATCGGCGTTGTTTACGATAATTGCGCCGTTCTCCCCTTCAAAACTGACGAACTTGGACATCTGCTTTTTAAAACACTCCACGTGGTAGGCAATCGTTTCCTTCGTCATCATCGAACGCATATCCGTTCTGCCCGACGGATCGCCCACCATGGCGGTGCCCCCGCCGATGAGAATGATGGGCTTGTGCCCTGCATCCTGCATATGCTTCATGGCGACAAGCTGGATAAAGTGCCCCACGTGCAAGCTGTCCGCCGTCGGGTCGAAGCCAATGTAGAAAGGAACGCTCTCCTTTCCGAGCTTTTCGTACAGCTCGTCCTCGTATACCGTCTGTTTTACGAATCCGCGCTCTCTGAGCGTGTCCATTACGTTTTTCATTTTAACCTCCGAAAAAAATAAAAACGGCTTGCGCACGCGCAAACCGTGAAAGACAAAGTTCGATTTACGCAAAAAATAATTATCTCGAAGGATAATAGCCGTCTGCTCCGTAAATTGCAATTATCATGCGGAGTTTCATCATGAATATATTATAACCTCTGCCGTGCGCTTTGTCAATCGTTTGAATCAAAATTTTTAACGCGAATCGAAGAAGGAAAACTCCCCTGCCAAGCAGAGGAGTTTTTTGATTTTTTATTATTCTTCGTCTTTCTTTCTCTTTTTCTTCTTCACGGCAACCGCGGCGCCCGCCGCTACCGCCCCCGCAACCGCAACGCTTCCGACAACGATGCCCGCGATCGCACCGCCGCTTAAACCCTCCTTTTGAGGCTCGGATTTGTTATCGTCGGGCTTGTTATCGTCGGGTTTAGTATCCGGTTTATTGTCGTCGGGCTTGTTATCGTCGGGATCCTCCGGATCGGGATCGACGACGGGCGCAGGCGCTTCGTCAATGACGATTTTCCCGAAGGATTCGTTCGCCTTTAACGCCACTTTAAATTCGTACGTGCCCGCTTTCAGATAGACGGCGTCCTCGGAGTTCAAATCGATTTCTCCTTCGCGCATCGAAACCGTACCGACGCTGTCCGCAACGCTGACGCGGTAATAACCGCTTTGCGCAACGGACACGCGATAGTATTCCGTCTTGCCTGCGTCCGAAGTAACACATTTCGTTAAGTTTTCCGCGGTAATTACCGTACGACCGTAAGGGTCGGCAACCGTGGTTCTCTGCGTATTGCAGTTCGAACGGATAAGGAAACGAACGGCGTCGGCGGCGTTGCGTTCAAAGTCCTCGCGCGTAAGCACCCCGCTCTTGTACGCCTCTACGAGGTTGGAGTACTGCGGGTTCCAACTCTTGAAGGTGTTGCCGCTCTCGACGAGGGAAACGTGGCTCATATGCCCGCCCCAATCGGAGAATACAACGCCGTCAAAGCCCCAATCGCCGCGCAGAACGTCGGTAATCAAATCGCGGGAGGATGCGGCGTGCTTGCCGTTAAGCATATTGTAGCTTGACATGATCGAAATGGGCTGTCCCTCTTTGACGGCAATTTCAAACGGCTTTAAGTAGATTTCGCGCAGCGCTCTGTGCGAGACGCAGGAGTTGTTTCCGAAACGGTTAGTCTCCTGATTATTCGCCGCAAAGTGCTTGACGCAGACGGCAACGCCCTGCGATTGGGAAGCCTTGGTGATTTCTGCGGCAAAGATTCCCGCAACGAGCGGGTCTTCGGAGAAGTACTCGAAGTTACGCCCGCAGAGCGGATTACGGTGAATGTTCACGCCGGGGGCAAGCCATACGGAAACGCCGCCGAGCGTCGCTTCCATGCCCACACCCTCGCCGAAATCGTAAGCAAGCTCCGGATTCCAAGTGGAAGCAAGCATCGTCATGCAGGGAAACCAAGTGGAATAGAGCGCGTTATTTGCGCCGTAGCGGATACCCGCGGGGCCGTCGGACGTGCTTGCCGAAGGAATACCGTACTTATCGTCGATATTATATCCGCCGACACCGCCCGTGCCCGTCTGCGCCGAATTCTGCCCTACCTGATCCAATCCGAGCAGGTATGCAAGCTCTTCGATTGAAAACTGCGCAAGGAAATCGTCGAGCTTGGCGATATCCTCATACACGTCGTCGTAGGTGATCAGCGTTGCCTGCGCGACGCCTGCCGTCTTGTCGTTGTAGACGAATTCGTTCGTGTTGTCCTCGAACGCCTCCTCCGTCGGCGCAACGTAAAGCGCTTCGGGAATGACGCGAATGCTGTCGATACAGCACACCGCCGTGTTCTTGGTCGTCAGTTTCAACGTAACCGCGCCTGCGGGAAGGGTTACCTCCACGGGATCCGTTTCGGTAAACTTGTGGTAGTTGCTTACGAGCACGTTGCCGTTTGCCGCCGTGCGCTTTAAATCAACGGAGACGTTCTGCGCCGCGCCGTTTACGGAAATTGCCAAAACGTCGCGCTGCGCCTTCGTTACGTTGGAAGCACGGAAGGCGAGATAGTACTTGCCCGCACGCTCCACGTTGAGCGTATAAACGTACTCGCTGCCGTTCTTATTCGAACGCTCGGTAGCCACGCCGTCCACGATATGCTCGGTGCCGAGCGTAGACGAGGCGAAGTTCTCCGCCTGAATCAGCGTTTCCTTTTCCGCCGCCACGCCGTTACCGAAGATTTCGAAACAGTCGAAATTCATAAACCGCTGTCCGTTCGCCTCGAAGCGGAGTTCCACTTCGCCCGCGGGCAAATCGACCGTAAAATTGCGCGACTGCGCGTTGAGCTTTAAATAGGTGCAGCGGTACCAATCGCTGTCGTTTTCCGTGTGCGTGGGCGACATGGAAACGGTGAGATTCTGCTGTACGCCGTTTACGAACAGACGGAACATATCGGCGTTATTCCAAGCCGAAGCCATGTTGAAGGCGATATTGTAGATACCCGCCTTTTCGACGTTGAGCTTATAGGTTATCTTGTTTTGCGAGTGATTGAGATTTCCGACGCCGAAACCGAAATCGGTGCCGAGATAGTAAATCTCGCTCGTGCCCACGCCCTCCATCGAGGCGTAGTTTTCCGCTTGAATGACGACGCCGCCCGCTGCGGGCACGGTATGCACCGTGCCTGCCGTGCCGCCGTCGGAAATCACCTCGTGCGTGCCGTCGGCAAGCAGGCGTTCGGCAAGGGTGGAATCGCGAAGCGCGTTCGTCGTTTCAAGCACTTCGTCCGCCGCCTGTCGATAGGTGTACTTCGCCCCGCCCGCCGTAGCGTTCTTTACAGACGTTCCCACGTAAACGGGATAGGCGCCCTCTTCGATGACCCAGCTGTCCTTTTTGATTTTGCCCGTATCGTCGTAACGGGCAAAATCCGTTTTATCAAACGAAACGCTGACCTTTTCGCTCTGACCGGGATAGAGCGTGCCCGTCTTTTTGAATCCGACGAGCTCGGCGGCAGGCGCGCCCAGCTTGCCCTGCGGCGCTCCGTAGTAAACCTGCACCACCTCTTTGCCCGTGTACACGCCCGTGTTTTTCACCGTTACGCTAACGGTGATTTTTCCGCTCTCCTCCTTGCACTCGTAATTCGAAAGCGCGAAATCGGTGTACGAAAGCCCGTAACCGAACTCGTAGTTTACCTTATCGTACGAGGGATCGAATGTTGCGAAATAGCGGTATCCGACGAAAATATCTTCGGTGTAGTAGGTGTTTCTGTCGCCCGCGAATGTTCCGATGCCGCTTGCGTTCGACGAGGGATAGAAATCGTAATTCTTCGCCCAAGTATCCACCGTCTTGCCCGAGGGCGTTACCTGACCTGTGAGCACGTTGGCAAGCGCCGTGCCCGCCTGTTCGCCGCCGAGATAGGCAAGCACGATCGCGCCCACGTCCTGCGCGACGAGCCAGCTCGTGTCCATAACGGTGCCGACGTTCAGAATAACGATAACGCGTTCCTTCCCGTAAGCGTCGATGAGAGCGGAGATGTCCTTCTTTTCCGTGGCGTTGAGATAATATTTGCTCTCGGCGATATCCTCTCCCTCCGTCGTTTCGCGGGAAATGAAGTACAGCACCTTGTGATAGGCATTCCCCTCCGACGCGCTGCCCAAAGCCGTATACGACTTGATCCAGCCCTTCTGCGCCGCGTTCGTCAGTCCCGTGCGGTAGTTGACCATACCCGTAGCGTTTACCCAGCCCGAGCCGCCGCCGCCGAACACCTGCGCCGCGTCCTGCGCGGCTCCCAAGCCCGCCACCTTTTCGTTCTGCAACAGAGGCAGAGCGCGGTAATCGTTCTTCAACAGGACGGTACCCTCTTCGGCAATCTGCCGTGCAATCGCTGCGTTTTCTTCGATTTTGTTTTTTACGTTCATAGTTGCTCCCGATGCGGTTGCGCCCGCAAGCCCGCCGACGCCCGTAAACGCCAACGCTCCCGCAAGAAGCAACCCCGTCAATTTATTTTTTATTTTCATTTTTTCTCCTTATCCCGCACTTATTCGCTCACGATCCCGCCGCCGTACAGCAGCACTTCCTTCATCGTCAGCACGCTGTTTTCCGAAGTAAGGCGAAGTGTGATTTCACCCGTCTTTTTCTCGACCGTATAGAACGACCAGAAGATGCTGGGTTCATTTGCGCCTTCGGGAATACCGACACCGAGTACCGTAATGTAACCGTCCTTTCTCGTTACACGAAGCGCAATGTCCGCCGTAGCAAGGTCTTGGGCGAAATTGCCGCTACCCGTATACTGAACAGCCGCATAATCTGCATTGTGATAAAGTTCGCCGTTTCCGTGGTCCGGCTCGCACCCGTTCGCCGTATTCGACCAATAGCGGTTTGCCATATCCTCGCTGCGTCCCGTAAGAGTGTACAAAATCCAGCTGTGCCATGCTTCGTTCGGGTTGCCGTTCATCTTAAAACGATATTCTATCGAGAAGTCGCCGTCAAACGTATCGTTGCGCCCTTGGATATTTTTTTGCCCGTTAAGATTTTCGTATTCCGTTTGGGTGCCGTCGAGGACGGTAGCCGTCTGTTCGGAAACGAATTTACCGCTTAAAAGCTGCGCCTGTTTTAACACTTCGGTATTTCTTTCGCCCGTCAGTCCGACGTACAGCCGCTGCGCACCGGGGAAATGCAAACACGCCGTTAACGTACAGGTGTATTTGCCGCCGTTATACGTAACTTCGTTATACAGCGTAACGTTGAGCGCTTCCCCCGTGCGCTTTAAGGTTACGGTAACGTCTACGCCCAACTGCATGAAGCCTTGGAAGCCCATCACCGAATCGACGCTATTGCCGCTTGCATCCTTGAACCAAGTCGTTTCGTAAGTATTCCCGAGCATTTGCCAATGCGCGTAATTACTCCCGTAATATTGCGCTAAATCACCGGGGAAGAAAGGAACAATGTTGTAAAGCATTGCGTGCTCATACTTGCCGTTCAGATACTCGGCAGGTCCGAATGTTAAGAAATAGTTGTGCCATCCGCCGTCCGCACCCGCGGTATTGCGCAACTTATAAACCGCTTCGAAGTCCCCTTCGTAATACTTTTCGTATACGTCTACCGCCTTGCCCGTCGAATTGTTTATCGTAAGCTCTCCGCTCAGCATTCCGCGGCAGTCGGCGCAGACGCCGTTCTGCATGGCGGTATGCGCGTAGATATTGACGGGAATGACTTCCGTATCGACGTGTCCGCATCCCGAACAGGTACGAGTGCGCTCGCCCTCTTCCGTGCAGTTTGCCTCCTTCGTCTGCGACCAATCGCCGTAGGTATGGTCGCTTAACGCGGGGATCACGCCGAATTCTTCGTGCGCGCAATCGCTGCAGACGCGCTTCTTTTTGCCTTCGGTGCCGCACTTCGCCTCTTCCACCGTTTCCCAATCGCCGTAGGAGTGTTCACGCTCGGCGGGAATGACGCGCGTATCCTTATCGCCGCAAATCGGGCAGGTGCGCGCTTCTTCGCCCGCTTCGCCGCAGTTCGGCTCGGTTACGGTAACCCAATCGCCGTATTGGTGGAACACGCACTTGTTGTCCGTGGTAAATACTTCGCCCGAATACAGCAGAATCTCCTTCATCGTCAGCGTGCTGTTTTCCGAAGTCAGCGCAATCGTTATAAGATTCTCCGCCGCGCTGTCAAGGGACATAAACGTCCAGCACACGAACGGACTGCTTGCACCCTGCGCCGTCGCCGCGCCGTACATGGTAATATAACCGTTTCTGCGCACGAAGCGAAGGGTAACGTCCGCCGTCGCCAGCTTCCTCATAAACGTATCGTTATCGTCCGTCTGATGGCGCCAATAATAATCCGCCCCGTGCCAAAGAGCAAACTGTTCCGGCTCTGCGCCGTTGGCAATTCCGCTCCAATACAACTTCTGTCCTGCCGCTACGTCAAAATTCGTATTGCCGTTATAGATATAGAAAATCCAGCTGTGCCAATCGCTTGACGGGTTGCCGTCCATCGTAAACTTGTATACGACGTCGAAATCGCCCTTATACGAATAGCGGTTCGCCTGTACGTTTTTAATGCCGTCCGAGCTGTTCGGCTTGAAACCCTTGTTGTTATACGCCGTTTCTTCGTTTGAAATGAGCTTGGGCGTCTTTGCCGGCTCCGTTAAGGAAGCAAATTTGCCCTCCTTCAGCGTAACCTGCTTTAAGGTCTGCACGCTGTCCTCGCCCGAAAGGGAGAGATAGAAGCGTTCGGTGCCCGCATAATTTAAGGTTGCCGTTACCGTACAGCTTTGCTCTTTGCCCTCGATCGTAACGGTCATAACCGCCGTTACGTGAATGACGCCGCCGTGATTGACGACGGTAAGACGGATCTGCGGACCGAGCGCCATGCAAGTCTGGTAAATGAGGTCCTTTCCGTCCTCGTCGAAAAACCAAGTCGTATTAAATTTATTTCCGCACGCGTCCCATACGGGCGAATAGTACGTCGTAAAGTCCGCACTGCTTCCGCTTCCGGGCGGCGAGGGAATAAAATTCATTTCGCCGACCTGCGTACGCGTGAGTTTACCGTTGAGATACTCCGCAGGTCCTACCGTCAGAATAAAGCTGTCCCAGAACGGCTCGGGTCCCGTCGTCGAACGGAACAGATATTCGATCGCAAAGTCGCCGTCGAGGTACTTTTCATACGATTGCTGCCACTTGCCCGAGGAGTTGTTCAGCGTCAGATCCGCGCTCAGCATACCATGGCAGTCGGGGCAAACAGTACCCCCCCCCATGTTTTTATGGTTATGGGGATTCAGCGGAAGCTCGAACTCCCTCGTCGTCTTGCACGCGGGACAGGTGGCGGTTTCCACGCCGTTCGTCGAACAGGTCGAAACAGTCGTTATCGTTCTGTTCGAAAAATCGTGCTCGCCGTTCGTCGGAATCTCTTGCTCTTCCTCCGTCCCGCAGTCCGCGCAGATTCTTATTTTCGTGCCCGTGCTACCACAAGTGGGCGCCTTCGTCTGCGTCCATACGCCGTAAAGGTGCGCTGTGGGATCGACGGAAACGGACTCCGTTTCGTATTCTCCGCATTCGAGGCAGTAGTGTCTCTTTACGCCCGTTTCTTTGCAGGTCGGATTTTTAATTACCGCCCAATCCGACCATTGGCTGTGCCCGCCCGAAACGGATACGATCGCGCCCGTTTGCGTATCTCCGCAAGCAGTGCACACGCGTTGGCGTTCGCCGTTGGCGGTACACGTTGCTTCCTTTACCACCTGCCAGCCCCCGTAAGAGTGCGCCGTCTTTTGAATCGGCGCCGTTTCCTCTTCCTTGCACGCTTTGCAGACGCGCTTTTTCAAGCCTGCTTCCTTACAGGTAGCCGCCGTTACCGTCTGCCACTCGCCGTATTCGTGCACTTCGCACTTCTGCTTGTTACAGGCGGCAAAGATGCCCGCCGTCAGCGCCAGAAGCAAGCCGACGAATAAAAAACTCCTTTTTTTCATAATTTTTCCTCCCGAAACCGCCACCGTTCGTTTTTAACATTCTTTGTACGGACTTGACAATCCCTTTTTTTTATTTTATAATAACATTACGCCTTTGGCAATATCATCGCTTGGCGGAAAAGTATCAAATATTGGGGTGCCGAACCATGGAATTTTACGAATATTGGCGCGACGAAGCGGACGCACTCAAAACGGATTGGTTCGAAAACAACCTTACCTTCCGCGCGCATTACCACAACAGTATGGAGATCATCCTCAACGTACAGGGCGGTTGCAACGTTACCGTGCAGGGCACGACCAACCGCCTGAACGAAGGAGACTTCGTTGTGATCCATCCGAACTACACGCATCTCATCGAGGATTTCGGCAGAAGCGTCTGCGTGATGTTGTCCCCGCTCTATTTAAAGCGGTACTCCGAGTACACCTCCGACAAGCGCCCCGCCTACGACAGCGTCATCCGCGGCGATAAAGAGCTTGCCGACTGTCTTACGTATTTCCGTGAACGCACGGCGGGCGAAAATGAAATGTGCCTGAAAGGATACATCAACTACTTTTTGGGCAAGTGCGTTGCCCGTATGCGGTTTATTCCCCTCTCTTCGCAGAACAAGAATTTTGACACCGTGCAAAAAATCGTCGCATACCTTTTGGCGCATTTCCGCGAAAATATCACGCTCGATATGCTGGCGTCGGAGTTTTCCTATAACAAGTATTATCTCTCCGAGCTGATCAATAAAAATCTCAAATGCGGCTTAACCGAATTTTTAAACCGCGTCCGCCTCGAACACTTCATCTCACAATACGACGAATCGCGCACGGTGGAGTCGCAGCTTTACGAATGCGGGTTCCGCAGCAAACAGACCTTTTACCGCGCATATAAGACGCAGTACGGCGAATTACCGACGCTCGCGGGCGACAGAGATCCGAGAAAACTCAAATAACCGTCAATAAAAAACTCCGTTCGGAATATACTGTTGTTAATGAAAAAGATACTGTTTACGGGCGGAGGAAGCGCGGGGCACGTGGTGCCAAATCTTGCGCTGATGAACGAAATACGTTATTCTCATCGGGTGAGCTATATGGGCACGAGCGGCATCGAAAGCAAGCTTGTAAGCGAAGCGGGCTACCCCTTTTTTTGCGTGGAATGTCCTAAGCTCGTCCGCTCCCTTACCCCGAAAAATTTAACCATTCCCTTCCGCCTGCACAGGGCGAAGAAGGAGGCGCTGAAAGCCGTTCAGAAAGAAAAGCCCGATTTGATTTTTTCGAAGGGCGGGTTTGCAAGCTATCCCGCCGTCTGGGCGGGCCGAAAGCTGGGTATTCCCGTGCTGACGCACGAGAGCGACCTGTCCCCGGGGCTCTCCACCAAGCTCTCCGCAAAAAAGTGCGTACGAGTGCTCACCTCCTTTCCCGAAACAGCGAAGCTGTTCGATAACGGGGAATACGTCGGTTCTCCCATCCGCCGCGAAATTTTAAACGGTGAACGCAGCCGCGCAAGGCGCAAATTCTCCCTTTCGGAAATTAAGCCCGTATTGTTGATTCTGGGCGGCGGCAGCGGAAGCAGAGCAATCAACGAAGCCGTGCGCTCCTGCCTGAAACCGATACTTGCGCGCTTCGACGTTCTGCACCTTTGCGGCAAAGGCAACTTGATGAAGGACGCGCCCAAGGGCTACGTACAGTTGGAGTTTGAGTCGGATATGGGCAGTGCGTACGCCGCCTGCGACTTGGTTTTATCGCGCGCAGGCAGCAACACCGTGTTCGAGATCCTTGCGCTGAAAAAACCCGCCGTGCTCGTACCGTTGCAGCACGGCTCGCGCGGCGACCAAATGGAAAACGCCGCCTATTTCGAAAAAAAGGGACTTTGCCGTTTGCTCAGGGAAAGCGAACTCGATGCGCTTTACCCCGTTCTTTGCACAACGTTGCAAGACGACGGGTTAAAACAACGCCTTGCCGAAAGCAGCATCACAAGCGGCACGCAGGACATTCTTTCTTTGATCGCCAAATATGCTTAACGCTGATTTAGGGCGGCTCCGTTTCGCTCCGAATAACAATTAGGAAATCGCCTGCCCGCGTGCACACCTGTGCACGCGGGCAGAAATTTTATTGCGGAAATTTTATTCATGAGGCGTAAGCGTAAACCCTTCACCGAAAATATCCGCCTGTAAATATGTTTCCGGCACTTTTCCGACCAACACGCTCTCGCAGACGAGCACTTCGGTAAGCGAGGCGAAATTGCTTGTACCCGAAGGCATGATAATCGAGATGTCCGCCACGATTTCGAGATATATGGAATGCTTGGTCTGGTTGATTCCCGCGGCGTCGAATTTGGATACGAATTTGCAGGACACGTTGGAAATGGGGATAATTTTCAAATGAATTTTCGGTCCGAAACCCGCCCACGCTTCCACGCCCGAAAGCGCGCCGAGCGGCACCTCCACGCCGTCCTCGCTCATCTTGTTTAAATTTTCCTGCGACATATATGCGGTATCGCGTGCAATGCGGTTGATCTGAAAGGCATTCGACGAAATCGCCTGTATCTCCCCGCCGTCGCTCCGCTCGATGCCAACCAAATCTTCGTAGCGCAATTTGTCCGAAAGCGTATAGTAAACCGCGTCGTTTACGGCAACCGTCGTAATCGAACGCATACTCGCTTCCGCAATGGATTTCAGCACGTTCGTTACGTTGCGGTGCAACAATACGACGATTCCGATAAAAAACAGACAGATAACCGCCGCCGCAACGCGGCGCTTGATTTTTCTGCTACGGGATTTCACACCGTTATCCTATGCGGAAATCGGGACAATCTTGCCGAAAAAAAATTCACACCAACCCGATTTTCGGCATATACTTTAGTCATGACGACTTTAAATTATGAAAGAGAATCGGTTTTTCGCTATGCACAGCGCTGGGCGTTTTCACGCAACCCCGCATACTACGACTTTTCGCGCATCGGCGGCGACTGTACGAACTTTGCCTCGCAATGCGTATTTGCGGGCGCAAACGTGATGAACTTTACCCCCATTTACGGTTGGTTTTATAAGACTGCGAACGACCGCACCGCCTCATGGACGGGCGTGGAATATCTTTACCGTTTTTTAACGGAGAACGAAGGCGTGGGACCGTTTGCCGAAGAAGTTCCGCTGAGCAGACTGCAAGTAGGCGATATCGTGCAGCTCGGCAACGAAACGGGAGACTTCTATCATTCACCGGTCGTGGTAAGCGTTTCGAACGGAATTAAAATCGCGGCGCATTCGTACGATGCGTTCAACCGTCCTCTGTCCTCCTATAACTATGCCCGTGCGCGCGGAATCCATATCCTCGGAGTTCGCAAAGAATCTTAAAACGACGGCGCAAAATCTCTTGCTTTTTTCTGCGGAATGGTGTAAGATAATTACAATCGTTTCCGTAGTTAAATGGATATAACAGCCCCCTCCTAAGGGGCCGTTGTGAGTTCGATTCTCGCCGGGAACGCCAAAGGCAACGACCGAGAGTTTATCTCGGTCGTTTTTCTATGCCGTAATATTATTCAGCGCGTTAAGTGCCGTATCTTGCGTATCGGGTATAAAGTGGCTGTACACTTTGAGCGTTACCGTCGAAAATATATATGCCGTAAGCCATGACAGGACACACGTTTCATATTCCATTGTTTCTCGTACTCTTTCAACCAATTACCTATCGTTTGGGGAAACACCGGTGTTCGGTATAGAGTTACGGCGATATAGTATTCTTCCAACCGCTCGTCAAAGTGTTCGTCGGCTAATCTAAACCATTCCATATATGTTAAAAGGTCGTTAATGAGTGCGTCCGTCAACGGTATTTCACGTTTGGACGTTTTCGTTTTCGGGTCTTTTTCATATATGCCGCACTCTCTGGAATACAAGCGATTTTGCTTTATGCAGACTACCTTTTTCGTAAAGTCTATATCAGACCAACGCAAGCCGCACATTTCCGCATTTCGCACGCCTGTAAGTAACATAAATTTGAGCGGTATTCTTTTGTATATAAATTCGTCGGGTATCTCGTCGAGTCTTTTAAGAAACTCCCGTGCTTCTTTGAACGTAAACACTTCTTTTTCGGGAACGGCACGCAGCGACGTGTTGGAACTGCCTGCACCGATTTTAGTACCGCATACGGGATTTTTGGCAATCCATTCATAACGTACCGCTTCATTGAACAACGTTCTCAATATACGCCGATAGCCTTTTATCGTTTCGACGGAATACGGTTTTGTTTCCGTTGTTTCTTCAAAGTATTCGTCGAAATCGAGGCTGTATCGCTCGCATATCGCAATGGCTGTTTCTTTCTCGATGCTGTTACCTTTACGCCGTAAGCCGTAAGACGAACAGCGTGTAATAACATTTTCCCGTGCCAACTCGCGGAAACTTACCGCTTTGGGAAAGTCCTTTTTCATTCTCACCGTCGGCTTTCGGGCATAACCGTTTTGCGTAAATGAATTTAAGAACATTTGCACGTCGCGGACGGTGATCGCCGAAATAGGTTTATCGTCATGGCGGTGTTCTTTCAAAAAAGCGGTAAACAGTTTTTCTACCCGTTCGGCGTGGGTGTAATAGTTGATTGACAAGTTCGCTTTAATCGTTGCCTTCCATTCCTGCATAAGTTGTGAAAATGTTAGCACGGTAGAGCGCAATACCGTCGTTTCTTCTTTGTAAGCCTTCAAAACGTCTTCTTCAAACTCGATAGACAGTTTTTCGACCTGCTTTCTGAACTTCGCTTCCGTCAAGCCGTCGGTATTATAGACGCGCTTAACGAACAGTTTGTTTTTGCCTGTGGATAAGTCTTTTCCGCTGACTTGGATTTTGGCTTGTAATTCGCCCTTCTTGTTGGGTGTGATTTTGAAATATGCCATAATGAATTTACTCCTTGATAGCGATATAGTCCATCAGGCTGTCAATATCGACCAAAACCTTGTTACCTGCGGTAAGACATTTAATCTTGCCTTCCTTGCACCACATACGGATTGTATGTACGGTAACGGCGGTTTCGGCATCCTGCTGACGAACTATGTCATAAGCTTTTTTGATACTCCGTAACATTGTGCTTGCCTCCTTTTTCAGATTAGTAAGTGATTATCTCAAACAGCGGTATAATCCGTTTCGTTCAATCCCTTTCCGCAAATACTATAACTTTTATCTTGAAAAATTACGAGTAGCAAGCAAAGTACAAACATATTAGTTTCGGTTTACTTTTTCATTAATCCTACGGTCTGGGGGCGGTAACGGAAAAGGACAGAACAGCGAACTGACTAACATATTTTCTCCTTGTTTTTTATTTGTCTTTCGACAACCAAAGAGAAAATCGGGAAAAGCCTACGCCGTCAAGGACAAAGAAAAAATCATAGCGTTAGCATTTTTCATTTTGCTGTTTTACGCTATGATTTTTCCCTTGCTTGGGTTTACACTTTATTCAGTTTTAGTTTTACGGCAACGGCTTTTTCCGATACACACCCCTGTCGAAAGACAAATAAAATGAAATAATACTTGTCGTTTTCAGGTTCTTGCTATTTAACGCAATTTACAGTATAATAAATATGTAATGCTTTCAAAATCGGGAGTTCTTTATGTATAAAATTTTACTTGTAGAAGACGACGAAATAATATCAAAATCAATTAAGCAATACCTTGAAAATTGGGATTTTGAAGTAATAATAGCACGGGATTTCAAAAATATTACAAATGAGTTTACCGAGTGCAATGCTCACATTGTTTTACTTGATTTAATATTACCGTTTTATGACGGCTTTTATTGGTGTAAAGAAATTCGTAAAATTTCCAACGTACCTATCGTGTTTTTATCGTCGGCTTCCGACAATATGAACATTGTTATGGCTGTCAATATGGGCGGTGATGATTTCATTTCCAAACCGTTTAACGTAAGCGTTCTTCTTGCTAAAATTCAAGCGATATTAAGACGAACATACGATATGCCGAACGGTATTTCCATTCTCGAACATAAAGGCATAATTTTGAACTTGAACGATTTTACTCTTTCTTATCGAGATAAGAGTATGGAACTTACAAAAAACGAGTTTCGTATATTGGAAACATTGCTTGTAAATAAGGGAAAAATCGTAAGCCGCGATACGTTGATGATGAAATTGTGGCAAGACGATAATTATGTCGAAGAAAATACGTTGACGGTAAACGTAACGCGGCTTAGGAAGAAATTAGAAGATTTAGGTATCGACGATTTTATCAAAACAAAAGTCGGTTGCGGCTATATCATTGAACTGTGAGAAAAAATTATGAAAGCACTAAAACTCATTCCGAAATATCTATGGCAATATAAATTCGTAATAGCATTGCTTTTTGTTTTTACGGCTGTTTTTGCGTTGATTGCATATCTATATCAAATGGCGGTTGAAGCGATTTTATACGCATTTGCGCTGTGTTTTACCATTATAATCATTTTGGTGGCGATACACTTTTATTTATATTGTAAAAAGCATTTCGAGCGTATTCGGCTCTTGAATTACCCTTTGACTTTGCAATTACCTATTCCCCAAAATCTGACGGAAGCGGAATTGTATGCGGTTATCGGAAAAATCAGAGAACAATATAAAAACGATATAAGCAAAAAACAAAAAGAACATTCGGAATATTTAGAGTATTATACTATGTGGATGCACCAAATAAAGACGCCTATTTCGGCAATGGGGCTTATACTGCAAAACTCCGATACGAAAGAAAGTCGTGCGCTTGCCGCAGAACTTTTCCGAATAGAACAGTATGTAGAAATGGCATTATGGTATTTACGAATGGACGATATGACGGATATGGTGTTTAAGTCCTATGATTTAGACGAAATTATAAAAGAAACCGTCAGAAAATATGCGCCGCTTTTTATAAGCAAAAAAATCAAAGTAAATTATACGCCGGCGAATTGTAAAGTTATTACGGACAAAAAATGGCTGTCTTTCATAATCGAGCAAATTTTATCCAACGCAATCAAATACACCGAAAAAGGCAGCGTTACAATTACCGTAGAAAACAAAGTGATTATCATTGAAGATACGGGTATAGGTATCAGAAAAGAAGATTTGCCGAGAATTTTTGAAAAAGGCTATACGGGTTATAACGGTAGAATCGAAAAAAAATCAACGGGAATAGGATTATATTTATCCCGTCGGGCGGCGGACAAGCTCTCACATAAACTTTCCGTTACTTCCGAAATCGGAACTGGTAGCAAGTTTTATATAGATACGAATACTTATAATCTTAAAGTTGAATGACCTTACGAAAATGTCATTTCTTTCAGCCGAAATGTAACACCGTGTAATTGTGTTTATTTCGGCTGTTTTGATAAAATTAAATTATCTTAAAATTCGGAGGTAGTTTAACTTGGCTCTTTTATCGGTACAAAATCTAAGTAAAGTATATTCTTCACGTTTGGGCGGCAATCAGGTTACCGCTCTTTCCGACGTTACTTTCTCGGTTGAATGCGGTGAATACGTTGCGATTATGGGTGAATCGGGTTCGGGCAAAACAACTCTGCTCAATATTCTCGCCGCACTCGATAAGCCTACAAACGGAACGGTTGATTTAGACGGTAAACTTCTTTCAAACATTAGCGAAAAAGAAATTGCGGCATTTCGACGTGATAATCTCGGTTTTGTCTTTCAAGAATTTAATTTATTAGATACTTTTTCTTTGAAAGACAATATCTTCTTGCCGCTTGTGCTTGCAAAAAAAAGTTATGAAGAAATGGAAAATCGTCTTGCCCCTATTGCGACCGAACTCGGCATTAAAGATATTTTGGAAAAATATCCTTATGAAGTTTCGGGCGGGCAAAAGCAACGCGCCGCTGTCGCACGGGCGATCATAACCAATCCGAAACTAATTCTTGCGGACGAGCCAACGGGCGCATTGGACTCGCGCTCGACCGACAGCCTATTGGATGTGTTTGAAACAATCAATAAAAACGGTCAGACAATTCTTATGGTTACGCATTCCACGAAAGCGGCAAGCCGTGCCGGAAGAATATTGTTCATTAAAGACGGACGACTTTTTCACCAAATTTATCGCGGTGAAAGCAATAACGAAGAATTGTACTGCAAAATTTCGGACACGCTGACATTGCTTGCTACGGGGGAACGAAAAAATGGTTAAAAACTTATATGCCCGTCTTGCGTTCGGAAATTTGAAGAAAAACCGCAGAATATATTTGCCGTATATATTGACCTGTATCATTACGGTTATGATGTTTTATATGATTTACTCTCTTTACACCAATGAGAGTATTGCGGCAATGCACGGCGGTCAAACAATTCAATATACTTTGAATTTCGGTACGGTAATCGTCGGGATATTTGCCGTTATATTTCTGTTTTATACAAACAGTTTTGTTATCAAACGCCGTCAAAAAGAATTCGGACTATTTAACGTTCTCGGGATGGAGAAAAGGCATTTAGGGATTGTTTTGCTGTTTGAAGTTTTATACATTGCCTTATTTTCAATAATACTCGGCATAGCGTTAGGAATGTTATTGGATAAGCTGATGTATTTGATTATTGCGCGTATTTTACATGCAAACTACGGCGCCGGTTTTTATATTTCGTGGAAATCAACGCTATTTACGACTTTGTTGTTTGCGTGTATCTTTGCCGGTATATATATCTTTTCTCTTATTCGTATCAACATATCAAAACCCGTCGAATTATTAAAGGGCGATAATATAGGAGAAAAAGAACCGAAAACGCGGCATATAATGGCGATATTCGGTATTATTACGCTTGCTGCCGGCTATGCGTTGGCTATTTTTACAAAGGACGCCGTTGACGCCGTTTTATTATTTTTTATTGCCGTCATTTTAGTGATTATAGGAACGTACTTTCTCTTTACGGCAGGAAGTATTGCGCTTTTGAAGGTGTTAAAAAAGAACAAGAAGTATTATTATAAGCCAAACCATTTTACAAGCGTTTCCGGTATGACGTATCGAATGAAACAAAACTCGGTCGGACTTGCAAGTATATGTATTCTCGCTACAATGCTGCTTGTTACAATATCGGCGACGACCTCTTTTATGTTCGGCAGAAACGATATGATAGCACAAAAATTCCCATACGATTTAATTGTGCAAGCAAACGTAAGCGAAAATGCCAACAGCACATTAACGGCGGATATCCGTTCGGAAATCGAAAAAAACGGTATGACGACAGAACAAGAAATACTATGCAATTATTTACCTTTGGCGGCATTTTCCAACGGTAACAAAATAAATCTTCAAAAATCAGCGGGCGCAAATCCGTTATTATTATTGTTTGTTACCGCGCAAACGTATAATGACATTACAGGCTCGCATAAACAACTCGGTAACGACGAAATTATAATAAGTGAAAGCAATATAAAATTTAATTACGAAACCGTTAGTGTCTTTGATACAAATTATACTGTAAAAGAGAAAGTTGACAGTTTTGTTAAAGACGGTTTGATGGCAAACGATATCGCCGGAGTCTCCGACGGAATGTATCTTGTTGTGTCCGACGAAACTGCGTTAAATGCGATCTATCAAAAATATAAAACCGAATATGGCGAAAATACACCGACGATACAGTTTAGTTACGGGGTGAATTTTAAGAATACCAAAGAACAGCAAATTGTTTTTTCGGATGCGCTCTCGGCTATGTTGCAGGAAAAGAATTATAACGCACGCTATTCAATTCGCGTTATTAAAGCCGAAGAATTTACGAGTATTTACGGTGGGATATTTTTTCTCGGCGTATATCTCGGACTTCTCTTTTTAATGGGTGCTATTCTCATTATTTATTACAAACAGATTTCGGAAGGCTATGAAGATAAGAAACGCTTTGAGATTATGCAGAAGGTCGGAATGAGTTATGCCGAAGTTAAAAAGTCTATTAACACACAAATTCTTATGGTGTTTTTCTTGCCTTTAATAATGGCAGGACTTCACGTTGCTTTTGCTTTTCCTATGATAAATAAGATTATGAGTTTGCTTGCACTTTTGAACACAAAATTATTTGCGCTCTGTACGCTCGGCTGTTTCGCCGCATTCTCACTTATATATGTGTTTGTATATTTTTTAACGGCAAAGATTTATCACCGTATTGTGAAAAGCAATGATATATATTAAACGAACTACAATAATTATCTATGGAAAACGATGAAATACCAAATAATGCTTATTATTATGCCGATTGTCCGCATTGCAATAATACGCTTGTACAAGCAAAAAACGGAATGGACGGCTATATAAAATGTCCGAAATGCGGTAAGTACATTCATATCATTATTCGCAACGGAACTGTCGTTATCAAAACAAAAACCTAATTAAAGGACGCTCGAAACAACGGGCGTTCTTTTTCTATAAAATAAGCGATTTTCCGACAATGCTTATTATTTTTCACTTTCATTATTTTGCTATTCTGTGCATAGGCGCAATTTTGCGTTTAGCATAGACACTTTATACAGAAAGATTGTCGCACCGGAAGAAAATAAAATACTGTTTTGAGTGCTGAAATCCGAAAAAAGATAAGAGCCGAAACAGAGCAATACTGCCTTAATAGGGTTGCTTTGTTTCGGTCTTTTTTATTTTTAGGCTACTCTCCGTCGGCGTATTGCACACGGCGGAGTTATGGCGACAATCAGAATATACGACGGAACGAATTATACCGACGTCGAAGTTACGGACGAATTTGCGGAAAGCTATTCGGAAATGAAACACCGCGAATATCTTGTTTCAAGACAAGCACACGCCGTAAACTCACTACTGTTAGTTTTCGGGTAGTAAAAGGTTACTAATGTATGTTTGATTTTTATTATTAAAAATGCTATAATATAAATAATAATCGTTATTTTCAAGGGAGTTTTTTGTGGCACAAGACAATCTGGTTTATCATTATACAAGTTTGAAAACTCTATTTAACATAATTGAAAATCAATGCCTTTAACCCGACCCTATACGACTGCGAGCTGATCGAATCGACGGTGGAATGTTGACGGACTATGGCAATCTGTCATTCCGAGCGTAGCGTCCCGCCAATTCTATTGCCCACATTGGGCGGCACGAGTGCATAGCACGAAGTAGGAAATCCCCTCGGTCGTTGATGAACTTCGTTTCAGGGGATTCTCTCGCCTTCGGCTATGAATGACAGGCGGCACGGTGTTTCCTTTTAAGAATGAAAAAAGCAGAGCTTCGGCTCTGCTTTTTTCTGTATTCCTTTTAAGCCTCGAGATGGGTAAGCGTGATCCCGCCGATGCGGAAGCTACCCTGCTCAAAATTGAACTGCATGGCACTGACGCGCGCTCCCATATTTTTATTTTCCGTTGATTCGTTGACCGTGTATTTCAACCAGTCATTATAGGTCGTACCGTCTTCCGACCATTGCCAATGGAAAGTAACGATACCATCCGTCACAGTATGCGTTAAACGAGCAAGAATAACTTTGCCGATTGTGGCATCGGGAAGGTTGGACGACCAATCCGTCTTGTTACTAGCTCCCCAATAACCCGCAGAAGTAGTAGTCGCCTCACTTTCCGCATAGAAAGAAGTCTGGTCACTATTCCAAGAATCCCAATTTCCCATACGATAATTCACCGTAAAAGAAGCCTTGTTCCTATCGCCAGTTCTCTGCATAACGGTATACGTAAAATCAAGTTGGAAATTATTAGCATTCGGTTCCACGCAGAACATATTGCCGTTTGCCCATGCACGGTTGCTGATAAAGCCTTCCTTGGAAAGAACCATATTCTGACGGGTATCGAACGAGGCAATCTTATCGAAATTCATTGCGCCCCTGTCGAAAACTCGGTCGGCATAAGCGTTCAAGCCTTCTACGTTTTTCCCGCCTGCGGAATCCTTTACCAAAGGAGTTACCGTAAACACTTTAGTTGCGGCGGCAACCGCGCCGTCTTTGGTCGCCGTCAGCTTAACGGTTACGGTACCCGTTGCGGTGTTGTTTTCAAAGTTTTCCACAAGAATGAACGGATAATCGTTCATGTCGTAAAGCTTGTTGATCGATACCGTATCGAGAGCCGTGCCGTCGGACTTTTTCAAGTCGGTAGATACGATTTCGTACGTAATATCGTTGTAGGTCAACGCCGTGTTGTTTTTATCCTTTACGTCGAAGTAAAGCATAAGACCGGTGCTGGGGATCAGCGTTCCGTACGTGCCGCCGAAGGGATCTTCGCCAAGTATGGGCGCGTTTTCGAGATCGGATACGAAGCTCACGGGCATAGTAAGCTCTTTCTTAACGGAAGAATCCGATTTGTGCGTATACGTTACTTTCACGGTCGCGGTGTTGCTCTCCGTAGCCGATACGCGAACGCCCGTTCCGTTCGTTGCCGCGCCTGCCGAAACGACCGCATTGTCCGCCGTATATGTTACGGCATAACCGCCCGTATAACCCGTTACCGCATATACGATATCGCCGCCTTCGAGCGCGTAGCGCAACCAGCCGTTCACGGTCGCCTGCGTTGTCCAGGTAAGCGTGATTTCCACAAGCGTTGCCGTTACCGTAACTGCTTCGTCGGCAGTTTGCCCCTTCGCGCTGTTTACTGTGAGTTTGATTTGATATACGCCCGCAACAAGCGGTGTAAAGCTCATATGGTCGGTGTTAAATTCGTAGAAGTTTTCGTCGGCGTTCACGAACTTCGTGCCGTCCTGCACGAATACTTCGTACGTTTTCGTGCCTTCGGCGTCGCCGTGCTCGGTATCGTACGCAACGTTCGCGGTAAGCGCGACCGCCGTACCCTCTTCCACGGAGGTCCGATCCGCCGAGAACGTTATGACGGGCGCATTCACCGTCGTATCGGCAACCGCAAGCGTAAGCGTTCTGCTTACCGTTTTGCCGTTCCGCGTTGCCGATACGGTAATCGTATAAGCGCCCGCAACGTTGAACGTGTAAGTTTTGGTCGCTTCGGCGTAGGTATAGTCGGTACCTGCGACGGCGGTTTGGTCACCCTTCTTAACGGTAACGACAACCTCGCTTTCATTGTCGATTTCGTAGGAAAGCACCACACTCTCCTCTGCGTTGATCGCCGTTTTATCGAGCGAAACGTTTGTAAGCTCGGGACCGCGGAAAGCAATTTCCACGTTCGCCGATCTCTCCGCGGTAAGATTGTTCAGCGTAGCCTTTACGGTAACAGTGAACGTACCTTCCGTTTTAAAGGTGATCTGCGTCTTATCGGCATTGAGCACGTAATCGGTACCCAATACGGCGTTGTCCGTCCCCTTCTTCACGATAATTTCGACCGCGCTGCCGTGCGTTACCCGATAGGTAAGCGCAGCCGCTTCGTTTGCATACGCCGAGGAAGCGAGCGTAAGCTCCTTCACTTCGGGCGCGCCGAGCACGTGAATCGTTGCGGTGAAATTCGTAAATTCGACCGCGTTGAGCAAAACGTTTCCTTCCACATGCACCGTTTCGAGATGCGCGCAGTCGTCGAACGCGCCATCTACGATTGTTCCGTTTTTCACCGTTATGGTCTTTAACGAATTCGGGATATAATAATTACCGACTTTGGTAAACGCCGATTCGTTTTCGGGCGCGTTCACGCCGAAAAGATATCCGAATTCAGTCGTGACGGCATCCTCCGCGCTCACGTTGGAACCGACGAAGGGAATCACGATTTCTTCGAGCGCGGCGCAACCCGCAAAGATTTTGCCGTAGTGCATATTGAGATTGCCGGGGAGCGTTGCATTCGTCAGCGCGGCGCAGTCGGCAAACGCTTCCACGGAAAGCGTCGAAACGGAATCGGGAACGACAACGCTCGTAAGTCCGCTGCCCATAAACGCGCCCTGACCGATAAATTTAAGCGTGTTCGGAAGCGTGATCGACGCGAGCGACGAGCAGTCCGCAAACGCAAAGATACCGATATCCGTAACGTCGCCCGCAAACGTTACCGTTTCGAGCGCGGTGCAACGGAAGAAGGTACGATCCGCGATTTGGGTGATAGCCGCGGGAACGTTGACTTCCGTTAACGACGTGCAATTGGCAAATGCCTGCTTGCCGAGCGCCGTAAGCCCGTCGGGAAGCTCGATTTCTTCCAGCGCGGCGCAGCCGTCGAACGCAAACCAACCGATCGCGGTAAGCCCCGCGGGAAGATTGATTTCCTTTAACGCGGCACAACCCGCAAACGCCGTGTCCTTGATTTCTTTCACGGTTTCGGGCAACTCGACCTTCGTCAGCGCGGCGCAATTAAGGAAGGTTTCTCTTTCAATCGCCGTGACCGAAGCGTGCACCGTGATTTCGGTCGCCGCGGAGCCCTCGAAGGCGTTCGCCTTAATAGCGGTTACGCTCTTGCCGTTGTACAGCGCGGGCACCGTGAGCTTTGTATACGCCGCGCCCTCTTTCGTAAGCCCTGCCACGACGTAATCGTCGCCGTCTTCCTCGAAGACGAAAACGGTAGCGAATAATCCGTCCTCTTTGGCGTTACACGCAGAACATACGCCCTGCACGAAGGTATGTTCTGCTTCGTCTTTCTTATCGCCGCACAAGCCGCACGCATGCCAATGGGTAAGCGCGCCTGCCGTCCAGCGTTCGGTATCGTATGTATGGGCGACGGTGGGAAGCGCGGCGGTGTAGGAATACCCGCAAGCGCAGGTGTAAGTAGCCGATCCCTCTTCCGTACAGGATGCCTGTTTGATTACATTTTCGGTGAAGCTGTGCTTTGCAAGACCGTCCTTTACGTCGTGCCCGCAATCCGATTCGTGCCAGTGATTGGTATTATCGTAACTCCAACCCTCTTGAAACGAGTGCTCGTGCGCATGACCGCAAGCCGCCAAACTCATCGCCGCGGCAGCCGTTACCGAAAAAATCAGAAGATATTTTTTAAAATTCTTTTTCACTTTTCCTCTCCTTATCAATCAAGCGATTCCCATATCGTGCTCGTAAAGAGCGGTTACGTCTTCGCCGCTCAACTCGTAATTATAAATCTTGAAGCAGTCAAGCAGCATGTCGGAATATTCTCCGCCGTCCCAGTTGGCTTTCCCCAGCTGGATCACGGGCGTAGCGCCGAGCATTGCCGCCAAATCCACCGCAGACTCGACCTTGCTTTCCAAAACGCCGTCGACGTACACGCGCAACGTACCCTCGCGGTAAACGAGCGTTATGTGCATCCACACATTTTTCGCATAACCTACGTTCGCCGAGGCAGGTCTGTTCTGATTACTGCTGTTATAACGTTCGCAAACGATTTCGCCGACGTGACCGTTGGTATCGGCAACCGCGCCGATATATTTTTCCGACATATAAGTCTGTCCGTTCGTATCGGGCGCCGCATAGAACAGCCACGATTTACCGCTCACCTTTGCCGCAAACGAAACGGTAAACGATTTCAGTCCGCTCAACATGCCGCCGTCGATGGAAATATAGTTGCCGTTCCCGCTGATTTTGACCGCTTTGCCGCCGTTTACGCCGTCTTCATAGACAAGCGTGCCGTTTTCGGTTGCGGACTGCGTGCCCGTCGTCGCGCTAAGATCGTTCTCGAAGTCGAGCGCATACACAAGCTCGCCCGAACCCTGCGATTCCTCGACGTCGGGTTCGGTGAAAGGATACCGCTCCACGAGCGAATCGTATTCCGCATTGGTAATGGGAATGACCGTGCCGTGACGGTAAATTACGCCGCCGCCGAATTTGAAATCGCCGCCCGAAACGAATCTGCCCGTAGTAATGTCGTCGGTAACGAAAGGCTTATACGTCCATTCGTCCAGCAACATGCACCACTTATCCTCGCCGTTTAATTTATAAACGGTGGGTCCTTCGTATGCGTGCGTTTCGCCCGAATTACCGTTTTTATATTGTCTGTCATACCTTCTGCCGTCCAACGAATAGGTGTTCACTTCTTCGAATTTTCCGCTCAAAGAATTGCTTTTTTCCATATAGACGTGTTTGAGGTGCTCGTCTTTCGTAAAGCGGTAATATGTATCGCCCTCTTTAATGATCGTGGTATCGATGCGCGACGTTTCCGATTCGATGTAAACCTCGGGCTCCGTAAACGTTTCAAAGTCCTTTGTATAACATCTGTAAACGCGCTGCTTGCTGAATCCGTCGTCCGCCGTTTTCGAAGCCCAGTGAACCATATACGCTTCCTTCTCGTCGTCGTAAATGGTTTCGGGCGCCCAGGTGCAGCCTGCGTCGTCCCGCGCGATTTTCTTTAAACCCTTCAATACCCAGTCGACAAGGTTATTCGACTCCCACACAACGATAGACTTGCTCCCCCTCTGTTGCGACGCAGTCCAGTCCTGATTGATATTATAAATAGAAAGGTCGGTGGCAATCAGATAAAATCCCGTGCCGTCGGGCTTACGGATAATATTATGGTCGCGTACGCCTCTTTCCCCCACATCGCTCTTTAAAACGGGCTTTTTGTTATTGAGCGTTCGCCAGCTCATGCCGTCTCTCGAAACCGAGAAATAGGTCTGCTCCTCGTCGGCGGTTCCTTCGCCTATGAAGTGAACAAACAGATAAGCGCCCAATTCGTTCGGATCGCGCTCCGCTTCTCCCGCCCGCACCTGCGAAAGGATTGCGGGGGACTCGTCGGCTTTCCGCCTCCCCGCCGCATTCGCCGTTAACGCAGTACCCGATAACAGCGAAACCGCCAGCAACGTACTCATTGCCGCTCCGACAATTTTTTTGAATTTTCTCACGACTCCCTCCTTATTACGGTTCAACCGCTATTTTAACGCCCTTTTCGGGCAAAATTTTCAATTTCGGAAACATTGATTTTGTTCGGATTATATTCGTTTATTATGAAAATTCGTCACAAAAAATGTTCCGTTCTTTCTGCGATAATTTTATAACCGTATAAAAATTTTGTCAATAAATCGATTTAAAATCAGTAAAATCGTCCATGTTTTTAACCCCTTTTGGCGTTTTCTGCGCAATAATAATCCACCCGCGTAGCGGGTGGTATTTCATTTTCGGGCATAGCCCTAATCGCTACTGGCAGCGCACAAGTGCGCCAGAGAATTGACCTGCCAGTCATGCATCTTTTACTTGCTACCCTTAAAAGGGTCGTTCGGGTCAAACACGCTTAATTGGTCGACCTCTTTATCTTGTTTTAATTGGTTTGCTATATATTCCTTTATTGCAGCAGTATTTTTGCCTACCGTTGTAACCAATAAATATGGACACTAATGAAAATAAAGGTAAAAGGCACAAAAAAAGCGTATGAACGGGTTAATGCTCATACGCTTTCATTTTCACGGCAAATTATTATCGAAATTTATAGCTTAATACGGACGAAATGTCCACTTTGTAGACGATATCTATTACTCGTTCCTTGCCTGTAATCTTCGGCAAGCCGCCTACTACTACACGGTCTAACAGTTCGTAGCACATTTCTCTTGTGAGTTCGGGTACGTTTAGGTACTTCTTGATATTGCGTATAAAATCATCCGCGCTCTGCTTGGTGTTTTCCGTTTCGGTCAACTTTGTTTCAAGCGTTTCGATTTCCGCCGTAAGCGTTTTCTGCTCGGCGGAATATTCCTGTATCAAGCCGATGCAAATATCTTCGGGAATTTTGCCTTTCACTCTATCTTCATAGGCTACTTTTATCATGCGGGATAAATCTTCCAATCGCCGCGTTTTTGCCTGCAATTCCTTTTTGGCGGATTTCATCGCTTTTTCTTCCAGCTCTGCGTTATGGCAGATAAAATCTTTACGGATAGCATCCTCGTCAATTACAATTCTCTGCGCCATTGTCCTTATATCGTCAAGGATGATTTCTTCCAATATTTTTGCGCTTATGTAATGAGAAAAACAATATGCCTTCCCCAATCGTATATGATTGCCGCAATTAAAGTTATATTCTAATACGCCGTTCCTGTTTAGATAATTGAGTTTCATCTTGCCGCCGCAATCGGCACAATATAGAAATCCTGATAACGGATGCGTATGTCCGCGTTTCGTTTTTCTGCCTTGACTGACCGATTTCTCCACTTCCCGTACCTTATCCCATAATTCTTGGCTGATGATTGCTTCGTGCGTATCTTTCACGACTACCCACTCGCTTTCATCGCGCATAAATCGTTTATGGTTTTTATACGAAACAGAACTGTAACGCTGTTGCGCCATATGTCCGAGATAGGTCGGATTTTTAAGAATACTGTTTATGGGACATACCGACCACAGTCCGAAGTTGTTGCGTTTGCCTACGATTCCGTACTTTTCCATGCAATACTTGCTCGGACTCGCTATACCCTCCTCGTTGAGCCGGTCGGCTATCTTATGCGGACTCATACCGCGCGACCGCATTTCAAATATCCGTTTTACGATTACTGCCGCTTCCTCATCGATGATTGGCGTTTTCTTCTCGTCCGTGCCTTTAACGTAACCATACGGCGCTTTTCTCGGATGATACTTCCCGTCCTTTGCATTAGCTTTGAGCACGGTGCGGATTTTCTTACTCGTATTCGCTGCATGCCACTCATTAAAAACGTTCATGATCGGCATCATCTCCATGGCGTTGCTGTCACGGTTTGCCGAATCCACGTTATCCTGAATAGCAATAAAACGAATACCGAAGGCAGGGAACACATAATCGACGTACTGACCAACCTCGATATAATTTCTTCCAAAACGGGACAAATCCTTGACGATAATGGTATTGATTACACCCGTCTTTGCGTCGTCCAATAAACGCTGAACTTCGGGACGGTCGAACGTCGTGCCCGAAATGCCGTCGTCTATGTATTCGTCATGGGTTTCAAAGCCGTTGTCCTCGGCATACTTGCGCAAAACGCGCCGCTGGTTCTCGATAGACAGAGATTCTCCTGCGCGTTCGTCCTCTTGGGAAAGCCTGAAATACAATCCTGCAATATAATTTTTCTGTTTCATAGCATCACCCCGCATCCTTCATGTAAGACTGTTTAACGGCTAACCGTTCCATAGTTTTCCCGAAATCCTGTCCGGCTCTGAAATATCTACGGACGTAGTAGGATTTACCGCCCACCTTACGTCTTTGGCTAACCGACTGTGAAAAAAGCCAGCACTTTTCCTCGTACTCCTCGATACTGCCGTATCTTTCGCATTGTTTTGTTACTGTTTTCAATTCAATTTCTCCTTTTCAATAAATTTTTTTGTTTGTCTTTCGGCAAGGACGAAACAAAACGGAAACGCATAGGCAAGCACATACATTTCTTTAATTCTTGCTTTCCGTCAAGGGCAACGAAGTTGCTCTGTACACCCTTGACGGAAAGTGCGTTTTCGTTTACGCTCCGCAGACGAAAGACAAATTGATCCGCTCTCTGTTTGTGAGGGAGTATAACAGGTGAACTCGCAAATACAGTTCGACTTTGAAAAAGTTTTGCAAGTAAATTTTACAACAAATCGCGTTTCTGTGCGGGGAACGAAAAGGTAACCAAAGGGAAACTAAACGGAAACTAAAAGGTAACTGATAATAAAGTAAAGGGAGAACAGTCGGCGGGGACGGGCGATAAAACGCAAGGACAGCCGCGCGGTATAAAAAAGGGCGACGCCCAAGCGGATTAGCGGGCTCGCCCTTTTCCGCGCGGCGTTTCGCTTCGCCGTGCGCGGTTGGTTTTATTGATTGAGTTCAGTTGCGTGACGGGCGCTTGAACGCGGCGGCGAAGCCGCCGCGCTTGTTTAATTCAAGCGCCCGTCACAGTGCCAAAAGCATTTTTACGGTATTTTTTATAAAAGAAATTTTGTTCCGTTATACCCCAGTCTATTTATTTTGTTTGAGTTATTTTCTTTTTAGGCGTGAGCTTGTCCGCGGCGGCGCGAAGCGCCGCCGCGCTCGTCTTTGACAAGCTCACGCCTAACTGCCATTTATCGTTTGCAAAAAGTAATTTCAGCTATTTTTCCGTGCAACCAATTTCGTTTTTTGTTGATTTATTCCGCCACAATGCCAAACGATGTTTTACGCAAAATATAATGGAGTGTATTTTATTTGCCGTATACCGTGAATGAATATCAAGTTTAAATCAGCATTGGGTTCCGACTCAACAAAACCAACTCATCAACCGTTTGCCAAGTGTCAAAAACGATTCTATAGATTTCTTCTGCGCATTCAGACAAAGTCGGCGACAATTTCCATTTCACGCCCCAAAGAGAATCTTTTCTAAAATTTGTTCGCTTTTTTGCATTGGACGGAATTTCCGAAAGCGTTTTCAGGATAGAGATTAGTTCCTCATGTTCATCATCTCTATGCCGACCTTCTTTATACGGCTCGTAAGGGCGAAAGTGGCAATCGATTCGGATAATCAATTTATCCTTATCTTTGCTATCCTGCTGAACTTCATAATGAAATTCAAATCTACTATTTTTACACCAATTTTTATGCTCGATTTGGAACAAATTGTTTCGGGGAATTCCTCCGGTATTCGAAATACCCGATATGATAAACTCCGTGCCAGCAAACATTTCTTGCACTGACGGTTGAAGCAAACGAATATCCATCATTCCACCTCATTTGAATCCTCTACATACAGCCAAACTTTAACTTCCCCATTCTCGCCGCGGTACCAATAGTTGCCGTTATAAGCCGTGCCTTCCTCGTTGAGTTCAGGCTCGCTTTTGGAATAATAATAGCGAGTGGCACCGGTGAATGAAGTATTATAAGAGTTAATTGATATTTTCCAATCTTCTGCCTTTCCGCCGTAATATACACGACTCAGCTTGTTGCAACCCTCGAACGCAGAGCTTTTAATGGTTGTCACGCTATTCGGAAGCGTAATACTCGTCAGCGAACTGCAACCCTTGAACGCAGAGCTTTCAATGCTTGTCACGCTATTCGGAAGCGTAATACTCGTCAGCGAACTGCAACCCTTGAACGCAGAGCTTCCAATGCTTGTCACGCTATTCGGAAGCGTAATACTCGTCAGCGAACTGCAACCACTGAACGCATAACCTCCAATGCTTGTCACGTTATTCGGTATTGTAATGCTTATAAGCGAACTGCAATCCCCGAACGCAGAGCTTGCAATGCTTGTCACTCTATTCGGTATCGTAATACTCGTCAGCGAACTGCAACCCTCGAACGCAGAGCTTGCAATGCTTGTC
>CAJUOI010000001.1:0-28217 GCA_910588615.1 uncultured Christensenellaceae bacterium | reverse complement strand
TTGCAATGCTTGTCACGCTATTCGGAAGCGTAATACTCGTCAGCGAACTGCAACCCTCGAACGCAGAGCTTGCAATGCTTGTCACGCTATTCGGAAGCGTAATACTCGTCAGCGAACTGCAACCACTGAACGCAGAGCTTTCAATGCATGTTACACCATTCGGTATTGTAATGCTTATAAGCGAACTGCAACCACTGAACGCATTCCACCCAATGCGTGTCATTTTACTCGGAAGCGTAATACTCGTCAGCGAACTGCAACCACTGAACGCATTCCACCCAATGCTTGTCTCGCCATTCGGTATTGTAATGCTTATAAGCGAACTGCAACCCTTGAACGCATAATCTCCAATGCTTGTCATTTTACTCAGAAGCGTAATACTCGTCAGCGAACTGCACTCAGAGAACGCATACTCTCCAATGCTTGTCACACTATTCGGTATTGTAATATTATTAAGTCCTCTAAAACGAAAAAATGCATACGCCCCAATGTTTGCCACACTATCCGGTATTGTAATACTTTTAAGCGAACTACAACCCCAGAATGCATACTTCCCAATGCTTGTTACTCCGTCAGGTATCACCAAATCAGTTATTAATTCCCCGTTCACATATAACTTGTTTGCGTAAAAAAGCGGATTGCTAACATTATCAGCAACACTAGTATACTCCCTAACAAACTCTATATTACACCATGCAGCAATGTCGGTAATATAAACTGCCTTTAACGATTTGCAACTATGGAACGCATTGTATCCAATGTTCGTCACGCCATTCCCTATCGTGATACTTTCAAGCTGCCGGCAGCCAAAGAACGCATACCTCCCAACGCTTGTCACACTATCCCCTGTTGTAATACTCGTAAGTAAACTGCAATTATAGAATGCACCGCATAAAATATCTCCGCCCGTTACCATTACGCTCTTTAACGAAGAAGGGATATAGTAAGTAGTATTTGTAGTGCTGCTTGTGCTTGATCCATAATAACATTGTTGGGTTTCAACACTGGCCGTATAACTGCTTCTTCCGAAAATATAACCCAACGGATATTGATAGGTTTGGGACGATGTTTTTCGTGAATCGCCCACAAACGGCAATGTGATGCTTTCAAGACTAGCGCAACCATTAAACGCGCCTTCCACAATTTCCGTAACGTAATTGGGCACAACTATTTCGGTTGCCGTTTTATCGAGAATACCTGTTATCACACAAGTTTCTTCATCCGAAGTGAACGTAAAGTTTTGCATTTCGGCACTCACAGTAAATGCCTGCACAACGGTATCTTGCAAAATCGGTTTGGTAAAATCGTAAGTCCAACCCGTAAAGTTATATCCAAGCCACTTGGGCAAAATATCAGGTTGCATCGCAATGCCGTCTTCTTCAATGGTTTGCGACTCTATATGTGTACCGTTGCCCGTATCAAATGTAACGGTATAGAGCGGGCGTACACGAAGCGTTACCGTATAAGTCATAGGATCGGCATTGCCGTTTTCCACGACCAAATAATAGGTATTGTCTCCCGTTTGTAAGGGCGCAATTTTCGTAGGAATCACCTGCGTGCCCGTTATATCAGAACACAGATAGTATCTTGCCCCGTCCGCCACTGTAATATCGCCGGCAAAGCGGAAAATCTCGGTACCGTTGGGTAATTTGCCATACAGCGTATCTCCGTCTAACGTCAGGGTATTGGAATGAATTTCCGTGCCAACAGGCTTTTTCTTTTCCGTAAAATGTTCAGACGAAAGAACAGCATTACAAACATTACAACGCACAACTAAATCATAACTGCCGTCTTGTTCCCACGTGGCTTCTACAATATTTTCCCTTGCCGCTTCTTTCGGAGTATGCGCTAATTTATCAATTGTTTTTGGAGTTAAACTAATCACATCGTTGCAAATCGAACAGCGTACAACTTCGTCATAACTGCCTTCCTGCGTACAAGTAGCTTTTACTTCGTTCTCACGTACTGCTGATTTGGGAGTATGGGCAATCTTATCAATCGTTTTTGGGATTGAGCTGATTACTTCGTTGCAAATCGAACAGCGAACAACCTCATCGTAACTGCCTTCTTGGGTACAAGTAGCTTTTACTTCGTTCTCACGTACTGCTGATTTGGGAGTATGGGCAATCTTATCAATCGTTTTTGGGATTGAGCTGATTACTTCGTTGCAAATCGAACAGCGAACAACCTCATCGTAACTGCCTTCTTGGGTACAGGTTGCCTTTACCTCGTTCTCATGTACTGCTGATTTGGGAGTATGCACATTGGTTTTATCAACATAATTATCAATAAAACTATCACCACAAGCGCAAGTGTGTGTTGTATATCCTTTGTCTTTACAAGTCGGCAATATGACTTGATCGGTATAACTGTGTACATGAGATTGAGTTATATCATCTCCGCACTCAGAACAGATACCGTCCACGTAGTTATGCGGTATTTTATTAGTCGTATGGGGAGTAGATGTAATGATTTCATTACATACCGAACAGCGGACAACCTCATCATAAGAGCCGCTGCGCATACAAGTTGCCTCAACTTCATTTTCACGACAAGCTTCTTGGGAAGCGTGACCCTTGGCAGAAACGTAATTGTCCTTATAGCTCTCCCCGCATAGACATTTATAGGTTGTATAACCCGCTTCGGTACACGTAGGCAGGGTAATGCTTTCCGTGTATTTGTGCACATGGTTGATTTCGTCGTTTTGGGCACAACCAGCTGCCACACCAACCGTGCAAAGACAGAAAACCGTTACAATAATCAAAAATAAACCCTTGTGTTTTTTCATCATAATATCTCCAAAAAAATAATGCCGCCCCAAACGAGACGGCATGTAAAAATGTCTTCTCGCTTGCTGCGACACAAATCAACATAAAATTTGTAGGAAAAATTATGTAATGCGAAAAGATACACTTCTACCGAAGCATATTTTCCTACAAACATTAATTTGTGTCGCAATTTAATTTTATCACAATTGGTTCTTTATGTCAATATTTTCACTTTGATTTTCTTTCATGTACTACTATCTGTATGGAAAATTGTTTTTAAGTTTTATGCGCAAATAATTATGCAATCAAAGTCTTGTATTTATAAAAATGAGTTATATTCTCCTTATCCGTAAATCGCCGAGTATCGTTGACGCATTTTTATAAAGTATTCATAAACAGTCGCTTGCGCTCTTTCAAGGATTCGTCCGATTTCTGGATAGCTCAATCCCGCCATTCTGCATTCGAGTGCTACGCGCATATTGTCCGTTAGATTCAAGCTTTCTACAATTTTATCGCATTGCTCATAATCTTGCTTGACTTCTTCCTTTATTTCAACTGTCGGTTCGCTTTTTCGCGTTAATTCTTCGAGGCTGATATTGCGGTAACGGTCGCGTGATTTTCTATTTATCAGTTTGTTCATCTTTCTGATGCAAGCCATTTGTACGGTGATCTTTTTACCTTTCTTGGTGAAACCTATTACGTCGCTCAAATGCTTTCCGTAGTGCTCGCAGAGACACAACGCGCATTCCTGTACCAAATCGTAACCGTCGCTTAATACACGGCTGATATCGTTTTTGTTTAGGATATCCTTGTACAAATCAATGTACGTCTTTTGCATCTGCGTTCCCATGTAGCCTATGAGATAGCGTGTTTCCGCAAACGCTATGATTTCCGCCATAGCGAATACGTTGTCGGGTGTGATTTCCTCTTTCATTACTTCGTAATTGAGGAATGTGCTTTTGTTGTTCATTTTGGATTTCCTCCGATTGTTTTATTTGCCTTTTCGGCAACCACAACGGAAGCACGAAGAAAAGTTAAAAAACATATTCTTCGAGAACGGCAACACGGAAGTCAACGACCAAGAAAAAAGTTTTGCATAAAAATAACGCCTAACGGTTCTATCCCGTTAAGCGTTTCTTTTTATATGCAAATCGTGCGCAAAAGTTTTTTCCGTTTACTTCCGCTTTTCTTTGTGCTACCGACTATACCCGAAAAGGCAAATCAATCGAAGTGTCCATAAAAATGTGTCACAGTATCTACATAGTACCCTTTACACCAAAATTCGCGGTTGCGGTATGCAAATTTTATATTGCCCCACTTTTGGTATATCATTAGACTGCTCTTCCCTTTCAGGTATCCCATAAACCCCGCAACGCTCATTTTGGGTGGTATGCTTACCAACATATGTATATGGTCTGGGCATATTTCTCCTTCTATTACTTCTACACCATCTCTTCAAAAAATACTTTTCGTCTGTACTTAGGTGCGAACACTATGTGATACTTGCAATTCCATTTCGTATGTGCTAAACTATTTGTGATGTTATTTTGCTCTGGCATTATAATTATCCTCCGTTTGATTTTTCTTTCTGCAACTGGCAGGTCGCAGTTTTATTTTAAATCAAACGGAGTTTTTTTGTCTTGTTTATCGGTTAACCTCTTTTGAACCACGCGACTATCGCGTAGTTTTCGTTATACAATAAAAGACGGAAAAATACTTTTCCGCCTTTTCGGTGTTATTTGTTAAATCGATAGAACATATCTGCGCAATTCGATATTATTTTATCGGAAATCGATATTTCTTTCTTTCAGCCAGACGTAAGGATCCTCGTCGACGCGCTTTGCGCGGTATTCGCGCGGGCTGACCCCCTTCTGTTTTTTAAAGACGCGCGAAAAATAGAGCTGGTCTTCCACGCCGACCGCGTTCGCTACTTCCCTGATCGAGTAGTCGGTGGTACGCAACATTTCGCATGCCGCGGAGATACGGAAGGTATTGAGATAGACGATGGGCGACATACCCACGATTTCCGCAAACAGCGCCATCATACGGCTGACGGAAATATGATTTTCGCTCGCTATTTTCTGATTCGTCAGCGGAAGACGGAAATTGTTGTTGATATAAGTGATGATATCGCGGATATGCCTTTTCCCGACGAGCGAATATCCTTTCGTCGACCTGTTTTGCAACGAAGTGCGGATGAGCTCGCACAACAAAAGCATGAAATAGCCCGAACACGACAACTGTTGCAACAAGCTTGCGTCGTATGCCTCGAAAAACGAAACCAGCAAATCCGTTATCGACGACGAACGGTTCAGGTGCATCGTCGGATTTTGGGGCGACAGCTCGCACGGAGCGAACAACGCTTTGGTATCGTTGGAGGAAAAGTCTACCCAGATATACGCCCACGGGTCGGTGGGGTCGGGAAAGTATTCATACTTTTCGTGCGCATAGAGCAAAAACACGTCGCCTTTGGCAAGCTGTATCGGTTTTCCGTTTGCGATCAGCGTTCCCTTTCCATAGAGAATAAAGTGCAAAGAATCGGAGTCGTCCCACTTTCTGCATTCGTGTTTCTTCTTCGGGTCGCAGTATTCCTGCCCGACTTTTACGATATTAACAGAGAGTTTTTCTCGATTAAATAGACCCCCCCCCATGAAAAATTCCATCGTACTTTCCATACATTCCTCGCTCGCAAACCGTCCGTTCTTTGTTAAATTATAACATAAAAAAACCGACTTATCAACTTTTTTTATTCTTCCACAAAGCGCATCAGCGTGAAGCTGTGCTTGGGAAGGCGGATTTCAAACTTACGCGACGACCATTCTTCCGCTTTCACACGAACGGGAACAACGTTATCGGGGTGTGCAAAATCGTTGTAAGCATGCGGCTGACCCGCCATCTCGAACCGCTCCGTCATGCGAACGACGGAGGAAGCGAAGTCGAGCGCGCACGTTTCGTTTTCGTCGCTCTTGTTGATTACAAAGAGAGAGAATACGCCGTTATCGTAAGTGCAGGCGGCGTAAATCTTTTCCGTATCGCCGTACACCGATTCGAGCTTCTGCGTATTAATCGCCGTACGGATCGCCGTGCCCTTCGCATATGCGATTGCCATGGCAAACGGATAATACGTCGTCTGCTTGTAAACTCTGCCGCCGTTCTCCGTCATAACGGGCGCGATCACGTTTACAAGCTGCGCAAGACAGCCCGCCTTTACCCTGTCGGCATGATTGATGAGCGTGCAAACAAGCCCCGCCAACGCAACGGCGTCGGTCAGATCGTAAACGTTTTCGGCACGGCGCGGGCCGATCGTCCAACGCGCCTCGTCGTTATCCGAATACACCTCGCGGCAGTTAAACACGGGACGGGTATGCCATACGTTCCATTCGTCGACCGAAAGCATCATTGTCTTTTTACTGCGCAACCCTGCCTTCACGTAGTCCGCCGTGGCGCACACCGTGGAAATAAACGCTTCGAAATCGGTATGGGAGCTCATTAAATCGAACTCGCGCTCGCTCTTTTCATACGAATAATAACGGTGCAACGAAATATAATCGACGTTTTCGTAGGTATGGCGCAGAACGGTCGCGTCCCAGTCGGGATACGTTTTCATACTGGGAGAGGACGAACCGCACACGACGAGCTTGATATCTTTATCGACCCACTTCATCTGCTTTGCCGCTTCGTCCGCTTTTTTGCCGTATTCCTCGGCGGTGAGGTGCCCGATCTGCCATTCTCCGTCCATCTCGTTGCCGAGACACCACATATCGATTGCAAACGGTTTTTCCCGCCCGTTCCGACGGCGCAGATCCGACCAATACGTGCCCTTTTCAAAATTGCAATATTCCACGAGCTGTGCGGCTTCCCTCGGCGTTCCCGTGCCGAGATTCACACTCATCATCACGCGCGAGCCTACGCTCTGCGCCCATGCGTTGAATTCGTGAATGCCGACTTCGTTCGGCTCCAACTGTCCCCATGCCAAATCGAGCCTGCGCGGACGGTCTGTTCCGATCCCGTCCTTCCAATCGTAACCCGAAAGAAAGTTTCCGCCCGGATAACGGATCATCGGCACGCCCAGCTCTTTCACGATCTTTCTTACGTCGCCGCGGAAGCCGTCCTTCTCCGCCGTCGGGTGCGTCGGCTCATAAATGCCGCCGTAGACGGCGCGCCCCATGTGCTCGATAAAACTGCCCCACACGTCGCGCTCGACGGGCGCGATTTCATATTCTTTATCGACAATTATCTTATTCATAGAACAAAAGGCGGTACTCGTTGCCAACCCCACGCGAACACAATTTTGCGGGCAAATTTTGGCTTATGCGGCGTTAAAGCCCTTGATAATACTCGGGTATTATCTGCGGTCTTTGCCTTGCCTAATCTCAAAATTTGCCTCGTAAAATCGCAAAGCGTCTGAACAACGGATTTTGTCGCGCCACGCTTACGGATTGAGTACAGTCGTATTCGCATACGGCAAGCGAAAACGGAAGCGTGGCTCCCGAAGGACGCGTTCAGATGTGTTCAATTGAGGTTAGCAACGGGTACGGAAATCCATACCGCCTCCTCCTTTTTCGTTAATGCTTTTTCTTCTTCATCAGGAAGAACGTTACGCCGACGGCAGTCGCCGCAACGACGACGCCACCGATCCCCACGCCCAGACCGATTCCCAGCGCGGTGCCGCCCGCCATACCGCCACGCACAGACGAAACTCTTAAATCGCTTGCCGAAACGTCGATGGCGAACATTTCAACCGTGCCGTTCTTCGTGGTAACGGTAATAACGTACTTTCCTGCGTTATACACGTCCATCACGTTGCCCGAGGCGATCGTCATACGCGTCGCGCCCGTCGGTTTCAGCTCGTAAGCGGAAACGGAAGCGATCTCGTAATGCTCGGTATCGGTAAAGGAATAACGAAGCGTTCTGTTCCGGAAGGTTTTCGCAACCGTTGCGGTTGTGGGATATGCGCTCACCATAACAGTAGCCGTTGCCGAACGACCCGCCGCCGTTTTGATATACACAACGTACTCGCCCTCTTCCGTAAAGGAAATCGCGTCGGGCGCGGTTTCCGCCGTGGCGACCTGCGCGCCGTTTTTGTAGAGCGTATATTCCGTAACGGG
Source organism: uncultured Christensenellaceae bacterium (assembly GCA_910588615.1). Taxonomy (GTDB): domain Bacteria; phylum Bacillota; class Clostridia; order Christensenellales; family Borkfalkiaceae; genus Gallimonas. The sequence continues at coordinate 20,341 of CAJUOI010000001.1, read as the reverse complement.
CGACACGGCATCCACGCCGAGCGTGACATGATACGCCCCCGCCTGCCAGCCCTGCGCCGACGGCGTAACGTTGATTACGGGACGGTCGGGATCGATATTGCGGACTTCGACGATCTCCGAATAGGTAACGCCCAGACCGGAAGTTACCACAACGTAATAATCGCCGTTTTCCGTAACCGTAAAGCTCTTTTCGATTGCAAACGGACGGTCGAGCTCGAACAAATTCATAGCGCCGTATTCGCCCAAACGATACGACCAGCTCGCGATGCCGCTGTCGGCATGCGCCGAAACGCCGATCGTAACCGATCCGGTGGTATAATTCTCGGGCGTTTTCGTTATTTTGAAGCCCTCGATATCCGTAACCGAAACGAGAAGCGCGTCGCTTACGCCGCCGTTCGTGATCTGAACGACGTTGAACTGCGAAACGCCGGAGAACGGTTCGCCCCATTCGAGCGTATATCCGTCGTCCGTAAGTTTTTCGGGATCAACCGTCTCTTCGTAGAGCAGCTGATTGGGTCTTGCCGCGTTATAAATCTGCACCTTTGCGCCTTCCGTCAGATTCGCGACCTTCATGGAAGAATCTTCCATGCCGACGGTAGGCAAGCCCTGCGGCGCGGAGGGAATCGCATCGACCTCGGTTTCCGCCGCCTGCACCGCGATAAAGTTGATACAGGGTTCGTTGGTGCTTGCGCCCTGCATGTGCAAATCGATTTTTCCGTTCGCGTCGGCAGGCACGTTTTCATATACCGTAAAGCCCTTGCTCGCATTGATACGCAGATTGCCCGCGCCCACCACGTTGCCGTTAAAGGTGATCTCTACGGTACGGGCATGCCAAGCCGAAAGCGTGCCGATATAAATGCGGTAATTCGCATTGGCGGTAAGCCCCGTAAGCATGTAGCCCATGTCGGTCGCGTCCTCCGTCCAACGGAGCGTATTATAGGGGAAAGTCGCGTCGCCGGGCGCGGTATAGGTCGACGAGGTATAGCAGCCCCAATCGTTTCCGCCCTTGCTTACGCCCGCTTTATCGGGCGCATCGTTCAAAAGCGCGCCGTCGTAGTAATCGATCAGTGTTTGATTGTAACCGTAATATCCGTCGGCGGTTTCCTCGTATTTTCCGTCGACCGTGAACGACCCGCAGTTGATGAAGTATACGAGCTCCTCGGGCATGGTGGTCAGGTAACGGGTAACGCTCAAATCGGTTCCCTCTACCGTACCACTCACGTCGATCGTCGTGAAATTGACGTTCACGCCGCCGCCCGCCGTGATATTCTCGTATTCGATTGCAAGCTCGCTCGTCGTGCCGTCGGAATAATACCCCGTCGCGCCATCCAACTCGTCGGAAAGGAGCGCGCCGTAAGATATGACCTGACCTGCGGAATAGTCCGCCGTCATGAGGACTTTGCTGTTCTCGTCGGTAACGAGTACGCCGCACAGCTTTCCCGTAACCGCCACCGCAAGCGGTGTGCCCGCCGTCACGTTAACCGTTTGCGACGCCACATATTTGCCCGTCGTTCCCGCAGGGATCTGAACGGCCGTTCCGCCGATCGTGACCGCCGTTCCGCTTTCCGCGAGTACGGCGACCGCAACGCGGTAGGCGCCGGCTTGCAGCTCGCCGAACGAATAAGTCGCATTTTCCGCATAGCTCGTGAACAGCGTTCCGCCCGACGTAACCGTACCCCCGACGGTTGCCTGCGCGCCCTTCTCGGTCAAACCGAGAGCTTCGTCGATCAGCGCCGCGTCGGCATTCGCGCCCACGTTGACGAACGCGTGATAGCTAACCCCGTCGGCGCGCGCCGCAACGCCCCGAGCGTTGAAGTTAAGCGCGAGCGCGCCGCCAAGGCACAGTGCGGACGACGCCGCAAGCATTGCGATTACTCTGTTTTTCGTTTTGCTACTCATTGTTTTTTCCTCCCCTTCAAAACGAGCAGGGTGCATACGACGCCCGCCGCAACAAGCGCCGCGCAACCGATCACGATACCCGCGATCATAACGCCGCTGTTCGAGCCGCCGTTGCCCGAAGGCGCGGGCTTCGTGTTATCGATAATGTCCGCACTCGGCGCAGCTATGCTGAATACGATAATTTCTTTCTCGTTCCCGCTCTCGATTTCAAGATAGTACTTGCCCGCCTTTTCGGTTTTCATCGAAGCGATCGCCGTGCTCTCGCCCGCTCTGTAAAGTTTGGCTTGGGGAACCGCGCGCGCTTTTTCCGTAACGGTAACCGTGCCGTCCGCGCCGATCGTAACCGAAGCAAGCTGCGATTTTTCCGCGCCGTACGTTACGTAGTAGGTCTGCGTAGCCGTTTGAACGCCCGTGCCGCTCGTAAAAGAAATTTCGTATTTACCCTCGCGGTCGAGCGAGATTGCCTCGCTTTCCGTAACCTCCTGTTTTGCGCCGCCGTCGACGGAGATATACAGCTTACCACCCGAAGCGGATACCGCCTCGTAATCGAGCGTAAGTCCGCCCGCCGCGGCGAAGTCGATGCCCAGCGTTACAGCGGGCTGGGATTTATCGATATTCGTAACGGAAACCGTTTCTTCGTAGCGGAATCCCGCAAGCGTTTCGATTACCACCTCGTACTGTCCGTTCTCGGTTGCCTCGATCACATACGTGCCCTGATTGAGCGTAACGGGCGCGCCGTTCACCTCAACCGCGGCGATTCCGCTCGTGGCATGCGGCGTAAGCGTAAGCGTTACGTTTTCGCTCGTCCATGTCTGCGTGGAATACGTTTTTTCGAGATTGACTAAATCGATGTTTTCGACCGTGATCGTTTTTACAACGGTCGCGCCGTTCGAAACGAGCTTTACCGTATATTCGCCGTTCAGCTTTGCACGGTAGAAGAATCCTTCGGTGAGCGGCGACGTTGCGCCGTCGGGCGCGGTAATCGTAAGCGATGTAACGCCGTGCGCCGCGTGCGGTTTAAACAGAATCGCCATGGCTCTGCCGCCCTCGATCCATTCCGTATCCATCGTAAAGTCGACATCGGGAACGTCCACCACCAATTCGTTCGAAACGTTGGTTACGTTCGCCGTTGCCTGCACGAAGTGCAATTCATAAGAGTTTGCGGGCAGATAATCGCTCACCCGAACGGAAGCGGTTGCGCCCGTCGGCTTGAAGCTGCCCAGAACGGCGTCGTTTTCGTCGAGCACGTAAACGGTAGCCGCCGTGTTCAGATTGCGCAGCGTAATCGTATCCTCGCGCGAGACGGTCGTCTTATCCGAAGCGATCGCCGCATCCTTGGGCAGATTCGCGCCCGTCGACCATACTTTGATATAGCCTACCTGCGGATTGTCGCCCGATTTTTTCACGAACGTTACCGTAAGCTCGCCGTTTTCGTCGGCCGCTACGCCTTCGGTAAAGGTTTCATACGTGCGCTGACCGTTTTTGAGTTCGATTTCGCCGACTGCCGTACCGTTGCAGTTTACCGTGTAAACGCGTCCGCCCCAGTTATCGCCGCAATGGCCGCCCGTCATCATTTTCAACGATTCGTGCGGCTGGAAGCCCGTCATCTTATAGGTGAGCGTTCCGTTCTTTCCCGCACCTTTTTCCTCGCGGATCGACCATTCGTTCGATCCGTTGTCGCGCCAGTTCACGTCGTCTCTGTCGCCGACATAACCCCAACTCGTCCCCTTGGAGGTGTCCGCGCCGTACGTTCTGTCATGCGTGGTAGACTGTTTGCTGCCGATTAGTCCCGCGGTATCGTCGGGAGGCGTGCCCGTACCCGTGAAACCGATGTCGATATTATAATAGAGCTGTTCCGCGCCCTCCTGCATCCAGGTAAATTTCACCTGCGCCGCAACATCGGGAATTTCTTGCGCGGTCAAAGTCGCCGCAATTTCGCCGCCCGCCACGATTTTGCCCGTTTGCACGGTATAAGAAACGCCCGTATCGGTCGCGCCGTATTCCTTCTGCGTGCCGTCGCTGAAATAAGCCGTGAAGCTTGCCTTTTTCACTTCGTTCATCAAGTCGGCGCCGACGTATATTTCGCCCGCACGCGCCGCCGTCTGCGTATTGTAGTTGGACGCGGCGGAAGTATACAGCGGAAGTTTTACGCCCTCTTCCGTAATCGCAATGAGCGAAAGAAAGGTATTGCCCGAATTATTCGTTACCGAAACGGTGAGACTCTCGTTCGCCTGCGTAGTTGTCACCGTGAAGGATTCCGCCGTATAAGTCTGCTCGTTGAGCGTAATGCTCTTTGTTTGCTTGTTTACGGTGATATCCGCAGCTCTCGACCCCCAGCTGCTGCCGCCGCCGAAGAAGCCGAGCGCAACCTTATAGGTGCCCGCCGCGGGAATCGTGAATTGATATTCGAGCGACTTTTCGTTCACGTTTTCGAGCGCCATCATCGAGGTCATCGCTTCGTCCGAGCCGTAATAGCCCGCCGTCGTTACGCCGCTCTTTAATGTGTTTGTGTACCCCCAGCTCACGCCCGAGAAGGGATCAACACCGAACTTCATATCGGAAGCGCTCTGCAACTCGCCCAACACCGCGCCTGTACTCAACGAAGCGGTAGCCGACGTGCCGCTGTCAACGAAATAGAGCACGCCGTCGGTCGACGTTAAGATATCCGCAACCTGAACGGGCGAATATATCGCCTCGTCGTCCTTTACCGCTACCAGACGGAGCTGCGCGCGGTCGCCGTTCACCGAAACGGTTGCGTTGCCGCCCGTTAAAGCGGTTTCTCCGCGCACCCAGTCGCCGCCCGAAACGCGCGTTTCCGCAAAGATTTCGTAGCCGTCGTAGCCCTCTGCAATGTAGTCGAACTTCACCCGACCGTCCAACCCTGCCACATTTAAAAGATTCAGCGCTTTATTGCTTACCGCCGCGTCCTTCGCCGTATAGATAAACGCACCGTCGAAGTTGACGTATTTACCCGCAATCGATTTTACGTATACGGTATGCCAACCGTCCGCAAGCTCCTCCGTAGAATATACGATTCCCTTATAAACGGCGGTATCGGACTTTAAATTCACGCTTGCGGTTTCCGCTTCGGCGAGCGGCTTGTCAATCCAAATTGCGATCTCGCCGGAATCGCTCTTCTGCGGGAAAGTGAGCGCGAAACCCGTGCCCTTGAAGCGGAACGCCATGTACTTTTCTTGATTGGTATAAGACGAGCCGAAATGGCTGTTTTTACTGCAATCATGAGCGTCGATCGAATAGGTTGCATAGAATTGCTCCGTTTCGCCGAGTTCTGTAAGCTTCGCTTCGATATCCGCAACCGTTTTCATTTCGGTCGCCCACGAGTCGTCGATAAAATATCCCGCTCTGCCCGTGCGCGAACCGTGAATCACATACGTGGTAACGGAAGATCCGCCCACCGTGTCGATCAACGAATCGCCGTCGGTAGAAACGGCTTCCTTCGCCCAGTTGTGCGTTTTATCGGTGTAAATTTTCTCCACCGAGCTTGCCTTGAATCCGCCCAGATTCAGTTTGAACGAATCGGCGTCGCTGTTTTTATTCTGCTTGATCACGACGAGCGTATTTCCGTCGGGAGAGATCGCCGCCATCGAACCGTCGTCGTCGATATCTACGATCGTATATCCTTGATTGATATACTTCGTATACTGACCGCTCATGTAGTACGCCTTGGAGAGCACGAAGTCCTGATAGTTAAGCCCCATTGCCGCAAGGTCGGTGCCCTGCGCCTCGGCTTCCGCCTGCGTATAGTAAACGCCCTGGATAAGACCGTAGTTGGTACCGCTCTTGATCTGCCCGACCATGTCCTCGACGCCCTGCCAGAACACGTACGCGTCCACGCCGCCGTACTTCACGGTATCGAGAATGCTCTGCGTATATTTAAAGCCCGTATCCATTGCGTCGGGATTGTACTCGGAGCCTTCGGTAAAGCAGATTTCGGACATGTAGATCTCCTGTCCGTTTTGATGCGCGTTGCGGTACATTTGCTGCGCGCCGTTGATATCGTACGAATAAATGTGATAGGTCAGTCTGCTTGCGCCGTTCACGACGTCTATGCCGCTCGTGCCGTCGCTCGTCGTTTCCCGTCTCGCACGTTTGTATTGATCGGTCGCATAGCCCGTATTCGTCTCGTCGCCGAAGTTGTATGCGGCGTCAATACCGCGCTTTTGCATCTCCAAATCGAGCAGGTGCAGAATTTCGATCTGCTGCTGCGCGGAGAAGTGGCAGCCCTCTTGGTCGCCGTTCGCGCCCCAATACCAATAGTTGGAGCTCGACTCGTTAAATGGCTGAATGTTCTCGAACGTAAAACCCTGCGACGTGAGATATTCGTACACGTCCAACAGGTACTCTACGAACAGCTGATTATTCCCCTCGGGTAGGTTCTCGTTGGGAAGTCCGCGGTCTGTGTTGCCGTATTTGTCGCTGCCGTACAAATTATCCTTTAAATCACTGTCCGTTTTCACGCCGCCCGAGGTGCACCCCGAATTCGTCATCCAATAGGGAGGCGAGTTGGAATAGTACTCGGTGAGCACGTCGTCGCGGTTGGACTGAATCCAATCGAGCACCCACAGCTGCCGCCAATCGGGCGTGTTCTGCCAATCGATTGTGCTGCCGTCGCTCTCCGTAAAGTAATAATTTTCGTTTGCCGTATAGGTCGTATACTCGTTGCCGCTCGGGTCGGTGGCGGTCGATTTGGTCGCGCCGCGCCAACCGGGCGTGTTTCTGTCGTCTGTCATGTGCGTGTGCGAGGGATCGTCTCCGCCGCCCACGTTGTAACGGGCAATGTTGAGGTTCAATCCGCTGTTGCCGTAGATCGCCTCCATTACCTCCTCGCGCTTCTGCATTCCGCTCGAGCCCTGTCTCGTCCAGTCGCCGATTTCGGTAGCCCACCAGGAAAGAGAAAGCCCCCACCCGTCAAACTCCTGAAACGCGTTCGCAACGTCGAGATTATATTCGTTGCCGTACGACGCCGCCCACGAGGGAAGCGAGGCGATACCGCCCGCCGTCGACGCCGCAACGAGCATGACGCCCGTGGCGATCGCCGTGGCCCTCTTCCATTTCATAAACTTTTTTCGCATTTATTTTCTCCTCTTATCATTTACTTATCGAATATTAGCTTGCTGCGGATATCTCCGCATTATGTGCCGCACCGCCGGCGGAAACCCGCCGGCGGACGATTGCATTAACCTTTTACTGCCGAGAACACGATGGAACCGATAATCTTCTTCTGGAATGCCGCAAACACGATAACGATGGGAACGAGCGATACGAGCGAAGCCGCCAATGCGCGGGGCACGTACTCCATTTGTCCGCCCGCGCCGTTCAAGTCGTTTACGAGCAAGGGAAGCGTTTTCCAGTTCACGTCGCCGATGAAGAGCATGGGACCGAGGAAGTCGTTCCAGTTTCCGATGAACGACAGGATCCCCTGCGTTGCGAGCGCGGGCATGATGAGCGGAAGAATAATCGAAATAAACGTCCGCGTATAGCCTGCGCCGTCAAGACGCGCCGCCTCCGAAATACTGTCGGGAATTCCAAACAGGAACTGACGGAGAAAGAACACCGTACCGATCGATCCGAAGAATTTGGGAATGATTACGGCAAGCGGCCCGTTCGTAAGCCCCATACGACCGTATAACCAAGCCTGCGGCAACATGATTACCGCAAAGGGAATCGCCATCGTGCCGAGGAAGATAAGGAACATAACGTTCTTTCCCACGAAGTTCAGCTTTGCAAACGCATAAGCGGCAAACGCCGAAACAATAATCTGCACCAACACGACGGGGACGGTCGTTACAATGCTGTTGACAAAGCCGCGGATGATGCCGCCCTCCATCATATAGCCGCATTCTGTCCACATTTCCTTATATCCCGCAAACGTCCACTCGTGCGGGAACAGATCGCCGCTGTAAATTTCGTAGCCCGGCTTTAAGGTGGCGAGCAACATCCACAGGAACGGGAAGAGCATGATCACCGAACCGAGCGAAAGCAATACCGTTACAACGATATTCATAATCAGCTTTCTGCGGTTTATATGCTTGTTCTTTTCGCTCATCGGTTGAACTTGGGGAATATTCGTTTGACGCAAAGCTTCTTGATTTTCCATGATCAATAATCCCCCCTCATTTTTTTATCGACAAGCATCTGAATTGCCGTAAGAATAAAGATGATGATCGCAAGCACCCAGGCGCCTACGGACGCAAGCCCTAATCCGCCCGGCTGATTGAAGTAGTAGTTTACGAACGAAACCGTCGTCATGGCGTTGTTATCGATGCCGTATTTGGCAAGAATAAACGGTTCGTTAAAGATCTGCATCGCGCCCATCAAGCCCGTTACGAACAGATAAAAGATGATGGGATAGAGCGCGGGCAACGTGATTTTAATTAAAATCGTCCAGCTGTTCGCCCCGTCAATCTTCGCCGCTTCGATCTGATCGGTGGATACCGATTGCAAACCGGCGATAAACATAAGCGTTGTATAGCCTACGCCCTTCCAGATGAGCAGAAGGTTGACGACGAAGGTAATGCCGAAATCGTCTTTCAGCCAATCCATGTTCGAACCGAGCAGTGCGTTTATGTAGCCATCGAGGTTAAACATGTTCTGCCATACGATCGTAACGGCAACGACGCTCATGACGCCCGGGATGTAATAGATGACGCGGAACGCCTGCACCCCTTTCATATCGCGGTTCATGGCAAGGGCAAGAAACAGCCCGATGATCATGCCCAACGGAAGTTGAAGCGCAAACTTCCAGGTGTTGCCGAACGCCTTCCAATACGTGGCCGAATCCAGCCCGCCGAAAATCGACTTGATGTTATCGAAGCCGACAAACTTCGACTCGAATAAAAGCAGCGATTTATCCCACTGGTAGAACATTGCCATAATCGACATGATGATCGGAATTGCGGTAAATACCAAAAGCCCGATCACCATGGGTGAAATATACACCCAGCCGAGAATATTTTCGGTTCGCTTTAAGCTCGCGCCCATACCCATGGGTTTTTTGGTCTTATTTCCTGCTTCGACGACGGGAACGCTCGGTACGGAACTTACGTTTTCCGCGTTCCCTGCATTTTCAACGTGATTCGCTTCCATACCCTGCTCCTTTAATTATTTTTCGTACGGTCGTAATATTGCTGCATGGTGCTCTGCGTTGCCGCCCAATCGGTAGAATTGTATTTAGCAAGCGCTTTGCCCTTGCCTTCGTTCCACATAACTTCGAGCGGGGTGTTGAATTGATCGATCCATACGCTGTCGTACGTGGAATATTCCGCGGGGAAGAAGCCGTGCTTGCCGCTGATTACGTCGAGATAAACGCCGCGGGAAGCAGGCGAATAAACGGAATCGTTCTCGGAGCTCTTATAATCCTCCTCCCAGCTTTTCAGGAGCGGAAGGGAAATTTGCGAATCTCTTACGAGTTTATTCTGCGTATAGCTGGACATGAAGGAGATCGCGATGCGCTTTGCAATGTCGCCCTTTGCCATCGAGGCGCATTTTTTGGAAACAACGTAGCCCGCCGAGGTAATGGTGCCCGCCCATTCCGTGCCGCCGTCGACCGTGGGCCAGGGCATAACCTCCCAGTTACCTTTTCCGAGACTGGGGTTATTGTTGTATTCGCCGATTTCCCACGAGCCCACGAGTCCGTAGAAGCAAACTCTGCCCGCGCTGAAATTGGAATAAGTAGCCCTCTTATAATCCGCCGCGCCGCAATCGATCAGTCTTGCCTGATATTCGATTGCCTGTTGAACCGCGCCTTCCGTAAGACTGTTTATTTTCCCGTTCGTTCTTCCTTCCGAAAGATCGATAAGCTCCCCGCCGAACGAATGAGCGAGAATTTCGATCGAGGGAACGTCGCAGGCGGCATAAGTGCCCGATTCCGCGTGATCCGCTATCGTCTTGCACATCGTAAGATATTCGTTCCAGGTATAGGTTTCGGTTTCCCAATCCATTTCCCAAGGAAGTTTAAGACCCGCCTCCTTGATGTACGTTTGGTATTTTTCGACTTGCTTTCTGTTGTAACCGAGCTGTTGCGAGCTCAAATCCTTGGGGAACGCATATAAATCGTCCTCGGGATTGCCGAGCGTGCCCGTTTGGGGATTGAAGCGATACATGTTGAGCGCGGTTTCGTGAACGTCGCTTAAATCCGCATATTCCGCGCCCGCGCCGTCCGCATAGCTTTGCAAATTGGCGATCTTATCCTTATATTGCAGAATTTCGTTGGGGCGAAGGTAGAAGATATCGGGCAGAGAATCGCGCTGAACCGCCGATCCCAACTGATCCTTATAAGGACCTTCCTGTTGACCGCGGAAATTGATCTTGTACTTTACGCCCGTTTCTTCCAACAGCGTTTCTTCCATTTCCTTAAAATATTCGCGGTAAAACGCCGTTTCGTTGTTGTTGGCAAGCAAGAGTATTTCGATCGTATGCTCGGGATCTCCGCCGCACCCCGCAAGCGCTCCTACCGCCGACGCCGCCATCAAAGCTGCCGCCGCCACTGCCACTGCCTTTTTTGCTCTCATACTTTTCCTCCTGAAATTTTTCATTTTTATTTTTTATTATATTCTTACGGGTTTCCCCGTCACAGCCTTACGCCGAAAGGAACTTTGCACCCGTCAGACAGGCGCCCTCGCCCAGTGCTTCCGCATAGATGAACAGCTCGCCCTTCCATGCGTGACACCAATACAGCTCGGGGAATTCCCCGCCGTGCAACGCAGGCGCGTGATCCCAATTTACGATCAGCCTGCCCACGACTCTGCCGCCGACGACGCACGTGAGCTTCACGTTCTTTCCCTCGAATAAAATACGTCCCTCTTTCTCTTCGTCGATACGAACACACAGCGCCGCGTGTTTTTGCACAGACAAGGGAAGCGTTACGCCCTCTCCCCTGCCCGAAATGCAAATCGTTTCGGCGTTCGTGAGCGCGCGGATTTTTACGGGCACGATGACGTTGATATGCAGAACGGTAATTTTTTCCACGTCCTGCGTCCAGACGCGTTTGCGATAAACAAGCGTAACGCGGCGGGTTTCGCCCCGTTTGATATATTTCGTCAATTCGAACGTTGCGAAATCGCACTCGCCCAGAATCGCGCCGTCGAGATAAACGGCGACGTCGGTCTTTTCGGTCGTTTTCAGAATCAGTCGCTCGCTCTCCCGCGTTACGGGGAAGGAGTAGGCGCAAATCACGGGCTTTCTTGTGGAATTCCATTTGTCCACGCCCAAACGCACGGGGAAACGCTTCGTTTCTTGAAGTGTATCCGTACCATATTCGTCTAAAAGCTCGAAGTCGCACCGCTGTACGATCTGTTTTTTCGTAACCGCGCCGAACGAGGTTACGCCCTTTTTGCAGGAAATGCGAAGCGCGGGCGACTGCGAATCGTCGAAATTGCTGTGTCCCCATTTCTCCGCCGTCACTTTATACGCGCCGTCTTTGGAAGCGGGCAACACGATATCTCTGCCGTCCGCGTAATACATATCCCCGTTCAAGCCCTCCGCTTCTACCTTTATGAGGTCGCAAGGGTGTTCCGCGAACAGTTCTTGCCCGACGGGGAGCTGCAAGGTATATTCCGCCGCCCCTTCGTTGATATGCAGTTCGCCGAAATTCGTATTTACCGTTACGGGAAGATTTCGCATTTGAGGAAGCTCGGCGCGATAAAAGCCCGTTATCGGTCTTTCGGAATATTCTTTTATTTCGATCGGTGCGTCCTTTGTGAGCAGGGCGATCGCCTGCGCTCTGTTTACGAAACGAACGGCAACGCCGTGCGAAACGCCGTCCTTTTCGAACAGCTCTTCCCCGCCGCCGAAATCGAGCCCCGCAAGCGGTTTATCCCCTTCCGCATAAAATACGATCTCGTTTGCCGCCGCGCGAATCGGTTCCGCCGTGGCGCGCGTGATACGGGCGGGAATTCCTATCGGCGATAAATCGTAATCGAACAGGAAGAACGGCGCGCGACCGAACGGAACCTCCGCCTCGACCGACCTGCCGCGATAAGCAAATCGAATTTTACCCGTTTCCGAAAAGTTGGGCGCGCAGACCGCCGCGCCGCCGCCTTCAAATTCCAGAACGCGCAAGCCCTCTTCCGTTGTCGTAAACGAACAACAATCGGGTACGACGCTCTCTTTGCTCGGAAGAGCGCGGGAGAGAGCCTGCCCCGCCGTCTTTAAAAACGCCGAAAACAAAACGGCTTCGAGCGCTTCCTCGCGGTAATTTCCCGCAACGTCGATGAGCGACCAGAAATCGTAGAGCGTTGCAAGAAGCGCGTCGGGCGAGCCCCAGTTGTTCACGGCTTGATAGTATTCGAAATTAACGCCCGCGACCTGATTGTACGCGCCCAACAGCTTCGCCCCGCACGAAAGCTCCCTGCGCAGCAGGAAATGATCGCGGTTGGTTTCCGAAACGAGCAAAGGCTTACCGAGCTCGGCGAACCGCAGCCCGTAGGCGTGTAACTCCTTATCGAACGCGGCGTCGAAGCTGTCGGGATAGCAGTTGAGCGTGGCGTTGAGACCGTTTGCAAATCCGCCCGCGCGCGTCACGTCGAACTGACCCGCACAGCAGAACGCGGGGATATCGCCTATCGTTTCGCGTGCGATTTCATAGAGCTTGCCTATGTATGCCTCGGGGGCGGGACAATCGAAAAAGTCCAGCTCGTTCTCGATTTGCAAAAGAATTACGCTCCCCCCGCACGGATAGGTAAACGGCGCGATCTCTTTTAAAACCGCCCGATACCACTTTTGGGTTTCGGCAAGGAAAGCGGGATCGTCGCAACGGATCGGTTTTCCCGATTCGAGCAGGCGCGCGGGAAGCGCCCCGCCGTTCCACTCCGAACAGATATAAGGGCCGGGGCGCGCGATCACGTAAATACCCGCCGCTTTTAACTCTTCGAGAAAACAGCGCACGTCGCGCTCGCCCGTAAAATCGAACGAACCATCCTCGCGCTCATGATAGTTCCAGGGAAAATATACATCTACGCAGTTATACCCCGCGCGTTTTAACTTTTCGATGCGATCCTTCCACACCGCTCTGGGCAGACGGAAATAAAAGAGAGAGCCGCATAAAAGCACTTCGTATGTTCCGTTTAATTCGACTCCGTACTTCGTTAATGCGACTTTCCTTGCATTGTTCATAAAAAAATCTCCCGTTTTCGTTGTTCGATCATAGTTTCGATTGTTTGATTTTAATTTTCACGTTTACGATTTAAATGTAATTAATTATCGTAAAATGTTTGTTTTTAACCACAAAAATAGTTTAATAACAGAGCTTTTTCTTGTCAATATAATCATTTAAAAACAGTAAAATTGTCCATAAAAAAGCCGTCTTCGGTATTTGAAATGCACCCCAAAAGTTAGACAAACTAATGGAGGTGCATATTTTTTATGAGAAAGAAAGGAACAAAGAATAACGTTACGAACTATATATGTAATGAGGACAAACTGTAACGCGGTGTGTCGAAAAAAATGGGCACAGGCGACCTAAAACCCAAGGGAGTAGCCGAACAAACGGCTACTCCCTTTTGCTTCAAGATTAAGAGATTTTTCTCACTTCTATGTCAAGAGGTACAAACTACAATAAATCTTCATCCTCGCCTCTTTCTCCACTTATTTCAAGATCGTCCATGATGTCGTCATAACTATAATCATTTGTTTTTTCCTCTTAACGGTCAACCTGTTTAGCCTCATCACGTATAGCAACCATTCTAACACAGTCATACAACCATTTTACTTTTTGCAGATTAAACTGATACATAATAACAAATCGAGGTTCTTCGATAGACATTTTTTTCTTGCGATTATAACGATAAGAAATAAGCACGCCCATCTTCTTTAAGATTTCAATACCGCTTTCTTTTGCTTTGCGCCCTATTAACCACTTTTCCCAAATGCTCGGAGAAACAAAAAACGATGTCTTCATATTGAACTTATTAATCGATTTTTGAAATTGGTGTACAAGCAACGCAAAAACGCGAGTAGTATTTAATGCGCGTTGCATATTTTGTTGGCTGGGGTGGAATTTGTTCAAGTAGAGCAAAAAGAACACTCCTAACAATCGCGGCACCATTAAAAATTCTTTACTTTCCTCCTGCATTTTGAACAGCAAATTTTTAACGGCTATATGCAGTCCTGCTTTTTGTTCAAACTTTTCCCAATACTCTTTTTTCTTCATATAAAATTGGCGTCTTTCTTCCGCCGCTTCACGGCTGATAATACTAACGCCCTTCGTACTTTTTTTCATAAATTACACTCCTCAATATCTGTCCTCTTTACAACGACCTATTAAACAAGTAGAAAAATCAGCCGACCCGCAAATCAGTCCGCGCGACAACCGACCGCAAAACGAAGAACGCCCAAAGTATTTGTTTTTTATCAAGGCGTTCATTTTTCGCCGCCAAATACGGAGTAGGCTTGTTGTTCCTAAAAGTAGCAAAGGTTTTTAATTCATTTGTAATTCCGAGTGAAAAACCCGTCGCAACACCAAAAAACGCAGCCGAAAATATTCCTTCGGCTGTGTTTTTCTATTCCATAAGGTTTTCGGATCTTATTCAAACAGAAATATCTTGCTTGAAGCCTGCGAAACCCCGCATTCCTCTACGGAAAAACGGGATATCCGAAGATATCCCGCTTAATTCGTTTTTTACGCGTTCCGCTTGATTACGCCGTAGCCCAAACGATATTCGCTTCGCAGCCCGTACGCCAATTCACATCCCAAGTGCTCGGAACCGCACTTTCCGCAATGCTCATGGTAACGGTTTGCGTCGCCGTCCACCCGCTGAACACGTTTGCGCCCAACGTCGTAACCGTTGCGGGAAGCGTAATTTGCGCAAGCGAGGTACACCCGTCGAAAGCATTTGCGCCGAATTCTTTGGCTTTCTCCGAGAAATTCAGCTGCGCCAGCTTTTCGCATCCTTTAAACGCGTTGGTACCGAAGCTGACAGCGATTCCCTGTTCTGCCGCAAGGAAGGTAACCGATTGAAGCTTTGTGCAACCTTCGAAACAGCTGTTGCCGACTGCGTTGAAATAGGTTAAAGCAATAAGGAAATCTTGTACCTGCTTAGGCATCGTAATTTCCGTGAGTGCAACACAACCCTTGAACGCCGAAGCTCCAAGCGGCAAGGCGCCTGAGAATAATTCCTGCTCGTCTGCTTCGAATTCAACGGTAGCGAGCTTTTCGCATCCTTCGAAGCAGCTGTCGCCGATTCCGAAGTTAGAACCGCTCGACCTGACGCGTGCGGGAATTTCAATCGATTCGAGAGAAACGCAGTTCTTGAATGCGGCGTTTCCAAACCGCATCGCTTCCCTGCCCTCTTCGAAAATAACTTTCCTCAAACTCGTACAGCCCTCGAAGGCGCTTGTATCGATCATCGAAACCGACCCTGGAATGGTGATCGACTGCAATTTTTCACAGCCTTTAAATGCGTTGGCGTCGATAGACTGAATACGGCTGTGCAACACAACCTCCGTCAACTCTTTACAATCCTGAAAGAGTGACACACCGACCTTCATAACCGTGTAAGGCATTGTTACCTTCGTAACCGCAGTACCCGAAAAGGCGCCGTCGGTAATTTCCATCACCGTATCGGGTATGGTAATTTCGCCCGAAATACCGAGAGGCAGATACACCATCACCGACAAGTCCGCATTATAAAGTATTCCGTCCACCATAACGTATTCCATACACGCATCCGAGATATGGAAAGAAGTTAACGAGTCGCATCCCATAAACACGTTTGCACCCAACGCTTCAAGCGATGCCGGCAGGGAAATTTCCGAAAGCTTTCCGCAACCCTTAAACGCATCGTCCCCAATCGTAACGAGCTTGTCGAAAATATCGACCTTTGTGAGCTCGCTGCAGTTCATAAAAACTTTATTCCCGAGCGCCGTAACGCTTTCCGGTAAACGGACTTCTTTCAATTTGACGCAATCGTAGAACACGTCGGTTCCGAACGTTTCAATCTTACTGTCCTCTCCAAAATCGATCGAAACCAAGTTTCCGCAATTTTTAAACGTCTGATTTCCGATGGCAGTCAAAGCGCTTCCGTCCTCGAACGTTACCGATTCCAGAGAGGCGCAATTTAAAAACGTAGATATTCCCATATTCCCGACGTTGCTCGGAATTACGATTTCTTTAATGCCGCTGTTCTCAAATACCGTTTTGCCCAATTGCGTCAGGCGACTGTTCTTCCCAAAAGAAACGCTCGTAAGCTTCGTCGCGCCCTTAAACACGCTGTCGCCGAGCGAAGTCAGCGATGCGGGAAGCGCAATCGACGCTTCTGCCTCGCAAGTCTTAAACGCACCGCTGAATGCCGAACCCGCAATCGAATCCAATAAGCTTCCGTCTTCAAAGGTAAAGGTTTGAAGCTTTTCGCAGTTAGCGAACGCGTTTGCTTCGATTGCCGTTACACCCTTAGGGACGTTGTTGACCGCCGCCAAATCTACGTTATTGTTAAATAAAGCGTTTGCCAGCGTCGTTAACCTGCAATTTTCTTTAAACGTTACCGACGGAACGTGCATTTGCTCCGCAGCTTTGCTTCCTCCCGCAAAGGCTTCCTTCTTAATAGCGGAAACACGGCTCGGGAAGCTGATTGCCGTATTGATACCTGTGCAGTAATAGAACGCCCGTTCGCCAATCGTAAGCGCCGAATCCCCGTCGGCAAAGGTTACCGACTTGATTCCCGTACAATATGCAAACGCATAGTCGCCGATCGTTTCCACAGCGGAGGGAATTGTAAGCGAAGTGAGGTTGATCGCGCCGAAGAACGCGCTGTGTCCGATTGCCGTAACGTTTGCGGGAATCGTAAACGATGCGTCGGCTTTGCCTAACGGATAGAGCACCAGCAAACCGTCGCGGTAAATAACGTTATCCGTAACGGTAATGCCCGCTTCCGCGCTTAAGCTTTCCGAAACCTCTGCCGTCGTAAACTTCGTGCAGCCTCTGAAACAGTTCGTCCCCGAGAAGCCCGTAAACGACTTCGGAAATACGATTTTTTCCAAATTGGTGCAACCGTCAAAGGCGCTCCCACCAAACTCTTTCAGCAATTTATTGGCGCCGAAATCCACCGATTTTAACTTTACCGCCGATTTAAAGACCTCTTTGCCGAGTTGTTTTAACCCGACGGGAAGCTTTAACTCGACGGGGTTTGCGCTTGTCTTAAACGCGCCGGAGAACGCGCTGTCGCCCAAAGATTCCAGATTACTTTCCGTGCAGCTTTCGAACGTAACCGTCTGTAATTTCGCGCAACCCATAAAAGACGAAGCAATCGTTTTTACACTGTTCGGTATTTCAGTTACGCTCAAGAGTTCCGTACAATTCACGAAAGCCGTAGTGCCGATAGACTGTAACGCGCTGTTTTCTTCGAACGTAATCTCCGTCAGCTGCTTACACGTACCGAATGCTTTCGGCCCTTCGATTGCCTGAACGCTCTTCGGAATATGGATTTTCGTAATACCCGAATCGCAGAATGCCAAGGTCGGAATCGCCGTAATTTTACAGTCGCTTTCAAAAATAACCTCTTTGATGTTCGAGGAGCTCTGGAACGCGCCCTTCGTCAACGTTTTAACTGTGTTGGGAACCGTTAGCACGATAGCCGCTTCCTTCGACGTTACCTTAGATATACCCGCGAATCCCGTGCCGATGTCCTCAATAGCCGTTCCCTCCTCGAATGCAATCGACTTCAAGCCGGTGCAACCGGAGAAAATTTTCTCGCCGATCTTCGTAACGCTCTTGGGAATGACGAACGAGGAAAGAGCGGAACATTTGGAAAATGCCAAGTTGTCAATCGTTGTTAAACGGGACGGCTCCGCCGTCGCCTCCGTCTCATCGTCTCCTTCCGCCGTCGCCTCGCCGCTTGCCGCCGTCTTTACGCCTTCGAACAGGACGGATGTTAACCCCGTACACCCGACAAACGCATTTCTTCCGATAGAAACCGTACGCGCGGGAATCGTAATCGTTTCGAGATAAGTACAATTCTGGAATGCGTACGAATTGGTTCCTACCGCGCCGATTTTTAAGTTCTCCGTACCCGCCTCAAAGGTAACGGTGCGCAATTGCGTGGTCTTAGGTGAAACCGCTCCTGTTCCAAGGGAGCCGAATGCATAATCTGCAATTTCGGTAACTTCCCCCGGAATAATAACGTTCTGAATCGTCGTAGGAGCGAAAATCAGTTTCTTTCCGTCCTTACTGTACAGAATATTGTCAATAGTTTTAAAAGTTTGATTCTCTTCGGCAACCGTAAACGACGTGAATGCCGTACTCCTAAACGCATCCGACGCAATGCTCTTGACATTAGCCCCAAGATTAATTGTCGTAAATTCAACACAATGAGAAAACGCAAGACTGCCGATGGATTCCAACAAAGAGCCTTCTTCGAAGCGCATCACTTTAAGGTGAGATGCGACCGCTGCGGTTCCGCCTCCGGCAAACGCGCTTTTACCAATCGTCTTTACGCTCGCCGGCACCGTAAATTCCGTGAAACCGCCCACTTGACTGAATACCGTATCGCCAATCGTTACCAGCGTGTCGGGCAGCTTCGGCGCCGCCATTTTGTAGTTGCCGCTGAAGGTAGCCTGCTTCAAAACCGTCATCCCTTGGGGCAAAACGATATCAAGCAAATTCTCGCAACGCGAGAATACCTGCGTTCCCCAATCCTCGCCCGTCATGTAGCTACCCTCGGCAAACACAACGTGCTCTACGCTTTTACACCCGCTGAACGCGGAAGTTCCAAGCTTCTTTACGGTTGCAGGAACGGTAATCGTGCCCGTGAAATTACAGTAATAAAACGCCTTTTCTCCGATCTCCTCCAACACGCTGCCGTCGCCGAAACTAAGCGTTCCGTTGAGTTTGTTGGTAGAGCCCATGGCAAACGCCGAATCGCCGATTTTCTTTACGCTTGCCGGAATTGCAAGCTCCCGATTTTCCAGCGCCGCACCGTAAGTTAAGCCTGTGCTTGCAAATGCGGAATCGCCGATAATTTCCAGCTTCGAGCCCGCCTCGAAGTTCAACGTCGCTAAAAACTTGCAGCCTTTAAACGCGTTTTCTCCGATTTTCGTTACGCTCGCGGGAATCGTAACGCTCGTAACCTCTTCGTACCCCTCGAAGATGCCGTTACCGATAACCTCGATCTTATCGGCAAAGACGATATCTTTCGAACGTACTCTGGGATAGAACAATAATTCCGTTCTGTCGCGATTGTAGAGAATACCGTTATCATCCGAAAAATTGGAATTTTCGGGGTCTACGGTGATCGTGTCCAGATATGTACAGCCCGAGAAAACGCCTAAATTAAATGCTTTTACATTTTTCGAAAGCCGTACGCTTGTCAACGCGTCGCACAGGTTAAACACGCCCGACCCGAACGTCAGTTCGGAATCTCCGCCCGCAAATATAATCGTTCTGAGCGAAGTGCAACCTTCGAACGCATTGTTTTTCACCGTATGCAGGCTTGCAGGGAACGACAGATCCCTGAATCCGCTACACATATAAAACGCTTTTTCGCCGATTTCGGCAACGCGGCAGGTCTCCTCGAACGTAACCGTGCGCAAAGACAGGCACCCCGAAAAAGCCGATGCGCCGATCGTCAAGTCTTCTACGGCGTTGCCTTGGAATACAATCGACCTCAAGCTTGCATTGTTGAAGAACGCACTTGCTCCGATCGAAGTTACATAACCGGGGATATTTACCTGCGTCAGTTTCATGTTGTTATAGAACGCACCGTCGCCGATTGCCGTAACGCCTACGGGAACGGTAATTCTGCCGCTCGTGCCTGCGGGCGCATAGATGAGTACAGACCCGTCTGCCGAACAAAGCATTCCGTCTACGGACGAATAATACTGATTGCCCGCCTCTACATGAATGGCTTTCAGCGAAGTACAACTGTCGAAGGTGTTCGTTTCGAATTTTCCCGTGCGCGCAGGAAGCGTAATGCTCGTAAGCGCAATACAGGAATTAAACGCTTTCTCCGAAATCGTCAATTCGCCCGTGCCGCCCGCCGTAAATTCTACCGACGACAGATTCCTGCAATTATAGAAAGCGTTCATTTCAATGCTCGTAACGCTCGTGGGAATGGTTACCGAGGTGATTTTCGTGCCCGAAAACGCCTTCATGGGGATCGTCGTAACGCCGTCCGGAATGACGAATTCGCCCGTCATCGCCGCCGGCACGTACGCGATTTCCGTCGCCGCCGTAACGTCGTTATAGGCAAAGATAACCCCCTCCTCGGACCAATACGTTCTGCTCGTGTTTCCGTCGACCGCGTAGATATCTACCCGCTGCAATTTATAACATGAGTTAAACGCCGTGTTCGTTTCAATAATCTTAACCGTATCCGGTATCGAAACGCTTACCAGAGAATAGCTCTTATCGAACGCATATCCCTCCACGACGGTTACAGGCTTGCCGTTGTACGTTTCGGGGATCGTTATGCTCGTCAACGAGCCGATATTC